>NZ_JBICSP010000016.1:0-179689 GCF_043197135.1 Actinoplanes sp. NPDC049265 | reverse complement strand
CACCAGATCAGCCCGCCACCAGATCAGCCCGCCACCAGATCAGCCCGCCACCAGATCAGCCCGCCACCAGATCAGCCCGCCACCAGATCAGCCCGCCACCAGATCAGCCCGCCGGGTCGGGGGAACCGGCGATGGTCACGGCCACGTCGTCGGCCGCCGCCGCCCAGCGTTTGGCCCAGTTGTCGCGGCACGCCTCGAACTCGGCGTCGGACAGCGCGTAGGTCGACACGGTGATCTGCTGACGGCCCGGCCATGAGCTGTCCAGCGGCCGGTTGCCCGCGGCCACCACCAGGTGGGCGTCCGCGTCGACGGTCCAGGCCACGCGGGAGCCGACGCGCTGCCACTCGGCGTCGACCAGGCCGAGCGTCTCCTGCCCGGTGCTCTCGCCGGTCAGGTAGATGGTCCGGCGTACCCCCTGCGGGTCGTGCTCGAGCAGAAAGCGCAACTGCACCAGGAAGGCCTTCCAACCCTCCTCGATCGCGTCGAACTGCTCGGGACCGGTTGCCGCCGGACCTTCTCGCACCGCTCGCACGACGCTGCCGGACGCGTCGCCGGTAATCTCCAGATAGGACCCGTCGGCCCAGCTCATCCGCTTCGCGCGGGCGACCTTGGTCACCGCCTTCACGAAGATCTGCTGGATCTCGGCGTCGAGCCCCACATAGTCCCAGCCGAACCATCGACGCAGCATCGGCGGCTTGGTGACCGCCTCCCACACCTCGTTCTGGCCGGCCCGGATCGGCACCTGGACCTCGTACGCCTTCAACCTGCGCTCCTGAGTCACCCATCCATCCTGACCAATCACGGAACGTCACGCCACGCCACGTCGACCCGCGTCGATCGGCGAGCGCGTCCCGGCCGTGAGACCGGACCGGATCGTGGCCCGCGCCTCGACCCGGCCCAGGCCGCATCGCCACGCCGCCGTCTCCAGCTCGCGGCGCACGTCGGCCGGGGACAGCAGCCCCGCGCCGACCAGCCGGCCGAGCGCGAACGCGGCCCGATTCAACGTGTCGTTGCGGGTGCCGATCGGGGCGTTCGCCACCCGTTCGACGGCCGCTGTCAGGGCCGCCTCGGCGTAACGCTCCGGATGCTCGATCACCCCACCCGGAGGCTCGTACGCCGGACCGCGCACCAGCTCCCGCAACGCGGCCGTCCCCTCGGGCAGCGGGCCGCCCGGCCGGCGCACCCAGGTGTAGGCGGAACCACTCGCGTGCCGCGACGGCGGTGCCACCACGTAGCCACCGGCGCCACGCCAATCCAGACCGGGCAACAGGCGCACGCGGTTTCCGTACCCCAGGGGTCTGAACCAGAAATGCCAGCCGCCACCGCCCGTGCGGACCTGGGGCCCCGGCGGCATCGCGCCCCCGAAGAGGTGGCGCAGCGCGTGCCAGCCGGTCACCGAGTCGACGTCGGCGACATCCATCACCACGCCGGTGACCAGGCCCAGATTGGCGTGCGGCCACCGGGTGAACCACATCTCGATCCGTCGCGGGTCGGTGCTCGCGTCGCGTAGACCATGGCGCAGCAACGGGTGCTTCCCGGGCCGGTCGCAACCAGGTCTGCCACATGAACACCCTCCGTCCGCGACAGGGTTGTGCACCGGCAGGACGGGGATGCCGTGCCGGGCGTAAGCGAGTGCCGCGGTGAGGGACATTAGAACAAATGTACGACGGGAACAAGTTGTCCACAGCCTCCCGAAAACTGTCGGAGGCGCGAGCTACGGTCTCGTCCGTGCCCATCGCAGCGCTGTCCCCGAGCCCGTCCGCAGAGGCCGATCACGTCGTCGGCGCGGTCCTCAGCGACCTCGCCACCGGCGACCACCGAGGAGTGGTCGTCGACTCGCCGCCCGGCGCCGGCAAGTCCACGCTGGTCGTGCGCGCGGCCGGTGAGCTGGCCGCGGCCGGCGAGCCATTGATGATCGTGGCGCAGACCAACGAGCAGGTCGACGACCTCATCGATCGGCTCGGCACCAGGTCACCCGAGGTGCCGGTCGGGCGGCTGTCGGCGGTCGACTACGCGCCGACCGAGCGGGTGCGGGGTCATCCGCGGTGCCGCGTCGGGGCCAAGGTGGGCGACCTGGGCAGCCCGGCGATCACGATCGGCACGGCGGCCAAGTGGGCGACGGTGACCGAGGGCCTGTGGCCGTGGGCGATCGTCGACGAGGCCTACCAGATGCGGTCGGATGCCCTGCTCAGGGTGGCGGGACGGTTCGCGCGGGCGCTGTTCGTCGGCGACCCGGGCCAGCTCGACCCGTTCTCGACGGTCGAGGTGGATCGCTGGACCGGCCTGTCGTGGGACCCGATGCAGAGCGCGGTCGCGGTGCTGCTCAGGCACAATCCCGACCTTCCGGTGCATCGGTTGCCGGTCTCGTGGCGGCTCCCGGCGTCCGCGGCGCCCGTGGTGGCCGAGGCGTTCTATCCGTTCACCGGCTTCCGGGCGGGCACCGGTCCGGGTGATCGCACCTTGTCGTTCGGCCGGCCGGCGGCGTCACCCCTCGACGAGGTGCTCGACACCGCCGCGTCGACCGGCTGGGGGTTGCACGAGCTGCCGGCCCGATTCACCGTACGCACCGACGCCGAGGCCGCCGCGGCCTGCGCACAACTCGCCACCCGCGCGCTCGCGCGTGACGGCCACACCGAATCGGCACCGCTGACACCGGCCCGGGTGGCGATCGGCGCCGCGCACCGCGATCAGGCCGCCGCCATCCGCTCGTTCCTGCCGCCCGAGGCCGCCGGCGTGACGGTCGACACCGCAAACCGACTTCAGGGCCGTGAGTACGACCTGACGATCGTCCTGCATCCGCTGTCCGGCCGGCAGGACGCCACCGCCTTCCACCTCGAGTCGGGCCGGCTGTGCGTCCTGACCTCGCGGCACCGCAACGCGTGCGTGGTCGTCGCCCGGGCCGGCATCGCCGAGTTGCTCGACGCCCATCCCTCGACCGAGCCGGTGCACCTCAACGTGCCGGTCAAGTTCCCGGACGGCTGGGAGGCCAACCAGGCCATCCTGGCGCACCTCAAAGCGTCATGACGCCCGTGGCCGCGGCACGGTCGACCGCACCTGAACCCCGGTGCCGGTGACGACCGCCGTCCAGCGCCCGTCGCCCGAGGTGACCGCGTCCGCCGGCCCGGCGGTGGCCACCGGGCGATCGCCGGCGAAGGTGAGGCGGGTCGTCTCGGCTGTGCAGGCGTTCGGCTCCTGGCTGGTCAGCTCGCCGCGACGCGACCACAGACGCAGCGTGCCGTCGGTGCAGGCGGTGGCAATGCAGGTGCTGGTCTCGTCGATCGCGACCGCGGTCAGGACGGCCGGGTGCTGGCGCTTGAAAATCAGCCGGCCGGTGCGCAGGTCACGCACTTTCAGGTGGTCGCCACCGACCGCCGCCAGCAGCGTGCCGTCGGGGGCGAAGGCCACCGCGCGCACCGGGTGGCCGAGCAGATCGTGCACAAAGTGCCGCAGCGGGCGGCCGGTGTCCACGCGCCAGAGACCGACCAGGCCGTTCGAGCCGCCGACGGCGAGCAGGGTCGCGTCGGGGCTGAACGCCAGGCTCTCGCAACGACAGTCTTCGAGAGTGACGGCGAACACTCCATCACTCAACCACCGGACCGCCGTGTGTCCAAGGGGTGTGCGCCGGGTCGGGGAAGGCCGCGCCGGGGCGGAAGGCCTCACTCAGCGTCGTCAGCAGGAGGCGCTCACCGACCGCCGGGACGCTGCCGGGCGCGGCCACCAGTTTCCGGCCCATGCCTCCGGTGAGCTCCAGCAGCACGTCGGCCCCGTCGGCGGTAGGCGTGACCGAGATGACCTTGGCCTTCTGGGCGGGGCGGGCCGGGGAGGTGAGCGCGGCGCCGGGCTCGACGCGTACCGGCTCGGTGGTGGCGACCATGATGCGCGGCCGCAGCACCGGGCGGCGGCCGGTGTCGTCGACCCGGTCGTCCTTGGCCATCGTCACGGTCCCGACGAACGCGGCACCGGTCAGCCGATGCTCGGCCATCACCAGCGGATCGTCGAAGGCGCGCTGGACGGCGTACCGGGTGGCCGCGTTCTCCAGGCGGTGCAGGCGCGACGCCGCGGCCACGGCCCCGTCCCGCCGGGGTTGCGGCGGAAGGCCCTCCTCGATGCCGGTGACGAAGGCCGAGAAGCTGTCCCGGTCGGCGTCCCAGCGCGAGGCCACCCGCGCGCCGGCCGGCAGCGCCCGCAGCAGAGACAACGCGAGCCACACCTGGTCCCAGGTCGGCCGCAGCACCTCCCGCAGCGCCTCGGTCAGCCCGGGCACGTCGTCCGCTTCCATCAGCGGCGCCAGCACCTTGTTGTCGAACTCGGGGTCGGTGGCCGGACCAGCCGCGGCGCCTTCGGCCGCCCGGGCGGCGTCCCGGCCGGACATCCCACGCGGCGGCGAGATCCAGGCGAGCTGGGCCGCGAGCTGCGCGTCCTCGGCTCCGCTCTGCCCGGTGGCCCAGTGCAACCCGAGCGCCTGCACGACGTTGAGCAGCAGCGACGCGCCCGGCACCTCGGCCGACTGGGCAAAGAAGGTCAGCCACCGCCCGAGCAGCGGCACGCCCGGAGGCACCGGGTAGTCGCCGTCGATCCGGCGGAACCGGGTCGAGCGGCCGAGCAGCTTGACGAAGTCGACGCCGCCGGTGTTCGGCACCCAGAGCTGCGGGGCGTCGACAAAGCGGTAACGGACGTCCTTGCCGCGGTCGACGGCGATCGGTTCGGAGACGCCGGTGAACGAGTCCACGTACGGCAGGAGCACCTCGGCCAGCTCGGCGGCGAAGCGGAAACGCTGGTCGCGGTTGCGGGGCTGAGGCACGACGAGCAGCGTCGGCGACATCTGCGAGGCGCCGGCCAGGGCGGCCAGCGGGGCGTTGGCCTCGCCGGCCATGGCCAGCGGGACGAAGACGAACGGGCGTCGGTGCAAGTGCAGGTGGCGTACGGTCGCGATCGCCTCGGCCTCGCCCGAGACGACGGCCTGCGCCCGGGCCAGGGCGGTCAGCGTGCTCACGGAGCAGACTGGCCCAGCGCCTCGGCGCGCAGGCGCGCGGCGGTCCGGAGCAGAGCGGCCGCCTCCTGCTGGTCCTCGTCCGACGCGCGAGCGCCACCGGCCAGGTCCAGCGCCTCGGACACCGTCGCGACCCCACCCAGCGCGTCGCGGACCGGCCGGCCCAGCGCGGCCGTCGTGCCCGCGGCCTCGTCCCGGCAGAACGCCGCCATTTCACACGCCGAGAGGCACTCCGGCGCGTAGCGGGCGGTGACCTCAGCCAGGGCGGCCGTCAGCTTCTCGGGCGGCAGGGCGAGATCGAAGGACAGGTCCGGGGGCAGCGCGGCGACCAGCGCCGCGGCCGACGCCATGCGGGCGAGTTGGCGGCGGAGGGTGGCGAGTTGCTTGCGCACGTCGAGCACCACGGCGACCGGGCTGAACGAGAAGTTCTCCGGGCAGACCAGCACGACCTCGTGGCTGACCAGGCCGGGGTCCTGACCGAGCGAGGCGAGGAGGTTGCGTAGGGCGAGCACATAGACGGCGGCCTGGGTGGCCGCGGCGGAGACCTTCGCGCTGTCCGCCTGGCCGTCGATGATCGCGAACGACTTGATCTCGACGACCTGGAGGCGGCCGGCCCGCTGGAAGGCGATCAGGTCCGGTTCGAGGAAGACGGTCTGGCCGGCCACGTCCAAGGTGAGTAGGGGGTGGTCGATCAGGGCGGCACCGGCCGCGTCGCCGAGCAGCGCTCGGGTGCGGGCGTGGCGTTCGGTGAGCGTCTCGTCGGCGTCGGCGCCCAGGTCGTCGTAGCCGACCTTGAGCGCCGGGTAGCCGAGCGCGGCGAGCAGTTGGGCGCCGTCGTCGGCCTTCAGCATGGCTTCGAAGCCGTTGCCGCGGGCCAGGGCGAACCGGGACTGGCCGAACTGTCCGGGAAAGCCGACCCGCTCAGAGAGCCCCGGCTTGTCGATGCCGGCCGCGTCGAGCACTGCCCGCCGGTTGCAGCCGGGGTTGCCGGTGAGCGCGGCGATCGTGCGGGCGTTGTGCCGCTTCCGCGGCGTGCTTCCCCGCAGCCGTTCAAGCGCGGGATCGACGGAACCGCGGCCACCTGGGACGGAACCCGGCGCGACGGAACCGGCCGATGCCGGATCGACAGAACCGCGGCCAGCCGAGACGGAACCCGGCGCGACGGAACCGGGCGATGCCGGATCGACCGGGGCGCGGCCGGGCCGTGCGGGGTCGGAGGCGGGGTGGCGCGGAAGGGTGTCGGTCACGCGCCGCCTCGCTGGTGGGGGACGGACGGGAGGCCGAAGAGGCGGCGGTGGTCGTCGAGGAGTTCGGCGCGGGACAGGGCCTCGGTGCGGGCCGGTTCCTCGGCGGCGGCGGTTGCGGCCAGGGCCGGGGCGTCGAGGGCGGCACGGGCGGCCGCGGCCAGGTCGAGGGACTCGGGGCCGCCGGGGACGTCGGCGGCCAGGCGGCGCAGGAGTTCGTGGGCTCCGGCACTGGCGCCCTGGCAGACCGCGGCGAACTCGGCGATGCGGACGGTCGCGACCAGCGCGTGGGCGCGGGCGACCGCGGGCGTACTCAGGCGCTCGTCGAGGGACCACGTCGAGAGCGTGACGATTCCGCGCGCCGGGGTGAGGTCTTGCTGAAGAGCAGGACATATGAGGTACGGGCGCGGCAGAGTCCCGTCCTCACCCCGGGCCGGGTGGGTGGCCGAGGCCGTAGCGGCGCCATCCGGGTCGGTGAGTGGGCCCGCCGCGTCGGTGGCCCGCCCGCCGAGAGAACGCCCGTCGCTGAGAGAACGCCCCTCGCCGAGTGAAGGCTCGGCGAGCGGAGAACCCGCAGGCTCGGCGGGAGAAGCGTGCGAAGCGCGAGGGGACGGCGCAGGCTCGCCGGGAGGAGCGTGCGAAGCGCGAGGAGAAGGCGCAGGCTCGCCGGGAGAAGCGTGCGAAGCGCGAGGAGAAGGCGCAGGCTCAGCGCGGGGAGGAGCCGCAGCGGAACGCGGGCGCTCGGCGTGGGCGCGCTCGTCTTCGCGCATCAGGGCGGCCAGCGCCGGAACCGACAGGTCGCCGTCGAAGAACGCCGCGTGGACGTCGACGACCAGGCGGGCCGGAGCGGGCACGCCAAGCAGCAGCAGTGCGTGCCGGGCCTGCTCTCGCAGGCTGGGCAGCGTGCTCTGGCGGGTCATCTCGGCAGCCTTCGTCGGGGGGTACGCCGGTCGACACTAGATCTTCGCCTACCGGAGCGGCAATGTCCGTGCGACGCACCGCGATTCACCCCGCGGAGCTGAATAAACCCCGCATATCGGACCGCGGGCGTCGCACGCGCTACGTTCGAGCTATGCCGAAGGCCATCTGGAACGACGAGATCATCGCCGAGAGCGACGACACCGTGGTTGTCGAAGGCGTCACCTACTTCCCGCGCGGGTCGCTGCGCGAGGAAGTGCTGCGCCCCTCCGACACGCACACCGTCTGCCCGTGGAAGGGCAAAGCGTCCTACTACACGCTCGAGTCGGGGGACCACCACACCCAGGACGCGGTCTGGTTCTACCCCGAGCCGAAGCCGGACGCCAAGGCCGTCCGTGACCGGGTCGCCTTCTGGAAGGACGTCAAGGTCGTCGCCTGACGCAGCCGGGGGCCCGCTCACGCGATGCGCGGGTGGGCCTCCTCGATCGCCGTGACCTCCAGATAGTCGAGCATGTCGCGCTGCTCGGCCGGATCCAGAGCATAGAAAGCCTCGTACGCCGACGTCCGTGCGTGTTCCGTCTCGGCCGCGAGCAGCGCGATTATTCCGGACCAGGCCAGCGACACCCGGTCGAACAAACGCGCCGCCCGCAGCGATGTCAGGCGGCTGAGCATCGCCACCTTCGTCGCCGCGTCGTCGTCGTGCGCGATGCGGTCGGAAAGTTCGAACAGGGCCTTACCCCGGTACGGGTGCTCCGACTCGACCAGCCGGGCCAGCTCCGCGTTGTTCATGGTCTCGACCGGCGGCGCCGGACCGCGGCTCGGCAGCGGTGTGTTCACTACTTCCCGTCCCCTTTCGACAAGCGTCCGCACAGCGTCCCCGCGACGCCGGCACGGATCCGTTCCCCCTGGATACCGACCGTAATGGTCGATGGCTCAACGCGCTCGGCTGTCCCGCCCACTCTCGAAGCCGTTGCCGGGCGACTGGTGCGGCAGAGACGGCCGGCTCTGGAATGTCGGGAACGGCGGCGGCGACGGCATGACCGGAGCGGCCGGCTCGTCCCCCGGCACCGCGGGAAAACGCTGGGCGAAGCTCTCCAGCACCGCGCGGCCGGTCTCCGACTCGGGGCCGACGGTCTCGTTCACCGCCAGCTCGACCTGCTCGGCCAGCCCGGCCTGGGCGCGGCGGATGGTCCGCAGGATCTCCGCGGCGAGCTCGGCGTCGGGCAACTCCAGCTGGGTGATCGCGCCACCGCTGTCGACCCGGACCCGGATCGTGCCGTCACCGCCGGTAGCCGACGCGGACAGCCGGGCCACGCGATCGGCCAGCGTGGCCGTCGCCTCGGCCCGGCCGGAAGGCGGTGAGCTCCAGGAACGCTCCGACGCCTCCACGCCGTCGTCCAGATTGCGACCAAGCACAGTTTTGTCCTCCGTTGCCGACTTTCTTCTGTGTTGGCGTCCTATGAGATCACGGACGTGCAACTCAGCGTCACCCGGTGTGCGCGCGTGCCACGAGGTCACCCGTACTAGCGACCGGTGCGTAATGTATGCCCAGTGGCAAATTCGCATTCGGGGCGCATCCCCCACGGCGAATTCGCCACTGGTACGGCATACATTGACGGTTGCCGGTCGGCAAACATCCGACTCGGCAGGAGGAGCCCCGTTGACCGACGAGGAACACCCCGCGGAATGGCGCTCGGAGATGGTCGATGTCTCCGGGTTTACGCTGACGGAACTCGCCGCACTCACCGATGGTGACGACACAGTTCTGGCCCGTTCGCTGCGACGTATTGCCGACGACCTGACCAGCCCGGACGAACCGATCGCCGGCTTCAATTCGGCGCTGTGACGTGCGTGGGCACGCGCTGACCGATGGTGAATTCGCGAGCCTTGGCGCGGGTCGGCCATCACGGCGCGTAATCGACGAATTGCGGCGGGGCGAGCGCAGCCGGAATCTGCTTCTGCTGCGTGCGCTGAGCGACGACGGGCCCACGGAAACGGACGTGGACGACCCGCTCCTCGGGGCGTGGGCGGCGGCCCGGCTGCGCGGGCGGATCACCGGGCCGCCACCGGCCACTCGGCCCGGCGTCCGGTTGCTCACCGCCGAGCACGACAAGATCACTTTTCGGGTACGCCTGGACGACCGCGACGAACGCCGGGGGTTGCTGGGCCTGGCTCCGTCCGTACCCCTCGATGATCTTGAAGTGAAGCACTGGCAGGAATGCCTGACCGCGGCGTGGCGCCTGCTCGTCACCCGGCACCGGGCCGCCGCGCTGCTGCTCGCCGACGTGCTGACCTGCGTCGTGCCGGTCGAGGCGGACGCCGGCGCGGGCGGGATCAGCGCGACCTCGGCCGACGCCTTCGGCGCGGTGGCGATCTCCCGGCCCGCCGACCCCGCCGGATTCGCGGTCGGGCTGCTCCACGAGGCCCAGCACAGCCTGCTCAACGCCACCGCGCACCTGTTCGACCTGTGCGCCGAGCCGGGCGAACGGGGGTATTCGCCGTGGCGGGACGATCCGCGGCCGGAGTCCGGCATATTGCACGGCGCGTACGCCTATCTGGCCGTTACCCGGTTCTGGCGGGCCGAGGCCCGGGCGACCGGAGAGCCGTTGGCGATCTTCGAGTTCTGCCGGTGGCGGGAGGCGGTGGCCGCCACGGCGGAACGTCTGCTGGCGGGCGGGCGGCTGACCGCGGCGGGGCGGCGGTTCACGGGGGCGCTGCTGGACGAGGTGCGGCCGTGGGTCGCCGAGGAGTGTGAGCCGCGCATCACGCATCTGGCCCGCCTGGCCAACGATGATCATTACGTGCGGTGGCGGATCCGGAACATGCGTCCGGATGTGGACTCGCTGGTCGCGGCGTTCCAGCGGGGGGATCCGGTGGGGCCGGTGAGGTCGCGGCTGATCACGGATGGGCGGCGCGCTCTGTCGCACTCGCCGCGGCTCGTGGCCATCCACAATCTGCTGCGTGGCGGCGCGGCTGTGGACGACGCGGCGGAATTGCCGGAGGGGCGCGCTACGTTGGCGCCCACCCAGTACAGGGGTGGGGGAGGTGGCGGCACCCGCGACCCGATCAAGATCGAGAGCGCGACCGCGCAGACACGCGAGACGCGCGCTGCGGCCGTCGAGGCCGCCCTCCTCGCGGGTGACTACGGGACAATTCCGCGCGCGTACCCGGGCAAAGATCCTGATCTTGAATTGACGCCGCTGATCATCGCCGCTGGGGTGACTACGCGGGCCGAGGAGGTCGTGGCCTTGGCGCAGGTCGGCTGTGAACCGGTTCGTGTGATCCGGTGGATTGCCGGCTGACACTTCTCAGGTGGGCGCGCCAGGGACCGATCTGTCGGCCGGAGGTGACGAGCCGATGGGGCAGAGGACGACGATGGACCGGGTGCGGCGAGTGGTCGACGCCTGCATGGTCTTCGGATCGTTGCTCATGCTCACCTGGCCGGCCCTGTTCCAGGACCGGACCTCCCTGCTGCTGCCGATCGGCGTGGTGGCCGTCCTCGGCGTCGGCGTCATCCTGCTGGCCGAACGCTGGCCGCTGCTGCAGTACGCGCCGATCGCGTCGGCCGTGCTCATGGCCGGCTGGTGGTACCACCGGGACGGCGAGGTCTCCCCCGAGCTCACCGGGCTGCTGATCGCCGTGTCCAGCGTCATCCTGATCCGGCAGTTCCTCGGCGCCCGCACCAACGACCGGCTGATGCGCGACCTGACCAAGCAGCGCGCCATCCTCACCCGGCAGGCGTTCTTCGACCCGCTGACCGAGCTCGGCAACCGCAAGCTCTTCATGAACCACGCCACCGACGCGCTCTCCGACGCCGACGACACGATCACCGCGGTGATCCTGGTCGACCTGGACGGCTTCAAGGAGGTCAACGACACGTACGGCCACGCCGCCGGGGACGAGTTGCTGATCAAGACGGCGGAGCGGCTGAACGCCAACGTACGCGGCAACGACACCGTGTCCCGGCTGGGCGGCGACGAGTTCGTGGTGCTGCTCCCCCGGCTGACCGACGACACCGTCGCCGACACCGTCGCCAACCGGATCCTGCGGGACCTGGCCGCGCCGCTGACCGTCGGCGACACCGTGCTCAGCATCCAGGCCAGCGCCGGCATCGCCTTCGCCCGGGGCGGCGGGATGCCGGTGGACGCGGTCATGCGCGACGCCGACGTGGCCCTCTACCAGGCCAAGGCCGACGGCAAGGGCGTGGCCCGGCGGTTCGACCCGGCCCAGTTCGCACTGGCCGAGCAGCAGCGCCGGGACGAGGCCGACCTGCGCCGGGCCGCCGACGAGAACGAGTTCGAGGTGCACTACCAGCCGATCGTCGACCTGGACGGGGAGCACACGGTCGGCGTCGAGGCGCTGATCCGCTGGCGGCACCCGACCCGTGGCCTGCTCGCCCCGGCCGCCTTCCTCGACCTGGCCGAGCAGATCGGGCTGCTGCCCCGGATCGGCGGCTGGGTGCTCGAGGAGGCGTGCCGGCAGGCGGCCGGCTGGCAGCGGTCGCACCCGGGCTTCGAGCTGAACGTCAACCTGTCCGCCTCCCAGCTGAGCCGGCCCGACCTGGTCGACGAGGTGCGCGGCGTGCTGGAGCGCACCGGGCTGCCGCCGCACCTGCTGGTGCTGGAGCTGACCGAGTCGGTCGCGCTGACCGATCTGGCCGAGTCGGCGCGGGTGCTGAGCTCGCTCAAGACCCTGGGCGTACGCATCGCGCTGGACGACTTCGGCACCGGCTTCTCGTCGCTCAGCCACCTGGGCACGCTGCCGGTCGACGTGGTGAAGATCGACCGCTCGTTCGTGGCCGCGATGCAGGAGACGACGGGCGCGTCGGTGGCCGAGGCGGTGCTGCAGATCGCCCGCACCTTCGACCTGTCGCCGGTCGCCGAGGGCGTCGAGGACGCGCTGCAGGCGGCCCGGCTCCGCGAGCTGGACTGCGCTCAGGCCCAGGGCTACCACTTCGCCCGGCCGATGCCGGCCACCGACCTCACCGACCTGCTCGCCCGCCAGGACGCCCTACAGGGGCGGTAGATCGATCTCGGTCTCCAGACGTTCGCCGCGGGCCGCGCGGGCCAGGATGGGGTGGTTTTCCCCGTACGCCTTCGTGAGCGCGGTCATCTCCTGCTCCTGAGCGGTGTCGTCGCCCGCGTCCAAGGCCACGTTCCAGGCGCAGGCGGCGGTCTCCGGATGGTCGGAACCGCGTACCGTCCGCGAGCGCACCAGCGTGTCCGCCGCGATCTCCCGCGCCTGCTGCCCCTCGCCGGTGTGCCGCAGGTCGGCGGCCATCCCGTTGGCACAGGACAACGTGAACGGGTGGTCGGGGCCGACACTGCGCCGCAACCCGACCAGCGCCTCGGTGTCGATGGTCCGCGCCTCGGCGAACCGCCCGGTCGCCCGCACCACCCCGGCCAGGTTGGCCGACGCGGCCAGCGTGAACGGGTGATCGTCGCCGAGCACCGCGTGATAGCGGGCGACCACCCGTTCCAGCAGCCGGTGCGCGCCCTCCAGGTCGCCGTCGGCCCGGGCGCAGTTGGCCAGCCCGACGATCGCGCCGAGGGTCTCCGCGTTCAGGTCACCGAAACGCTGCCGGAACCGGTCCACGTTGGCCTGGGCCAGCTTGCGGGCGTGAGCCTGGCCGCGGCGGCGGGCCGCCAGCGCCACGAACCGGCGCAGCAGCAACACCATCGGGTGGTCCGAGTCCAGGCTGTGCGGCACCGACAGCACCTCGGCGGCGTGGGCGAAGTCGCCCATCCCGACCAGGTCGAAGGCCAGCGCGCCACGCGACGAGATGATCTCCGGGTGGTTCTCCACCAGCACCGACGACCGGTGCTTGAGGGTCTGCTCGTCGAGCGCCTTGGCGCCCCGGAAGTCACCGAGCAGCCGCAGGTCGGCGGCCAGGTTGTTGGCGCAGCGCAGGGCGGTCGGATAGCTGTCGCCGTAGAGCCGCCGGTAGCGCACCAGGTTGTCCGAGTCCAGCAGCCGGGCCTGCTCGAAGTGGCCCTGCATGCGCAGGTCGGCGCCGACGCTGTTGGCGGTGGCCAGGGTCGTCTCGTCGTCCCCGCCGAGCACCTCGCGCTGCAGCCGCAACGTCTGCGCGTTGAGGCCGCGGGCCTCCGGGATCCGGCCCACCGCCCGCAGCGCGTTGGCCAGGTGGAAGGAGGCCAGCAGGGTCTGCTCGTCGGTCTCGCCCACGGTGTCCTGCCAGCGGGCCACCGCCTGGCTGGCCAGGTCGCGGCTGGAGTCGTAGTCGCCGCTGGCGTAGAGGTAGCGGACGCAGTGCACGACCAGCTGGCGGGACTCCTCGCCGGCGCCGCCGAGCGCGTCCGAGTGCACCAGGTGGGGGACGATCTCGGCGTACCGGGGCCAGGCGGTGGGCGCGTCCGGGTCGCCGGGGTCGGCCGAGGCCAGCATCCCGCGCACGGCGCGCATCTGCGCGGCGTGCCGTTCCGAGCTGAGCTCCTGGGCGAGCATGCCGCGGACCAGCGGGTGCACGTGCAGGCGCTCGCCCGACGGGTCGAGGTCGGCCAGCCCGTACCGGCCGATCAGGCGCATCGCGGCGCGCAGCCGGCGCTCCAGCCGGATCGTCGGCTGCAGCTCCTCGGGCAGGTCACGGCCGCGGGCAGCCCACAGCAGCTGCCACGACACCGGGGTGCTGGCCAGGAACGCGCACATCTCCAGCAGTTGCGCGGCCGGCATCGAGGCGGCGCTCAGGGCGTCCGCGGCCAGCCCCCAGGCCACCCGGATCGGGGTGGGGAAGGCCAGCTCGGCCGCCCGCTCGTCGTACCGCCGCAGGTATTCCGCCGTGGACCAGCCGGCCGCCAGCCGCACCGCGGCCGCCTGGTGCAACGCCATCGGCACGTCCTGGAGCCGGTCGGCCAGGCGTTCGGCGTCCGCGGCGGACATCTCCGGCAGCCGCCGGCGCAGGAAGTCCACACTGTCCGCCCGGTCGAACACCGGCACCGGCATGGCCTGGGCCAGCTCCGACGTCCAGCGCGGGTTGCGCGAGGTGACCAGCACGTGCCCCGCGCCGCTGGGCAGGTACGGCTTGATGTCCTCGGGCCGGTTGGCGTTCTCGAAGACGACCAGCCAGTTCCGGTACGGCTCGCCGCGGCTCAGCGCGTCCCGGACCGCGCCCAGCGTGCGGTTGATGTCGCGGGCCTCGGGCAGACCGAGTCGCTGGGCCAGTCCGGCCAGCGAGGCGCGCATGCCCGCCGTCTGTTCCGCGGGAATCCACCAGACAAGGTCGTACGTGTCGGCGTACCGATAGGCATACTCAACCGCGAGCTGGGTTCGTCCCGTGCCACCGAGTTGGTGGTCGGCCGCCGGCAACAGTGCCACGGGACCGTTGCCGAGCAGCGTGCGAATGTCGCTGAGCAGGTCCTCCCGGCCGGCGAAGCGCGGGTTGCGCGGTGGCAGTCCACCACGGATAGGCACGGCGGGCCCCTCTCGCACAGGAATATGTCCACTACGAAAGGTAAGGCCTCACCGGTGTCCGAGGAAGTAGTGGCCAGACTGGACCGCGTTGACGATGTCGCCACGGTGACCCTGACCGGCGAGGTCGACGTGGCCACGGTCGGTCAGGTGCGGTCGGCTCTGGCCGAGGCGATCGCGGCCGGCCCGCGGTCGGTGGTCGTGGACCTGTTCGCGCTGTCGTTCATCGACTCGACCGGGCTGGGGGCGCTGATCTTCGGCTTTCAGCGGGCCCGGGACGCGGGTGTTCCGTTCCGGCTGGCCCGGCCCACGTCCGGCGTACGCCAGATCCTGGTGGTCAGCGGCGTGCTCGAGGTCGTCGAGCTGGAGGACTGAGATGCCGTCCCTGCTCGAACCGGTGGTCCGCCCCGGAACGCTGAACTCCCTGGTCCAGCCGGACATCCACGGCGCCGGCCTGACCCTGCGCCCGTGGCTGCCGTCCGACCGCGCCACCGTGGTCGCCGCCTACGCCGACCCCGGCATCCGCCAGTGGCACTGCCGCTCGATGACCAACGAGGAGGCCACCGACTGGATCGCACACTGGCCCGGCCGCTGGCGGGCCGAGTCCGGGGCCGGCTGGGCCGTGCTCGACGAGGGCAGGGTGGCCGGCCAGATCAGCCTGCGCCGCCTCGACCTGCCGCTCGGCCTGGGCGAGGTGTCGTACTGGGTGCTCCCCACGGCCCGCGGCCGCCGCGTCGCCCCGCGCGCGCTGACCACGCTGTCGGAGTGGGCGTTCGCCCGGATCGGCCTGCACCGCATCGAGGTCATGCACTCGGCCGCCAACGAGCCGTCCTGCCGGGTCGCGTCGCACGCCGGCTTCCGGCACGAGGGCACCAAGCGCTCCGAGATGCGCCACACCGACGGCTGGCACGACATGCACCTGCACGCCCGCCTCGCCACCGATTGAGAACTTCAAAGGATCGAGTTTCCCGCGTCCGTCGGGGTACAGACCGTATGCTCCCGCGGGCTCCAGGTCCGGGGAGTCGACGAAGCCGACCGGGTCGGCCAGGGCCGCGGCACGGTCCTGGGGCCGGTCGAGTCGCGCCGTTCGGCCACGCTTTCCCGGGCCACGACCCCGACGAGGGCGAACGCTACATATGCGGGAGCTCCGAGCGGTCTGCGGCGCCCCGAGCTGTCGTCGAACCAGGCCGCCGCCGAGGGTCAGGCTGATTCGGCGGGGACGGCCAGGCCGATGCCGGGGGCGACCGGCTTGAGGTGGCGGCCGGCCAGGAGGGCCAGGCTGAGCAGGGCGGCCAGGATGGCCAGGGCGCCGGCGCCGTACCAGGCCAGGTCGTAGTCGCCGAGGCGGTCGCGCAGGGTGCCGGCCACGAGGGCGGCCGCGGCCGCGCCGAACTGGTGGGAGGCGAAGACCCAGCCGAAGACCACGGCGCCGCGGTCGCCGAAGTACTCGCGGCAGAGGGCGACCGTCGGCGGGACCGTGGCCACCCAGTCGAGGCCGTAGAACAGGATGAAGAGCACCATGCTGGGGTGTGCGGTCGCCGCGAACAGGGACGGCAGGACCAGCAGGGACAGGCCGCGCAGGGCGTAGTAGCCGCCGAGCAGCAGGCGGCTGTCGACCCGGTCGGTGAGCCAGCCGGAGGCGATCGTGCCGACGATGTCGAACAGGCCGACCAGGGCGAGCAGGCCGGCGGCGGTGGTCTCGGCCATGCCGTGGTCGTGGGCGGCGGGGATGAAGTGGGTGCCGACCAGGCCGTTGGTGGTGGCGCCGCAGATCGCGAAACCGCCCACGAGGAGCCAGAACGGGCCGGTTCGGGATGCTTCGCGCAGGGCGCTCAGCGCGTTGCGGGCGGCGTTCCCGGAGGGAACCACGGGTGTGGGAGCGTCGGCGCCGTAGGCGAAGACGTTCAGGTCGGACGGGTGGTCGCGCAGGCGCCACAGGATCAGGGGTACGACGGCCAGCGCCGCGAACGCGACGGTCAGGGCGGCCGTCCGCCAGCCGGAGTGTTCGGACAGGTTGGCCAGGACCGGCAGGAAGATCAGCTGGCCGGCCGCTCCCCCGGCGGTGAGCACACCGGTGACCAGGCCGCGGTGTTTGACGAACCAGCGGCCGGTGACCGTGGCCACGAAGGCCAGCGCCATCGAGCCGGTGCCCAGCCCGACCAGCACGCCCCAGCAGAGGATCAGCTGCCAGCTGGCGGTCATGAACACCGTGAGCCCGGATCCGGCCGAGACCAGCAGCAGCGCCACGGTGACGACCCGGCGGATGCCGAACTGGTCCATCAGCGCGGCGGCGAACGGCGCGGTCAGCCCGTACAGCAGCAGGTTGATCGAGACGGCGGCGGAGATCGTCCCGAGCGACCAGCCGAATTCCTCGTGCAGCGGGGTGAGCAGGACGGACGGGGTGGCCCGGAAGCCGGCCGCGCCGATCAGCGCGATGAACGCGGCGACGGCGACGAGCCAGGCGGGATGGACCCGACGAAGTGTGGTCACGTGACGAGTCTCCGCATCGGGGCACGGACGGACGAGTGGCCGGGAGGCCATCATGCGCAAGAATCGGGCCATGAGACATCGCGTCACCGTTCTCGCCCTCGACAACGCCGTCACCTTCGACCTGGGGGTGCCCGGGCAGGTGTTCAGCTCGGCCCGGGACGAAGACGGTCAAAATCTCTACGCGGTACGCGTGTGCAGCCCGCACCCGATCCGGACGACGGCGGGCTTCACCGTGACGACCGATTACGGGCTGGAGGCGCTGGAGACCGCCGACACGGTGCTCGTCCCGGGCGTGGGCCGCGACTCCGACCCGGTACGAAACGGTTTCGTTCAGCCCGAGGTCGTCCGGGCGCTGCGGGCAGCGTACACCCGCAATGCCCGCATTGTTTCGGTCTGCACCGGCGCGAGCGTGCTGGCGGCGGCGGGCCTGCTCGACGACCGGCCGGCGGCGAGCCACTGGGCCTACGCGGACCAGCTGCGGACCCACTATCCGCAGGTCAAGTGGGACTTCGACGCGCTCTTCCGGGACGACGGCGACGTGCTCACCTCGGCCGGGGTGGCCGCCGGCATCGACCTCTGCCTGCACATCGTTCGCGGTGACCACGGCAGCCGGGTGGCCAACCGGGCCGCCCGCAGTTGCGTGGTGCCGTCGGTCCGGGACGGCGGGCAGGCCCAGTTCATCGAGCGCCCGGTGCCGGTCACGGCCGGCGCCGGCACGGCGGCCACCCGGGAGTGGACGCTGGACCGGCTGGGCGAGCCGGTCACGCTGGAGGAACTGGCGGCACACGCGCGGATGAGCGTACGCACGTTCACCCGGCGCTTCCGCTCCGAGACCGGCCTCAGCCCGGCCCGCTGGCTGCTGCAACAGCGGGTGGCGCACGCCCGTCTGCTGCTGGAGTCGACCGACCTGGCGGTGGACGTGGTGGCCCGGCGGGCCGGCCTGGGCAGCGCGTCCGCCCTGCGCCAACATCTGCACAGCACGATCGGGGTGTCGCCCTCGGCGTACCGGCGCACCTTCCGGCTATCCACCACGTAATCGTCCGATTAGCGGCAAACTGGGTGAGTAAGCCGTGTTCCTCGCCCAAGAGTGGTAGCCCTGGGCGGTATCCGGGGCCTGGATACCGCCCAGGGCTACCACTGGAAGTGGATGTCGTGGATCAGACCTTTCGCCCGCTGCTCGACGCCCTGAAGCAGATCGGCGTCGACGCGGCCGCGGTGGACTCCGCCGCGGAGGAGGCGCAGCGGAGCGGCCGGTCGGTGCGCGCGGTCCTGATCAACGACTCGGTGGTCACCGAGGAGCAGCTGACCGAGGCCGCGGCCAAGGCGTTCGGCATCAACACGCTGGACCTGGTCGGCTACAACCCGGATCCGACCGCCCTCAAGCGCATCCCGCTGCCGGTGGTGCTGCGGCACCGGGTGCTCGGCCTGTCGATGAGCGACGGCGAGATCGTGGTCGGCGTGACCGACCCGGGCGACGTGGTCGCGCTGGACGACGTGCGGGCGGCCACCGGCCTGACCGTGCGGCCGGTGGTGGTGGCCCGCAGCGAGGTCCGGCGGATCATCGAGCGGCTGCAACGTGAGGACAGCGACCTCGGCGATCTCGGCGACAGTTCGCTGGACGACCAGTCGGGGATGGCCGCGCAGGCGGCGGGGGCCGACGACGCCCCGATCGTGCGGTACGTGAACAGCCTGATCGAGCAGGCCGTCCAGAACCGCGCGTCCGACCTGCATCTGGAGCCGACCGAGGACGACATGCGGGTGCGGTACCGGATCGACGGCGTGCTGCACGAGGTGGACACCGTCCCGCGCAACGGCATGGCCGCCCTGATCTCCCGGCTCAAGATCATGTCGGGCGTCGACATCACCGAGAAGCGGATCCCGCAGAACGGCCGGATCACCGCGCTGATCCGGGACCGCACGGTCGACCTGCGTACCGCGACCTTGCCGACGGTGTGGGGCGAGAAGATCGTGCTCCGGGTCCTGGACACCGGCGGCATCGACCTCGACCTGGCCAAGCTGGGCTTCACCGAGCACAACCTGAGCCGGTTCGCCGAGTCGTTCGGCAAGCCGCACGGCATGGTGCTGGTCACCGGGCCGACCGGGTCGGGCAAGTCGACCACGCTGTACGCCACCCTGGGCAAGATCAGCCGGCCCGAGATCAATGTGATCACGGTCGAGGACCCGGTCGAGTACCGCCTCCGGGGCATCAATCAGGTGCAGGTCAACGCCAAGGCCGGGCTGACCTTCGCCGCGGTGCTGCCGGCCATCCTGCGCTCCGACCCGGATGTGGTGCTGATCGGTGAGATCCGGGACGGCAACACCGCCCAGATCGCGGTCGAGGCGTCGCTCACCGGCCACCTGGTGCTCTCCACGCTGCACACCAACGACGCGCCGGGCGCGGTCACCCGGCTCACCGAAATGGGCATCGAGCCGTTCCTGGTCGGGTCGTCGCTGGACTGCGTGCTGGCCCAGCGGCTGGCCCGCCGGCTGTGCGACTGGTGCAAGGAGGCGTACTACCCGACCGAGGAGGAGCTGGTCGGCGCGCGCTGGCCGTTCCAGGACCTGAAGGTGCCGGACACCCTCTACCGACCGATCGGCTGCCGCAACTGCGCCAACACCGGCTACCGGGGCCGGATCGCGCTGCACGAGGTGATGCCGGTGTCGCCGGAGATCGAGTCGCTGACCATCCGGCGGTCCTCCTCCAACGAGATCCGCGAGGTCGCCGTCGAACAGGGCATGTACGACCTGCGTGCGGATGGCCTGGCCAAGGCGGCGGGCGGTCTGACCAGCGTGCGCGAGGTCTCCCGGGTGGCGATCTAGCGACGTTACCGGATTGATCGCGGGCCCGCCCAGAAACGGCGGAATAGCTGCTAAACCTCGGTCCGGCCGTGCCGAATGAGGGGGGCATCAGTACCCGCGAGAGATTGTCGGTGCCGCAGATGTACGAGGTCGACCACGACGTGCCGCAGCAGACGGCGCCGGTGGACGCGTTCGCCGCGCCCTCGGACGACCTGGCCGTGCTGGACCGGATGCTCGTCTCCCTCGTCGATTCCGGCGGCTCCGACCTGCACCTGACCGTCGGCTCACCGCCGATGATCCGGGTCGACGGCAGCCTGCGCCCGCTGCCCGGTTACGGCCGGCTCAACTCGGCCGACACGGCCCTGCTGGCCCGGGCGGCGGTGGACGCCGACCAGTGGGAGACGTTCCAGCGCCAGCACGAGATGGACTTCGCGCACAGCATCGTCGGCGTCTCCCGGTTCCGGGGCAACCTCTACATCCAGCGCAACTCGTGCGGCGCGGTCTTCCGGGCCATCCCGCACAAGATCAAGCCGCTGGACGAGCTCGGCATGCCCGAGTCGGTCGCCCGGTTCGCGCACCTGCCGCGTGGCCTGGTGCTGGTCACCGGACCGACCGGTTCGGGCAAGACCACCACCCTGGCCTCGGTTCTCGACCTGGCCAACCGCAGCCGCGCCGCGCACATCGTCACCATCGAGGACCCGATCGAGTTCCTCCACCCGCACAAGCGCAGCGTGGTCAACCAACGTGAGGTCGGCACCGATACCGAGACCTTCGCCCAGGCCCTGAAGCACGCGCTGCGCCAGGACCCGGACATCATCCTGGTCGGTGAGCTGCGTGACCTGGAGACCACCGCGACGGCGCTGACCGCCGCCGAGACCGGTCACCTGGTGCTGGCCACCCTACACACGCAGAGCGCCACCCAGACCATCGACCGGGTCATCGACATCTTCCCGCCGCACCAGCAGTTGCAGATCCGCGCCCAGCTCGCGGCCTCGCTGCAGGGCGTGGTCACCCAGGCGCTGGCGCCGAAGTCGGACGGCAAGGGCCGCGTGGTGGTGAGCGAGATCCTCACCGCGACGCCGGCCATCCGGAGCCTGATCCGCGAGGGCAAGTCCCACCAGATCCCGTCGTTCATGCAGGCCGGCGGCAACGACGGGATGTTGTCCTTCGATCAGCATCTGGCCGAGCGGGTCCGCGAGGGCCTGGTCTCGATGCCGCACGCGCTGGAGATCTGTCACTCGGCGGAAGAGCTCAAACGCCTCATCGGACGGATGTGATCGGTGTGCCCGCCACCAAGACGTTCCACTACAACAGCATCGACTCGACCGGCCGCAAGACCAAGGGCACGGTCGAGGCGGCCAATGAAGCCGCGGCGATGCACATGCTCAAGACGCGGGGCGAGGTCCCGCTCGAACTGACCGTGGCCGGCCAGGGCCTGAACCGCGATCTGAAGATCCCGGGCCTGGGCAACCGCACCAAGCTCAAGGACCTGGCGGTGTTCGCCCGGCAGTTCGCGACGATGACCTCGTCCGGCATGTCGCTGCTGCGCTCGCTGTCGATCCTCGAGGAGCAGACCTCGGCGCCGGCGCTGAAGAAGGCGGTCACCGAGGTACGCACGGACGTGGCCGGCGGTGTCTCGCTGTCGGCGGCGATGGGCAAGCACGAGAAGCAGTTCCCCCGCCTGATGGTCGCCATGGTGCGAGCCGGCGAGGCGGGCGGCATGATCGACCGGGCGCTGGAGCAGATCGCGAACAGCCTGGAGAAGGACGCGGCGCTCCGCGGCAAGATCAAGAGCGCGCTGACCTATCCGGCGATCGTGCTGTCCTTCACGTTCGTACTCATCGCCGGTGTCTTGATCTTCATCGTCCCGATCTTCGAGGACATGTTCAAGAATCTGGGCGGCGAGCTGCCCGGCATCACCCAGTTCCTGGTCGACGCCAGCCACAACATGTGGTGGATCGGCCCGCTGTTCCTGGGCATCGTCTTCGGCACCACGACCTTCGTGAAGCGCCGGCTCCGGACCAACGCGGAGTTCCGGCTGGCTATCGACCGGTTGAAGCTCAAGCTTCCGGTTTTCGGGTCGTTGTTCCGCAAGCTCGCGATGAGCCGGTTCAGCCGGAACCTGGGGCTGCTGCTCAACGTCGGCGTGCCGGTCATGCAGGCACTGTCGGTGGTCGGCGAGACGACCGGCAACGAGGTGATCGGCGCGGCCATGCGTGACGTGCAGTCGGCGGTCCGCGAGGGCCAGCCGATGTCGTCGGCGCTGCGCCACCACAAGGTCTTCCCAGAGATGGTCACGCAGATGATCGAAGTCGGGGAAGAAAGCGGCCAAATCAGTCAGATGCTGGACAAGGTTGCCGATTTCTATGACAGGGAAGTCGACAGTGCCGCCGAGTCCCTGACCGCTTCGATCGAACCGATCATGGTCCTCGTCATGGGTGCCGTGGTCGGCGGGATGGTGATCTGTCTCTACCTTCCGATGTTCACCATCTACCAGAACATCCAGAGCAACTGACGCCCTGGAGCAGCAACGACCGGTCCCTCCGGTCGACGTCGGGCGCCCGAGCCCGGAAAACAGTTCCGTCCCCGCCCTACCCCTGACGCCACACTGGAGGCACCCCCAATGCAGGACACCATCAAGCGGCTGCGGGCCAAGAAGGACGACGAGGGCTTCACCCTCATCGAGCTCCTGGTCGTTGTGGTCATCATCGGCGTGCTGGTCGCGATCGCCGTGCCGGTCTACCTGAACTACCGCCAGGGCGCGGCCGACAAGTCGGCCCAGTCCGACGTGCGCGGCGCCATCAGCGCGGTCGAGCAGTTCTACACCAACAACGGCAACACGTACCCGGCGACCAAGGCCAACACGACCGCCACCGCCGGCACCAACCTCCTGCTGGACACGCTGGCCGGCGGCGCCACCACGACGGCGACCTCCACGATCACCGTCTCGGACAAGACCGTGATCGGCTACAACTTCGTCTCGTCCGGCACCCCGGTGGTGACCTCGTACACCATCTGCGCCACCAACACCGGCGGATCGGGCAAGTGGTACAAGTACGACAGCACGGCCGGCGGCTCGGTCAAGGCCTCCACCGCGACCAGCCCCTCGCTCACCGCTTGCTGATCGCACTCCTTCCCATCACGCCGAGGCCGAGGAGGTCGACATGCCGCAGCCCATGCTGCTCTGCATCGCCGGCCTCCTCGGTCTCGCCATCGGCTCGTTCCTGAACGTCGTCATCCACCGGGTGCCCGAGGGCCTGTCCCTGGTCAAGCCCGGCTCGCACTGCCCGCACTGCGGTCACGAGATCCGCAACCGGCACAACGTCCCAGTGCTCGGCTGGTTCCTGCTGCGCGGCCGGTGCGCGGACTGCCGGGCGCCGATCAGCATCCGTTACCCCCTGGTCGAGGCGGGCACCGCGGCACTGTTCGTGGCCGTGGCGGCTCGCTTCGGGCTCTCCTGGGAGCTCCCGGCGTACCTCTATCTCGCCGCCATCGCGATCGCGCTCGCCGCGATCGACCTGGACAAACTGCGGCTGCCGGACGCCATCGTCAAGCCCTCGTACGCGGTCGCGCTGGCCCTGCTGCTGCCGGCCGCCGCGCTCGGGCACGACTGGCGCGCGATCATCCGCGGGCTGATCGCGGCGGCCGCCATGTGGATCTTCTTCGAGATCGTCGCCTTCTTCGGCGCGATGGGCGGCGGCGACGTCAAGCTCGCCCCGCTGCTCGGCTTCTACCTGGGCTGGCTCGGCTGGGGCGCGGTGGCCATCGGCGCGTTCGCCGCGTTCGTCCTCGGCGGCCTGGTCGGGGCCGGCCTGATGGCGGCCCGGCTGGCCAAACGCAAGACCCGCATCCCCTTCGGCCCCTACATGCTGGCCGGCGCGTTCCTGGCCGTGTTCGCCGCGGCGCCGATCGCCGACTGGTACCTGAACCTGCTCAACACTCCCATCGCCTGAAGAAGCCTGAGAAAGGGAACCGATGGCTGGCATCACTCCGATCGGGCTGGACATCGGCTCGTCGTCCATCCGCGCGGTCGAGGTCCGCCGCGTCAAGGACGAGCACACCCTGACCAACTTCGGGCAGGTGCCGCTCCCGCCGGGCACCGTGCAGGGCGGCATCATCGAGGACCCGGTGGTCGTCACCACCGCGCTCCGGCAACTCTGGGCGGCCTGCCGCTTCGACACCAAGAAGGTCATGCTCGGCGTGACCAACCCGCAGCTCGTGGTCCGCGAGATGTCGGTGTCCAACCTTCCGCCCAAGGAGATGCAGAGGTCGCTGCCGTTCCAGGTGCGCGACGCGCTGCCGCTGGCGGTGGAACGCTCGATCCTCGACTTCCACCCGCTGGAGGACCCGGGAACCAACCCGACCGTACGCGGCCTGCTCATCGCCATGCCCAAGGATGCCGTACTCGGTGCGGTGCAGGCGGTCGAGAAGGCCGGCCTGCACGTGGTCGGCGTCGACCTGGCCTCGTTCGCCCTGCTGCGCGCCGCCTCCCGGCTCGACGCTCAGGTCGAGGCCATTGTGGACATCGGCGCCGACGTGACCAGCGTGATCGTGCACGCCGACGGCGAGCCGCTGATCGTGCGTACCGTCCCGCGCGGCGGCGCCGAGGTGACCGAGAGCATCGCCACCCGGCTGGGCATCCCGGTGCCCGACGCCGAAGTGCTCAAGTGCCGCTTCGGCCTGCACGGCGACGGCACCCCGGATGCCGCCACCGCGGCCAGCGACGCGATCCGCCCGCTGGTCAACGAACTGCGCAGCTCGTTCACCTACCTGGCCTCGGGCGAGCGGCAGAAACAGGTCACCCGAATCTCGCTGTGCGGCGGCAGCGCGCTGATGCCCGGACTGGCCGAGCACCTGCAGCAATCGCTCAACGTCGCCGTGATGTACGCCGACAGCGCCGGCCGGCTCCGCGACACCCGCAAGGCCCGCGAGCGTGGCTTCGACAGTTTCGTCCCATCGGCCGCCGTATCAATCGGCCTGACCCTGGGAGCGGCAGCCTGATGGCCCAGACCACCCTGATGCCCCTCGACCCGGCCCTGTCCCCGCAGCAGGTCACCCGGGTGCTCTCGATCACCGCCGACCTGCTCCCCGAGGAGGTGGTCGCGGCCCGCCGTGCCCGCCGGACCCGAGGCTGGGTGCTGGCCGTGGTCGGCATGGTCGTGCTCGCCCTGGCCGGCTGGTACGTGGTCGCCGACCGCGGCACCGGTGACGCCGCGGCCGACCTCGAGTCGGTCACCGCCGAACAGTCCCGCCTGCAACGCAAGCAGACCGGCTACGGCGAGGTGGTGAACACCCAGAGCGAGAACATCGCCATCACCAAGCAGCTCAAGACCCTGATGGCCAACGACATGCAGTGGGCCGTCCTGATCGACACCCTCCGCGACACCGGCCAGGCCTCGAAGGCGACGGTGACGGGCATCAGCGCCACCCTCGTGACCGACAAGACCGGCGCACCCGCCCCGGCCCTGCCCAGCACCAGCGGCGCGGCCACGGTCGGGACGATCACCATCACCGGTACGGCACCGGACAAGCCGTCGGTGGCCCGTTACGCCGAGACCCTCAACCAGGTCAGCACGCTGGCCAACCCGTACGTGACAAGCGTGACCCAGGAGAAGGAGAAGGGCAAAGGCGTGACCTTCGGCCTGACCGTCGACGTCACCACCCGGGCGCTCTGCGGCCGGTTCACCACCCCGTGCAAGACGACCGGAGGCAACTGATGGGTGCCCGCCACGCCGACCGGCTGTGGATGATCGGCGGCGCCGCCGTCATCATCGCGCTCGGGCTGATGAGCTGGTTCTTCCTCATCAACCCGAAGTACGCCGAGGCCGCCGACCTACGGAACACCACAGAGGACACCCAGGTCCAGATCGCGGTGCTGAACAAGCGGATCGCCGACCTGGAAACCGAGAAGGCGAAGCTGCCGCAGTACCGGGCCGCGCTCAAGACCAGCCAGAACGCGCTGCCCTCGGGCTCCGGCGTGCCCGACTTCCTGCGGCAGCTGCAGAAGTCCGGCGACGCGCTGCACGTGACAGTGGGCGGCGTCAATGTGAACACCCCGACGCCGGTCGACGGCATGGCCGACGTATACACGCTGCCGATCGCCCTCACCCTCGACGGCACCGCCGGCGACCTGGGCAAGTTCCTCACCCAGCTCCAGCAGACGCAGCCGCGGGCCGTCCTGATCGACGCCGTGACACTGGCCGCGACCGGCAACGGCGACGCGGCGGCCACCTCGATCTCGTTGTCACTCAAGGCGTTCGTCGCCGTGCCGGCCGGCCAGGGCGTCCCGTCGATCACCACCACGCCGGCCAAGTAAAGGTCTCAAGTCCGCTGTCACCCGGCCGATGGGGGCCGCCGACGGCTCCGCGACGCGCAGCCGACTCTCGACGAATGGAACGGCCATGTTGACCGATCGAGGCTCTGTGCCGAAACCACCGGCACACCGCCGGTTCCGGTGGCGCGCCACCGGTGACGACGGTTTCTCCCTGCTCGAGGTGCTGGTCTCCCTCGCGGTGATCGGCACCGTGATGGCCGGCACCGCGCCGTTCCTGATCAAGTCGGTGACCGTGGTCGCGCAGCAGCGCACCCAGCAGGTCGCGGTCGAGGTGGCCAACGACGCCGTCGAACGGGCCCGCGCCCTGTCGCCCACCTCGCTGCTGGCCGGCCGGACCCTGGCCAGCGCGACCACCCAGCTGGCCACCGCGCCCGCGCAGGTGCAGTCGGTGCTGGACAGCACACAGATCAGCGCCAACTCGATCCTGACCACCCTGCTCGGCAGCTCCCCCGACGTGACCGCGCCGCTGCCGCTGACCCCGCTCCCGGTCACCATCGGCGGAGTCACCTACCAGCAGAACTGGTACGTCGGAAGCTGCTTCCAGACCAAGGCCGTCACTCCCCTGTCGGTGGTCAACACCCTGGTCGGCCTGGGCGACTGCGTCGGCACCAAGCCGATCGTGGGCATCGCCGTGCCGTACTTCCGGGTCGTGGTCGCCGTGACCTGGTCGCACAGCGCCTGCCCGGGCGGCCAGTGCGTCTACGTCACCTCGACCCTGGTCAGCCCGAGCGCCGACCCGGTCTTCGACCTCAAGCGGCCGCCGCCGGCCATCGTCAGCCCGGGTAAGCAGTCCACCTACGTCGGCGAAGCGGTGTCGATCCAGCTCGTCGCGGCCGGCGGCACCCTCCCCCGCACCTGGACGCTGACCAGCCTGCCGCCCGGCCTGACCGCCTCCAGCGGCGGGGTGATCACCGGCAATCCGACGACGGCGGGCACGTACACCGTCTCGGCCCACGTGGAGGACCGCGACAAGAACAGCGACGACGCCACCTTCACCTGGGTGGTGGCCGACCTGCCGGCGCTGACGTCGCCGGGGGCCCAGGTCTTCCGCACCCTGACCGCCGTCTCCCTGCCGGTCACCCTGACCGGCGGCCTCGCCCCGATGGTCTGGACCGCCACCGGCCTGCCCGCCGGCCTGGTCATCAACGCCAGCACCGGCGTCATCACCGGCACTCCGCTGACCACCCAGGCCACGCCACAGACGGCCACCGTCAAGGCGGCCGACAGCCTCGGCAAGAAGTCGGCCACCACCACCTTCACCTGGCGCGTGTACACCCCGGTGAAGCTGCTGTCGATCGTCACGCAGAACGCCACCAAGGGCGACAACGGCGCCTACAACCTGGGGGCGGCGGCCTCCGGCGGCCTGGCTCCGTACACGTTCTCGGCGACCGGGCTCCCGGCCGGCGTCACGATCAACGCGACCACCGGCCAGACCAGCGGCATCATCACCGCGGCGAGCCGGTACCTGGTGACCGCCACGGTCACCGACAGCCTCGGCGGGACCTCCTCGATCGTCGTCCTGGTCAACGTGGCCCCCCGGGTCGGCACCGACCTGAGGGTGATCACACCTGCCCCGGCGACCCCGAACCAGACGAGCGCCGTGGGCGCCACGGTCTCGCTGACCGCGACCGCGGGCGGCCAGTCCGGGTTGTCGTGGACCGCCTCCGGGCTGCCACCGGGCCTGGCCATGAGCACCGGGGGCGTGGTCACCGGCAAGCCGACCACGGCCGGCACGTACACGACCACGTTCACCGTCACCGGTGGCGGGCAGTCGGCCTACCTGATGTTCACCTGGACGGTGATCTGATGACGCGCCGCGACCGCCGGGACGACGCCGGCTTCTCGATGGTCGAGATCATGGTCTCGCTCAGCGTGATGAGCGTGGTGCTGGTCGTCTTCACCTCGGCGATCCTGCAGGCCTACAAGACCAGCGCCAAAGCCGAATCGATCTCGATCATCCAGGCCCAGTTGCAGAACGCCTTCCAGCGCGTCGACCGGGAGCTCCGGTACGCGTCCTGGATCAGCCCGCCGGGCCAGTTCGGCACCGCCTGGTACGTCGAGTACGCCGGCTACGACGGCAGCACCTGCGGCCAGCTCCGGCTCGAGACCGCGCCGGCGTCGACCGCCAACGACAGCACCGACGAGGCCCACGGCGTGATGCAGTGGCTCACCTGGCCCAAGGCGAGCCCGCCGGCGGCCGGTACGCCCGGCCAGACGATCGCCTCCAACCTGGTCACCCCGGACAGCGCCGGACCCTTCGAGCGGCAGGCGGCCGGGGTCGCGACCGGATCGAGCGGCACCGACTTCACGCCCGACTTCCAGCGGCTGCGGATCCGGGTCTCGGCCCAGCGCGGCGACAGCACCGCGTCCGTCGACACGACCTTCACCGCCCTGAACACGTCGCGCGACACGCCCCCGACCAACGACTGCAGCAAGGGGAGGCCGTCATGATCGGCAGATTCTGGCGGGCCCGGCGGGCCGCCCGGCGCCGGGACGAGGGCTCGATGCCGGCCGCGATGATGGTCACCCTGGTCGCGATGACCCTGAGCGCGGCGATCGCCCCGTTCGTGGCCAACCAGATCGTCAGCACCCGCACGATCTCCGCGCGTACCGACGCGCTGCAGGCCGCGCAGGCCGGCATCGACGTCGCGCTCGGGCAACTGCGCGCGGCCGCCACCGCCGGATCGGGCGACCTCGAGTCACTGCCGCCGTGCACGATGACCGGCCCGTCCATGACCGGCTCGCAGTACCAGGTCGCGATCGTCTACTACCGCCTGGCCGACGACGGCGCGCCCACACCGCAGGACTGCCCGCCGACCGACGTACCGGTGTCGGCCAAACTGACGTCGATCGGCGGCGCGGCCGGCCTGACCCTGGCCCAAGGGGCCCGCGGCACCCGCACCCTCGAGTCGACGTACACCTTCAAGACCAGCAACGAGAACATCAGCGGCGGCGCCGTCCAGCTCTCCTCGCCCACCGTCGGCGCGCTGTGCATGGACGCCGGGCTGGACACGTTTCCGGCCGCCGGCAACGTCGTCAAGGCGCAACTGTGCAAGAACGGCGGCACGGCGGTCCAGCGGTTCGCGTACACCGCCGACCTGAACATCAAACTGGTCGGCTCGGAGACGACCAGCGCACCCAGCGGAATGTGCCTCGACGTGCCCTACCCGCGGGCGCTCAACGACACCGTGAAGTTCCAGCCCTGCCTCGGGCTCAGCGCCCGCCAGCAGTGGAGCATCAACGACTCCTCCGAGTTCTCCAGCACCCGGGAGAACGCACCGGTACTGAACGACTTCTGCCTGAGCCTGCTCAACCCCGGCGTCGCGGGCAGCGACATCGTCCTGGGCTCGTGCGCCGCCGTGTCGAACAAGAACGTGTGGCGTCCGCAGGCCGGCGTCGGTGCCGGGATGTCCTCGGCGGCGACCAACCAACTGGTCAACTTCAAGCAGTTCAGCCGCTGCCTGGACGTCACCAACTTCCGGCCGGACTGGCCGTACATGATCGTCTGGTTCTGCAAGCAGGCCCCGAACGGTGTCCCGCCCTGGAACCAGGCCTGGTACCTGTCCTCAGGCGGCACGAACATCCTGCAGAAGCGGATCCGGACCATCGACGGCAGCGGCAACGGCTGGTGCCTGACCACGCCCGGCTCGGTAGCCGCGTCGACCTACGCGACCCTCACCTCGTGCAGCGCGACCGGCACACTCAACAGCAACCAGGTCTGGACGGTGTACGGCGACACCGGTGTCTACGCGAGCAGCTACCGCATCGTCGACAGCAACGGCTACTGCCTGACCCCGACCGACCTGACCGCCAGCCCCGCCGACACCCACACCGACGGCACGGCCAAGGTCAAGCTGGCCGTCTGCAGCAGCTCCGAGCTGCAGAAGTGGAACGCCCCGCCCGACCTGAACAAGCCGACCGCGCTCACCAACACCAAAGAGAAGTGACGGCCGACGGACAGGTCGAAGGGGCGATGCGGACCCCCGACGGGGCGTGGCGGGTGGAGATCGTCCGGCGCGGTCGCACCCGCTGGTACCGGGTCGTGCACGGCGACGAGGTGATCGACTGGCTCTCGATCACCTCGGTGGAACGGATCCTGCACGAGGCCGGCGTCGACCGCGACCAGCTGATCGAGGGGGGCGGTCAATGAAGATCAAGAGCTGGATGTCGTAGCTGGGTGGGTGGTGCGGACCGTCGCTCCCGCCGAGGGTCGCTTCGCTCCACGTGCGTGCGTGGTTGCGCTTTCGAAAAGCGCGACCACGCCCGGCAGCCGACCCGCCCTAGCTCTCCGGGAAGCGCCAGACCACGGTCGGGCCGTTCAGGGTGGGGCAGGCCAGGTAGTTGTCGTGCTGTTCGCAGCCGAACGCGGCACCGACCGCCACCACGCCGAGCGGACGCACCCGGCCGGCCCGGTCGCGGATCTCCACCCAGGTCCAGCCGGGCGCCGCGGTGTCCGGGTGCAGCAGCAGATCGCGGGTCCGGACCACGGTGCCGAGCCGCTGCAGAAGCCGCCCGGTCCGCGGGTCGCGCAACGTCACCTCGGGCGTCTCCTGATCGTCCCCGGCCAGCACGGTGTGCTCGTCGAACCGGAAGGCGAACGACAGCTCCCGGTTCGTCCAGAGCGGTTGGCCGGTGTCCGGATCGACCGCGCTGACCCCGACCGCCGACGGGTCGCCGAGGGCGCTGATCCCGGGCACCGCGCTGGCCACGCACCACACCGGGCCGCAGTCGGAGGCGAGCCCGGTCGGACCGGCCGTGCGCTGCCACAACCGGCCGAAGGGCACCAGCGAGTACGCCGTCATCGAGGCCCGCCCGGCGACCTTGCGCCGGACCACCATCCGGTTGGCGCCGACCGTGCCGATCAGCACGCCCTCGAGGTCGGGGAACTGCGCCGGGCGCAGCGGACCGCCCACGTCGCCGTGCGACAGTTCGCGCCCGGTGGCGTAGTCGAGCACGGTGACCCGGCCGTCGAACTCGGCCACCGCGACCCGGGACGGCGCGCCGTCGTAGAGGACGTCCGGCCCGAAGAAGACGCGGGCGACCAGCCGCCGCTCCCAGACCGGGTGACCGGTACGCGCATCGAGCAGCCGCAGCAGCGTCCCGTCGGGGGTGTCGGTGGTGAACAGCACGCCCGCCCGGGCGATGGTGACCGCCACAGTGTTGGCCTCGGCGCTGGTCCACAGCACGGCGCCGGTGGCGGCGTCGAGGAAGGTGATCCGCGGGTCGGTGCCGGACCGGGCCATCAGCACCCCGGCCGCGTCGCTGATCACCAGGTTCTGCACGCCCTGGGGCAGGGACACGGCCCACACCTCACGGCCGCGAATCAGGTCGTAACGGCGTACCGCGGACGAGGTGTTGGGGTTGTCGACCCCGTAGGTGGCCGTGTAGAGGGTGTCCCGGCCGAGCTCGAACGCCGCCGCCGCGGTGCCTCCGGCGGTGAGCACCTGACGCAGCACCGGCCCGGGCGGCCGGTCACCGGTCGCGCCGGCCAGCACCACGGCCACGAGGACCAGGGCGATCAGCGGACGCGGCAGCATCCGGCGCGGGCCACCGCGGCCCGGACCGGGGGACGCCGGCGGCGGGTCCACGTCCAGGTCGATCACGGGAACACCCACCATTGCCACATTCTGCTCTGCCCCGAGCGCTGCGGGTAGGTCACGGTGAGTAGGCTTACCGCATGTCTTATGCGGTACCGCCGACGAGAACGGCGGCCGTCGTCCGGCAGCTGCGCAACGAGATAGTCTCCGGCGAGCTGCCGCCCGGCACGCTGATCAAGGACGCCGAGCTGGCCGCACGCCTGGGCGTCTCCATCACGCCGGTGCGCGAGGCCATCGCCCAGCTATCCGTCGAGGGCCTGATCGACATCGCGCCGAACCGGACCAGGCACGTCACGAAGGTGACGCAGAAGAACGCGCTCGAGCTGATCGACGTGATGGGCGTGCTCGCCTGCGCCGGCTTCGAGTGGGGCGTCGAGAACCTGACCGAGACCCACCTCGACACGCTGCGCCAGCGGCAGAAGGAGTTCGTCGAGGCCCTGGCCGGCGGCAACGTGCTCGCCGCCGGTGCGGCCGGCGCCGACTTCAGCACCACGGTGATCCTGGCCAGCGGCAACCGCGAGCTGCAGTCGATGGTCGACCTGGTCGTCGCCCGGACGATGCGCATCCTCGCCATGTCGGCCGAGAGCAACCTGTGGAGCACCTGGATCGAGGGTCACGACGCGATCCTGGAGCTGCTCGAGGCGGGCGACCGTCAGGGGGCGGTGGCCCGCTACAAGCAGATCTACGTCGACTACCGCGCCAAGGTCGAGCAGGAGCTCTTCACCGACGACTAGTGCGGTGTCAATTCCCGTTGCCGACAACATCGATCGGCCGGGGCGCCGCGGAAAGTCCGTACCATAGCGCGGTGGACGTGATCAGTCAGATCGCTGGGAGCCTGCGCATGGGTGGCCAGGCGGGCGGCCACGTCTTCCGCCTCTCCGGCTCGTGGGGCGTGCGGTTCCCGGTGACCAACGGTGCCGGGTTCCACCTCATCCGGCGCGGCGCCGCCTGGCTGATCACGGCGAACCGGTCGCCGGTCGCCCTGCGGCCCGGCGATGTGGTCTTCTCGCCGACGGGCCGGGACCACGGTCTCTGCCACGGTCCGCTTCCGCTGAGCCGGTTGTCCGCGCCGCCCGCTCGGCGGCCCGACCCGGTCTCGGTCGATGCCGAGTTCGTCTGCGGCGGCTACCAGCACGTCCCGGGCCCGCTGCATCCGTTTCTCCGCAGCATGCCGGAGACCGTCGTGATGACGCCGGACTACGACCGTCATCCGTCCCTGCGCAGGCTCGTCGGCCTCGTCGCCGAGGAGATGCGGGACGGCCGGGCCGAGGCGGGGCTGATGATCCCCGCGCTGCTCGACCTCCTGCTGATCCACACGTTGCGCTGGTGGACGGAGCAGGACGACTGGTCGGCCGTGACCGATCCAGAGATCGCGGCCGCGCTCCAGGCGGTCCACGCCGATCTGCGGGCGCCGTGGACCCTGCGCCGCCTGAGCGACGTGGCCGGTATGCGGCCGGCCACGTTCTCGCGGCGGTTCACAGCCGCGGTGGGCGAGCCGCCGATGACCTATGTCATCGGCCGGCGGCTCGCGCACGGGGCCTGGCTGCTGCGGTCCACCCGGGAACCGCTGGCGGCGGTCGCGCGGCGGACCGGATACTCCAGCGAGTTCGCGTTCTCGGCCGCGTTCAGCAAGCGATTCTCGATCGCTCCCGGCCGGTACCGGCAACGCCACGGTTGATCCGTCACGACAGCAGCTGCGACCATCCACCGTCCACGGGCAACTCGGCGCCGGTGGTGAAGGTCGCGCCGAACGCGAGGAACTCCACCGCTGCCGCGATCTCCTCCGCACGGCCGAACCGTCGCATCGGGGTGGCTTCGACCATCTGCTGCTCCATGCGCGCCTTGACGTCGTCGGGCAACGGGGACCGCGCGATCATCGAGGTGCGGATGGGGCCGGGGCTGACCGCGTTGACGCGCACGCCACGCGGCAGGAATTCCGCCGCGAGACCGCGGGTCAGCGCCCGCAGCGCCGCCTTACTGGCGTCGTACGCCAGCATCGTCGGCCGCGCCATGATATTGCCGATCGAGGTGGTGAGCACTATCGCACCACCGTCCGGCAGGGCCGGCGCCAGCGCCTTGGCGGTGAAGAACGGTCCCTTGACGTTGACCGCGAATGCCGCGTCGAAACCACGCCCGGTCATCTCGGAGAACGGCGACGGCTCCGCGAGTCCGGCGTTGAGCACCAGCACGTCCAGGGTGCCGAACTCGTCGGTGACGAGCCGGGACAGCGCGTCGATTTCGGTCAGGTCTCCGGCGTCGCTCCGGACGACGCGGGCGTCGTCACCGAGTATCGCGCGCGCTTCCGCCAGGGAGGCCGGCGTCTGCCCGGTAACCATCACCCGCATGCCACGGTCGAGGAACCGCTGGGCGACAGCGCGCCCCATGCCGTTGGTGCCGCCGGTGATCAGTGCCGTCTTCGCAGTATTCACCTGAACAGGACATCAAGGCGGGGCCGGGGCGCACCATGTCGGATCTGCGCACAGCGATATGAATTCGGGCCCGACGGCCGGGACGCCGTATGGCCGCCGGGCCCGGCCGCTCAGGCCAGCGCCTTGAGCAGGGCGGGCAGATGGTCGAGGGCGGGAGGGCGCAGGGCGTAGCGGGTGATGCCCCAGCGCCGCTCATGTTCGCGGATCTGCCCGGCGATCTCCTCGATCGTGCCGACCAGGATGAACGGCACCTGCCGGAGCTCGTCGACGGTCAGCCCGGTGTCGGCGGCGAACTCGGCCAGCGCGGCCGGCGCGTCGTCGGTGACCTCGAACTGTTGCACCAGCGCCTCCAACACCTTGCCGCGCAACGGCGCCACGTGCTCGTCGATCTGGTCGAGACGCCAGCGCACCTCGTGGTCGCGCCCGTCGGCCTTGGTCTTGCCCAGCCCGGAGAGCCCGACGATGTCCGCCTCCTCGGCGGCCCAGCGCAGCAGCCGGGAGTTGCCCCCGCCGAACAGCAGCGGCACCTTCTCTTGCACCGGCCGCGGCGCGGTCAGCCTGGCCCCGGTCATCCGCAGCACCGCACTGTCTACTGTGACCTCGTCGCCGGCCAGCAGGCGGCGGGTCGCCTCGGCCACCGCGATGCAGCGGTCGACCCGGCCGCGCACGTCGGGGCGGGTCTGCCCGACCCACTCCCACTCGGCCGGGTTGTGCCCGGCGCCGATGCCGAGCAGCGCCCGGCCGCCGGACACCACGTCCAGCGTCGCCACGTCGGCGGCGAGCAACATCGGCTCGCGGACGCCGGCGTTCACCACGTACGCCCCGAGTTTGATCGTGCTGGTCACCGCGGCCGCCGCGGCCAGGGCGACGTGCGGCGCCGGGCCCAGGCCGGGGTGGTCGGGGGTGAGCAGGGTGTCGAAGCCGTTGGCCTCGGCCGTACGCGCGGTCTGGATCCACTCGGCGGCGTTCTGCGGGACGGCCTGGAAGGCGAAAGCGGTCATACCCAGCACCCTGCCCGCCGCGGCCGGGGGCGGTAACCCCTGTTCGCGGCGGGCGTACGTATCCTTGAGCCGGCATCGTCGTGTGAGAGGCAGGCCCATGCCGGAAACCGTCACGTACCTCATCGTCGATGGGGAGAATATCGATGCCACCCTCGGCAACAGCGTTCTCGAGCGCCGCCCGGCCCCGGCCGAGCGGCCCCGGTGGGAACGTCTGCGCGAGTTCGCCCACCAGACGTGGCAGCAGCCGGTCAAGGGCCTGTTCTTCCTGAACGCCTCGACCGGCGCCCTCCCGATGCCGTTCGTCCGGGCGCTGCTGAGCATGGATTACCGGCCGATCCCGCTGGCCGGCACCCCCGATCAGAAGGTCGTCGACCTGGGCATCCAGCGCACCCTGGAGGCCATCGCCCACCGCCCCGGCAACGTGCTGCTGGCCAGCCACGACGGCGACTTCCTGCCGCAGATCGACCAGCTGCTGCACGGTGATCGCCAGGTCGGGGTGGTCGGGTTCAAGGAATTCCTCAACGCGGGCTTCGCCGACCTGGCCGGGCTGCAGGTGTTCGACATCGAGGAGGACGCGGGCTGCTTCACCAACGTCCTGCCCCGGGTCCGGATCATCGACCTCGACGACTTCGACCCCGAGCGTTTCCTGTAGCAACAGTCGGGCCCGCAGCGGGGCTTCGAGACGGCGCGGTCGGGCAGATCCTGCTCTTCCGCGCACGGCAGGGCGGCCGCCGACATGTCCCGGGCCGCGGCCGCGTCGCCGAGCGCCCGATGGGCCCGCCCGAGCGGGGCCGGACGACCTCGACCCCTTGACTTATCGACACAAATCGATGTCGACTGAGGGCCTCGGGCCGAGGAAAGTAGGTGCCGTCATGTCGTCTCGCCCTGGTCAGGCTCTGTTCGCAGCACTGTTGCTGGTCGGCGGATCCCTATCCGCTCCGGCCGCACCCGCGTCGGCGGCGGCGCCGGCCGCCCGCCCGGTGCTGACCATCGCCGACCCGACGATCCGGTCCACAGTGGGCGACGCGTATGCCAAAGCGCTCACCAACCTGCTGGACATCAACACCGTCCCGTACGACCCGGCCGTCTACAACCAGAGCGGCCTGATGCAGGATCCACCCGGCACGTTCATCCGCGCCGGCGGCGGCTACCCGCAACCGTGGACCCGGGACGCGTCGGTCAACTCGTGGAACGCGGCCAGCCTGCTCGAACCGGACGTCGCCCGGAACACCCTGTGGTCGGTGGTCCACCGGCAGGACGACGGGCGGCTGCTCCTGGTCCAGGACGACCAATGGTGGGACCAGGTCGTCTGGCTGACCGCCGCCTGGAACCACTACCTGCTGACCGGGGACACCGGCTTCCTCGGCGACGCCTACCGGACCGCCGTCAACACCCTCGACCTGCGCCGGAGCGCCAACTACAACGCCGCGTACGGGCTGTTCCAAGGCCCTGCCTTCTTCAACGACGGCATCGCCGGATACCCGGTGCCGCCGGCCGACCCGACCGAGAGCCGCGGCAGTTTCGTCGGCTCCTACCCCGGCACGTCGACCATGATGTCGCTGAGCACCAACACGCTGTACTACTCGGCGTACCGCAGCGCCGCCCGGATGGCGACCGCACTGCACCGCCCCCGGAGCGAGGCCGGCGCGCTGAACGCCGCGGCCGACACGCTGCGCGGACGGATCAACGAACACTTCTGGGATCCGGGCCGCGGCACGTACGGATACTTCATCCACAACGGCGACGGCGCCCCGGCCACGCTCGACCCGTCCGAGGAAGGCACCGGCCTCGCCTTCGCCATCCTGTTCGGCGTGGCCGACCGGGCCCAGGCGCGCTCGATCATGCGCGAGACCCACCTCCGGCCGTACGGCATCACCGACGTCTACCCCGACTTCCCGCGCTACAGCGAGGCCCGGCCCGGCCGCCACAACACCATCGTCTGGCCGATGGTCCAGGGCATGTGGGCTGACGCCGCCGCCCGCTCCGGTCAGCCGGCCCGCTTCCAGTTCGAGCTGGCCGCCCTGACCCGGCTGGTCACGGGCAGCGGAGACTTCGCCGAGATCTACAACGCGTCGACCGGCGCCGTCGACGGCGGCTGGCAGACCCGCTCACACTGGACGTCGCAACCCGACCAGACCTGGTCGGCCACCGCGTTCCTGCGGATGATGTACACCGACGTCTTCGGGCTGCGGCCGGCCGTCGACGGGCTGGCGATCCAGCCCACCCTGCCCGCCGGCTGGGGCGCCGTGTCGCTGTCCGGTCTCCGCTACCGCGACGCCACGCTGACCGTGAACCTGCGCGGCGCCGGGAGCACCGTCGCCCGCGTCAAGATCGACGGCCGGCCGGCGCCGGCCTTGGTGCCGGCCACCCTCACCGGCAACCACACCGTCGACGTGACGCTGACCTCCCCCGATGCGGCGGGCGCGGTCATCGGATACTCCGGCCGGTGCCTCGACGGGCGCCGGTCGGTGGTCGGCCTCGCGGAATGCGACGGGACCAACGCTCAACGATGGACGGTGGACCGGGCCACTCGTACGGTCCGGGCCCTCGGCAAGTGCCTCGACGCCCGTGGGGGGCTCCGCACCTGCGACGGGTCCCGCGCGCAGGTCTGGGTGCCGCGTACGGACGCCAGCCTGTACAACCCGCGGTCCGGGCTGTGCCTGGAGGCCACCGGGGTCGACGGCTGCTCCGGTGGCCTCGACCAGCAATGGTTCCTGCCCGGCTGACCGCGTCAACTCCACCGGAAGAAGCGAGCCGCGCCGGCCGTGAAGATTCCGGCGTACGCCAGCAGCACGACCACCGAGAGCAGCGTCGGCCCATGCCCGACCGACGCCGCCTGCATCGCCGCCTGGCCGGCGCCGAGCGGGGTGAGCTCGCCGATCCGCTGCAGCCAGTCCGGCATCAGCTCGCGCGGCGTCCACAGCCCGGCGAAGAACATCAGCAGGAAGAACAGTCCGGTGCCGATGCCGTTGGCGGCCTTGCCGCTGGGCGCGACGGCGGCCACGAAGATGCCGACCGCGAACACCGCCGCGCCGCAGAGCAGGAACGCGAGCAGGTAGAGCAGCACGTTGCCGGGCAGGGGCACGCCGAACGCGATCCGGCCGACCAGAGTGGCCAGCACGCCGGCGCCCAGTGCGGTGCCGAAGGCCATGGTCAGCTGCGCGCCGAGCAGCATGATGGGCGACGCCGGCGTGGTGGCCAGCCGGCGCAGCACACCGCGTTCGCGGTAGGTGGCGAGCAGCTGCGGGATGCTCTGCAGGCCGAGCATGGCGATGGCCAGGGCGAGCGCGATCGGCACGTAGAAGTCGATCACCCGCTGGCCGCCCAGGTCGGGATTGGCCTCGCGGAAGTCCGGGATGCAGCCCAGGATGCCGATCAGCACGGCCGGGAAGAGCAGGCCGAAGAAGGCGAGCATGGGCTCGCGGATGAACAGGCGGAACTCGGAGGCGGTGAGCTGGAAAAAGGCACGCATGACGGTTCCTCTTCAGTCTTCGGTGCGGGCGGGGCGGCCGGTGAGCTGCACGAACGCGTCGTCCAGGGTGGCCTGTTCGAGGCGGAGGCCGGCGGCGACGATCTGGTGCGAGGCGAGCACGCTGGTCACGGCCTGCAGCAGGGCGCCGGTGCCGACGACCTCGACCGCCGGGCCGTGCCGGCGAACCTCGCGCACCTCGGGCAGGGCGGTGAGCAGCTTCTCGTCCAGCGGGGCGGACGGCCGGAAGCGGATGCGCTGCTCGACGGCGACCCGCTCGACCAGCCCGGCCGGCGTGTCCAGGGCGATCACGGCCCCGTGGTCGATCACCGCGATCCGGTCGCAGAGCCGCTCGGCCTCCTCCATGAAGTGGGTGACCAGCAGCACCGTGACACCGCGGTCGCGGATGCCGGCGATCAGGTCCCAGGTGTCGCGGCGCGACTGCGGGTCCAGGCCGGTGGTGAGCTCGTCGAGGATTGCCACCTCGGGCCGGCCGATCAGGGCCAGGGCGATCGACAGCCGCTGTTTCTGACCGCCGGAGAGCTTGGCGTACCGGGTCTTCAGCTTGTCGCCGAGGCCGAGTTCGCGGACCAGTTCGGGCCAGTCCACCGGGTCGGGGTAGAACGCGCTGAACAGCTCCAGCGCCTCGCGGACGGTCATCCGGTCGGGCAGCGCCGACTCCTGCAGCTGCACGCCGACCAGCCGGCGCAGCTCCGGGTCGGCCGGGTCGCGGCCGAGCACCTCGATCGACCCGCTGTCGGCTCGGCGGAGCCCGGCGATCGCCTCGACCGTGGTGCTCTTGCCGGCCCCGTTCGGGCCGAGGATGCCGAAGATCTCGCCGCGCTCGACCGAGAACGTCACGTCGGCGGCGGCGACGGTCGGCCCGTACTCCTTGCGGAAGTTTCTGACATCGATGATTGGCATGAGTTCAGCGTCGTGGCGCGGCGGGCCCGTTCCATCAACCGGCCGCAGACGCCCGCGGTCCACCGATCGGTGGATGGGTATGGACCACCTGGTTTTCCCGGAACCCCCGGCGCCGGGCCCGTCTTCCTGGTTAGCTTCAGCCGTGCCAGTTCGTCGCCGGACGCTGCTCGGCGCCGTCGTCGCGGCCGCCGGTCTGACCGCCGCCTGCGGTGACCAGGACAAGCCGGCCGCCGACGACGGCACCACCACGCTGTGGATCTGGCCCAGCGGGCTCGACGACGCCATGGTCAAGCAGGCCGTGCGGCAGTTCGCGGGCCGGACCAAGCTGAGCGTCACCACGGTCGAGGGCAACTACCAGGACCAGCTGACCAAGGCGCTGGGCGGTCCGGGGGCCCCGGCCGTCGCCGGGATCAAGGGCGAGGACATCAGCTCGGTGCTCCCCCGCGCCGATCTCTTCGTCGACCTCAACACGCTCGGCGCCCGCGACCTGCAGGATCAGTACCTGGACTGGAAGTGGCGGCAGGGCAGCACGCTGGACAACCGGCTGGTCGGTTTTCCGATCGACACCGGACCGACGGCGATCTTCTACCGGTACGACCTTTTCCGGAAGGCGGGGCTGGCCGCTGAACCGGACGACGTGGCCGTCGCGTGCAAGGACTGGGCCGCGTACCTCGCCTTCGGGCGGCGGCTGGTGCACAAGTTGCCGTCGGTACGCCTGTTCTGCAACGCCGCCGACCTCTTCTCCAGCTGCGTCGGGCAGGGCTCGCGCCGGTACGTGAACGAGTCGAACCACTACATCGGTGACAGCGACGAAGTCCGCGCGGCCTGGGACATCGCTGTCGAGTCGCTCGGGATGGGCATCAGCGCCGGGATCTTCAACGACGACGAGAAGAGATTTCCGGCGTACGAGGCGGGCGCGGTCGCCAGCGACACCGGCCCGGCCTGGCTGGCGCAGGACCTGCAGAGTTCGGCGGCGAAGTCGGCCGGGACGTGGCGGGTGGCCAACGGCTGCGCCGACGGCGCCAACCAGGGCGGCTCGTTCCTGTCCGTCCCGGCCGCGGGCAGCGGGCACGACACCGCGTTCGAGGTGATCCGCTGGCTGCTCTCGCCGGCCAACCAGGCCAAGATGTTCGCCGGCGCCAAGCTGTTCCCGTCCGCGCCGGCCGCGTTCCAGATGCCCGAACTGCTGGCGCCCGACCCGTTCTTCGGTGGTCAGCGCACCACGCCGGTGTTCGCCGCGTCGGCGGCCAAGGCCCGGCTCTCCTACGAGGCACCGTCCGACGCCGCCATCGAGCAGGTCTTCATCACCCAGTTGCAGCAACTCGAGTCGGGCGCGAAAACCCCGGCGGCGGCCTACCGGGACGCGGTGGACGGCGGCCGCAAACTGGCCGCGAGCAAAGGCGTCCTGACCGAATAGGGCGCGCTAGCGTGCGTCGGCGAGAGGCCGCAGGTGGTCACCGAGGTGAGTGACGATCTCCTGTACGACCACCCGGGCCGATTCCGCGCGCTGCTTGGTCGATGACTGCCGGGCCAGCAGCGCCGGCGCGTTCTGCGGCGTGACCGCGATCGCTGGCGTCGGGATCCAGCCGGTGGGCAGCGTCAGGTTTCCCTTGACCTGCTCGGCCTGCAGCCACCCGGCGATCGCACCCTGCACGAACGGTTCCGGCGAGACCAGGGCGTAGTCGCCGTGCCCGACCGCCCGCAGCGCGATGTCGTCCAGCCCGAAGCCGGCGCCGACCCAGCTCCGGGTGGCCTGGCCGCGCAGCCGGGCCAGGTTGCGGGCGTCGCTGTCGCCGGTGCCGACGAAGGCCACCGCGGTCGAGTTCGCGCCGACCAGCAGCTCCCACGACTTCATGTTGCCGGCCGGGTCCTGCTTGGTGTCGAACGGCCCGAGCAGCCGGACTCCCGGCCGGACCACCGGCAGCCGGGAGCGCAGGCCGGCGATGCGCTCGTCGAGGGCCTGGGCGCCCGGGACCGACGTGCCGAGCACGACCGTGCCGATGGTGTCCGGGGGCAGCAGCGCGCCGATCTGGTCGGCCAGCATCTCGCCCATCGTGTAGTTGTCGTTGCCGATGTAGAGGCCGACGTCCGAGCCCGGGGCGGGCGGCGAGTACACCGAGATGACCGGCGTGCCGGCGGCCCCGGTCGCGGCCATGGGCGCGGCCAGCAGTTCGGGGTTCCAGGTGAAGACCGCGATGCCGTCGCGGCTCTCGCGGTGCAGGTCGGCGAGCATGCCGGCCTGCTGAGCGGTGTCACCGATGGGCGGGCCGGCCTCGGTGTGCTCGACTCCACCGGCGTCGGCGACCGTGGTGGCGTACCCCATGGTCATCTCGCGCACGTAGCCCATCCCCTCGTCGGCGGTGAGAAAGCCGACGGCCGGATGCGAAGCCACCCGCCGCAACGTGCAGCCGCCGAGGCCGAGCACGAGAGACACAGCGGCCACAGCAGCCACAAACATGCGTACCCGCATCGTCCCTCCCCATCGTCCGACCTAAGTCACGTGACGCTGTGCTCAGTCCCCGGATTCGCCTCGCGATCATCGCCTCGCGAACGAATCTAGGACCAGGCAACCTCAAGGTCGGATCCCGTCGGCCGAATCTGAGGCGAGGACAGCGAACTAATGAGAGGCGAGCGGATGCGGGCGATCGGGATGCAGCGCCGGGCGGTGGCGCGTACCGCCATCGCCGCGCTCGCGGCCGGTCTCGCCCTGCTCGCCGGACTCGGCCTGTTCAGCACCCGCAGCACCGCCCAGGCCACCGCCCGGATCGCCGCCGCCGAACAGGTCACCCGGCAGTGGGGCCAGGTCTATCTGCTCATCGGCATCGAGTACGAGCAGCTGGTCGACTTCGTCCGGGCCGACAGCGACGTCGGCCGGGGCCCGCTGCTGTCCTCGATCGGATCGGCCGAGGAGAACCTGCGCTGGCTCAACGCCCACGGCGGCCCGGCCGAGTCGTTCCAGGCCCAGACGCTGCAGAACACCTACGGCGGCTACAGCTACACGCTGCGAGACCTGATCGACGCGCAGAAGCGTGGCGACCGCGAGCGGATGGACTCCGACGCCAAACAGGCCGCCCTGAGCGCGTCGGCGCTGCGCAAACAGGCGTCGGTGAACATCGCGCGGAACAACCTCGAGATGGGCGTACTGCTCGAGCAGACCCAGCGCAACAACCACCGGGTGCTGCTGGCGGTCGAGGTGATCTCGGTCATCGACCTGCTGCTGGTGGTGCTCTGCGCCCTGGTGCTGGTCGCCTACCAGCGCGGCACCGAACGGCAGGCCCGGGACAGCCGGCACCAGGCCATGCACGACAGCCTCACCGGCGTGGCCAACCGCAACCTGCTCATCGAGCGCCTCGACGAAGCGGTCGCGGCGGCCGGCGGCGCCGGGCTCCTGCTGCTCGACCTCGACCACTTCAAGGAGGTCAACGACACGCTCGGCCACCTGGTCGGTGACCGGCTGATCCAGGAGGTGGCCGACCGGCTGACCGAGGCGGCCCGGCACCAGGACACGGTGGCCCGGCTCGGCGGCGACGAGTTCGCGGTGGTGCTGCCGGACATCCGCTCGGCCGAGGATCTGATGGCCGTCGGCGAGCGGATCCTGGAGACGTTGTGCCGCCCGGCCGAGCTGGACGGTTACGTCGTCGACGTGAACGCCAGCATCGGCGCCGCGCTGCACCCGCTGCCCAGCGGCAGTGCCACCGAGCTGCTGCGGCACGCCGATGTCGCGATGTACACGGCCAAGCGCAACCGTCTCGGCGTCGCCCTCTACGACGCGGCCCAGGACGAGAACAGCACCGAGAAGCTGACCGCCGGCGCCGAGCTGCGCAACGCCATCGAGAACGGCGAGCTGGAGGTTCACTACCAGCCCAAGGTCCGGGTCGGCGACCGGACGCCGACCGGGGTCGAGGCGCTGGTCCGCTGGCGGCATCCGGCCCGCGGCCTGCTCGGCCCCGACCGGTTCATCCCCGTGGCCGAGCAGAACGGGCTGATCCGGCCGCTCACCGACGTGGTGCTGTCGGCCGCGCTGGCCCAGTCACGGGCCTGGCGCGAGGCCGGCCTGTCACTGCCGGTCGCGGTCAACGCCGGCGCCGACTGCCTGCACGATCTCGGCTTCCCGGCCCACGTGCGGTCCATCATGGACCTTTACGACACCCAGCCCGGCGAGCTGACCGTCGAGATCACCGAGAGCATGGTCATCGCCGACCCGTGCCGCGCCGCGACAATCCTGGGCGAGCTGCGTGAGCTGGGCGTACGCGTGTCGATCGACGACTTCGGCACCGGCTACTCGTCGATGAGCTACCTCCAGGAGATGCCCCTGGACGAGCTGAAGATCGACCGCCGGTTCACCACCCGCATCGAGACCGAGGGCAGCGGCCGCGCCATCGTGGCCGCGATCGCCGACCTGGCCCACGCCTGCGGCCTGCACGTGGTGGTCGAGGGCGTCGAGCATGAGGAGACGGTCGCGATCCTGGACGAGATCGGCTGCGAGGCCGCCCAGGGCTACCTCTTCTGCCGCCCCCGGCCGGCCGACGAGATCACCGCCTGGGCGCTCACCGCCGACCGTCCTGACCAGACACTGGTTTCCTGAGGCGCGCGACGGCACCCACGTGACCACCGCACGCGTGCCGGGACCCGCCAACTGGCGGGTAATGCCCGCCGCATGGCGCTCGCGTCGCGCGGGCCAGGCGACGGAAGCTGGACGCATGAAACCACCGCCGTTCGACACCGAACTCGGCGCCGCCCTCCCGGCGATCACCGAGATGATGCCCGGCAAGTTGACCCTCGACATGATCCCGGCCATGCGCGGCGGGGAAGCGCTGCCGCCGGTGCCCGACGAGATGCTCACCCGGGACGGGACCTTCACGGTCGAGGAGCGGCAGGTTCCCGGCCTCGGCCAGGATCCGGAGGTGTCGCTGCTGATCTGCCGGCCCACGGCCACCGATCGGGTGCTCGGCTGCCTCTACCACACCCACGGCGGCGGCATGATCATGGGCGACAACCGGACCGGCGTACCCGATCTGCTCGACTGGGCCGACCAGTTCGGCCTGGTCGTGGTCTCGGTCGACTACCGGCTGGCCCCCGAGACCCCGCACCCGGGCCCGGTCGACGACTGTTACGCCGGCCTGGTCTGGACCGCCGCCCACGCCGCCGAGCTCGGCTTCGACTCCGACCGGCTGCTGATCGCCGGGGGCAGCGCGGGCGGCGGGCTGGCCGCGGCGGTGGCCCTGAAGGCGCGGGACGAGGGCGGGCCGGCGCTGGCCGGGCAGATGCTGATGTGCCCGATGCTCGACGACCGCAACGACACCCCGTCGGCCGATCAGATGGATGGGCTGGGCGTGTGGGACCGGACCGCCAACGAGACCGGCTGGACGGCCCTGCTCGGCGACGCCCGCGGCGGTCCCGACGTTTCGCCGTACGCCGCGCCGGCCCGCGCCACCGACCTGTCCGGCCTGCCGCCGGCGTTCATCGACGTCGGCTCGGCCGAGACGTTCCGCGACGAGGACGTCGCCTACGCGACAGGGATCTGGCAGGCCGGAGGGGCCGCGGAGCTGCACGTGTGGCCGGGCGGCTTCCACGGCTTCGACATGATGGTGCCGCAGGCGCAGATCTCCCAGGACGCCAAGGCGGCCCGCGTTCAATGGCTGCGGCGCATCCTCGACGCCTAGCCTGGGTCACATGAAGGACCTGGCGGTCAGGCTCGCCGCGTTGGACGCCGACGCGGGCGCGGCGCTGCGGGTGATCGAGTATTTCGACCGGCTGGCCGAGGCGCGGGCGGGGCTGCACGCCGTCGTCCGGGGCGCGGTGGTGCTGGCCGAGTGCCCGGCCCGCCTGGTCGACGACGAGCGCCGGGTCCGCGTACGCATCACCGCCGACGGTCGCACCGCGCCGGCCGACACCGCACCCGATCCGGCGTGGATGTCCACCGCCGCCGGGTCGGCCACGCTCTGGCTGGAGCGGGCCGGCCCGGCGGGCCCGGTCGAGGCGATGATCCTGGAACGGGCCGCGGCCGCCGCCAAGGCCGTCCTCGACCGCACCCGGGGCCGGGCCGCGGCCGAGGTGCTGGTCGACGAGACGGCCACCGAGGAGGCCCGCACCCAGGCCGCTCGCCGCCTGGGTCTGTCGCCGGCCCGGCCCGCCGCCGCGGCCGCGGTCGAGTCCGGTGTTCCGGTGATCTTTGTGGGCGCTCGGCCCGAGTTTCCCGGCCGCGCCGGGGTCGGCCCCGCGGTCGCGGTGCTCGACCTGCCGTGGTCATGGCAGGCGGCGAGGGTCGCGCTCCGCTTCGCGGCCGAGGGTACGGAGGAAGATCCCGGCCCGGCGGTCGTCCACCACGACGAGCTCGGCGCCCTGGCCCTGCTGGCCGCGGCCGGTGACCAGTCCGGCCTGCCCGACGTCCGGGCGCTGGCCCACGCCGCGGCGGCGGCCCCGTGGATGCTGAGCACGCTGCACGCCACGGCCGACGCGATCAGCTTGCGCGCGGCGGCGGCGACGTCGCGCGTACACCACTCGACTTTGCAGGACCGCATCAATCAGGCCGAACACCTGCTCGGCTGGTCGATCCGCGACCCGCACGGCCGTCTGCGCCTGCAGCTGGCCCTGGCCCTGCGCCGGCTGGCCCGCCACCCCGCCTGAGGCGGGTCAGCATCGGCGCACACCGCCGACGGCCCGGGCCGATCAGCTGGGCGTACGGGGCCGGCTGACGCCGCGCGGGCCGGCCAGGAGGGCGCTGACCAGGACGTCCGCGTGGTTCCGGGCGGCGGCCAGGATCTGCTCGTCGGTGAAGTCGCCGGCGGCAGCGGCCTCGATCGCGGCGTTGATGCTGAGCAGCGCCATCCGGAGCTGCAGAGCGTCGACGGCGGTGGCATCGGGCAGCAGGCCGACGAGGGTGCCGGCCAGCGTATTGAGCGCCGAGCCGATCTGCTCGCCACCCTGGGCGGCGAACGTCCGGAGCAGCAGCGGGTTGGCCGACAGGAACCGGATGCCGTGGAGTTTGTCGGCCGAGAACGACTCCACCCACCGCAGCACCGCCGTGCGGACGAGTTCGGCCGTCCGGGGTTGAGCCGAGACCCAGGTGAGCAGCTGCTCGGCCTCGGAGCTTCGCTGGTCGAACAGCGACCGGACGATGTCTTCCTTGCCGGCGAAGTGGTAGTACAGCGACGCCTTCTTGATGCCGAGGATCTCGGCGATCTGGCGCATCGACGTCGCTTCGTACCCCTGGGTGGTGAACAGTCGCAGCGCGACCTGACGGATGGCCGCGCGGGTCTCGGGGCCGGACCGCCGGCCGACGCTCGTGTCCGATGTCGTGCTCATCACCGCAGCCTACCGCACGGTAGGCTTGCCTACCTACCGGAAGGTAGGCTACCGTCGACGCCATGAGTGAATACACCGTCGTCCGCGAATACCCGTATGCGATCGAGGAGGTCTGGCATGTGATGACCGACCCTGAGTACGTCGGCCAGTGGACCACCACCGGGCAGGGCGGCCGCCCCGACGGCTTCGCCCCGACGCCCGGCACCCGGTTCCGGTTCGTCGGCAAGCCGACCATCGGCTGGGCCGGCATCGTCTACTGCGAGATCAAGGCGGTCGACGCTCCCCGGTCGATGCACTACACGTGGAAGGGCGACGAGGAGAGTGACGACGTCACCGATGTCACCTACCTGCTCGAGCCGATCCCCGGCGGCACCCGCTTCACCTGGCGGCACACCGGCTTCACCGGCGCCGGCGGATTCGCCATGGCCAAGCTGCTGGGCAACGTCCGCCGCAAGATGATGGACGCGGGCGTACCGAAAGTGCTGGCCGCCTACCACGCCGCGCGCACGGCATGAACCTGCCCGGCGCCATCGCCGCCGGCGCGTCGCTGGTGGCCGCGGCCCTGCACGGGTACATCTTCGCCCGGGAGAGCCTGCTGTTCTCCCGGCCGAGCACCCAGCGAATGTTCGAGGTCGCCGCCGCGGACGTGCCGGCCGTCCGCCTCTGGGCGTTCCACCAGGGCGTCTACAACCTGCTTCTGGGTACGACGGCCCTGGCCGGCGCGGCCGCGACAGTGATCGGAGCGACGACGACCGGCGCCACCCTGATCACCGCGTCCGCGCTGTCCATGATCGTCGCCGCGGCGGCACTGCTCGCGGCCGACCGGCGCCGCGCCCGGCTTCCCGGCTTCCTGACCCAGGCCGTGCCGGCGGCGACAGCGCTGCTGGCCATCGTCCTCGGCTCATGAGGACCGATCGCTCGTCATGACGCGCAGCACGTCGGCGGCATACCCGATGATCGCCGCGCGGCGGGCGGTGAGCTCGTCGATGCGCTCCTGCAGAGCGGTCGCCTCGCGGCACAGCAGGGCGAGCACCTCGAACCCGTCACCGGCCGGCGCGACGATGCCCGGACCGGACAACCGCGGCAACAGGTCGGCGATCGCCCTGGTCTGCAACCCGGCGTCCAGCAACGACCGGATCTGACCGATCCGCTGCACGCCCATCTCGCAGTACACGCGGTACCCGTTGCCGTCGCGCCCCGGCGTGATCAGGTGCTGTTCCTCGTAGTAGCGCAACAACCGTGGCGGCACACCGGTCCGGGCCGACATCTGCCCGATGGTCATCGTCACAAGGTTCACGGTAATCACCTCTTGACCTTCACACCGGTGTGAGGCCCGGACGCTCGGTTCATGACATCGTCGCTGGTTCACGGAACCACCACCGCATCGCTGGCCAAGCTTCGCACGCTGCTGGAAGACCATCTCGCGACCGGGGCCGAGCTGGGCGCCTCGATAGTCGTCGACGTCGACGGTGCGACAGTCGCCGACCTCTGGGGCGGGTTCGCCGACGAAGCCCGTACCCGCGCATGGGAGCGCGACACCGTCGTCAACGTCTGGTCGATCACCAAGCTGGTCACCGCCCTCGCCGTGCTCAAGCTGGCCGGAAGCGGCGTGATCGACCTCGGCGCGCCGCTCGCCCGTTACTGGCCCGAGTTCGCGGCCCAGGGCAAAGACCGCGTCACGGTACGGCAGGTGCTGGCGCACGCCTCCGGCGTCCCCGGTCTGGCCGCCCCCGCGGACGTCACCGATCTCTACGACCACGACGCGGTGGCCGGCCGGCTCGCCGCGCAGGAGCCGTGGTGGGAACCGGGCACCGCCTCCGGCTACCACCTGTGGGTCTACGGCCACCTGCTCGGCGAGCTGATCCGCCGCGTGGACGGCCGCGACCTCGGCCCGTTCGTGGCCCAGGAAATCGCCGGCCCCCTGGGCGCCGACTTCGGGATCGGCGCGACATCAGCCATGGCCGGCCGGATCGCGGACGTCGTTCCCCCCGCCGCCGCTGCCGTTCGACATCGAGGACCTCGACCATCGGACAGTGGCCTACCGGACGTTCACCGGCCCCACGGTCGAGGCGCGGGCGGCGAACTCGGACGCCTGGCGGGCGGCGCGGATCGGCGGCGCCAACGGGCACGGCAACGCCCGTTCGGTCGCCCGCATGCTGTCCGCGCTGGCCCGCGACGGCCGGGCCGGGGGCGTACGCCTGCTCGAACCCGGAACCGGCGCGCTGGTGCTGGAACCGCAGACCGACGGCGTCGACCTGGTCAACGGCCTGCACCTGCGCTGGGGTCTGGGCTTCGCGGTGGCCGACCTCCGGACCCTGCCGTGGGTGCCGGAGGGCCGGATCGCCTACTGGGGCGGCTGGGGCGGGTCGATGGCGATCGTCGACTTCGAACGCCGGATGACGATCGCGTACGTGATGAACAAGATGGGCGGCGACATCCTCGGCTCGGACCGCGCCGCCGCCTACGTCGCCGCGATCTACGACGCCCTGCGATGAGTTCGGGACGACCGTCGGAAGTGGCTCAGCCGCGCGCGCGTCAGCGTTCGGCTACGGTTCGCCGGGTCTCCCGGTCACGCGTCATCCCTGAGACGGCGACGCGCCACAGGACTCGGGGACGCAGCAATGCTGTCGGCGGGTCAAGAAGCGCGAACACGCGCGCGAACTGTGCCGCAACTGTGTTGTCACGTGTAGCGGCCGAAACGACCCGGTCCATGAACCGGCCTCGAAGCCGTGCGACCGTGCTGCTGGGCGTATCCGGCGCTGCGACATTCACAGTCATCTCCCACGCCGGGGCCAGCTTCCGAGCCGCCGCCCGGAAGAAGCGCATGGACAGGTCCTCCCGTCCGGCGGCCAGGCAGCGCTGCAATTCGACCGCTTCCATGGCCGCCGCGGTCAGCCCTTGGGCGTTCAGCGGGCTGAGGCTACACAGCGCCTCACCGATCACCAGCAGACCGGCCGGAAAACGGTCAAGCCGGTCGTACCGTCGCCACACCGCGGCCGGGAACCGGTGCGCTGCGATCTCCCCAAGCGGTTCTGCGTCGCGGATCGCTTCGAGTACGTCCGGTGGCGCCGCTGTGGTCAGAAACTCGGCGTAGCCGGCCTCGTCCGTGGGCGGCCGATGCTCGGGGCCGGCTCCAGTAGCGGTCAGGAGGTACCGGTTGCCCTCCACGGCGAGCAGCAGGATCCCGCGCGGGGTGCCGTTGATGTCGCCGCCGACCAACAGTCCGACGCGGTCGGCGGCAGTCGGGGAGAGCCGCAGCAGGCGGCTGACGTAGGCAATGTCGACGGCCACTTGTTCCTCCGGCGGCCGCTCGTACCCCAGCTCCTTCAACCAGGCAGGAGTTCTCCGGCTGCGGCCCATCGCGTCGACCACCAGTTCGGCGGCCATGACCCCTTGGCCGCCGCCGGGCTCTTTCCCACTGACGAGTACGCCGGTCACTTTCGCACCCGCATCGTCGGCGGTTATGCCCATGACGTCGGTGCCAGGCATGAACCGCACGCCCCCACGCTCGCGCAACCTCCGGCGCAGATGGTCCTCGTAGAACGGCAGCGTGGCGTGCACCGACTTCGCGCCGACCGGAACCTGGGGCAACTGCTTGCCACCGAGGTAGAACCGGTATCCGACGAGCATGTCGGCCACAACCGCGCCGTCGGCTCCCATCTCGGTCACGATGCCCGGAAAGATCTGGTCCATCAGCTTCGCGCCGGCCGGCAACAGATTGTGGGCGTGCCGGCCCTGCGGCGCGCCGCGCCGATTCTTGCCTGGTTCCGGCACGTCTCGGTCAATGATCGTGACCCGCTCATAGAATGCTGTCAGCACGCCGGCTGTGAGCAACCCAGCGACGCCGGCGCCCAGGACCACAGCGTGCCCGGACCGGACCGGCGGCCAACCTCTACGGCGACTATGTGATTTCATGCCGCCGAATGATCAACGCCGACGATGGTCCGCCGCCAGGTCATCCACTGCTCACCCGGTGTCCATGTTGTGGGTGAGGCGATTCAGCCGATTCGGCGGTCTGCCCCCGCGATGAACCTCGGCCGCGCCGCGGCCGTCACACTGTCACCGAACCACCTTCGAGGGGTACGAGTGGCGAGCCGCAGGAACGTCCAAGCACGGAAACACGCGGCAGAACGCCGGCCGCCGACGTGAACCACGGATCGGTCATGACTCCGTTCGACCCGGCGGAGCGGCATGATCGAGCTGACCGAGGAGGATAAGTGAACAAGCTGGAGACGGGACGTTGGCTGGTCTGGGGTGACTACACTCCGGCCGAGGCCACCAGGACGGTCCTCACGGCGATGGGCGAAGCATTCGACGACCTGCCGGTGGTGGACTTGGACGAGCCGTCGGCCACGGAGCACCAGTCCATCGACGACTGCGGTGAGGGTGATCCGCTGGCCGGCCTGGAGAGCGAGGACGAGCTCCACGCGCTCATCCACCAGCGCGACCCGGAATGGACCCCGCCGGGAACAGCAGACACCAATGCCCGGCGGTCGTGGATGGGTATGGTTCACGACGCCACCGAGGCCGACATCATGGCCGGTTGGCCGGGCAAACGGGGTTACCTGCCGCTGCCGGACAGAGCGCCCTGACCTGACCGGCTGGTTCGGGAGTTTGCCGGAGGAGCGTGGCCCCGCCCGTCCTCGATCCGCGCATGCGCGCGAGCGGACGGGCGTCAGAGGGTGCCGGCCTGGTGGTCAGGCTCGGCAGCGTAGACCTCCCGCTCCCACATCCAGTCGACGATGTGAGCCACCGCCCGGTCCCGGTGCCGCCGGTAGGTGCTGAACGACAGGTGCAGTGACTCGGCGACCCGCTCCTGGGGGGTGACCGGGCGCAAGAACGTACGGTCGACGATCTCACGCAGCGTCTCCGGCAGGGTCGCGGCGGCCGAATCCACCAGTTCGCGCAGGCCGTCGTGGTCCCGGGCGACCCGGGATCGCAGCAGCGGGTTCGCGCGCAGCCGGGCGGGAACGTGCAGGTCGCGCAAGGCCGCCCGGACCGCATCGCTGAACTCCGGCTCGGAAAGGGCCAGATAGGGCGTACGTTCCCGGGCCGGCCGGGCCGGCGCACCCACCTCGCGGGCGGCGGTGAGCTCCAGCCACTCCGCGGGCCCTGTGCGGCGCCAGTCGTGCGCGAACACCGGGTACCGCGTCTCGCCGATCGTGTAGTCCGCGTCGGTCGCCCGCCAGAAGTCCAGGTAGCCCAGGGTCGGACCCCACATGTCGGCGTCGGCGTACGCACCGACCAGCGACCACGCCGTCCGGCCACCGTTGAGAACGTCCAGCACCTGCCAGGTCGCGAACAACGTCAGCGACGGTGACGACCCCTGCCCTTCGTCGCGGTCAAGGAAGAAGCGCCACGCCCGCGTCTGCTCGCCGGGCCGGGGCGGTCCGTGCCGCTGCGCGTAGAACCACATGGCGTCGGCGCCCGGGTCCACGCCGAGGTCGGCCTCGGTCAAGTCGAGGCATGCGCCGTACCCGCGCGGCTCACCCGACGCGTCACGGAACACCCGGAACGCCTCCGGCCGACGGTCCATCCAGTACGCGACGAGCCGAGCTTGCTCGGCGCCCTGTGCCGCGACGGTCATCGCGGCGACGGCCGCCCGGTCACCGGCGCGCAGCTCGTCGATGTGACGGTCGGCGGCCTGCATGGGGGATACGTATGCGGCGAGCCGGTTGCGCGGACATGTCACCACGATCATGTCCGCCAGCAGCCGTTGCTGCGCCCGCTCGTCGGGCGCGGATCGGATTCGCGCGAGCAGATTGTCACGCACCCGGCTGTGCAGGGCGGTGTACCGGTCCGGGTCACGCCAGCGCAGGTCGGCGTCCAGAGCATCGCGGACGAGATCGTGCGGAAACAGCCCGTACGGCCCCTCCTCCACGAACGACAATGTCCGCAGCCAGGCGAACAAGTCCCCGACATCCTCGTTGCCGAGCACCGACCGCAGTAGGTGCTCGGTGGTGACGTTGGCGTGCGCGCAGACCTCCAAGGCCTGCCGATGGCGGGGCCCGGGCACTTCGTCGATCGCGTGCGCGAGCAGTGCACGTAGGACATCGGGAAAATCACCGAGAGTGCTCGGGACCGTCCCGCGCCGCACCACCTCGGCCAGGAGCGCCAGTGCCAGCGGATGCCCGCGGCTGACCGTAAGCAGACGATCGTGCAGTCGACTCGACACGTCCAGATTGGTCAGGAAGGCCCGCGCGTCCCGACTCGGCAGATTTCGCAGGGCGACGACCCGGAGCAAGCCGCGCCAGGCGGGGTCGGCCAGCCGGCGCGATCCGGGCGCATGCCGCCCGGCTATCACCACCACGGCATCACTGGGCATGAGCGGCAGAAACTCCTCCCATACCCAATCGTCGATCGGCGCGAGCACCTCGTAGGTGTCGATCAGCAGCACCAACCGGGCGGTATCCGGTGGCACGGTCAGCGCCCCGGCGACGGGCGGCAGGTGCCTCCCGTCGACGCGGACGACACTGACGCCTTCCGCGGCCGCGACCTCGGCGAGGACATCCAGCAGGGCACTCTTGCCGACGCCTCCGGGCCCGTGCACGAAGAGCACCCCGCTTGGAGCGGCCAGCAAGCGGCGGAACAGCTCGATCTCGCCGGTACGCCCCACGAAGGAGCGCCGCCGCCCGGCCCTCAGCCGTTCTTTGAGCACTGCCACTCCTAATTTCGGCGAGATGTTGGCCCCGGAGCGCGACCACCCCGCGTCGCCGGGGTTCCAGGGCCCGGCCGTTCGCTCGACGGGCGCTCACCCGGCCATGCCATCCAACGGGACCCCTTGCGGCTCATCTCCGCAGAAGCGGCGATCAGCGCGGGTTCCCACGGACCGCGGCTACGAGGTACGGCGATATGTTACACGACATACATGTCGTGTAACATATTCCTCGCTCGCGAAAGGGGACCCCGATGGCCCGGCTCCATGCCGCTGGCGGATACGCAACGTTTCCCACTCAGACGGCCTCCCAGTTCCCGCACGTGCACGTCGGCGGGCGGGGTCGCCGGTGAGTCCCACCGAGGAACTCATGCTTCTCATCCTGGCCGCGCAGCGGGAGGGCAACCGGTTGTACGGTCAGGCTCTACGGCCGCTGGGAGTGACGCCCTCGCAGGCCGAGGTGCTTTCGCTACTGCGCGAACGCCAGCCGTTGACCCTCACCGGCCTCGGCCGGCTGTTGGTGTGTGAGAGCAACTCCAACCCCAGCAGGCTGGTCGATCGACTCATCGGCCTCGGGCTGGTGGACCGCCGTGTGCCCGAGCACGACCGTCGCCAGACCGAGCTGTCGCTCACTGACCACGGCGAGCAGGTGGCCGGCGAGATCGTCCATCTCGAACAGTCCTTCCTGGCCACCGTCGACGAGGCGGCTCAAGGCCATGACGTCGACCAGATCACGGGCTTTCTGCGTACTTTCGTCGCGGATCTGCCCTCAGGGCGTGCCATCGCGCGTCGCGCCGCGTCGACGGTGTAGCCACATCCACCTGCGCTGGTGCCGGCGGCGGTCAGGTCGTAGTTCATCCGTACCTTCCTGGACCCACCGGACCGGACATTGATCTGCCCTCGACATTCTCGCCGGCGCAGGTCCGCTCAACCTCGCGTGGCCGCGAAGTACCCGGTGGGAGAGCCGCCGCGAACAGCTCGCGACAACCTCCGCGGATGGGCACGATCCGGTCAACGGGCCGTGCCACGACACACCATGTTCCGCATCGCCCTGTATCGCCTCGGCCCGGCGGTAGCCGGCATCGGCGCCCGGACGGACTCGGCCACGTCTTCCGGCGGGGCCGGCTCGAACAGTCCGCCGGCACCCCGCGGCGGCCACCACCGGGAAATATCCGGTGCCACGATGCAACCGTTTCGTGTGCGCGACCCCTCTTAGTCCGACGAAGGGAGCACGACGGAGTGGACACCGAGGACGCGGACAATTTTCGCGAGTTCGTCCGGAACCGATTCGAGCAGTTGCGAGCGCTCGCCTTTGTGACGTGTGGCGACTGGCAGACGGCCGAGGACGCCACCGCCGCGACCCTGGCGAAGCTGTACCGCCGCTGGCACCAGGTCACTACCCCCGATGCGTACGCCCGCACGATGGTGGTCCGCGCAGCCATCAACGAGAAGCGGAAACCGTGGCGCCGGGAACGATCCTCCGGCACCCAACTGCTGGACGCGGCGCTGCCCGACCACGCCGGCGTCGTCGACGAACGGCTACGTCTCAACGCCGCGTTGAGCCGGCTGCCGACCCGGCAACGCGCGGTGCTCGTCCTGAGGTTCCTCGAGGGCCTCAGCGTCGAGGAGACCGCCGAGGTTCTCAAGTGCCGGCCGGGCACGGTCAAGAGCCAGAGCTCGCGAGGCCTGGCCGCGGCGCGGGCCCTGCTGGCCGCTCAGGACATCGAACTGCAGGACGAAGACGAAGGGAACGAACGTGGGGTATCACATGCGGGACGTCTTGAAGTCGCTGGAGGCCACGCCGCCACCTCCGGCCCGCACCAACGCCGATGACATCATCGGCCGGGCCCGCCGCACTCAGGCCTGGCGGAATGTCGCGCTGGGATCGGGCGTGGCCGCCTGCCTCGCCGTGGCCGTCGCCGTTTCCCTGCCCAGCCCCGGTGGGTCCGAGCTGACCGGGTCGAGCGGCGTAGGGACGGCGGAGCCCACACCCGGGCAGTCGTTCACCCCTCCGCCGGCCGAGCCGACCGTGGCGGCGCTGCCGGTGAAGAAGGTCGACTTCAGCACCGGTCTCAGCCCGTACCGGGCCGGAGCCTTCCGCGTCGGCCCCGCGACCGAAGTCACCGACGGGTACGTGGAACTGCCGGTCTATCACGACGGCACGACGCTGGGTGGCGGGTCGAAGTTCCCGCTGGAGGTCGCGACGGTCACCGTCTACGACAAGGACGTGTACGACACGGCCATGTTCGGCGGCGCCGGCAATGCGACCCTGACCATCGGCGACCAGTACCCGGCGACCGTGGACGGCCGGCCGGCCATGGGCCGCGACTGGACCTACACGTCACCGGTCGACGCGTCGAAGAAGACCACCAAGGCCGCCCTGGCATGGCAGTACGCCGACGGCGCCTGGGCCACGCTCGTCCCCAACTACGGCGGACCCGACCTGCCCCGCGATCAGGCGGTCCGGATCGCTGCCGGTCTGGCCACGGCGGCCCGGCACGACCTGAAGGTTCCCTACAGCCCGAAGTTCCTCCCCGAGGGCTGGCAGGCCGTGGCGGTGCGACAGGTGGCGCCCGACACCAGGGAGACCATCTCGGAGGTCTTCCTGCACAAGGGCCCGGTGCCCGATCCCGCCACCCGCGTCGACGAGGTCCTTCCCGGCCACGTCCAGATCACGGTGATGAAGGGCCTGGAGCCGGGCAAGGCCGACTTCACCGACAAGGAGGGGCTCCACTGCACGGCCGGCCGGGGCAGTTGCACGATCATCCACGGCGACTACCGGATCGACCTGCACGCCAACGGCGCCGGCCTGTCGGACGGTGAACTCAGGCAGCTCGCAGAGGGCTTGCAGCTGCGCGACCTGACCAACCAGACCACCTGGGCCAAGGTCGACTTCTAACGTTCAACACCCGGTGATGTACGAGCACCCCGCGGTCCCGCCTTCCCGGCGAGCCCGCGGGGTGTTCTCGCCTTCAGGTCGGAATGCGGGCCACGTTGCCGTGCTCGCGGCGACAATCCTTCGGCCGGGCGGTTCGGGCCGACGAAAGAACAGCCGGTCCAGTTCACCGCTCGATCATCCGCATCTGTTCCTCGGTGTGATGGCCGCCCTCGGCCACGGGCAGCGCGTCGAGGGTGGCGACCTGTTCGGGCGTAAGGGTGACGGTGTCCGCGGCCGCGTTTTCCTCGACCCGGGTGACCCGTTTGGTACCGGGGATGGGCACGATGTCGTTGCCTTTGGCCAGTAGCCATGCCAGGGCGACTTGTCCGGACGTTGCGCCGACCTGGTCGGCGACGGCCTGGACCTGGTCGGCGAGGCGGACGTTGCGCCGGAAGTTCTCGCCGGTGAAGCGCGGGTGGTGTTTGCGGAAGTCGCTGTCGTCGAGCTTCTCGACGTCGGCGGGGGTGCGCAGGGCGCCGGTGAGGAATCCCCGGCCGAGCGGGGAGTATGCGACCAGGCCGATACCCAACTCGCGCAGCACCGGCCGGATCTGCTCCTGGTCGCGGGTCCACAGCGAGTATTCCGACTGCAGGGCGGTGATCGGGTGTACGGCGTGGGCGCGGCGAATCGTGTCGACCCAGGCTTCGGACAGACCGACGTAGCGGATCTTGCCTTGCCGGACGAGGCCGGCGAGGGCGCCCATGGTGTCCTCGATCGGGGTGTTCGGGTCGACCCGGTGCTGGTAGTACAGGTCGATGCGGTCGGTGCCGAGCCGTTTGAGGGAGCCGTCGACCGCACTGCGGATGCTGTCGGGGCTGCTGTCGGGCTTGCCGGCGCCTCGGCCGGCGTGCGAAATCAGCCCGAACTTGGTCGCCAGGACGACCCGGTCCCGGCGGCCTTGTAGCGCTTTGCCGACGAGTTCTTCGTTGATGTACGGGCCGTAGACCTCGGCGGTGTCGAGCAGGGTGACTCCGAGGTCGATGGCCCGGTGGATGGTGCGGATCGATTCGGCCTCGTCGCTGCCGGCACCGCTGTAGCCGTGCGACATGCCCATCGCGCCCAGGCCGATCCGGCCGACTTCGAGTTGGCCGAGTTTCGCGGTTCGCATGGTGTTTGCTCTCCCTCCGCAGAAAAGATGGGTCAGGCTTCGGGGATCTCGCGGCCGAAGTTCTCGAGGGTGATGGCTTCCGGCTCGGGCCCGCCGCGCTTGCCGGTGTCCAGGGCGTCGATCGCGGCGAGCTGTTCGCCGGTGAGCTCGAAGTCGAACACGTCGAAGTTCTCGGCGATCCGGGCCGGCTTGGTCGACTTCGGAATGGCCGAGCGGCCTTGCTGCACGTGCCAGCGCAGCATCACCTGGGCCGGGGACCTGCCGTGCGCCTTAGCGATCTCCCCGATGGTCGGGTCTTGCAGGGTGCTGGTGTGTTCGCCATCGCGGTAGAACGTGATCCCGCCGATCGGCGACCACGCCTGCGACAGGATGTCGTGCTGCGCGCCGAACGCCTGCACCTCACGCTGCTGGAAATAGGGGTGGATCTCGATTTGGTTGACCACCGGCACGACCGTCGCCGCGTCCAGCAGCCGGGAAAGGTGGTCGACCATGAAGTTGCTGACGCCGATCGCGCGGACCTTACCGTCGGCCAGCAGCTTCTCGAGCGCGCGGTAGGCGTTCAGGGTCTTGTCGAACTCCGACGGCAGGGCCTGGTGCAGGATGAGCAGGTCGATCTGGTCGACGCCCAGCTTGGCCGCACTCTTGTCGAAGCCGTGCAGGGTCTGGTCATACCCGTAATCGCTGATCCAGATCTTGGTCTCGATGAACACCTGAGAGCGCTCGACGCCGGATTTGGCGATGGCCTCGCCGACCTCTCGTTCGTTGCCGTAGGCGGCGGCGGTGTCGATATGCCGGTAGCCCGCCGACAGGGCCGCGGTGACGGCGTCGCGGGTCTCGTCCGGCGGGGTCTGGAAAACACCGAAACCGATCGCGGGGAGCGTGACGCCGTTGTCGAGTGTCAGCTGCGAAGGTGCGGACATGGGAAGCGTTTCCTTTCAGTTGCGGGGAAGCAGGCGGATGCCCGGCCCGAGACCAGCAAACCTCGGTGCTCGGGCTTTCGGGAGCTCCTTCTGAAAGGGGTACCGGCAGGGACCCCCTCCAGCCGGGCAAGGCACCTAACCTGGGCCTATGGACAACCGTGACGAGGTGCGAGCGTTCCTCACCTCACGCCGGGCGAAGGTCAGCCCCGAGCAGGCCGGTATCCCCGCGTACGGCAGCCGCCGCGTCGCCGGGCTGCGCCGCGGTGAGGTCGCCGCCCTTGCCGGGGTCAGCGTCGAGTACTACACCCGCTTGGAACGCGGCAACCTGTCCGGCGCGTCCGACAGCGTCCTGGAAGCCATCGCCCGCGCGCTGCGGCTCGACGACACCGAGACCGCCCACCTGCACCACCTCGCCCGCGCCGCCGGGCCCACCCCGGCGCGTGCCCGCGCCCGCCGGGACAAGGCACCCGAGATCCGGCCCGCGATCCGCCGTGTGCTGGACTCGATGACCACGGTGCCCGCGTTCCTGCGCAACCACCGCTTCGACATCCTCGCCGCGAACCCGCTCGGCATGGCCCTGTACGCGCCCATGTTCGCCGGCGCGACCAACCTGCCGGTGAACTCGATGCGGTTCACCTTCCTCAACCCGCACGCGCAGGCGTTCTACCCCGAATGGGCGCGAGTGGCCCGCTCAGCGGTCGCCGCGCTGCGCATCGCCGCGGCTCGTAACCCCGATGATCAGCAGCTGATGAACCTCATCGGCGAACTGTCGATGCGCAGCGAGCCGTTCCGGGGCTGGTGGGCCGCCCAGGACGTCTACGTACACCGCCACGGCACCAAACGCTTCCGCCACCCCGCCATCGGCGAACTCGACCTGGACTTCGAAGGGCTCGAACTGACCGGCGACGACACCCTGACCGTAGTGACCTACTCCGCCCAGCCTGGCACCCCCTCCGGCGACGGCCTCGAGCTGCTCGCCAGCTGGGCCGCGACCCAGGAAGCCGTCACCGCGCCGGCGCGGGACTGACCGAACGGGCGACTCAGGAGGCGCGCCATTCGGATCGAGCCCAGACATCGCCGAATAGGACCTCGTCGGTCAGCTCAGCGAGCTTCGGCGCGATGTGACCCACGAGCCGCTGCGCGGTCGAGGGTTGCGGTGTAGTGCTCATGGTGTCCTCCGGTGATGCGAGGGCGTCAGCGGGTCAACAGGCCGATGCGGCGCAGCCACGCCTCAACGTCGGGCTGGGCGCCGGCAACCTCCTCGCCGCGCACGGCGAGGCCCTCGCCAAGCTTCGCCCCAGTGCAGGACGCGGCGTAGTCGCGCTCGGTGGTTCCCAAACCGCTCATCGCGTACGTGGTGAGCGGGTGGATCGTCTTGCCGGCCCAGTCAAGGCCCTCGGCTAGCGTCGTCATGATCATCGGTGCACGCACGTTCCAGATCGGACTGCCCAGCAAAATGGTGTCGTGGCGCTCGATCGAGGTCAGCGGATTCGCGATGTTCGGTCGCGCGTTCTCGTTCTGTTCCCGCACGTTGCGGGCGACCGTCGGCTCGTAATCGTCCGGATAGGGGTCGGCGGCCTCGATACGGTGCACGTCGCAGCCTATGAGCATGCTGATCATTCCGGCCACGACCTCGGTGTTACCCACTGTCAGACGGCGACGACCGCCATTGAAGTAGTTCTCGCCGGCCCGGGAGAAGTAGGCCAGCAGCACCTTGCGGCCGGCTGGCCCCGCGGAAACCGGGGCACTGCGCGGGGCGCTCTCCGATGCTGCGGTATCCGCCGCCGGCTCAGCGTCCGGCGAACCGGTGCACGCGCTGAGCACCGCGCCGGCCGAACCGAGCAGGATGCCCCGCAGGACCGCCCGGCGCCGGCGCATGGTCACAACCCCCACGCGGGAACCGGATCGCCCGGCCCTGTCCGATACGCGCCCCGGCGTCATCTCGAGGTCGGGAAACTCAATTCGGTTTTCCACGACGCCCACGCTAGGAACCGTCGAGGGCGAGAGGGAGTCACTGTCTTTACCCCTTTACCCAGGACTCCACAGCTCAGGCAGCCCGCGACGGGATGGACCGCGCAAGCACAAAGTCGAAGCCGAAGGAAAAGAACTGGACCGGCCGCGTCGGCGGAGATTCCGCCCTTAGAGCCGACCGCCGAATGATCGTGGCCCCAGGCGTAAGGGGTTGCCAAGCCGACAACCACGGCAGCCTCAGACTGCCAGGACTCGACCTCGGCCGAATCAGACGTTTCCGCAGCTCAAACGACGCATCGCGAGCAGCACGAAATGGACATTCTCCGTGAATGCCATGTCGTGGAGCTGAGGGGACTCGAACCCCTGACCCCCACACTGCCAGTGTGGTGCGCTACCAGCTGCGCCACAGCCCCTCACCGCGCCCGGGTCTCCCTGGGCACTCCGAAATAGTACACACCTCGCCGGGCGGCATGGCACAGGGGGCTCAGTTGAGGCTCGGGTCGGGTGGGAAGTGGGCCACGGCGGCGAGGATGTCGCCTTGGCGGCGGAGGACCATGGCCCAGAGGTCGTCGGGGCGGGTGACGAAGGGGTCGCCGGGCAGGGCGTCGAAGACGAACCAGGAGCCGGAGCTGATCTCGTCTTCCAGCTGGCCGGGCGACCAGCCGGAGTAGCCGGCGAAGACGCGGATGCCGGCGACGCTGTCGCGTAGCCGGTCGGGGTCGGCGGACAGGTCGACGGTGCCCAGCGCGCCCGCGACCTGGTGGAAGCCGGACACCCGTTTCTTCACTTCGGGGCGGGTGCGGGCCAGACAGATGGCCGACTCGGGCTGGACGGGGCCGCCCTCAAAGAGGACCGCGGGGTCGCCGGCCAGCTCGCCCCAGCCGCCGAGCACGTCGGAGACGGGGACCTCGGTGGCCCGGTTGAGGACCACGCCGAGGGCGCCGCCGGTTTCGTGGGCGACGAGCAACACGACCGTACGGTCGAAGTTGGGATCTTTGAGCGTCGGAGTCGCAACCAGTAACTGACCGGTCATCGACTCCATCGACCGACCTCCGATCCGCTGTCCCTCGCTATACACGATGCCTCCATGGCGCACCCGCCACGTCACGCGCGGCCGGAGGCGGAGTGTCTGAGAGCAACGCCATGCAACGCACGATAGCCGCTGCCGTCGGCCACCGATAAGGTCTGCGCATGAACCATCCACCCGCAGCGGCAGAGATCGGCGTGATCGGCGGATCCGGCCTTTACGCACTGCTCGACGACGCTCACGAGGTGGAGGTGTCCACGCCCTACGGTGCGCCGTCCGACCGGATCACGGTGGCCGAGGTGGGCGGCCGGAGTGTCGCGTTCCTGCCCCGGCACGGGCGTGATCACCGGTTTCCGCCGCATCAGATTCCTTACCGCGCCAATCTGTGGGCGCTGCGGTCGCTCGGCGTGCGCCAGGTGGTGGCTCCCTGCGCGGTCGGTGGGTTGCGGCCGGAGCTGGGCCCCGGCACGTTCGTGGTTCCTGATCAACTGATCGACCGTACGAGCGGACGTGCGCAGACCTACTTCGATTCCGGTGCTGTGCACGTGTCGTTCGCGGACCCGTACTGCCCGGACGGGCGGGCGGCGGTGCTGGCCGCCGCGGCGCCGGTGCACGCGGTCGACGGCGGGACGATGGTGGTGGTGGAGGGGCCGCGGTTCTCGACGCGGGCCGAGTCGCGCTGGTTTTCGTCGATCGGCGGCACGATCGTCAACATGACCGGGCATCCGGAGGCGGTGCTGGCCCGCGAGCTGGCCCTCTGTTACACGGCGATCGCCCTGGTCACCGACTTGGACGCGGGGGTCGAGGGCGATCACGGGGTGACTCAGGACGAGGTGTTCAAGGTGTTCGCCGACAACACCGCCCGGCTGCGTGACGTGCTGCTGGACGCGGTGACCGGGCTGCCGGCCGAGCGTTCGTGCCCGTGCGGACGAGCCCTGGAAGGCATCAAACTCCCGTTCGACCTCCCGTAACCGGACAAAACTCCCCTCGCGTTCCGGCTGACCGGCCACGTGTTTTGGATCACTCCTTTGGGTTAGCGGCCTCGGTCGCGGCGACCATCCGGTCCAACCCGGCCCGCATGTACCGCCGCCACAGCGGCGTGAACGGACCAGCGATGACCAGCCGCCGCCCGGGCAGCGGCTTGAACTCGTAGGTCCATCGGATCAGCGTGCCGCCGCCGTCGGGGAGGAAAGAGAACTCACCGCGTACCCCCGCCGCGAGGTTTTTCAGCGCGTTGGTGAAACCCGTGAGCTCGTACGCGAACCCGTGCCCCGCCACATACTCGGTGAGCTGCTCGTTCACGGTGCTCCCGTCGTCGAAGCGCGGGTGCCGCGACACACCGGGGTGGTCCCAGGTGCCGTTCTTCCCGGACACACTCGTGATGCCCGGGAAGAACCGGTCGGCCTTGAACACGGTCGTCAGATCGATCGGCGCCACGACCCGGAAGGCGTGATCGGGCGCGGCCGAGGTGCGGGCGAAGACGGTGATCGGGACTGTGACGTCGTTCCGGTTGATCAGCATGGGTCGAGCTTCGAGCAGCCGCCGCAGGTCAGACAGTTCCCTGCGAGTACGTACCCTGGCGCGGCGGGCGCGAGGCAACGGCAACCTTTGCCGGGGTCGTCACGTCTGGAGGGGCATGATGACCGGAACTGACGAGTCCTTCGCCGCGTTCGTGGCGGCTCGGTCGGGGCGGCTGGTCGCGCACGCCGAGTTGTTGTGCGGGCATCCGGAGCAGGCCCGGGACATCGTGCAGACGGTGCTCACCCGGGCCTATCCGCGGTGGCACCGGATCGAGCACGATGATCCGTACGGCTATCTGCTCCGGGCCGTCACCAACGCCGTCACCGACTGGTGGCGACGGGCCCACCGCCGGCACGAGGAGCCCTCGTCGCCGACGCTGCCCGAACGCGGCGCGCCCGACCCGATCGGCGCGTTCGAGAACCGGCAGGTCTTGCGTGACCTGCTCAGCCGGCTGACCACCCGGGAGCGGACCGTCGTGGTTCTCCGCTACCTGGACGACCGCCCCGAACGCGAGGTCGCCGACCTGCTCGGGATCAGCGTGGGCGCGGTCAAGTCGACCTGCCACAAGGCGCTGCGCAAGCTGCGTGTCGCGGCCGAACCGGAGAAGGAGGGTGCACATGCCGACCGTTGACGATCTCCGTACCGCCCTGAACGACCTGGCCACGGACACCCCGGGCCTGTCGTCGGAGCTGATGCTCCGGCAGGGCAAGCGCCTGCGTACCCGGCGCCGCCTGTTCGCCACCGGCGGGGTGCTCGCGCTGGCCGGCGTCGCGGCCGTGCTGTTCCAGTTCGGCGGCGGCCCGCGGGCCGTACCGGCCGGACCGCGCCCGTCCACGGCCGTGACCACCGACGTCGTGGCCATCGACCAGCTCTTCGAGATCACCGCCGAGCGGGAGGCGGAGCCGGGCGTGTTCACCCGCGGCTTCACCTATCTCGGGTTCCCGGCCGAGACCCGTTTCCAGGCCCGGTGCGAGCTGAGCCGGCACACGCCGGACAGCAAGAGGCTGCCGGGCACCTACCCGACGTCGGGGAAGCCGACGAGCTGGGTGCTGCGCGGCGGTGTCAGGGTGACGGCGTCCGAGGAGCCGTCCGGCGAAGGCACGGCGCGCTTCTTCAAATGGACGTACCGGACCAGCCAGTACTTCATGACCTGCGACCCGTACGACCGCAAGAGCGACACCCCCACCGCCCTGCCGCACGGGCCGAGCGACAACGAGTTGTTCGCCCTGCTGGAGTGGATCAACGAGCACTGAGCCGTCGGTCAGCGCGCCCGCATCGCTTCGGCGAGGCGGGCGCGGGCCCAGTCGACGTGGTCGCCGGTGAAGCCTCGGTACGCGCACTCGATGACCAGGACCAGGCCGAGGTGCACGTTGTAGAGCCGCCGCCGGCGCTGCTCGCCCGCGGTCAGCGTCGCCTTGTCGTAGCCGCGCAGGTAGGCCGCCGGATCGCCGAAGGCGGGCTGGGACGTGCCGATGAACACGGCCTCGATCAGCGGGTCGCCGTAGTAGGCCCGTTCGTGGTCGATGATGCTCGCGATCCGGCCGTCGCGGATCATCACGTTGTTGGGGAAGAGGTCCCACTCGACGAAGCGCGGCTCGGTCACCTCGTCGAGACAGTCCGCCTCGGCCGTTGTCACGGCGCGGATCTCGGCGTACGAAAATCCGAGATCGACCTCGCGCCGCTGCCCGTCACCCAGCAGGTTCTCGATCATCTCGAGGAAGAACAACCGCCAGGTGGGTACGCCGGGGCCGTCGAGCCGGCCGAACCACGGACCGCGGATCTCGTTGAGTTGCCGGGTGACCGCCCCCAGCGCCTCGTCGTAGCCGGTCTGCGCCGGGGCCGGCAGGGTGTCGCGGATCATGCCGTAGTTGTCGGCGTCGACGAACTCCATCATGAACCAGTCGGCGTCGCACAGCTCGCGGCTCCGGTCGGCGAAGTACACCTCGGGCACCGGCACCGAGGTCTGCGCCCGGATCAGGTCGAGGGCGGCCAGTTCGGTGGCCATCGCGCCGCGCTCATAGGTCATGACCTCGACGCCGGGCGGCGGCGCGACCTTGAGAACCGCCTCGCGCCCGTCCCGCAGCCGCATCCGGTATGCCACGTTGAACCAGCCGTGTCCCAGCTCCGACACCCAGTCGTCGCCGTCGGGCACCTGGGCCGCCCCGAACGCCTTGGCCGCCATGGCCCGCAGCGTCCCGGCCGGCTGCCGGTTCTTCGTGATGCTCTCCATGGAAGCGAGATCGTAACGGGCGGGCCGCGCCCATCCCACCGAACCGCGGCCCGCCCGAGTCTCAGACGTACGTGATCGTAGCCGGGCCCGAACGTTGCTTAGAGGGCCATTAAGTTTCGACGGTAACGATGGGTTGACCGAGAGTGGTCCCTTGTGGAACCCTCCGTTGCGGCTTGATCACCTTTCGTTTGCGAGGGAACTCTTGTCCGATGCGCTACGCAGCCCGCTGCTCGCCCGCCTGCTCGAGGACCCGGGCCGGTTTCCGGCCGAAAGTCCGCTCGTCGAGCCCTGGGACGACGAGAACGTCCTGGTGACGTTCCTGTGGCGGGGCGAGGCGGCGAGCACCCGGGCGTGGTGGAACATCGACGTCGACCTCGAGCGCGTCCCCGGCACCAACCTGTGGCACGGCTCCCAGGTTCTCGCCCGCGACCTGCGGACGATCTACTGCCTCACGCACGACGGCCACCTCCAGGCGCCGTCCGTACTCAGCTATCGGGGTCCTTCGCACCTCGACCCCGGCAATCCGCGGGTGCTGCAGTTCGCCGCCGATCCGTACGATCCCACCGACGTGGACAGCTACCTGTCGGTCCTGGAGCTGCCGGACGCCCCGCGGTCGCCGTGGACGACGCCCCGGAACGACGTGACCGCCGGGACGATCGCGACCGAGGTGCTGCCCAGCACCGGGCTCCCGGTGACCGTCTACCGCCCGCACGGCGTCACGTCGGCCGGCCTGCCCACCCTGGTCGCGTTCGACGGCTGGCTGGCGCAGACGGTGATGGACATGCCGACCGTCCTGGACAATCTGATCGCGGCCGGCCGGATCCCGCCGATGACCGCGCTGTTCGTGCACGCCCGGGACGCCAGCCGCGACGAGGACCTGATGCCCGGCCCGGCGATCGAGCACCTGGTCGCCGACGAGCTGCTGCCCTGGGCACGCACCCACGGCATCGGCGCGCCCAGCGGCAACGTGGTCGCGGGCATGTCGCGGGGCGGGCTCGTCGCCGCGTACATCGGGCTCTGCCGCCCTGATCTCTTCAGCGGTGTGATCGCGCATTCGGGCAGCTTCTGGTGGCCGGCGCCCGGCGACGGCGAGCCGCGCCAGCTGATCCGCGACGTGCCGCACCTGCGCCGGGGCGACGTCCGGGTCTTCCTCGACGTCGGCCGGATGGAGACGATGCCGGGCCCCGGCGGCGCGCCGTCCCAGCTGAGCGTGTGCCGCGAGATGAGAGACGCACTGCAGATCCGGGGGTACGAGGTGAGCTACGTCGAGTTCCCCGGCGGCCACGACTACGTCAACTGGCGGCACAACTTCCCGGACGCCCTGATGGCGGTAGTCTGACATCCAGCATTGTCGATGGCCGGGGGCTGTGCGGCCTTGACCAGCTGCCCTCGGCTGCTGCCTGGCCGGTAGGTGACCGTGTCTCCGGATGTGGTGACCTTGCCGTCCACGTTGAAGGCGGTCGAATCCTTGACCGGCTCGTCGGTGTTCGTGAAGCTCGACCGCCGGGTTCCGGTGACCTCGACGGCACCCCAGACAGTGGTGCCCACCAGCAGCCGCCCGCCGCTCAAGGCCAGTGCGTACTCGGGGTCCATGGTGACCGTCCAGCGAACGTCGCGCACATCGCCGTACAGGGTCCCGTGACGACCGCCCAGCGAACGTCGCGCACATCGCCGTACAGGGTCCCGTGACGACCGCCCAGCGAACGTCGCGCACATCGCCTGCAGGTAACCGCAGAACGGACAGCCGGGCGGCGACCTGCCCACGGCGCTGAACTCGCTACCGCAACTGAGCGGTCGCGCCCACCAGACCACCATCAGCGCGACGACCCCGCCCTGAATAAGGCTCTGGCCACCGTCCTGGTCGAGGTTGCCCCGGCCGCCACCAAGCGCAACCAATAGATAACGCGGGGCGTCCGGGGGCTCGGCCCCCGGAGCAAAATCGAGAGAGGCCCCAGCCCGCGCAATCCGCGGGCAGGGGCCTCCGCCGAACTCGTGGAGGTGCCGGGAATCGAACCCGGGTCCTTCGTTGTTTTGTCAGGGCTTCTCCGAGCGCAGCTCACTATGCCTCTACTCGGCCCCACCAATCACGTGAGCGAGTTGGTGTGACGGGCCCAGTCGCTGATTGATCTCGCCGCGCGGACCCCGCGACCGGGTCCGGTTGGCCAACCTCCTAGCTGATGGCGGTTACTGGGCCGGAGGTGTGCCCAGACCACCAGAGTCCGCTACTCGCCTCAGGCGGCGAGAGCGTAGGACTCAGCGCTATCGTTTTGATTGGCGCTTATTGGTTTCCGACGATCGATTCACGAGACGACGTCGGCTTCCTCGGCTCGCTTCCCCTGTCTCCACGGACGAAGTCGAAACCAGTCACCCCCTAGTTGATACCTCAGCTTCCAGCTTAACCCCTCGCCCAAGCTGAATCATCCCGGTATCGGAGTCAGCACGAGTGGCCGTTGATGCTGCAGCTCACGGGGCGGATGGAGGCGTTGCGGCCGGCCTCGCCGGTGAAGCCGAACATGGCTGACTTGTCCGGTGCGAGGGAGCCACGGAAGGTCACGGTGCCGCCGGAGGAAGACATCGACACACCGTAGGCGCGGGTGATGCGTACGCCGGACTGGAAGGTCAGGGTCATGGTCCAGCTGCCGGAGGCCTTGCCGGTGTTCGAGACGGCGCCGTAGCCCTGGAGTTCGTCGCCGCGACCGCGACGCACGCTGTAGCGCGCGTTGATCGAGGACGCGGCCGGCGGCGTGCCGGGTTTGGCCGTGGGCTTCTTGGTGGGCTTTTTGGAAGGCGACGACGAGTGGGACGGCGTCGGGGAGGTCGACTTGGAGGCGACCGGCGTCTTGGGCAGCGTTGACCGTGGTGCGGCGGCGGCGATCGGCGGCGGCGTGCCGGTGGAGGCCGGCGGCTCCGGGGTCAGGGCCGGCGTGACCATCAGGGGACGGCTGGCCGGGGGTTCGCGGGTGAGGCGCACCACCAGACCGGACACTCCGATACTGGCGAGCACAAGGGCTACTACCAGTACATATCGATGCCGGGCAAGGAATCGCACCAGGGCACCTTAACGGTCAGGCCATTCCTTTGCCACGTCGGCCCAGTTCGCGGTTGATCTCTTTTTCGGCGTCGCGCTTGGCCAGGTCCTGGCGCTTGTCGTACGCCTTCTTGCCCTTGGCCAGGCCGAGCTCGACCTTCGCGTACCCGTTGTTGAAGTAGACCTGGAGCGGCACCAGGGTGACGCCGTCGTCGCGCAGCTTGATCTGCATCCGGAGGATCTCGGACCGGTTGAGCAGCAGTTTGCGCACCCGGCGGGGTTCGTGGTTGGTCCACGTGCCCTGCGAGTACTCGGGGATGTGCATCCCGTGCAGGAAGATCTCGCCGTTGTTCTCGTGGCCGAACGCGTCGACCAGCGACGCCCGGCCGGCGCGCAGCGACTTGACCTCGGTGCCGGTGAGGACCATGCCGGCGTCGTACGTGTCGATGATGGTGTAGTCGTGCCGGGCCTTGCGGTTCGAGGCCACGACCTTGCGCCCCTGTTCGCGCGGCATGCCAGTGCTCCTGGGATTTGAACGGAATTCGGCCGTTCAATCTAACAGAGGCAGGACGGGAGGTATTTCAAGGGATTCTTCGGTACGCCGTTGACGCGCGTCTCGAAGTGCAGGTGGTTGCCGGTGGACGCGCCGGTGGTGCCGACCTTGCCGATCACCTGGCCGCGGCGGATGCGCTGCCCCACGTACACGTCGATCTCTGATTGGTGTCCGTAGCAGGTGGAGAACCTGTTGCCGTGGCTGATGCAGGTGTACTGCCCGTACCCGCCGGCCCATCCGGCGCGGATGACCCGTCCGTCGGCCGCGGCGTGGATGGGTGAGCCGCCACCGGCCGCGAGGTCGACGCCGGCGTGCAGCTGCCAGACGCGGTAGTACGGGTCGTAGCGGGTGCCGAAGTCGCTGGACTTGTAGCCGTGCACCGGCATCAGCAGGATGCCGCCGGAGTAGGTGCCGCCGCCGGAGCTGCCGCCGTTCTTGTTCTCCCAGGTCTGGAGGGCGGCGACGACCCGCTGTTCCTCGGCCTCGGCCTCGCGGTACTTGGCCAGCACGACGGCCCGCTGCGAGTTGGCCACCACGAAGGCCGCGCGCCGGGTGTCGGCCAGCTCGACCACGGCGGCCTGGGCGTCCTCGGCGGCATCCTCGGCCCGCGCGGCGATCTTCAGCTTGTCGGCGGCGTCGGCCTCGGCGGCTTCGGCGGTGCGCTGGGCGAGTCCGGCCCGGTCCTGTTCGGTACGCACTTCCCGGCGCGCCACGACCACCTGGGCGACGGTCTTCTGCTGCTTGCGCATGACCTGGTCGACCAGGCCGAGCCGGTCCATCGCGTCCTGCGGCCCGGTCGCTCCGACCAGCACGTTGATGGCCGCGATGTCGCCGCCCTTGTAGCTGGCCGAGGCGATCTCGTCGACCCGGTCCCGCGCCGCCTCGACCTGGCCCTGGGCTTGGGCGAACCGACCTCTGATCTTCTGGTACGCGGTCCGCGCCGCGTCCGCCTTCCGCCGCGCCGTGTTGGCCTGTGCCCGGGCGGCGGCGACGACGCCGCGCGCGGAGGCGACCTTCTGCTGGGCGGCGGGCAGGGCGGCGGTGGCGGCCTCCAGGCGCTGGGCGGCGGCCCGGGCCTGCACGGTGGCGTCCTCGAGCACCGCTTCGGCCCGGTCGACGGCCCGCCCGGCCCGCTTGGCGTCGTCGTGCGGGTCGGCGACGGCCGGTCCGGCCGGGGCGATCACCACGGCGAGGCAGAGCACGGCGACCAACCAGTTCCGCCCCGGGCGTGGGCGGCCGCCGACGCGAATGCCACTCAGAAGGTCGTAGCCCCGGGCGGTGTTCCGCACCCGGATACCGCTATGACCTACCACTTCGATACCTGACGGCTGCGCTGACTGGACCCCACGTTCGCACCGTACCGCGACTATCCGCCCTTTTGGCCCAAAACGACCAATAGCCGCGTCCCGGGCGGGATGCGGCTATTGGGAAGGGTGGTAATAACGCTAGACCCGCAGGTAGAACCGCAGAGTGACCCAGGCGGTGACCGCGCTGACCGCCGCGCCGACCCCCGCCAGAAGCGGCAGCATCAGCCAGACGTTTCCGTTCGGAATAGGCGTCAACACGTTGGTCAGCGCCTGGAGCCGCCCGTCCAGCAGCACCACCTTGCTGACGAACAGGAAGATGAAGCCCAGAATGGAGCCGATCAGGCCGGCCGCCACCGCCTCCAACACGAACGGCGCCTGGATGAACCAGTTGGACGCGCCGACCAGTTTCATGACCGCGACCTCGCGCCGCTTGCTGTACGCCGCCACCTGGATGGTGTTACCCACCAGCAGCAACGCGGCCAAGGCCATCACCCCAGCCACGACCAGGGCCATCACCTGGATCGAGTTGAAGATGTCGAACACCTTCTTGAGCAGCTCACGCTGGTCGACGATGTCCTGGATCCCCTGCATGCCGCGCATCTGGTCGGCGAACGTCGCGTACTGTTCCGGGTCCTTGAGCTTGACCCGGAACGACTCGGGGAGGCTGTCCGGGGTGACCGACTTGATGAAGTCGGGCGAGTCGCGCCAGATCACCTGGAACTTCTTGAACGCCTCTTCCTTGCTCTCGTACTGCTTGGAGTCGACCAGCGGGTTCCCGGCGATCGCCTGGTCGACGGCGGTCCGCTGGGCCTCGCTGACGTCGTCGCGCAGGAAGATCGAGACCTCGATCTCGCCGTAGTAGAAGTTCTTCATCTGGTCGACCTGCATGTAGAGCAGGACGCTCGCGCCGAGCATCGTCAACGAGACCGACATGGTGATGATCATGGCGACGGTCATGGTGACGTTGCGCCAGAGACCGACCAGGACCTCGTTGAGGACGTATTTCAGCCGCATCGGGGATTTCCTTCAGTGGGAGAACAGGGCGGGCACGGGATTCGCACGCGGGTCAGCCGTAGACGCCGCGCGCCTGGTCGCGGACGATCCGCCCGCTCTCGATCTCGATCACCCGGCGGCGCATCTGGTTCACGATGTTCGAGTCGTGGGTGACCATGACGACGGTCGTGCCGGTCCGGTTGATCCGGTCCAGCAAGCGCATGATCTCAATCGACGTGTCCGGGTCGAGGTTTCCGGTCGGCTCGTCGGCGAGCAGGATCAGCGGCCGGTTGACGAACGCCCGGGCGACCGCGACACGCTGCTGCTCACCACCGGAGAGCTCGTGCGGGTAGCGGTGCTCCTTGCCGCCGAGCCCGACCAACTCGAGGACCTCGGGCACGACGCGACGCGCCACCGCCTTGGTCTTGCCGATGACCTCGAGGGCGAAGGCCACGTTCTCGTACGCGGTGCGGTTGGGCAGGAGACGGAAGTCCTGGAAGACGCAGCCGATCGAGCGCCGGAAGTGCGGAATCTTCCACGAGCGCAGGGTCGTCACGTCCTTGGTGTTCACCACCACCTTGCCGGTGCTCGGAGAGACCTCGTGCAGCAGCAACTTGATGATGGTGGACTTGCCGGAACCGGAGGGGCCGATGAAGAAGACGAACTCGCCCTTCTCGATCCCGACGCTGACGTTGTCCAGCGACGGGCGAGACGCCTTGGGATACGTCTTCGTCACGTTCTCGAGCTGAATCACGGGAGCAGAGTCTACGCGGTGTAACGAAAACGCCAAGTCGGCTGGTCGGCGCGATGTGCACGGCCTCACTCACGCGGCGCGCCGATCAGGTCACTCGGCCAGCTGGCTCTGCTTCCGCCAGCGGATACCCGCCTCGATGAACTGGTCCAGGTCGCCGTCGAAGACCGAAGTGGGGTTGCCGACCTCGTGCTCGGTGCGCAGATCCTTCACCATCTGATAGGGATGCAGCACGTAGGAGCGCATCTGGTCACCCCAGGAGCCGGTGGTGTCGTGCTTGAGGCCGGCCATCTTGGCCTCCTCCTCCTGGCGCTTGCGCTCGAGCAGGCGGGCCTGCAGCACCCGCATCGCCGACGCCTTGTTCTGCAGCTGCGACTTCTCGTTCTGACACGTCACCACGATGCCCGTGGGGATGTGTGTGAGCCGCACCGCGGAGTCGGTCGTGTTAACGCTCTGTCCACCAGGCCCCGACGAGCGGTACACGTCGACGCGTACTTCGTTCTCCGGAATGTCGATGTGGTCGGTCTGCTCGACCACGGGCATCACCTCGACGCCGGCGAAGCTGGTCTGCCGGCGGCCCTGGTTGTCGAACGGGCTGATCCGGACCAGTCGGTGCGTTCCGGACTCGACGCTGAGGGTGCCGTACGCGTACGGCACCTTGACCGCGAAGGTCGCCGACTTGAGGCCGGCCTCTTCCGCGTACGAGGTCTCGTAGACCTCGGTCGGATAGCCGTGGCGCTCGGCCCAGCGCAGGTACATCCGCATCAGCATCTCGGCGAAGTCGGCGGCGTCCACGCCGCCGGCACCGGCCCGGATGGCCACCACCGCTTCCCGGGAGTCGTACTCACCGGAGAGCAGGGTGCGGACCTCCATCTCCTCGATGGCCTTGCTGAGCGAGGTGAGCTCGGCGCCGACCTCGGCGATGGAGCCCTCGTCGCTCTCGGCCTGGGCCATCTCGAGCAGGAGGGTGGCGTCGTCCAGCCGGCCGCGCAGCTTCTCCATCCGGCTGATCTCGCCGGAGACGTAGGCCAGACGTGAATTGACGTCTTGTGCCCGCGCCTGGTCGTCCCACAGGTCGGGCGCCGAGGCCTGCTCCTCGAGGTCGGCCTTGTCCCCCCGAAGCTTGTCGACGTCGAGGACGTCCTCGATGTTGCGCAGGGTGGCGTCGAGGGTCTTGAGCTGTTCGGGGAACTCGGCTGAACTCACAACCAGTAAGACTACGCCGCCCGACCGGGTCTCCGGCCGGGCGGCTCCTCCGACATCGTTACGGCCTCACTCCGCTGGGGCGACCTTCAGCCAGCTCAGGGCGGCTTTGTGGTACGCGACGGCGAACTCGAGGGCGGCGGCGCCGTACTGGTCGCCGGCCTTCTTCGCTTCCTTGGCCTGTTCGCGGGCCATCGCGAGGGCCTCGGAGTGGTACTCGTTGGCGCCGGTGTAGAGCGTCTTCAGCTGGTTGCCGGAGTGCTGCTGGCCGAAGGCGACCCGAAGGGCGACCGGGTTACGGATCGCATCGCGGCCGGGCGACTCGGCGAGCCACCGGCTGAAGGCACGCTTGCCGGAGGCGGTAATGGCATAGGGCTGGCTGGATCGTGGACCGGGCTTGCCTAGTCGGACAAATCCCATTTCGGCGAGCACGGGTAGTTCGCGGTAGACCTGGCTCCGCGTCATCGACCAGTACGGCCCGAGGCGGCGTTCCGCAGCCGCCATGAGCTGTCCGCCGGTCATCGGGCCCTCGTGAAGCAGGCCCAGGAGGGCGGCAGCTGTTGGGTTGATTTGTGTGTCGGGCATGCCTTCTAAGCTGCCACTTTGTTCGCTCGACGTCCAGGATTTCGCCCGATCCGTCCATTTTGCGTCTCCACAAGCGACTGTCCCGCACAGACAGTCCGACCACGAGGGTCGTGACCGGGCGTTTTACCCATGTGGATCAGTGTCACGCGATAAGATGGCACAGTGATTCGCCCAGACGGCGATCCCGGTGAGGATTCGGTCAAAATACCCGCGCCACCGCGTTAACGATCTGATCATTAACGCAGTGGCGCAGGAAACCGGACAATCACCCCATGTGCGGGTAGCGCCAGTCGACCGGCGGCTCGAAGGTCTCCTTGATGGTCCGCGGCGAGACCCACCGGTACAGGTTCAAAACGGACCCGGCCTTGTCGTTGGTCCCGCTGCCCCGGGCGCCGCCGAACGGCTGCTGCCCGACCACAGCACCGGTCGGCTTGTCGTTGAGGTAAAAGTTGCCGGCCGCGAACCGCAGCGTCTCCGCGGCACCATCGAGGACGATCCGGTCGGTGGCGAAGATCGAGCCGGTCAGCGCGTACGGGGACACGGCTTCCGCCTGGACCATGGCCGACTGGAAATCGGCGTCCTCATAGACGTACACACCGAGAATGGGTCCGAAGAACTCGGTCGTGAAGATCTCGTGCGTCGGGTCGGTCGACTCCACCAGCGTCGGAGCGACGAACCAGCCCTCCCGGTCGTCGGCCGTCCCACCCGCGAGGACGGTGCACGAGGCACTGTTCTTGATCCGGTCCAGTGCCGACGCATGCTTGGCGAAGGCCCGCCCGTCGATCACCGCGCCACCGAAGACGGACAGGTCGGAAACGTCGCCGTACGCGACACTGGCGACCGAGGCGGCCAGCCGGTCGCGCAGCCCGCCCTCCCAGATGGACCGCGGGACGTAGGCGCGCGAGGCGGCACTGCACTTCTGACCCTGATATTCGTACGCGCCGCGGACCAACGCCGTGTGCAGCGCGTCCACGTCGGCGCTGGGGTGCGCGAAGACGAAATCCTTGCCGCCGGTCTCGCCGACCAACCGGGGGTATCCCTTGTAGCGCTCGATGTTCTCCCCCACCGTGCGCCACAGGTGGCGGAACGTGGCGGTCGACCCGGTGAAGTGGATGCCGGCCAGGTCGGGGTCGCTGAGCACCACGTCCGACACGGCCAGCCCGTCGCCGGTCACCATGTTGATCACGCCCGGCGGCAGCCCCGCCGCCTCGAACAGCCGCATCGTGTAGTGCGCGGACAACTGCTGGGTGGGCGACGGCTTCCAGATCACCGTGTTGCCCATCAGCGCCGGCGCGGACGGCAGGTTGCCGGCGATCGCGGTGAAGTTGAACGGCGTGACCGCGTAGACGAAGCCCTCCAGCGGCCGGTGGTCGAACCGGTTCCACACACCGGTCGACGACCGCGGCTGCTCGCCCAGGATCTGCTGCCCGAACGAGACGTTGAAGCGCAGGAAGTCGATCAGCTCACAGGCGGAGTCGATCTCGGCCTGCTGCGCCGACTTCGACTGGCCGAGGATCGTGGCGGCGTTCAGGGTGTCGCGCCAGCCGCCCGCGAGCAGCTCGGCCGCCCGCAGGAAGACCGCCGCCCGCTCGCTGTACGGAAGGGCCCGCCAGCCCGGCGCCGCCGTGCGCGCGGCCTCGACCGCGGCCGCGGCGTCCGCCTTGGTGGCGTTGCCGGTCTCACCCAGCACGTCATGCCGCCGGTGCGGCTGGACCACGTCGATGCGCTCGCCGCCGCCCATCGACTGCTTGCCGCCGACGGTCATGGTCAGGTCGAGCCGGTCGCCCTTCATCGCGTCCACCCGCGCTTGCAGCGAAGCGCGCTCCGGGCTGCCGGGTGCGTACCCCCGCACCGGCTCGTTGTGCGGCACGGGCACCGAGATCTGGGCGTCCATCGCAGGGACTCTCCTAACTCCTTGTGGGATCGCTTCATCCTCGCACCGGCGGTGGCCCGGCGGCGCGTACCCTGAGGCCTCATGAGCACGCAGGAGGAGACAACCGTCACGACCGAGCGTGCCTCGTTGAAGTCCGTGGCGCTCGCCGTCGCCGGAATGCTGTGGATGGCCGGGCTGCTGTGGTCGGCCCGCGCCACCATCACCGGCCGCGCCGACGTCTACATGGAGGTCACCTCCACCGCGTACGCGTTGCCCGGCGCCATCTCGGCCAGCCTGGTCGCCGGGGCCGCGGTCGGCCTGTTCTCCCGTCGTTTCAAGAATCGCGCCGGTACGACCGTCCGCTTCGCGATCTCCACCGGTGCCGGGCTGGCCCTGGGACTGCTCGGCGCCGTGGTCATGCTCACGATCAACACCGAGGGCTGGGTGTACGCGGTGGTCGCCGGCTCGATCGCCGCGGCGGCCACTATCGGCGGGGCGCTCGGCGGGCTCCGCCAGGCCTCCGTCGTCGCGGCGGTGTGCTGGGCGGCCATGGCGGTGTTCCTGGTCGGGGTGCTGCTGACCTTCGCCCAGGGCGTGCTGTTCGGCCTGTTCGGCGCCGGGGACTCGCCGGCCTCGCAGGTCGGCGCGGCCAACTGGTACTCGCTGACCCAGGCCGTGGTCAGCGGCATCGTGGCCGGGGTGCTGGTTCATCGCCTGCTGCGCGGCGCCCCGGTGCGCTGGGTGTGGATCGCCGGCGCCGGCGCCGGGCCCGGGTTGCTCCAGGTCATTGCCGAGATCTTGACGCGTACGGCCGGAGCCCGCGTCCTCGATCTCGCGGGCAAGGTGTCCGCGCTGGAGAGGACCGTCCAGCAGATGCTCAGCGGCGCCCGCCTCAACAGCGCCATGATCATCCTGTTCGTGGGCGCCATCACCGCGGCGATCGCGGTCGGCCGTACCCTCAAGCCCCCTTCCCCCGCCTCCCCCTCCTCCGCGCCCCCTTCCCCCGCGCCACCTTCCCCCGCGGCGTCGTCCCCCGCGGAGTCTTCCCCCGCGGCGTCGTCCCCCGCGTCCCCTTCCTCCGCGGCGGCCTCCCCCGCCTCCTCCGCTGGGGGCTCGCCCGCTCGTTCCGAGGATGCCGGATGACGCTCTATCGCCAGGTCCACGGCGAGCCTGTCGCCGGCACGGCGCCCCTGCTGCTGATCCATGGCGGCGGGGCGACGATCGAGACCAACTGGTCCGCGCTGATTCCCCTGCTGACGCCGACGCGGCAGGTGGTCGCGGTCGAGCTGCAGGGTCACGGGCGGACGCCCTACGCCGGTGGCACGATCAGCTTCGAGAACTCGGCCGACGAGGTCGCGGAGGTGGTGCGAGAGCTCGGCGCCGGCCCGGTCGACGTGCTCGGCTTCAGCAACGGCGGCAACGTCGCGCTCCGCCTCGCGATGCGCCACCCGTCCCTGATCCGTCGTCAGATCGTGGCGTCCGCCTTCTTTCGCCGCGACGGGCTGGTCGACGGCTTCTGGGACGGCATGGCCCAGGCCACACTCGAGACGATGCCCCAGCTTTTTCGCGACGCCGACGCCGCCCTCAACCCCGACCCGGCCCACCAGCAGCAGCTGTTCGACCTGGACAGCGGCCAGATGAAGGCCTTCACCGACTGGCCGCCGTCAGACTTCGCCACGATCGAGGCCCCCACCCTGATCCTGGCGGCCGACCGCGACGTGGCCACCAACGCCCACACCGTCGAGATGGTGTCCCTGATCCCCGGCGCCCGCCTGATGATCGTCCCCGGCACCCACGGCGACTACCTGGGCGAGACTCTGGCCGCCGGCGGCGACCTGACCGCCATGCACATGACCGTGCCCTGGCTGCTGCGCTTCCTCGACTGAGCCGGTCCGGCCGCCTCCACCTCGGAGGTCGCGGCGGTGGTTTACGTGCGGTCGAGCAGTTCGTCCAGTTCGGTTACCGCGTACCAGGCCAGCTCGTGGTCCTCGGCGCCGTCCACGGTGAACTGGGCGTCCGGGTCGCCGGCCAGGGCCTCCTCGACCACGTTGACGGCCGCGGCGATGTCGTCGACGGCGCCCGGGTCGTCGACGTGGACGGCGGCGACCTCCTTGAGGGACACCGGCTGGGGCAGGCGGATGGTGCTCGAACCCAGCTCGGCCTCTTCGCGGACAAGCGCCGTCGATGGGACATCGGCGGACACCACGACCCGGCGACGCGGGGCTTGCGGGTCGTTCCGCAGCAGTCGCAGGGCGGCCTGGGCGGCGCGGGTGAAGGCGACATACTCGAGTTCTTCCTCATCGCCTTCGGCGTACCACTCGCGAAGCGCTGGAGTCACCGCATGTGCGACCGAAGCGCCCTCGCCGAGCTGACCCGCCGCCTTCAGACCGGCCAGCATGGGCACAGTGGCGGGCAGATAGACGCGAACCAGGTCAGTGATCGGCACGCAGCCATTATCAGCAACCACAGGCCGGCCCGGGCAGCGGCCCCACCTCATCCACCACCACCACGCTCCCCACCGCCACGCCCCCGGCCGCCACGCTCCCCACCGCCACGTCTTCGGCCGCCACGCTCCCCACCGCCGCGCCGGCTCGCATCGATCCCGCGCCTGCGGCTGCTGCGCCTGCTCGAACCCCGCATGCGGTCACAGCACCCGCTCCCGCCCCATCTGCTGCCGCCGACGTTGGGCTTGGCGGCGCCACGCTCACGTCCATCCCATGCGCCGCCGACGTTGCGCTTGGCGGCGCCACGCCCACGTCCATCCCACGCGCCGCCGACGTTGCGCTCGGCCGTGCTGGGCTTGGGGGCGTCAGGGTCGGGACGGTTAGGGGGTCGGGGGTGCGGCGGGACTCGCCGGTGGGGGTGACGACCGGGAAGCCCTCGCGGATCCAGTACTCGATGCCGCCGAGCATTTCGCGAACGGCGTAGCCGCGCCGGGCCAGAGCCAAGGCTGCCTTGGTCGCGCCGTTGCAGCCGGGGCCCCAGCAGTAGGTGACGACCGGCGTTCCGTCGTCGGCCGGGAGGTCGGCCAGGCGGATCGCGCCGGGGATGTGGGCCTGGGTCCAGGCCTGGGTGCTTCGGGTGTCGACCAGGCGGACGGTCGCGGTTGACAAGGCGGCGTGTACGTCGGACACGTCGGTCTGGAAGGCGAGGCGGGCGGCGAAGAAATCGGTTGCTTTCATGCGTACCAAATTATGGGGTTGATCTGGGGATTGGCATAGGAAGGCTAGCGTCTGACCGTGGTTTGGCCGGGGGATCGACGGTAGGTTGGCGCGATGACCGTGGATCGAACGGATTGGGCTCTGCTCGGCGCGCTGCAGGAGGATGGGCGGGCCAGCTTCGCCGATCTGGCCCGGGTCGTGTCGATGTCGCCGAGTGCGGTGGCCGAGCGGGTGCGGCGGCTGGAGGAGGCGGGAGTCATCGCCGGCTATCGGGCGGTGATCGCGCCGGAGCAGGTCGGGCTGGGCGTGATGGCGTTCGTGCGGCTGCGGTACCCGACGGGCAACTACCGGCCGTTCCACGCGCTGCTCGACAGCACGCCAGAGATCGTCGAGGCGCATCATGTGACGGGCGAGGACTGCTTCGTGCTCAAGGTGCTGGCGCGATCGATGCGGCATCTCGAGGAGGTCGCGGGGCGGATCGGGGGGCTCGGCTCGGTCACCACCAGCGTGGTCTACTCCAGCCCACTCACCGGGCGCGCCGTCACCGTAGACTAGTCTTGCGTCAAGTCCGTTTACGCCATCGGGGGTAAACGGTGGCAAACTTGGGTAAGCGGATTTGATGCGAGGAGACGGGCCGGTGGAGTCCAGGTTCATGCTGCTGTCCGACGTGGCGGCCGAGCTGAACGTGTCAGACTCGCAGGTCTACCACATGGTCCGCAGCGGAGAACTGCCCGCAATCAAGATCGGCGGGCGCGGTCAGTGGCGGGTTGAGCGGGCCAAGCTCGAGGAATACATCGAGCAGAAGTACGCCGAGACGGCCGACTGGGTAACCAAGAATCCGCTGACCAGCCCCGAGGCTGAATAGTCGCCGCGGTTTCACCCGGCACCGCCTGCCCGCCGGCGGCATGACTTCACCTTCCGCGCGTGAGCGCCCCCGGGCCAGCCCCCGGACTCTCGCGCATCGCGCCCCGGATCCCGGAGCTCGCGCCTCGCGCCCCGGACCCGCGGCCCCTGACCCGCGCCCCGCGTTCCTCGCCCCGCGCCCCCGCGTTCCTCGCCCCTCGTTCCTCTCCCGCGCCCCCGCGCCCCCGCGTTCCTCGCCCCTCGTTCCTCTCCCGCGCCCCCGCGCGCCCCGCGTTCCTCGCCCCGCGCCCCCGCGCGCCCTGCGTTCCTCGTTCCTCGTTCCTCGTTCCTCGTTCCTCGTTCCTCGCTAAGTCTTTTCTCCCTTGTGCCACCGGTCGCGGCTAACCCCCTCACCCTTACCGCCCCTCCCCACTCCTGCCGCGATCGCCGCTCTTTCACCGTCCTTTTTCGCAGGCTTATGGCCGATACACCGGGAGTTATCCACAGGCGTTGACCCGATGGAGGTCGCACGGGAAGCTTGGTTCTCGGAAGCAAACGTAGGCAAACGAAAGGTTTGGTGGCGCGACATGACGACGGTCGAGATGGCTCCGCCCGGCCCGCGACCGCAGATCCGGGTGCGATCGCTGCCGAGTTGCGACCCGCCCTACGACGACGAACTCGAGCCGAGACGGTGGGAAACGGCAAACCAGCTCGCGCTCGACTGGCCGGCTCCGAGCAGAACACGCCAGCCGCCTCCGACACCCGCGGCCGAGCAGCTGACACGCAAGGTCGCCGCGGCCAAGGTGACCGCCGGAACGGCCGGCGACGCCAAGCTGGCGGTGCGCCTGTTCGCGCAGATGTTCGTCGAGGTGCTGAACGGCTACCGTCCCGCGGCCCACCTGGCCCGCATGGCCGTCCCGCGAGAAGCCACCAACGTGGTCAGCGAGGCCGTCTCCGGCACCAACCGCGTCTCGGCCCTCCGCGGCGACGCGGGCCCGACCGGCGGCCCACGCTTACGCCGCCAGGTGGTGAGTGACCGCCGCCAAGTCGTAACCGGAGCCCGTCCGGCCTACCGCGTGGGTGACGCTCCGGCTCCGGGCGCCGGCCAGCCGCCGAGCGTCAACAGCTCGGGCACCGGCCAGCCACCGGGCATCGGCAGCTCGGGCAGCGGTCGGCCACCGAGCGTCAACAGCTCGGGCACCGGCCGGCCATCGAGCGTCGGCACCACGCCCGTTCCGGGCATCAGCCACGCATCGGGCGGATCCCATGCCGCGCTCGGGGACGGCATGGGATCGATCGGTGGTCGCGAACACGGCGGCGTGCATCGGGGTGGTTGCACGCCGCCGGCCAACGGTTCGCCGGAGGTGCGGGCCGTGCGCGTTATGAGTGGCTCACGGCCAGCTCAGAGCGCCGGACCAGCATCGCCAAGGGCAGGGCAGGCCGCTCGCGGACCGGGCCGGGTGACGCCAGGTGCGGAACGCGGAGCGGCGCGGCCGACGCCGGGTGCGGAAAGCGGGGTGGGGCGGGCGGCGGCGATGCGGGAGCTTCCGCGGAGGCGGGGTGCGGTGGATGTGCTGAAGTTTCACTTCTGCGAGCCGCGACCGGGTGCCGTCGAAGCCACGGTTCTGCTGCTGACGGGTGAGCGCACATGCGCGCTCGCCCTGCGGATGGAGCTGCAGGGCAGGAGGTGGATGGCCGCCGCCGTACGTCTGCTCTGAACGCGCCCGGGGCGGCCGCCGTGCACTTGGGCGGCGGAGGTTCTGGGTCTCAACCACCGCACGGTGCGGCTACCGCCCGATGGCCGCGCCGGCGCGGGTGGCGTCGGGAAGCCCGGAACGGTTCGTAACGGCGAGCGGACCGTGAAGGGGACCGGGCGCGCATGGCGATCCGCAGAACAAGCCATGCGCGACACCCGACGCCAAGTAAGGCAGCAGCGCCCGGCCAAACGGCCGGGCGCTGCTGTCGCTAGTGCTACCTGAAGGCCGGTGGACGCGGCTGGGCGGACACGGCTGGGCGGGCCCCACAGGCCGCCTCGACGGGCCGTCAGGCGACCCACCGGGAGCACACGTCCGGAAACAACTCGCCGAAATCAGCCGGACCACCCCGCCAGGAACACCCGCCCGGAACAACCCGCCGAAATCAACCAGACCATCCCGCCAAGGTCGCCCCGAGGAGCCGACCGAATCGCCCCGGCCAGGTTGACGAGGAAGCAGCCTGCTGAGGCGGCCTGACAGAACGCCCAGAGCAGCCCGCGGACGCCCAAAGGCAACCCGGCGGAGGCGACCGACGCGGGTCGCCCGGAACAGCCCGCCGAAACGACCCGATAGGGGGTCGCCGGAACGGCCGGCCGAGACCCACCCGAGCCAGAGCCGCCCCGCCGAGCCACCCGATCGGGTGGCTCGGCGGGGCGGCTCGCGGAACTGTCAGGCGGGCCCGCCGGGGGCGCCGTGGCAGCGCTTGTACTTCTTGCCCGAGCCGCAGTAGCACGGCGCGTTGCGGGACGGGCCGTTGGACTCGGCCTGGGCGGGGTTGGTGCGGGGGGCACGGCGGCTGGCGGCCGTGTGGGCGGGGCTGGCGGGGACGGGTGAGCCGCCGGCGCCGATGCCCAGGGCGGGTGCGGACGGCTGCTGCTGGATGACGGGGGCGCCGTCGCCTGCTTCGCCGTCGATGGCGGGTGCCGTGTATTGCAGGTTTTGCGGGCGACGGTCGCCGCCGAGGCCCTTGGCTCGGACCTCGACCTGCTGCTCGGACGAGGACGCGGACGAGGCGGAGGCGGGGAGCGGGACGGCCTGGGTCGGGTCGACGGTGACGGTGGGCTGCTCCTCGACCTGGACTTCGAGGTTGAAGAGGAAGCCGACCGCCTCCTCCTTGATGCCCTCCATCATCTGGTTGAACATGTCGAAGCCCTCGCGCTGGTACTCGACCACCGGGTCGCGCTGCGCGTACGCCCGCAGGCTGATGCCTTCCTGCAGGTAGTCCATCTCGTACAGGTGCTCGCGCCACTTGCGGTCGATCACCGCCAGCAAGACCTGGCGCTCGAGCTCGCGGATCGCCTCTTCGCCGAGCTCGTCCTCGCGGGTCTGGTAGGCCGCCCGCGCGTCCTGCTTGAGCTGCTCGATGAGGAAGTCGCGGTCGACCGAGCTGCGTTCGCCGCCGCTCTCCTCGACGATGTCGTCGATGGTGACGGTGACGGGGTAGAGCCGCTTGAGGTTGGTCCAGAGCTGGTCGAGGTCCCAGTCCTCGGCGTAACCGTCGGCCGTGGCGACCGACACGACGTCGCTGATCACGTCGTCGATCATGTGTTCGGCCTGGTCGTGCATGTCTTCGCCGTCGAGGACGCGCTTGCGCTCGGCGTAGATCACCTGGCGCTGCTTGTTCATGACCTCGTCGTACTTGAGGACGTTCTTGCGGATCTCGGCGTTCTGCGCCTCGATCTGGGTCTGGGCGCTGCGGATCTGGCGGGTGACCATCTTTGACTCGATGGGCACGTCCTCGGGGATGTTGAAGCGCTCCATGACCGCCTCGACGGCGCCGGCGCGGAACCGCTTCATCAGGTCGTCCTGCAGGGACAGGTAGAAGCGGGACTCGCCGGGGTCGCCCTGCCGGCCGGAGCGGCCGCGGAGCTGGTTGTCGATGCGGCGGGAGTCGTGGCGCTCGGTGCCCAGGACGTAGAGGCCGCCGGCGGCGATGACCTCGGCGCCCTCGGCCTCGCAGGCTTCCTTCCAGGCGGGAAGGACCTCTTCGAGGGCCTTGGCGTACTCCTCGGGCGACTCGACCGGGTCGAGGCCGCGCTGGGCGAGCTCGGACGAGGCGAGGAACTCGGGGTTGCCGCCGAGCAGGATGTCGGTGCCTCGACCGGCCATGTTGGTGGCGACCGTGACGCCGCCCTTGCGGCCCGCCTGGGCGATGATCGTGGCTTCCTGCGCGTGGAACTTCGCGTTCAGCACGCTGTGCGGGATGCCCCGGCGGCGCAGCAGGGTGGAGAGGATCTCGGAGTTTTCCACGCTGACGGTGCCGACGAGGACGGGCTGGCCGGTCTCGTGGCGCTCGGCGATGTCCTCGATGACCGCGTTGAACTTGGCCTTCTCGGTCTTGTAGATGACGTCGGGGTGGTCGATGCGGATCATCGGCCGGTGCGTCGGGATGCTCACGACGCCGACCTTGTAGACCGTGTTGAACTCGCCGGCCTCGGTCTGCGCCGTACCGGTCATGCCGCCGAGTTTCTCGTACAGCCGGAAGTAGTTCTGCAGGGTGATGGTGGCCAGGGTCTGGTTTTCCTGCTTGACCTCGACCCCCTCTTTGGCCTCGATGGCCTGGTGCATGCCCTCGTTGTAGCGGCGGCCGTGCAGGATGCGGCCGGTAAACTCGTCGACGATGAGGACCTCGCCGCCCTCGTTGACGATGTAGTCCTTGTCCTTGCGGTACAGCTCCTTGGCCTTGATGGCGTTGTTCAGGTAGCCGACCAGAGGGGTGTTCACCGACTCGTACAGGTTGTCGATGCCGAGGCGGTCTTCGACCCGGCCGACGCCGCGCTCGGTGATGGCGACGGTGCGCTTGGCCACGTCGACCTCGTAGTCGCCCTCGCCGTCGGTGCCTTTTTGCAGCCGGTTGACGATCGAGGCGAATTCGCCGTACCACCGCTGCGAGTGCTCGGCCGGACCGGAGATGATCAGCGGGGTGCGGGCCTCGTCGATGAGGATCGAGTCGACCTCGTCGACGATGGCGAAGTTGTGGCCGCGCTGGACCAGCTCGGCTTTCGACCACGCCATGTTGTCGCGCAGGTAGTCGAAGCCGAACTCGTTGTTCGTCCCGTAGGTGATGTCGCACAGGTAGGCCTCGCGGTGTTCCGCCGCGGGCCGGTTGGGCAGGATCACGCCCACGGTGAGGCCGAGGAACACGTGCACCCGGCCGACCCACTCGGCGTCGCGCTGGGCGAGGTAGTCGTTGACCGTGATGATGTGCACACCCTTGCCGCTCAACGCGTTGAGGTAGGCCGGGAACACACCGGTCAGGGTCTTGCCCTCACCGGTCTTCATCTCGGGGATGTTGCCGAAATGCAGCGCGGCGCCGCCCATCAGCTGGACGTCGTACGCTCGCTGACCCAGCACCCGCCGCGCGCCCTCGCGGGCCGTGGCGAACGCCTCGGGCAGCAGTGAGTCGAGCGACTCGCCGTCGGCAATTCGCTCCTTGTACTGCTGCGTGAGGTCCCGCAGCTCGTCGTCGGTCAGATCAACGTAGTCATCCTCGATCGAGTTGACCGCGTCAGCGATCGCCTTGAGCTTGCGCACCATGCGGCCTTCGCCGGCGCGCAGGACCTTTTCCAATATCGACACGGGTCAGCGCTCCCCTAAACAGTCTGCCGAACCATGGTAGGCGTCTCATCGCACCGGGCGTGAGCCGAGCCCTCGGTTAACCGCGCAAAAGGTGCGAAACCACGCTGTCAGTTCGCTGAAAGCTGAGCCGGGAATTTCGGTTGGCGCGCCGTACGCGGCCGCGAGCAGGATGGCGGAGGCAGGCCGGGACGGGCGCGGCGGGTCGCCGAAAAGGCCGCTCGACCGTGGAAGGCTGCCCGAGGCAGTCCCTTCGCCGGACGGCAGCCGTTACGACTGTGGGGTGGTTCGATGGTGACGACGAACGAGGCGGTCGCGGCGTGAGTGTTCGAGAAATCAATGGCGATGGGGTACGCCTCCGTCCGCTCGCCGAGGCCGAGCTGCCCGAGCTGATCGACGGCTGGGACGAACCGGCCGGCCGCTGGGGCGCGACCGGCGCGGGGGCCTGGGCGATCGCCGATCCGCAGACCGATCGCCTGCTGGGCGCCATCGCGCTCGATCACCGCGACGCGTCCCGCGGCCAGACCGAGACCTTCTTCTGGGTACGCCCGGACGACCGCCGCCGCGGCGTCGCCACCGCCGCCCTGACCGCCCTGGGCGACTGGGCCTGCACCGACGGCGGCTGGTCCCGGCTGGAACTGCTCGCGTCCTGGCCCGACGCCATCGCCCAGCGGGTGGCGATGGCGGCCGGGTTCCAGCGTGAGGGCGTACGCCGCAGCGCCCTGAGCGACGGCACCGGCGCCCGCCAGGACGCGGTCGTGCACGCCCGGGTGGCCGGCGACCCGCCCGGCCCGGTGCCCCGGCTGCTGCCCGACTTCCCCGGTGGCGAGCTGACCGACGGCGTGGTGACGCTGCGCCCGCTCGGTGCGGCGGACCTCGCCTTTTACATGGCCCTGCACACGGTGCCCGACGTGGTGGCGACGACTGTGCCGCCGGTGACGCCGTCGGCGGAGAAGAGCCGGTTGCGGTGCACCACGGCGGAGGCCTACTGGCTGGCCGGCATCCGCGTCGACCTGGTCGTCGTCGACACGGCCACCGGCACGCCGACCGGCGGGATGGGCCTGTTCAATCAGGAGCCCAGCACCGGTCAGGCGATGATCGGGTACAGCCTGATGCCGGAGTGGCGCGGCAAGGGCTACGCCACCCGGGCGGCCCGGCTGCTCTCGCTGTGGGCGTTCGCCGAGACCGGTATCGCCCGCCTGATCGCGGGCACGATGCCGACCAACGTGGGTTCCCAGCGGGTGCTGATCAGGGCCGGTTTCCGCCCCGAGGGCCTGATGCTCTCGCGGCTGCCCGGCATCAACGGCACCCGCCAGGATGACATCCAGTTCGTCCTGTTACCTCGGGACGTCCTGAACGCCGCCGTCGGTTAGGGCGGAGCGGGCTGATCGTCGACGAAATGCACCGCTCCACGCGTCTCGCCGGGTAACCGGTGTGCCGCGTCCGCACACCAGGCGGACGGCGGCACACCGCGCGTCATCATGGCGGCGGCGAAATCAGCCGGTCTGTTCCAAGGAGATGATGCCGTAGTCGTAGCCGCGACGGCGGTAGACGACGCTGGGCCGGCCGCTCTCCTTGTCGTGGAACAGGTAGAAGTCGTGGCCGACCAGCTCCATCTGGAAGAGGGCGTCGTCCACGGTCATCGGGTCGGCGGGGTGCTCCTTTTCCCGGACGATGCGCCACGGCTGCGTGTCATCGTGTTCCACGAGCGCGGCGGCGAGCGTCGGCTCCGCCTCTTGGGCGGGCGGCTCGAAGCTCGGCAGGTCGGTGGGCAGGCCGGCGGTAGCGGCGGCCACCGAGACAGGGGCGTGACGCCCACGGTGGACGCGTCTGCGGTCGGCGGCGCGGCGCAACCGGGCGTCCAGCTTGCTGATGGCGCAGTCCAGGGCTGAGTAGAAGTCTTTCGCACATGCTTCCGCGCGAACCACGGGACCCCTGGTCATGACCGTGATCTCGACGCGCTGACACTTTTCTGACTGCCGCGGGTTGCGTTCGTGGAAGAGTTCCACGTCGGCCCTGATCAGCTTCTGGTCGTATCGTTCGACCTTGCTCAGCTTCTCGGCGACATGTTCCCGGTAATGCTCGGGAACCTCTACGTTGCGGCCCTTGACGACAATGTCCACTCGTGACCTCCCCCAACGTTGGTTCAGAACGTGACTGCGGAGAAACCTCGTTTCGGGTAGTGGGTAGGAGCAGAGACCTACCCTGGTCATGACGACGCTAACCTGCCGACGCCCGCACGTCACCCCTCGTTCGGGGAACCACCCGCATGGCGCGAGGTCCCGGCCCCGCCACGGGGCGGACGGCCGGCGGTCCGGGGCGGCGGGGTCCGGCGCAGCCGGGTGGCGGCGATGACCGCAGCTCCTGTCACCTGCATGTTCGCCTCCTCCAGCCGGGCCGTGACGACGGCCAGCGTGGCCCCGGTGGTGACGATGTCGTCCACGACCACCAGGGTGCTCCTCATCGTGGTCCGGCGGGTCGGAACGGCGATTCGGGTTTTCCGGATTCGCAGGGAATTCTCAGCCGCCACTCGCCGTGCCGACACGCCCAGTGACGCGGAGTCAGGCCGCGGCGCCGCACGTAACGGTTGCGCCATTGCGGCGTCCCACCCGGACCGGCGCAGACGCCGCACCGCGTGGGTGGCCAGTCGCGCCATGTGATCACCGAGGCGCTCACGCTGCGCGGCCACGGTCGACGGCACGGGTACGACCAGCAACGGCCCCGGCCGTGCCGGCGCCACCTCGGCCACCGCCGCGGCCAGAACGGCGCCCAGCGGCCGGGCCAGGGCGTGCCGCCCGTGCTCCTTGTAGGCCAGCAGCATCCCGCGCACCGCCCCGCCGTAGGTGCCGGCGGCCACGCACCGCGGCATCCCGGGCGGCGGTGGCTCCGGCGTGGCCACGCCGGGCCGGAGCTGTTCCACCTCGGCCACGCAGGTCGCACAGGCGCCGTGCCGCAACGGCACCCGCTCGGCGCCGCAGCCGGCACACCCGCCCGGCAGGACCAGGTCGGCCAGCTCGCGCAGAACGCTCAATTGAGGAAGAACGGCGCGGTCGGCACGATGTTGGGGGGCGGGTCGGTGACCGTCTGGGCCAGATCCTTGACGGTTATCTTGCCGGTCCGCTGGTCGTCGTAGGCCGAGCCGCCGACCATGTAGGCCACCGCGCCGGAGTCGTCGCTGCGGGCCGGGTTGGCCGGGCGGGAGGTCAGGTCGGTCACCGCGGTGGAGGAGAAGTCGTCCTGGCGGAAGTTCTGGGCCGCGCCGTCGATCGTCACCTCCATGATCGCGTACCGCTGACTGCCGGGTTTGAGCCCGGCCAGCGCCAACGAGTCCTCGGTGCTCCAAGTGACGGTGGTCAGCGATTCCAGCTCGGCCCGGACCACGTGCGGCGAGACGAGTTTGAGGCCGCCGTCGCCCGTGTCCAGCCCGGCCAGGTAGAGCGCACCGCCGGCGATCAGCGCCACCCGGCGGGCGTCAGGCGCGACGGCCACCGAGGTGATGCCGCCCGGCGCACCGCCCGGCCAGTCGACCACGGTGAGCCCGCGCTCGCGGGTGCGGAAGCCGTCGGCCGGGAAGCTGTAGAGCGCGCCGTTGATGGGGATCAGGCCGTACGTGCCGGGGTCGGCGCCGATCGGGGAGGTGGCCCAGACCGGGCGTCCGATCGTGCCGGAGAGCCGCTTGCGGGTCAGCGTGACCGTGTCGCCCGCGCCGGTCGCGCCGACCTTGAGCGCCAGCCGGCCGCCGGGTTCCTCGACCACCAGGGCCGCGTACGACCGGGAGCCGGCCGTGGCCAGCGCCGCCGACCGGATGTTGCGGTTGTCCTGCGACCGGATGATCGGGACCGGGTCGCCGGACCGGTAGGACTGCGCGAGCCGGACGATCTGCTTGTTGTAGAGAGCGAACCGCTGCGCTTCCTCCGGCTGGTAGGCCGGGTTGGCGGTCAGGTAGTCGTCACCGGAGAAGGTGTAGTCCTGATGCTCGACGTTGAGCGCCAGCGTGTTCGGCAGCGGCCGCAGCGACCAGCGCAACTGCTGCTGCAACCGCTGCAGCGCGGCGGCCGCGTCCTTGTCGGGCAACGCCTGCCCGGACAGGCTGATCTGCAGGGTCTGGTTGTTGATGGCCGGCACGTTGCCGATCGGCTTGGTGCCTTGGGGCAGCGGCTCGACCACGCCGGCCAGCCAGTCCTGCCTCGGCCCGTTGGTCAGCCAGTCGAGGATCTGCCTCGGCCGCTGCGCCTCGGGCAGGTCGAGCGGCAGGTAGCGCACGTCGGGCACCAGGCCGGTGTGGTCCTCGTCCCAGAAGTAGATCGGCTGCCGCTTGTAGTAGCGGCCCAGCGCCTGATCGCTGATCAGCACCCCGGGCAGCGGTGTCAGCAGGAAGAGCCCGTTCTGCCCGCCGACCTCACCGATCTTCAGGGCCAGCGTCTGCACCGCCGGGTTGTCCGACGGCTCCAGCACGCCGTCCTGCTTGAGCAGGCCGACCTCGCGGAACTTGATCGTGACGACCGGGTCGTCGGGGTTGTTCTGTGGCTCGCCGACCGGGCGAATCACCCGGATCCCGTCGGGTGAGGGCTTGAAGTTGGCGCCGGCGTCGGGGCTGAGGAACTGTTTCATCCGCTCGGCCGCGGGGGGCGGGGGCCCCCCCCCCCCCGGCCCGGGGGGGGGCCCCCCCCCCCGTGCGGGTGTGGTGTGGGGGCGGGCCCACCCGGCCGGGGCGGGGGCGGTCGGGGGGGGGGGGGGGGGGGGGGGTGTGGGCGGGGGGGCGGGGGGGGGGGGGGGGTGGGGGGGGGGGGGGGGGGGGGGGGGGGGCCCCCGCCCCGGCGCGGGGGGGGGGGGGGGGGCCCCCCCCCCCCCCGCGGCCAGGACGTTGCTCGCGAACTCCTTGACGTTGGTGGTGTCGAGCCGGAACACCCGGTCGGGGGCGGGGCCGTTCGCGCTGACCTCGCCCGAGACCGGTCCGGGTTTGAGCGGACGGACCTCGGTGTTGTCGGGGATGCCGCAGCCGCCGGCCAGCAGCGTGGCCGTGGCGACGAGCGCGACGAGCGGGCGGCGCCTCACCGGGTCACCTCCGCCGGTTCGGACGGCGGCAGCTCACGGTCGCGCGGGATCAGCGGCAGCGGCGCGGCCACCAGCCGGTCACCGGCCCGGACGGGCAGGGTCAGCCGGAACTGGGAGCCCTCGCCCGGCGCACCCCACGCCTCCAGCCAGCCGCCGTGCAGCCGGGCGTCCTCGACGCTGATCGACAGGCCCAGGCCGGTGCCGCCGGTCTGCCGCGCACGGGACGGGTCGGCCCGCCAGAACCGGTTGAACACCAGCCGCTCCTCCCCCGGCTTGAGGCCCACCCCGTGGTCGCGCACGGTGATCGCCACCGCGGCGTCGTCGCTGGCCACGGTGACCAGCACCGGTCTGCCCTCGGCGTGCTCGACCGCGTTGCCGACCAGGTTGCGCAGCACCCGCTCGACCCGGCGCGGGTCGATCTCGGCGATCACCGGGCTCTCCGGCAGGCGCAGCTCGACCGTGACGCCGACCCGTTCGGCCAGGCCGGCCAGGCCCTCGGCGACCCGCTCGACGATCGGCGTGACATCGGCGTGCTCGGCGTCCAGGGCGGCGAAGCCGGCGTCGAAGCGGCTGATCTCGAGCAGGTCGGTGAGCAGGCTCTCGAAGCGGTCGAGCTCGGCCTGCAGCAGCTCGGCGCTGCGGGCCACGGCCGGATCGAACTCCTCGCGCTCGGAGAAGATCAGATCGGCGGCCATGCGTACGGTGGTCAGCGGTGTCCGCAGCTCGTGCGACACGTCGGAGGTGAACCGCCGCTGCAGGCGGGACATCTCTTCGAGCCGGACGATCTGCCGCTGCAGGTTGGCCGCCATCTGGTTGAACGAGGCGGCCAGCAGGGCCAGGTCGTCCTCGCCGCTCACCTTCATCCGCTGGTCGAGCAGGCCGGCCGAGAGCCGCTGGGCGGTCCGGGCGGCCACCCGCACCGGGGTCACCACCATGCGGGTGACCAGGGCGGCCACCACGCCGAGGAGCAGCACCAGCGCGGCGCCGGTGGCCAGCACGGTGGCCCGGATCTCGTTGGCGGCCTGGTCCTCGGTGGTCAGCGGCACCAGGTAGTAGAGCTCGAGGTGGCCGAAGTTGGTCGGCACCGGGGTCCCGTACACCAGGAATTTGGTCTCGACGCCGTCGACCCGCGCGGTGCGAATCTGGGTGGCCTCGGCGCTGTTGCCGCCCACCTCCTGGACCATCTCGGGGGTGATCAGCTCGGCGGTGTCGAGGTTGGCCGAGATGACCGGGCGGATGGTGGCGAAGTGGCTGGACTGGATCGAGACGACCGCGCCGCTGCTGGCCGAGGGGTCGCCGTCGGCCAGCAGGTTGATCGTCTCGTTGAGCGTGCGGGAGAGCGTGGCGTCGACGGCCGAGACGTGCACGCTGAGCTGTTCCTGGGCCACCGCGCGCTTGTTGCGGCCCTGGGAGAGGACCTCGTCCTGGGCCCGGTCGAGCAGGATGTCGGCGCTGCGGTAGGCCACCAGCCAGCCGAACGCGCCGACCAGCAGGCTGGACGCGACCAGGGTGATGGCCACGACGCGCAGCTGCAGCGAGCGGCGCCACTGGCGACGGGCCGGCGCGAGGAACACCCGGAGCCGGCGCAGGAACACACGCCAGTAACGCCGCACCACCCGCAGGGTGCGGCGAACGGGCATCGGAAGCCAGCTAGGAGCGCGCATAGCGAGGCAACATTAGCGCCCCGGAAGGGTCACCCCGTGCCGGCCTTGTAGCCGACCCCACGGACGGTGAGGATGATCTCGGGGCGTTCCGGATCGGGCTCGATCTTGGCCCGGAGGCGCTGGACGTGCACGTTGACCAGCCGGGTGTCGGCGGCGTGGCGGTAGCCCCAGACCTGCTCCAGCAGCACCTCGCGGGTGAACACCTGGCGCGGCTTGCGGGCCAGGGCGACCAGCAGGTCGAACTCCAGCGGCGTGAGCTTCACCTCGGCGCCGTCCCGCGAGACGGTGTGCGCCGGCACGTCGATGGTGATCTGGTTGCCGGGCGGCCCGATGGTCAGCATCTCGGGCGCGGCGTCCTCGCCCCGGCGCAGGCGGGCCCGCATCCGGGCGACCAGCTCCTTGGGCTTGAACGGCTTGACCACGTAGTCGTCGGCGCCGGACTCGAGGCCGAGCACCACGTCGACGGTGTCGCTCTTGGCGGTCAGCATGACGATCGGGATGCCCGACTCGGTGCGGATGGCCCGGGCCACGTCAATGCCGCTCATGCCCGGCAACATCAGGTCGAGCAGCACGATGTCCGGACGGCTCTCGCGGAACGCGGCGAGCGCACGCTCGCCATCGGCCACGAACGACGGCAGGAATCCCTCGCTGCGCAGGACGATGCCGAGCATCTCCGCGAGCGCCGGATCGTCATCGACAACGAGGACACGGGCTCTCATGCGGTCCAATATTGCACTGTCTCCTCCAGCGGCGTGGTACCCGGGGGTCGATCATGCCGCGAAGAGGCCGCTTCCCCAGTAGTCAGCGGCGCTGGTCAGGCCGGGCGGGCAGGCGAAGACGGCGCTGGAGACGTGCCGCAGATACTCGTTCATGTCGTCCCGCGCGGCCAGACTTCGTTGCACCGGGATGAACGACTTACGAGGGTCGCGCTGGTACGCCATGAAGAACAGTCCCGCGTTGAGCCGCCCGAGCCCGTCCGAGCCGTCGACGAAGTTGTAGCCGCGGCGAAGCATCCGGGCGCCGTTGTTGGCCGAGTGGTGGGCCAGCCGGACGTGCGCGGTCTCGGCCACCAGCGGTTCGCCCTGATCGTCCTGGGCGGTCAGGTTGATCTCGTCGAACTCGCCGGCCTGGCCGATCGGCGCGCCGCTGCCCTTGTGCCGGCCGACGATGGCCTCCTGCTCGGCCAGCGACGAGCGGTCCCAGGTCTCGATCAGCATCCGGATCTTGCGGGTGACCAGGTAGGAGCCGCCGGTCATCCAGTCCGGTCCGTCGCCGTCCTGCACCCAGACGTGGTCGCGGAGCAGGTCGGCCTCTTCGGCCTTGATGTTCTGGGTGCCGTCCTTGAACCCGAACAGGTTGCGCGGGGTGGCCTGGGCCTTCGAGGTCGACGAGGTACGCCCGAAGCCGAGCTGCGACCACCGCACGCTGACCACGCCCATCCCGATCCGGGCCAGGTTGCGGATGGCGTGCACGGCCACCTGCGGGTCGTTGGCGCACGCCTGCACCCCGATGTCGCCACCGGAGATGGCCGCCTCGAGCGCGTCGCCGGTGAACTTGGGCAGGTCGACCAGGGCGGCCGGTCGCTTGGCGCGCAGGCCGAACCGGTCGAACACCGACGGCCCGAACCCGACGGTGACGGTCAGCCCGGACGGCGGCAGCCCGGACGCCTCACCGGTGTCGTCCGGCGGCGCCTCGGCGATCCCGTTCATCGCCCCGACCGGCCCGGCGTCCTGCCCGGCGGTCATCCGGCGGGCCGCCGCGGTCCAGTCCTTGAGCATCTGGACCAGGCGGTCGCGGTCCTTGGTGATGACGTCGAAGGCGACGAAGTGCAGCCGGTCCTGCGCGGCTGTGGTGATACCGGCCTGGTGCGCGCCGTCGAACGGGATCGCGCCGGTCGCGTCCGGGCCGGGTGTCTCCTCGCGCTGAGCCAGGAAGGCACCACCGACGGCGGCGGCACCGGTGATCCCGGCCACGCCGGCGCCGGCGAGCGCGATCGCTCGCCGGCGGGAGACGCCCTGCTGGTCGGTCATTTCTTCGACACCACCGCGGCGACCTTGCTGATCGGCTCGGCCAGGGCGTTGATGGCGTCCGAGAGTTCCTTGAGGTCGGCCTGGGTCAGCTGGTTGTGCAGCTTCCAGCCATCCCCGGCGCGGTGCTTGGCCAGCGCGGTGTCGACGTTGGTGAACTCGGTGTCCAGGGTCTTGACCAGGGCCGCGTCGCGTTCCTCGAGCACCGGGCGCAGGGCCGCGATGGCCGCCTTGGAACCTTCCACGTTGGCGTTGAAGTCCCACAGGTCGGTGTGCGAGTAGCGGTCCTCCTCGCCGGTGATCTTGCCCGAGGCGACCTCGTCGAGCAGGCCCTTGGCGCCGTTGGCGAGCTGCAGGGGGGACAGCTTCTCGGCCTGGGCCTTGGTCACGATCTCCTTGACGTCGGTCAGCAGCTGATCCGCGATCGGGCCGTCGGAGGAGATGTCGGGCTTGGCCGCCCACAGGTCCTTCTCGATGCGGTGGAAGCCACCGAACTTCATGCCCTCCTCGGTGACCTCCTCGCGGCCGTCGATCCGCGGGTCCAGGTCACCGAAGATCTCGGCCACCGGCTCGATCCGCTCCCAGTAGGTGCGGGCGACCGGGAACAGCGCCCTGGCCTTGTCGACATCGCCGGCCTTGACCGCGGTGACGAACTCCTCGGTCTTGGTCTGCAGGGCGTCGGTCTGGCTCTTCACGTACCGCGCGTAGCTGTCGGTGGCCGCGGCCAGGGCGGCGTCGTCGGTCAGCGGGGCCGACGAGCCCGAGACGGTGAACGCGGCCCGGATGCCCTTGCCGATCATGCCCGGCTTGCAGGCGGTCTCGTACGACCCGGCCGGCAGCTCGACGTGCAGCTCACGGGAGAGCCCGGGGGCGATGTTCTCAACCTCGCCCATCACTCGGTCGCCGGGCGCGTACACGTAGAACTCGGTGACCTTCTGGCCCTTGTTGGTGACGTTGAAGACGCTGGTCCCGGCGTCGGCCGAGCCCCGGGCGATCTCGCAGGCGGTGTCGTTGGCGGCGACCGTGATCGGGCCGCCCTTCTCGCCACCGGCGGCCGGCTCGTCCGAGGTGCCGCCGCAACCGGCGAGGGCGAGGGCGCCGACCGCCGAGACAACGATGAGGCGTCGCATGACTCTCCTAATTCTGCGGCGCGGGCGCCGGGGTTCGCTTGATGTTCGGGGCAAGAAAGATCAGGAGGACCGGGACGCCGTACGCGATCCAGGCGATCACCTCGAGCACGGTGGCGGTCGGGGTGATGTTGAACATGCCGGTGAGCAGCGCGGTGTACCAGGCGCTGGGGTCGAGCGTGCCGCTGATGTCGTAGGCCAGGTGGTTGAGCCCGGGCAGCACGTTGGACTCCTGCAGGTCGTGCACGCCGTATTTGAGAATGCCGGCGGCGACCAGGATGAGCAGGGCGCCGGTCACGGTGAAGAAGACCGTCAGGTTGATCCGGACCGCCGTGGCGTACATCAGGAATCCGATGACGACGGCCGAGAGGATCCCGCCCAGCAGGGCCACCAACGGTCCGCTGTTGCCGGCGGCGCCCTGCACCGCGGAGTAGAAGATCAGCGAGGTCTCGAGGCCTTCGCGGACCACGGCCAGAAAGGCCATCACGGCCACCGCGATCGAGCCGACCTTGAGCGCGTCCTGCAGCTTGCTGCGCAGCTCACCGGCGATGGACCGGGCGGCCCGGCGCATCCAGAAGATCATCCAGGTGACGAAGCCGACGGCCGCGATGGACGTGATCGCCTCGAAGAGCTCGCGGTGCTCGTACTTCTGCAGCAGCGTGGTCGAGGTGTAGCTGAGCAACCAGCCGAAGATGACGGAGAGGGCGACGGCGAGGCCGACACCGGCCCAGACCTGGATCAGACGGTCCTTGCGCTCCGACTTGACCAGGAACGCGATCAGGATGCTGACCACCAGTGTGGCTTCCAACCCCTCACGAAGACCGATGAGGTAGGTGGCGAGCATGACGGTTCCTTTGCTTGACGATTCTTTGCTAAGGCATTCCTAACTTAGGTTCGCCATACCTTAGGCATCGTCAGGCCCCACCCGTCAAGCCAGGTGTGATGTAAATGAACAGGCGGCCCCGGACAGCCGGGACCGCCCATGATCAGGTGCGGTCGAACTCACCGTCCCGCACACCGTTGATGAAGGCGACCCAGGCGGGCGCCGCGAACCGCAGCATCGGGCCGGCGGTGTCCTTCGAGTCACGCACGTACACGGCGGTCCGCGTCTCCGCGACCTCCACGCAGTGACCGGCGGCGCCGGAGCGGCTGCTTTTGTGCCACATCAGATTGTCGGACAAGACATCCCTCCCCAGAGATTCGACAGTTCATCCTGAAGAACGAGGCAGGGGTCGGCGAAGTCGTTCCCCCGAACGGGTGATGAGCTCGCGGCTGCGCTCGGCGTCCAGGGCCCGGGCGCGTACGTCGTCGAACGCCTCCCGGAAGATCCGGACCTCGTCGTCCTTGAGGTGGAACACGCCGCCGGTGAGGCCCTCGCTGTGCACGATCGGGCCGCGGGCGTTGCCGGCGAACTCGAGGATCATGAAGGACTCGGGCTGGGCCGCGTGCGCGCCGGACGAGAACGGCAGGACCAGCAGTTCAACGGCGGGACGCAGGCTGGCCTCGCGCAGCCGCTGCAGCTGGCGGCGCAGCACACCCGGGCCGCCGACCTCGCGATGCAGCACCGACTCGTCGAGGACCACGGTCAGCCGCGGCGGCGGGTCACGGACCAGCACGGTCTGCCGGGCCATGCGCAGGGCGAGGCGACGCTGGATCGTTTCAGGATCGCTGATGCCGGCGCCGACCTCGATCACGGCCCGGGCGTACTCATCGGTCTGCAGCAGGCCCGGGACGATCTGGGTCTCCCACTCCTCCAGCGCGATGGCCTCGGCCTCGAGGGCGACGAACTCGTCGTAGGGCGCCGGGACCGACGAGCGGTACGGCGTCCACCACACCCGGTCGCGGCCGCGCCGGGCCAGGTGATGGAGCCGGTCGCGGATCTCCGGATGCGCGTCGTAGGTACTGAGCAGACGGTCCAGGTCGGGCTCGCTGATGCCGGTACGCGCGGTCTCGATCCGGCTCAGCTTGGACTCCGACCAGCCCAGCAACTGGGCCACGGACGCGCCCCGCCGCTCTCCCCGCAGACGACGCAGTTCGTCGCCTAGCTCCCGTCGTGCCGTTGATGTCGGCCTCGCCACGCGAACACCGTACCGGGATGGATACGTTCTGCAACTTGCATAGCACCATATGCACTTGCAGACGGGAGGTGACGGGGTGCTTAATGAAAGTGAAAGCACCACCGGTGGCGGCAACCGCCGGAGTTTGGTATGGCCCCCTCCAGCGGCGTGGAGGGGGCCATATTTCTGCGGTCGTCGGGTTGAAGTACTCCGGACAGCGAACGGGGCGACAGGTCAAAGACCTGCCGCCCCGTTCATCCCCCCGGTTTGGTACCGCGCGCGTCCGTGGGACCCCCCGATCACCAATGACGCTGCGTGTTTGTAGCTTCACACTGCGCAAAGGCACATGTCAAGCAAATCCGGAAATTTATGTTTTTTTGCCTTCGTCGCGAGTGCTGTGAATACGCAGCATCACCAGCAGCACCACGACGCCAGAATCAAGATCGCCAACCCCCAGGGGTACGCGTCGGTGCGCGCGTAGAACAGCTGTCTACGCACGGACGACGGACATGCGTCATGTGAACCAGGCCCAACAGGAATCTGACATCCGTCTGTGATGGTCCACGCCATGTCACACCAGATGCGGCTGAGCCGCTACGCCCTGGGGCTCGTCATCCTGCTCGCCGGCTGCTCCGGGCCGGACGCCGAACCGCCCCGGGTCGCCTCACTGCGAACCCCGGCGCCGTCGAGCGCACCGGCCACGGCCGCCGGTGAGCGGCCGGTGTACCCGATCGGCGCGACCGACAAGGAGCGCGAGGCGATCAGCGAACCGTGGGTCGCCTGCCTGGTCGCCGAGGGTGGTCCGAAGTGGAAGAACGACGCCGGCCCGCTCCTGCAGAAGGGCGTCCGGCCGGCCGATTACCCCGAGGGGAAGAAGGTTCTCGAAGCCTGCCTGGACAAGCAGCCGGAGGCGTACGACGACCACCAGAAGCGCACCGACCCGGCGAGCTTCACGGACAACCAGCGCGAATGGTACGAGTGTGCCAAAGGGGCGGGCTACAAGCTGACCTCGCCCGACCCGGACACCGGAGAGTTCGGGCTCACCGAGGTAGGCCCGAACGGCGACGCGGGGTCGCCCAAGTTCCTGGCGTGCAAGAAAAAGGCGTTCGCCGAATGATCCAGGTCGTCGCGGGAGCGGCGACCCCGATGCGGCGGGAGCGGCGACCCCAGATCGCGGAGCGGCCACCCCAGATCGCGGAGCGGCCACCCCAGATCGCGGAGCGGCCACCCCAGATCGCGGAGCGGCGACTCTAGAGCCCGGGTGCGGCCACGAAGACCGTGCCCGTGCCGGCGACTGATATCGGGCCGGCGTCGGCGGCGGCGAACGCGGCCGTGCCCGCGGTGACCTCGACCGGTGTGCCGTGCCCCTCGGCCACGAACGCGTCGCCCTCGACGCCGAGGATGATGCGCGGGCCCTCGGCCGGCACCGGTGTCGGCGGGCGGGAACCGGACAACTCCAGGCGGTAGAGCGCGAAGTCGCGGATCGGCACCCGCCACGTCGAGACGCCCGGCGCCAGCTCGGTGGCCGGGAGGATCGGGTCGTCCAGCACCTCGAAACGCAGCACCCGCAGCAACTCGTCGACGTCGACCCGCTTGGGCGTCAGGCCGCCGCGCAGCACGTTGTCGCTGGCCGCCATGATCTCCACACCGGCGCCCTCGAGGTAGGCGTGCAGGTTGCCGGCCGGCATCCAGATCGCCTCGCCCGGCTGCAGCGTCACGTGGTTGAGCAGCAGCGCGACCAGCACGCCGGGGTCGCCCGGGTAGTGCTCGGCCAGGCGCCGGGCCAGCGGCGCGCCGGCCGCCGCGACCAGGGCTGCACGGTCCTCGGCAGGCCAGGTGAGCAGCAGGCGCACCGCCTCGGCCAGGCCGGCGACGCCGGAACGCAGGGCCGCTACCACCGGCGCCAGCGACGGGACCTCGAACGACTCGAGCACCGAGGCCGAGACGGCGGGATCACGGAAGCCGCACAGGGCCTGGAACGGGGTGAGCGCCACCAGCATCTCGGGCTTGTGGTTGGCGTCGGTGTAGTTGCGCGGCAGCGACGGGTCGGCCTCCTGCGCGGCGAACGCCTTGCGCGCGTAGTCGAGGTCGGGGTGCGCCTGCAGGGAGAGCGGGGCCGAGGCGGCCAGGACCTTCATCAGGTAAGGCAGGTGCGGCCCGAACTCGTCGACCGACGCCGCCCCCAGCTGCCCGGCCGGGTCCGCCGCGATGACGTCGGCCAGGCCGGCCGGCCCGTCGTGCCCGGCCACCGTGGACGGGTCGCCGGGGTGGGCGCCCAGCCACAGCTCGGCCTCGGGCGCGTCGGCCGGTGCGGGCCGGCCCTGGAGCTCGGCCAGGAAGGTCCGCGAACCCCACGCGTACGGCCGGACCACCCCGGTCAGCCGGTGCACGCCGCTCATCAGGCGTGCGCCGTGGGTGCAGCGGCGTCGGCGGTCTGCGCCCCGGCCGGCGGCGCCGAACCGGGGTGGTAGATGTCGGGCTCGATGTAGATCACCCGGGCGATCGGGAGGGCGGCCCGGATGCGGGCCTCGGCCTCGTTGATGTGCGCGGCGATCTCGTCCGCCCGCTCCGACCGCGGCACCGCGATCTTGGCCGCCACCAGCAGCTCTTCCGGGCCGAGGTAGAGCGTCTTCATGTGGATGATCCGCTCGACGCCTTCGCCGGCCAGGAAGGCCTGCTCGATCTTGCGGACGTCCTCGGGGGTGGCGCCCTCGCCGAGCAGCAGGCTCTTGGTCTCGGCGGCCAGGATGACCGCGATGGTGACCAGCAGCAGGCCGATGGCCGCGGTGCCGACACCGTCCCAGACACCGTTGTCGGTGATCAGGGTCAGCACCACGCCGAACAGCGCGAACACCAGGCCGATGAGCGCACCCGCGTCCTCGAGCAGCACGACCGGCAGCTCGGGGGCCTTGGCCCGGCGGATGAACTGCACCCAGGAGGTCTTGCCGCGGGTGTGGTTCGACTCGTGGATCGCCGTACGGAAGGAATAGCCCTCCAGACCGATGGCGATCACCAGCACCACCACCGGGACCCACTGCCAGCTCTCGATCGCCTCCGGGTGCTGGATCTTGTGGTAGGCCTCGTACAACGCGAACAGGCCGCCGACGCTGAACAGCACGATCGACACGATGAACGCGTAGATGTAGCGGTCTCGCCCGTACCCGAAGGGGTGTTCGGGGGTGGCCTTGCGCTGTGCCCGCTTGCCGCCGATGAGCAGGAGCGCCTGGTTGCCGGAGTCGGCGACCGAGTGGATCGACTCGGCCAGCATCGACGACGAGCCGGTCAGCAGCCAGGCGACGAACTTGGTGGCCGCGATGCCCAGGTTGGCGGCCAGGGCCGCGACGATCGCCCTGGTGCCGCCGCCCGCGCTCACGCCCGCCCCTCCGGCTTCGGGTTGCTCAGTTCCTTCATCTCGTCGATGGCCGGCACCGCCATCGGGTCGAGCCCGTGCGCCAGCGCCAGGTAGAGCGAGGCGAAGTCGGGCACCGCGACCAGCGACGCGAGCCGTTCCAGGGTGGAGCCGCCCTCGGCCACGAGCACGTCACAGCGCACGCCGCGGCGCTCGGCCAGGGTCTGCACGGCGTCGGCCCGGCGTTCCTCGACGGCGATCGGCTCGTCCGCGTCCTCCTCGGGGTTGAGCCCGCCGTCCCGGAAGATCACCAGCCGCAGCCGGGTCACCGCCGCCTCGTCGTCGGCGTCCTCCGGGTCGGCGAAGATGTCCCGTGACGACTCGGCCAGCCCGCCGAACACGCCGTCGAGCAGGCCGACCCGGCCGCGGCCGGCCTCGCCCAGCGACCCGGCCATCACCGGGTAACGGGCGTTGGCGGCGAGCGTGTCGGCGAAGCGCCGGGCGGCCACCGTGGCCAGCGGGGACGAGCCCCAGATGACCGGCACCGAACCGGCCAGGCCCAGCGCGAGGGCCTTGGCCGGGTTGACGAACGACTCGGCGCCCGGGCGGGACCGCTCGGCGTCCGCGTCGAGCCGGGTCGCGGTCTCGGCCACGTCGGCCTCGTTGACCTTGACCAGGCCGAGGCTGCGCGCGGCGAACAACACCGGCACGGTCAGCCCCCACAGGCTGGCCCGGGCCGGGGCACGGCGCGGCACCGGGATGAACGGCGCGCGGGCGCGTTCGGCCATCGCCTGCAACTCGGAGTCGGGGCTGCCGATGGCGACCAGCCGGGCCCCCCGCCGGGCGGCGGCGTCGGCCGCGGCCAGCGCCTCCGGGCTGCGGCCACTGCCGGAGACGGCGATCACCACGTCGGCGGCGCCGACCCAGCCCGGCAGGGCCGCGCTGCGGTGCCCGACGATCGGGACCGGGCAGCGCGGGCCGGCGACGGTGGAGAGGATGTTGCCGGTCAGGCCGGCGGTGCCGATGCCGGCGACCACGACCGCGCGTGGGCGGCCCTCGTCGGCCAGGGCGGACAGGTCGGCCTCGGCGGCCAGCGCGGCGGCCTCGCGAACTTGAGCGCCGGCCGACGCGGTGGCCCGGAGCATGCCGCCCGGGTCGCTGTCGAGCATCGCCTGCTCGTTGTCGAGCAGCGACTCATCGACGTTCCGGTGGCCGGCGACACCGGCCGAGCCCTCCAGTGGACTGCTCATCAGGCGGTCTCCCCCGGCCGGCGGGCCTCGTCGAGCAGCAGGATCGGGATGTCGTCCCGGATCTCGAACACCCGCCCACACTCGGTGCAGGTCAGGGTCTGCGCGTCGGCGTCGTGCGTGAGCGGCGCGTGGTGCGTGTCCGGGCACGCCAATATGTCCAGCAACTGTGGATCGAGGGCCACGGAAAAAGGCTCCCTTACGGCGTGGCGGATCAGGGCAACCAGCAGATCCTAACCTCGGACGATGGCCAGCACCTCGTCGCGGAGGGCGGCCATGCGGTCCGGCTTGGCCGCCTCGACATTGAGCCGCAGCAATGGCTCGGTGTTCGAGGCCCGCAGGTTGAACCAGGCGCCGTCGTGCAGGGTCACGGTCAGGCCGTCCAACTCGTCGACCGTGGCGTCCGGGAACGCCGCGCGTACCTCGGCCGTCTTGGCCTTGGCATTGTCGACCGTCGAGTTGATCTCGCCGGAGGCGGCGTAGCGCTCGAACTCGGCGGCGAACTCGCTCAGCGGCCGGTCCTGCCCGCCCAGCGCGGCCAGCACGTGCATGGCGGCCAGCATGCCGGTGTCGGCGTACCAGAAGTCGCGGAAGTAGTAGTGCGCGGAGTGCTCGCCGCCGAAGACCGCGTTGGTGCGGGCCATCTCGGCCTTGATGAACGAGTGCCCGACCCGCGCACGCAGCGGCTTGCCGCCGTTCTCGATGATGATCTCGGGCACGGCCGATGAGGTGATCAGGTTGTGGATGACCGTGCTGCCCGGGAACTTGGCCAGTTCACGCTTGGCCACCAGGGCGGTGATGGCCGACGGCGAGACCGGGTCGCCGTTCTCGTCGATGACGAAGCAGCGGTCGGCGTCGCCGTCGAAGGCCAGGCCGATGTCGGCGCCCTGGGTGCGGATCGCCTCCTGCAGGTCGACCAGGTTGGCCGGGTCGAGCGGGTTGGCCTCGTGGTTGGGGAAGGTGCCGTCGAGCTCGAAGTAGAGCGGCACGACGGTCAGCGGCAGCGCGGCCAGCACCTGGTCGCCGAGCACGGCCGGGACGGTGTGCCCACCCATCCCGTTGCCGGCGTCGACTATCACCTTGAGCGGGCGGATGCCGGACAGGTCGACCAGCGAGCGCAGGTGCGAGGCGTAGTCGGCGAGCAGGTCGCGCTCTTCCACCTCTTGCGGGCCGTCGGCGACCAGGCCGAGGTCGCCGAGCAGGTCCTGGGCCCGCCTGCGGATGACGGCCAGGCCGCTGTCCTGCCCGATCGCCCGCGCGCCGGCCCGGCACATCTTGATGCCGTTGTACTTGGCCGGGTTGTGGCTGGCGGTGAACATCGCCCCCGGCAGGTTGAGCGCGCCGGACGCGTAGTAGAGCTGATCGGTCGAGCCCAGCCCGATGTTGAGCACGGCCGCGCCGGCCGCGTTGGCGCCGCGGGCGAAGGCGCCGGCCAGCGCGGGGCCGCTGGCCCGCATGTCGTGGGCGATCACGATCCGGTCCGCGTCGTCGCCGGACTCCCGCAGCATCTCGATGAACGCGGTGCCCAGCGCCCGGGCCGCCGCCTCGTCGAACTGGTCGGGGACGACGCCACGAACGTCGTACGCCTTGACGATCTGCGACAGATCAGACAATGCTCGCTCCTCAGCCCTGGGGGTCCTGTCGCGAGACTAACGGAGCACGGGTACCGGAAAGGCGGCAACCGCGCACCTGTTCTACACGCCGCCCGGCAGGCGTGGTCGGCCGCGCAGGTGGTCTCGGGCAGGCGATATCGCTTGGTCAGGTGCAGGGTCAGCGCGCAGGCGGTGGCCAGGTCCATCCGGTGGCCGGCCGAGACATAGACCGGCTGGCCATCACAAATCACCACATCGGGCGGTTCTTTCAAGCGTTCAAAGGCTTCGAGTACGGCGGGAAGCTCGCGGAAGGCGAACAGCCCGGGGACGTACGGGAAGGCGGGCACCCCTACGGCCACCACTGTCTCCCGGACGGACAGGTCCGGTCCGAGCACGACCACGGCGGCGGCCAGGCGGTCGTCGGCGTAGGCCACGTCCACACCGGCGAAGCTCGTCGGTGCGTGCGGGACCGGGCCATCGAGCAGTTTCGCGCGCAGCTCGTCCTGGATCGCGTACGCCTCGTCGGCGTTTTCCGGCCAATCCATTCAGCGGAGGTTACTGCGGTTGTTCAAAGGCGTGATGCGGGTCACGATGGGGGGCATGGCCAACCCGTGGCTCGCCCTTGATCTGGGTGCCGATCCGGCTGAGCGGATCCGGCAGGTCGGGCGCGCGCACGAGCGGTTCGTCGCCGGGGACCATCGGATCGGCGGGCCGGGGATTCGGAGCGTGGTAGCCGAGTCGTGGCGGCGGTCGGCCGACGCGATCACGCCGGACAGCACCGCGCCGATCGAGCTGGCCGACGCCGACCTGGAGAGCTACCGCGCCGCGCACCCGCTGGCCCGGGTGCTGCCGATCTTCCGGGACCTGCTCGGCGGGCTGGCCGAGGACGGCGATCACCTGATGGCGGTGTGTGACGCGACCGGGCGGCTGCTCTGGGTCGAGGGCACGGCGTCGGTGCTGCGGGCGGCTGACGCGATGAACTTCGTGCCCGGCGCCCGCTGGGACGAGGCCCACGCCGGCACCAACGCCCCGGGCACGGCGCTGGCCGTCGACCATCCGCTGCAGATCTTCGCCACCGAGCACTTCAGCCGGCCGGTGCAGCGCTGGACCTGCGCCGCCGCCCCGATCCACGACCCGGGCACCGGGCGGTTGCTGGGCGCCATCGACGTGACCGGCGGCGATCATCTGGCCAACCCCCACAGCCTGGCTCTGGTACGCGCGACCGCGCTGGCCGCCGAGGCCTACCTGAGCACCCACCGGCCGCCGTCGGCCACCGCGCCCGCGGTGACGGTGCTGGGCCGCGACGAGGCGCTGCTGACGATCGGTGGCAAACGCGTCCGGCTCGGCCGCCGCCACTCGGAGCTGCTCGTCCTGCTGCTGGAACATCCGGAGGGACGCACCGGCGACCAGCTGAGCCTCGACCTTTACCACGACGATCTGAACCCGGTCACGGTCCGGGCCGAGCTGTCCCGCCTGCGCCGGACCCTCGGCCCGTCGCTGCTCGACTCCCGCCCCTATCGCCTGCACGCCGACCTGGCGTCCGACCTCGGCCGGGTGGCCACGCTGCTGGGCCAGGGCCGGGTGGCCGAGGCGCTTTCCGGGTACGCCGGACCGTTGCTCCCGTCGTCGGATGCCCCGGGCGTGGTCCGGTTGCGGCGGGGGCTCGAAACCCGGTTGCGGGACGCGCTGCTCCGCGCGGGCGACCACCGGCTGGTCGAGACCTGGGTGCGGTCGGCGTGGGGTGCGGACGATCTGGAGATGTGGGAGGTGTACGCGGCGCTGCTGCCGGCCCGCTCGCCGGCCCGGGCCACGGCACTGGACCGCATCGGGCAGCTGGCGGGTGAGTTCGGCCTTCGAGCCGGAAGCGGCGTGCGGCCCTGACCACGACGGCGGCCGGCGGAGACCACGTGACTCGTCGATGGCCCGTACCCATCAAAGCTTTTGCAACGTCCTTGCAACGTTCCCGTAATTAATGTCGCCCGCATGACCACATACTCCCCACCCGGTTCCGACGGCGCGGTCGTCAACTACGAGAGCCGCTACGACCACTACATCGGTGGCGAGTACGTCGCGCCGGTCAAGGGTCAGTACTTCGAGAATCCGACGCCGGTCACCGGCGAGACGTTCACCGAGATCGCCCGTGGCACCGCCGACGACGTCGAGCGGGCCCTGGACGCGGCCCACGGCGCGGCCGACGCCTGGGGCCGCACCTCCCCGGCCGACCGCGCGAACATCCTCAACAAGATCGCCGACCGGATGGAGGCGAACCTCGAACAGCTCGCGGTGGCCGAAGCCTGGGAGAACGGCAAGCCGGTACGCGAAACGCTGGCCGCCGACCTGCCGCTGGCGATCGACCACTTCCGCTACTTCGCCGGCGCCATCCGCGCCCAGGAGGGCTCGCTGGCCGAGCTGGACGACGACACCGTCGCCTACCACTTCCACGAGCCGCTCGGCGTGGTCGGCCAGATCATCCCCTGGAACTTCCCGATCCTGATGGCCACCTGGAAGCTGGCGCCCGCCCTGGCCGCCGGCAACGCGGTCGTGCTCAAGCCGGCCGAGCAGACCCCGGCCTCCATCCACTACCTGATGTCGCTGGTCGGCGACCTGCTGCCGCCGGGCGTGCTGAACATCGTCAACGGCTTCGGCGTCGAGGCCGGCAAGCCCCTGGCGTCCTCCAGCCGGGTGGCCAAGGTCGCGTTCACCGGCGAGACCACCACCGGGCGACTGATCATGCAGTACGCCTCCGAGAACCTGATCCCGGTGACGCTGGAGCTGGGCGGCAAGAGCCCGAACATCTTCTTCGACGACGTGTCCGCGGCCGACGACGACTTCATGGACAAGGCGCTCGAAGGCTTCTCGATGTTCGCCCTCAACCAGGGCGAGGTGTGCACCTGCCCGTCGCGGGCGCTGATCCAGCAGGGCCACTACAACGACTTCCTGGCCGCCGGCGTGAAGCGGGTGGAGAACCTCAAGCAGGGCAACCCGCTCGACACCGACACCCAGGTCGGCGCGCAGGCCTCCAACGACCAGCTCGAGAAGATCCTGTCCTACCTGGACATCGGCCGTCAGGAGGGCGCCAAGGTGCTGGCCGGCGGGGCCCGGGCCGAGCTCGGCGGGAACCTGTCCGGCGGGTACTACGTGCAGCCGACGATCTTCGAGGGCAACAACGCCATGCGGGTCTTCCAGGAGGAGATCTTCGGGCCGGTCGTGTCCGTGGCGCCGTTCAGCGACTACGCCGACGCCATCAAGATCGCCAACGACACGCTGTACGGGCTGGGCGCCGGCGTGTGGACCCGGGACGGCAGCACCGCGTACCGGGCCGGGCGCAACATCAAGGCCGGCCGGGTGTGGACGAACTGCTACCACCAGTACCCGGCGCACGCCGCGTTCGGTGGCTACAAGCAGTCCGGCATCGGCCGCGAGAACCACAAGATGATGCTGGACCACTACCAGCAGACCAAGAACCTGCTGGTGTCGTACTCGCCCAAGGCCCTGGGATTCTTCTAGGCCATGAATGTCACCCGAGTTGACGTGACGCCCGCCGCGGCCGACCTCATGCGGTCGCTGCGGGCAGCACATGGTCCGCTGATGTTCCACCAGTCCGGCGGCTGCTGCGACGGAAGCTCCCCGATGTGCTACCTCGAGGGCGAGTTCCGCACCGGCGCCTCGGACGTGCTCCTGGAGTCCCTCCGGATCGACGGCGTCGCCGAGCCGGTGACGTTCTGGATGTCGAAGTCGCAGTTCGAGCTCTGGAAGCACACGCACCTGACGGTGGACGTGGTCCGCGGGCGCGGCTCCGGCTTCTCGCTGGAGGCGCCCGAGGGCGTACGGTTCCTGATCCGCAGCCGCCTGCTCAGCGAGGAGGAGCTGGCCGAACTGGCCACCCGGACCGGATAGTCATCGGGCGAAGCCCTCAGGAAAGCGCGGCCGCGGGTAGCCGCTGTCCAGTGAGACCAGCCGGGACTGCGGCCCCGGTTGGTCTCATTGCCGTTCGACCTCTCCCAGCACGAGGTGCTGATGACGTTGGAGCCGGTCACCGACGAGGCGATCGAGCACATCGTGGACGACGTCGTCATGCCGGCCCTGACCCGCCGGTAGGCGGTGAGCGCGCGGGCGGGTCAGTTGTCGGGGATGACGCGCAGGTGGCCGCGGCGACCGGTCTGGTGGCCGGGGACGTGGTCGTGCTCGTCGGGGCGGGGTGGCGGGGCCGGGCGGGCGGCCTCGCGGACCGCCTCGGCCAGGGCGACGAGGTCGTCGGTGGTGGGCGGGGGCGGCGCGAACTCGCCGTCGTGGCGGACGAGTTCCCAGCCTCGGGGGGCGGTGAGGCTGCGCGCGTGGGGTTCGCAGAGGTCGTACGTGTGGGGTTCGGCGAAGGCCGCGAGCGGGCCGACGACGGCGGTGGAATCGCTGTAGACGTAGGTCAGGGTGGCGACCGCCTGTCGAGGACAGCCGTTTCGGGAGCAGCGCCGTGGGGACCTCACGGCGGCACGTTATCTCTCCGGCGACGCCGATAAACGCGACACGCCGTACCACCATGCATCACGATTCGGCCATGGCCCGGCGACACGCCGCCCCTTATAGGCGAATTACCCGTGAAGAACCGCCATCCGACCAGGCAAGGCACTAGATCAGCGCTCGATCGGACTACAGTTCACACGTGACCACCAGCCCCGACCGCCGCCGGACCGCCGAACCGGGCCGCGCGGCACGTTCCGCCGGGCCGGGCCGGCCCGCCCGCCGTGACCGGCACGGCCGCGGGCTCCGAGGCCGGCTCGTGCCCGCCACCGTGCCCCTGGCCCGCACCAAGGCCGAGATCTTCGACGACCTGGTGCTGGACACGGTCGAGGCGCTGGAACGGCGTTACGCCAAGGAACTGGCCGGCGTCGAGTTCGCCGTCGAGGACGTCCCACCCGACCTCAACGTCTATGACTCCGACGTGCTCGAGGACGGCGAGGTCCCGTTGGCCCGGCTGCTGCCAGGCCGGCCTGGTCGCCAGGAACTCCCCCCGCGGATCGTGCTCTACCGCCGTCCGCTCGAATTCCGGGCGATGGATCGGGAGGATCTCGCCGACCTCGTCCACGATGTGATCATCGAACAGGTAGCCAACCTGCTCGGCGTCGATCCAGACGAGTTGGCCTGAGCGTGCCCCATATTTGGGGGGGTGAGCGGCCGCTAGGCCACCCTCCGCTTGAGCTTGCGGCGCTCCCGCTCGGAGAGGCCGCCCCAGATGCCGAAACGCTCGTCGTGCCCGAGCGCGTACTCGAGGCACTCCCCCTTGACGTCGCAACGGCCGCAGATCCGCTTCGCCTCGCGGGTCGAGCCGCCCTTTTCCGGGAAGAAAGCTTCCGGATCGGTCTGCGAACACAGGGCTCGCTCCTGCCACTCGGGTGCGTCCCCGAGCAGGTCGACCCCTTCCACCTGCGCTTCCATCGGCGTGCCTCCAAATTTCCTGCGCCGGGTGCAGACCCGGCGCGACCCCCCACGCACGCGGCGTGCTTCGCGGGGTGAACATGGCTTCCGCCCGTCGTCCCCGCAACCCCACCCGAAATTACACGCGTGTAATGCGTGCGTCGTCAAGCCGAACCTGATAAATAGGCCCGTTTCCCCGAGGCGTCCGGACACCTCGTGGTCCCGTTCTTGCCTTATCTGTCAGAACGCTGACAAGGTGACGCCGACGCGTCGCATCGGGCCCGATTTTACCCGATTTGTGATCTAGATCGAGTCGCCTCGCACTGGACCGGCCCGTGAAACACGCCTCAGCGGCGACCGTAGACCGTGGTTCGCTCCACCGCCGGGCGTCCGACCGAGGCGGCCAACTCCTTCAGCTGGGCGACGGTCCGCGCCGATCCGTGTTCCGAGCCGGCCATCCGGGAGATCGTCTCCTCCATCAGGGTGCCACCAAGATCATTGCAGCCGCCGTCGAGCATTTGCCGGGTCCCCTCGTCGCCGAGCTTCACCCACGAGGTCTGGATGTTGTCGATCCGGCCGTGCAGCAGTAGGCGGGCCATCGCGTGCACGACCCGGTTCTCGCGGGGCGTCGGGCCGGGGCGGGCGATGCCGGCCAGGTAGATCGGTGCGTTCGTGTGAATGAAGGGCAAGGCCACGAACTCGGTGAAGCCGCCGGTCTCGTCCTGGATCTTCGACAGCACCCGGAAGTGGCCCAGCCACTGCCGCGGGTGGTCGACGTGGCCGTACATCATCGTCGAACTCGACCGGATGCCCAGCTGGTGGGCGGTGGACACGACGTCGATCCAGGCCGCCGCGGGCAGTTTGCCCTTGGTCAGCACCCAGCGCACATCGTCGTCGAGGATCTCGGCGGCGGTACCCGGGATCGTGTTCAGACCCGCCTCCTTGAGGCCGGCCAGCCACTCGCGCACCGGCACACCGGCCTTGGCCGCGCCGGTGACGATCTCCATCGGGGAGTACGCGTGGACGTGCATCCCCGGCACCCGCTGCTTGATCGCGCGGACCAGGTCGGCGTACGCGGTGATCGGCATCTTGGGGTCGATGCCGCCCTGCATGCAGACCTCGGAGGCGCCGTCCCGCCATGCCTCCTCGGCCCGGTCGGCGACCTGGTCGACCGACAGCCGGTACGCGTCGGCGTCCCGCTCGCGCTGGGCGAACGCGCAGAACCGGCAGCCCACATAGCAGACGTTGGAGAAGTTGATGTTCCGGTTGACCACGTAGGTGATGTCGTCGCCGTTGACGTCGCGGCGGACGTCGTCGGCCAGCCGGGACAGCTCATCGAGGGCCGAACCATCGGCGTTGAACAGGGCCAGGGCCTTGTCCTCATTGGCCTCGAGCAGGAGCGCGGCCGGGTTCTCGGCGGCCAGTTTCAGTCCGGCGAGGACATCGGTCGGCAGCGCCGGACCCGCTGTCACGTGGGCCGCGACCTCGTCCCAGTCGCCGTACACACTGTCGAAGTCACCACGCCGGTCACCCGTGCGGCCCTCGGTGTCGATCGTCGCGAACAGGTCGGTGCGTCCGCCCGCGTAGGCGTCGTCCGGCTCCTGCCACGGCCGCCCGACCGGCATCGCGTCCTCATTGGCCAGCCCGTCCGGGCCGGCCAGGGCGGCGACATGCGCGGCCAGGCGCGGGTCGAGCCAGTTGTCGCGGTTCACATACTCCGGATAGATCGTGAGGCGCTCACGGAGGACAAACCCCGACTTCGCTGACAACTGACGCAGGTGATCGATCGCCGGCCAGGGGCGCTCCGGGTTCACGTGGTCGGGGGTGACCGGGGAAACGCCGCCCCAGTCGTCGATGCCGGCCCGCAGCAGCAGGTCGAACTCGGCGTCGATCAGGTTCGGCGGCGCCTGGATCCGCGCCCGCGGGCCCATGATCACGCGCGCGACGGCCACGGTCGCGGCCAGCTCACGCAACTCGGCGTCGGGCATGCCGCGCATGGCCGTGTCCGGCTTCGCGCGGAAGTTCTGGATGATCACCTCTTGGATGTGCCCGTACTCGCGGGCCGTCCGGCGCATCGCGAAGATCGCGTCGGCCCGCTCGGCCACCGTCTCGCCGATGCCGATCAGGATGCCGGTGGTGAACGGCACACCGACCCGGCCGGCGTCGTCCAGCACCCGCAGCCGGACCGCGGGCTCCTTGTCCGGCGAGCCGAAGTGCGGCTGACCCTTCTCGGACCAGAGCCGGGTCGCGGTCGTCTCCAGCATCATGCCCATGCTCGGCGCCACCGGCTTCAGCCGCTGCAGGTCGGCCCAGCTCAGCACACCCGGGTTGAGGTGCGGGAGCAGACCGGTCTCCTCGAGCACCGCGATCGCACAGGCCCGCACATAGTCCAGGGTGGAGTCGTACCCGCGTTCGTCCAGCCACTGCCGGGCCGCGTCCCACCGCTCCTCGGGCCGGTCGCCCAGCGTGAACAGCGCCTCCTTGCAGCCCTGGGCCGCACCCGCACGCGCGATCGCCAGCACCTCGTCGCGTTCCAGGAAAGCCGCCGGCAGCCGGTGCGGCACGGTCGCGAACGTGCAGTAGTGACATCGGTCCCGGCACAACCGGGTCAGCGGGATGAAGACCTTCTTCGAGTACGTGACGACGCCCGGCCGCCCCGCCTCCCTCAGGCCCGCGTCTCGCACCCCACCGGCGATCGCCAGCAGCTGCTCGAACTGCTCCCCGGTGGCGGACAGCAACGCCTCCGCCTCGCCCGGGTCGATCGCTTTGCCGTCCGCCGCCCGGCGCAGGGCACGGCGGACACTCGCTTCGGTAACCTCGGTCACCAATGCAGCCTAGGTCGAGATCGGCCCGATCATGAGTGACGGGCGACACGTGCCAGCGCGGCATCGATCTGACCCCGGACGCCGTCGGCCAGCGGGCTCGGCAGTTCGTCCGGGAAGAACCAGCCCAGGGCAGCCGACTCGGCGCTGACCTGTTCGATGGCGCCGGGCGGGGCGAAGGCCAGGAAACGTACGTCGAAATGATGGGTCTGTCCGGTCGGCCGGCACGGCACGGGGTGGATGTCCAGGTCGATCGGCTCCGGGTCGAACACCAGGTCGGCCAGCCCGGACTCCTCGCGCGCCTCCCGGGCCGCCGCCGCCACCAGCGCCTCGTCGTCCGGCTCGCAGTGGCCGCCGACCTGCATCCACATGTTGAGGCGGCCGTGCAGGCACAGCAGTAGGCGCCCGTCCGGGCCGGCGATCATCGTGCTCGCCGTGACGTGACCCGGCGCGTGCTCGCGGGTCATCGCCACCGGCCCGGCGGCCAGCAGGTTCAGCGTCCGCTCGCGGGCCGCGCCGGCCTCGGGCGAGGTGGGCGTCCAGCCGGTCAGGACCTGGACCGCGTCGTCGTACAGCTCGGTCATGCGAGCTTCTTGGCCGAAATCTCGACGCCGGCCGCGCGCAGCCGGGCCACCAACGCGTCGCCCAGGGCGGTGGCCGGGGTGAGCACGCCGCCCTCGACCGGGGGCAGCTGGTCGCGGTCGAGCACCAGCGTCAGGGCCGACTCGCCGAGCAGGACCGCGGTGGCCGCGTACCCCGGATCGCCCTTGGCCCGGAACCGCGACCGGTAGCGCGCCCCCGACGTGGTCGTGGTGAAGATGTCCATGGTGAAGTGGCCGGTGCGGCGGGTCTTCTCGTCCGGCCCGGTGCCCGGCTTGGGGAGCACCCGGTCCAGCACGAACCGGGTCGGCGGCAGGCCCAGGCCCGTGTACAGCGCGCCCAGGCCGAACTTGATACCGGCGGCGATGATCGGCGAGGCGGCCGAGGTGCCGGCGCTCTGCGCCTCCCGGTAGCGGAACGTCCGGCCGTAGGCCCAGTCGCGCAGGGCGTTGGTCCGGCGCACGACCCGGCTGTTGTACGCCGCCATCAGGAACGGCGCCAGATGCCCGCTCAGGGAACCGTCGACGGCCCGGCCCGGCATCGAGACCACGTCCTCCTGACGGCCCAGCTCCGGCTCGGCCTTGCGGTCCGGACTCAGCGCGTACGGTGACGCCGCGATCCGCCGCAGCTCCCGATCGTTGCCCAGCAGGTCGACAGTGGCCCGGACGGTGTCGATGGTGCCGCCGCTGAACCCGCCCTTCAGACTGGTCACGACCAGCGTGGTGTCGGTCAGCGCCCCGGCGCCGTCCCGCTCGGCCAGCTGGTGCAGCACGTGCACGCCGAGGTCGGAGGGAATCGAGTCGAAGCCGCACGAGTGCACGATCCGCGCACCGGTCGAGCGGGCCATCTCGTCGTTGTCGTCGATGCTCCACCGATGGAAGATGACCTCGCCGGTCAGGTCGAGATAGTCGGTGCCGGCGGCCGCGCACGCCCGCACCAGGGTGCGGCCGAACTTCAGGAACGGGCCCACGGTGGTCACCACGACCCGGGCCGCGGCGGCCAGCTTGGCCATGCCGATCTCGTCGTCGGCGTCGGCCACGATCAGTGGCCAGTCCACGCCCAGCCGGCCGCGGGCCTTCTCCAGCCGCTCCCGGGAACGCCCGCCCAGCGCGATCCGCACCCCGTCCGGGGCGTGATCGGCCAGGTAGGCCGCCACCAGCTCCCCGGCGAATCCGGTAGCGCCGTAGACGACGAGGTCGTAGTCACGCTCATGATCGGTCACGGGTAACGATTGTGCTCTACGCGAATGTAACGAGCACCTTGTGGTCGCGCATCCGGATGCTCGACGGAAGGCCCTCGGCGGCCAGCGCCGCGCGTACCCGATGGGCGTCGGCACCCAACGCGACCCACCCCTCGGGCGACTCACGCACCGGCGCGAGCCACACGCCCTCGGCCGTGACCGTGGCCGTCACCAGGCCCTCGACCGTGGCCAAGGCCCGCCGGACCGCGTCCACGTCCCAGGCGCCCTGGGAGTCCGGCAGCGTCGCCGCCGCCCGCAGGCCCTCGGCCCGGGCCTCGGCCGTGCCCAGCGAGAACATGTCGCTGGCGGCGTCGCGCAGCAGCAGCGTCGCGCCCGGCGTCTCGGCCTCGCCGGCACCCGGATAGCCGCGCACCACCGCCACCGGCACCCCGTCGCACTTGCCCTTGACCAGCTCACCGGCCGCCGCCAGTTCGTCGATCACGGCCATCTCGGTCAGCTGGAGCTCATTGCCGTACGGATCGATCTCGCCCTTGTGATCCCGCAACGGAGCGATCCCGGCCGCGCCCAGCGCGACATCGGTCAGGCCCAGCCGCCAGGCCCGGCCCATCGTGTCCGAGACGATCACGCCGACCCGCAGCCCACGCTCGGCCAGCGCCGCCCGCAACGCCCGGGCCGACGCGTCCGGATCGGCCGGGAGTAGCACCAGGTGGGTCTTGTCGACGTTCGAGGCGTCGATGCCGGCCGCCGCCATCACGAAACCGTGGTGCGTCTGCACGATCGCGGTCGGCCCGCGCCGCGCCACCACCCGGCGGGTCTCACCGGCCAGGATCTCCTGCCGGGCGGCCTCCCGCTCGGGGCCGTCGGCGGGCACGTCGACCAGCCGGCCCTCCGCCTTCGACACGATCTTGCTGGTCACCACGAGCACGTCGCCGTCCCGCAGCCACGGCGCCGCCGTCGTGATCAGCGCGGCCAGGTCGTCGCCGGCGGTCACGTCGCCGATCCCGCGGACCGGCAGAACCTCCAGGCCCTCCATGATCACCTCTTGTCGGCCAGGATAATTGCTTCCGCAACCATCTTGGCCGTGGCGTTCTCGTCCGTCATCCACAACGGCACCGCGCGGGTGGTGACACCCGGCACATCTGCCTTCTCATCGGCCGTGTCGACCAGCCAGCCGTCCAGCAGATCCTCGCCGTAGAGCGCCCCGACACCGGCTGCCGACACCTCGACACCCAACGTGGCCAGGCATTTGTCGGCCATACCGCGGACCGGCGAGCCCCCGATGATCGGCGAAACCCCGATCACCGGCGCCGGACCCTCCGACAGGGCCTCTCTGACGCCGGGTACGGCGAGGATCGGCGCGATGCTGACCACCGGATTGCTGGGGGCGAGCAGGACCACGTCGGCGCCCTCGATGGCCTCGGTGACGCCCGGAGCCGGCTTGGCCGCGTCGGCGCCCACGAACACGAAGCGGTGGGTCGGCAGGTCGCCGCGGTAACGCACCCACCACTCCTGGAAGTGGATCGCCTTACGCTCGCCGTCCACGTCGACCACGACATGCGTCTCGAGCCGGTCGTCGGTGGCCGGCAACAGCGTGACACCGGGCTGCCAGCGCTCGCACAGGGCGGCAGTGACCTGCGACAACGGGTAGCCGGCGGCCAGCATCTGAGTGCGTACCAGATGGGTGCCGATGTCCTTGTCGCCCAGCCCGAACCAGGTCGGCTCGGCGCCGTACGCGGCCAGTTCCTCCTTGACCGCCCAGGACTCGCCGACCCGGCCCCAGCCGCGCTCCGGGTCGTGCGCCCCGCCCAGGGTGTACATGACGCTGTCCAGATCGGGGCAGATCCGCAGGCCGTGCATGCGCACGTCGTCACCGACGTTGACGACGGCGGTCACTTCGGCTTTCTTTTCCCGCGCGTACGCGCGCACACCGGCCAGAAACCGCGCGCCACCGATGCCACCGGTAAGGACCGTGATCCGCATACCGTTCATCCTCGCGCACCTGTGGTTGCCGGGCTCGCCTGGCCCCGTACGACTACGCTAAGCCGTCCCGGCATACCGACCACATCCAAGGAGAAGCACCGTGACCAGCCAACCCTCGGTCATCCAGCTACTGAGGCCGCTGCGCGACATCGCCGCTTGGGTCCTGGTCGGCGTACCCGCCGTCCTGATCTTCGTCTCGATCCTCGACCTGATCCCGTTCGGCGACGGCGACACGTTCCTCACCCGCACCCAGGGCAGCTTCTACGACTTCGTCAGCCTGGCGACGATCCTGCTGCCCCTGGCCGCGGTGCTGCTCGCCCTGTTGGTCGAGCCCCGCCACCCCAAGGCCCAGCTGATCACCATGATCGCCCTGGGCGAGTACGCCGCGGCCGCCTTCTTCGGCCTGATCTTCGGCTTCCTGATCGGCCTGGTCCGCATCGCCGGCTTCAGCGTGCAGAGCGCCCTGCAGGAGCTTCTGGCCCGAGCCGCCTGGCTGGCGCTGCTGGGCCTGGCCGGCTGGGCCACCTACAGCGTCTGGCGCGGCTTGTTCTTCGTGGCCAAACCCAAACCCCAACCCGGCGTGTACGGGCAGCCGGCCTATGGCGTCCCCGGCACTTACCCCGGCCAGCCCGGCTACGGCCAGTCGCCCAACGCCTACCACCCCGGCCAGCCCACCCAGCCCCAACCTGGCGCGCCGGCCTACGTCCCCGGCTTCCCGCCCGCCGCGCCCCAGTCCTACAGCACTCCCGCCCCCGGCTACGGCGCACCCACCGGCCCGGCGTCCGGCGCCCCCGGTGCGCCCACCTCCGGTGTTCCCGGCGCCCCGGCGTCCGGTGTTCCCGCCTCTGGCGTACCCGGCGCCCCGGCGTCCGGTGTTCCCGCCTCTGGCGTACCCGGCGCCCCGGCCTCTGGTGTTCCCGCCAGTGGCGTGCCCGGCGCCCCGGCCTCTGGTGTTCCCGCCTCCGGGCCCACACCACCCGGCACTGGGCAACAGCCTTCCTGGAACCAGCAACCGCCTCCCTACGGCCAGCCCCCGGTTGGCCAGCCTGGCGGTTTTCCCCAGCAACCGCCGGCGTGGGGTCAGCCCGCCCCCAGCAGTTACGGCATGCCCCCAACCTCCGGCGACCCCGCTTCCGGCGCTCCCGCTTCCGGCGCCCCTTCTTACGGCGCCCCGGCCTCGGGCACTTCGTCTTATGGCGCCCCGGCCTCCGGCGGCCCTTACGGCGCCTCGTCTTACGGCCAGCCGACCAGCGGTGCACCCACCTTCCCGCCGCTCACCCCGCCGCTCACCCCGCCCTCGGCCACCACTCCGGCCTTCTCCGAGCCGACCGTCGCGGTCCCCCGCCCCGGCCAGCCCGGTTCCCCGTTCAATTCCGACCCCTCGAAGCCTTCGCCGGACGTGGACGACCGCACCCAGATCGTCGACAACGGGCGCCCCGGCTTCGGCCCGGCCGATCAGGACCCGCCCCGAGCCTGACGCCGGCCCGACCCCGAACCGACAGAGGCCCAGCCGGGCATCGTCCCGGCTGGGCCTCTTCGCGCCCCGGCCCGGGAAGCTCGCCACGCCGCCGACAAAATCTCTGTGCGAGGTACTAGATTTCCTCGCCGATGCTGGCTAAGCTTTGTCGTGTTGAGAGACGAGATCGTGGCAAGACGCCGACGAGAGTGACCGAGCTAAAGCAGGGCTTCCGACCCATGTCGAGGGGCTCGCTCGGCACCGGCGGTGCGGCAGTTCAGCACCGCCAGCAGTTGAAGGGCACGACCGCCCGTCGCACGTGTTCGAGGCCAGGAAAGTTGTGTGGGGCTTCGACACCGGCGGGCAGCACGACCGCCTGTCGCACGTGTTCGGGGCCATGAAGGTTGTGTGGGGCTTCGACACCGGCGGGCAGCACGAGAAATGGGTGAACGCAGAGGAAAGGGAGGGCTCAACACCGTTGGATCGCCCGCTACCAGGAGGCGGTTTCGCTCCTGAGCGGTCACCGCTGTTTCCATCGAACGAGAGGTGGTCTCCGGTCACGCTTATGCGATCCTCGCACCCTGAGCCGTCGACGACGGCTGGTGCGGATACGACAAACCGGCGAACATGCCGGTAGATGGTGTCTAACCCATAACCCTGGGCCCCGGCGTACTGCGCCGGGGCCCTCGTCATGGAGAGAAGTGTGTATGGCCGGATCCGACGATATGTTCGGTGACGATGACTACCCCGCCTACACGATGGGCCGCGCCGCCGAGATCACCGGCGCCTCGCAGGACTTTCTGCGCCGGCTCGACGAGGCGAAACTGATCACGCCGACCCGCTCGGCCGGCGGGCACCGCCGCTACTCGCGCTATCAGCTGCGCCTGGCCGCGCGGGCCCGGGAGATGGTCGAGCAGGGCACCGCCCTGGAAGCGGCCTGCCGGATCATCATTCTCGAGGATCAGCTCGAGGAGGCCCTGCGGCAGAACGAGGTCTACCAGCGCCGGGAGGAGAACAGCGCCTGAACCCCGGTCACAGGACCGTGGTCAGGACGACGACCAGAGGCGCCAGGCCCTGCAGGACCACGCTGCGGAGACGGGCCGGGCGCGGGTCGGAGACATAGAGGACGACGGCGGCCAGGAACATCGAGGCACAGCCGAAGAGGACCAGGGCCCGGCCCTCCGGCACGGAACCGGTGTGCAGCAGGATCACCCCGGCGATGGTGCCGGCGGCCAGGAACAGGTTGTAGAAGCCCATGTTGAAGGCCCAGCTGCGGACGGCGTCGGAGTGCTCCGGGCGTACCGAGAAAGCTCTTTGGACAAAGGGACGGCGGAACAGCACGCTCTCAACCATGAAGAAGGCCACGTGGAGGACGCCGGCGATGACGGCGAAGATCTGAGCTACCGCGTTCACGCGGACATTTGATCAGATGTAGCCGAGCTCGCCCAACTCCTTGAGCTCATCAACGAGGTGCTTGACCTCCTGGGCGCGTTCACGCGGGCAAACCAGGACCGCGTCGGGGGTGTCGACGATGATCAGGTTGCGGATGCCCAGGGCCGCGACCAGGCGGCCGGAGTTGGGCACGACGACCAGGCCCTCGGTCTCGCGGAGCAGGACGCCGGGCTTGGCCAGGGACTCCTTGCCGACCACGACGTTGCCGCTGGAGTCGGCGGCCAGCACCTCGCCCAGGGTGTGGAAGTCGCCGACGTCGTTCCAGCCGAAGTCACCGGGGACAGTGCCGACCCGGCCGACGGCGGCGGCGCCCTCCATCACGGCGTAGTCGACCGAGATGCGGGGCAGGGTGGGCCAGACCTCGCCCAGGACCTCCTCGCGGCGGGCGGTGTCCCAGTCCTGGGCGATGCGGCTGATGCCGGCGTGCAGCTGGGGCTGCTGGCGGGCCAGCTCGGTGAGGAAGACGTCGACCCGCCAGACGAACATGCCGGCGTTCCACAGGTAGTTGCCGGACTTCACGTAGCTTTCGGCCACTTCGAAGGCGGGTTTCTCCTTGAACTCCTCGACCGCGAGCACCGGGCCGTCGCCGACCACACCGCCGCACTGGAGGTAGCCGTAGCCGGTCTCGGGGCGGGTCGGCGTGATGCCCAGCGTCATCAGCAGGCCCTGCCGGGCGCCGTCCATCGCCCGCCGGACCACCTCGACGAACTCCGAGGAGTTGGCGACCAGGTGATCGGAGGCGAACGAGGCCATCAGCGCGTCCGGTTCACGTCGCGCGATCACGGCGGCGGCCAGGGCGATCGCCGCGCACGAGTCCCGTGGGGACGGTTCGACCAGGATGTTGTCGACCGGCAGGCTGGTCAGCTGCCGGGACACCGCGGCCGCATGCGAGACGCCGGTGACCACGTAGATGTCGGCCGGCTTGACCAGCGGGCCGATCCGGTCGGCGGTGGCCTGCAGCAGCGATGCCTCGGTGCCGGTCAGCGGGTGCAGGAACTTGGGATGACCGGCGCGCGAAAGCGGCCACAATCGGGTCCCGCTGCCACCAGCGAGGATCACGGCGTAGAGACCGGCGGGTTCGTCCGTCATGCGCACCGATAGTAATGACGTGTCGTCATGACTGAGTGGCCGACACCCGGCTCCACGTGTTGACGTGGACCTCGGCACTGGAGGCCCAGGTGAACTCCTTCGCACGGTCAGCGCCGGCCTTCGCCAGGGTGGTGCGGCGTGGCTCATCGTGCAGCAGGTCGGCCAGATCGGCGGCGATCTTGTCAGGATCTTCGGTGGTGTACGCGACGGCGTCGCCACCGACCTCGGGCAGGGACAGGCGCGGCGTGGTCAGCACCGGTGTGGCACAGGCCATCGCCTCGAGGATGGGCAGCCCGAAGCCCTCGCCGAACGACGGGTAGCAGGCCACCAGGGCGCCGCCGAGGAAGCCGGGCAGGTCCGCGTACCGCAGGTAGCCGGGTCGCAGCAGGCGTAGGTGGGACGGCACCTCGGACACGGCGCGGTCGATGTCGTCGTCGTGGCCCTGACCGCCGGCGAGCACCAGCGCGGGCGGCTGCGGCCAGTCGGCGACGGCTCGCGCCCAGCCCCGGATCAGGTTGGGCACGTTCTTGCGCGGCTCCTTGGCGCCCAGGAACGCGACGTACCCGCTGTCGCCCAGGCCGAGCCGGGCACGGACCCGCGCCTTCTCCTCCTCGGTCGGCGCGTGGAACGCGATGCCGTCGACCCCGTGGTAAGCCACGTCGATGCGGGTCGGGTCGGCGTCGAGCAGCCGGATCAGCTCGTCCCGGGTCGCCTTGCTGGGCACGATGACCCGGGCGGCGCGGCGCAGCGAGGTCTTGATGGCGCTGCGGAAGAAGGTCCGCTTGGTGTTCTCGTAGTGCTCGGGCTCGGTGAAGAACGTCGCGTCGTGGACGGTCACGGTGACCGGGCAGCCGGCCCGCAGCGGGCACGTGTAGAACGGCGAGTGCAGCACCTTGGCGCCGACCTGCTGGGCCAGCAGCGGCAGGCCGGTCTGCTCCCAGGCGAGCCGCGCGGGGCGATGCGCGATCGCGGCCGGACCGGCGATCACCTCGGCTGCGGTGAGCATGCGGCTGTAACGCTCCGCATCCGTCCGCTGGGCCACGACGGCCAGGTCGATGCGCTCGGTATCGAGCTGGCCGAGTGCGCCGAGCAGTCCGTCGACGTATCGGCCGACACCTCCGCGGTCGGCGGGGACGCTGGTGGCGTCGACGAGCACTCGTGGGGGGCGACCGGCGGTCACGAGGCAACTCCCAAATTTGTCGGCCAAATCACTCGCAAGAGTACGCCCGAAATGCATCAGCATGATGACGCCGACGCTCCGTGCGGGCACGGTCTGCCCGTTCGTACGACAACGTTGTCGGGGCGTCGGTGCGTGATAACGGAGAGTGACACCTATATCGTCGTCGTCGATGACCGAGACGATCCTGGCGGCGTTCTCCGACGCCGTCCGCCGCGATGCCGCGGCCCCGCTGATCACCTATTACGACGACCGTTCGGGTGAGCGCGTCGAGCTCTCCGGCGCCACCCTCGACAACTGGCTCTCGAAGACCGCGAATCTGCTGGTCGACGGGGTCGGACTGGGCCAGGGCGACACGATCGCCGTGATGTTGCCGCCGCATTGGCAGGGCGCCGCGATAGTGCTCGGCGCGTTCGCCGCGGGCGTCTCGGTCGACCTCGGGCCGGAGCCACAACCCGTAGAGGCGATTTTCACGTCGCCATCCCTCGCCCCTCGGGCCGAGGGATGGCCAACATCGGAACGGTACGTCACTGGGTTGCTACCGTTCGCGCTCGCTCTACCCACCCCGCCGCCGGGTTTTGTCGACTATCCGACTGAGGTCCGGACCCACGGCGACCACTTCCGCCCGATCCAGCCGGTGACCCCCAACGACGCCGCGCTGGCCGGCCCGACCGAGCTGAGCCACGGCGACCTGGTCGAGGCGGCCGCCGACCGGGCGCGTGAGCTCGGCATCAGCACGGGCGACCGGGTCCTGGTCGACGCCGCGGCCCATCCCGACCCGCTGGACTGGCTCTTCGCCCCGCTCCAGCGGCAGGCCACGGTGGTCCTGTGCACCAACCTGGACCCGGCCGGCGTGGACCATCGCATGGCCACGGAAAAGTGCTCCCTGCTGCTCGCGTGACCGCGCTCCGACCGTCGTCGCGAACCGCCGCTCGCGCGACCGCGCCCTCAACGGCGTCGCGAACTACTGCTCGCGTGACCGCGCCCCCAACGGCGTCGCGAACTACTGCTCGCGTGACCGCGCCCCCAACGGCGTCGCGAACTACTGCTCGCGTGACCGGGCGAATGACTCGAACTCCACCAGCGACTCGGGATTGGCCAGGGCGCCCTTGGCCGCAGCCGACTCCACCGGCGTACCCGTCAAGATTCTCTTGACCGGGACCTCGAGCTTCTTGGCCGACAGGGTGCGTGGCACCGCGCGTACCTGGTGAATCTCGTCCGGGACGTGCCGCGGCGACAGCGCGGCACGCAGCTCGCGCCGGATCTGGCCGCGCAGCTCTTCGTCCAGCTCGCGGCCCTCGGCCAGCACCACGAAGAGCAGCAGCTCGTCGACCCGGTCGAGGTGGACGACGACCGAGTCGACGATCGCGTCGATGTTCTCGACCACCGAATAGAACTCGGACGTGCCCAGCCGGACCCCGCCCCGGTTGAGCGTCGCGTCCGAACGGCCAGTGATCACACAGCTGCCGTCGGCTCCGATCGTGATCCAGTCGCCGTGCCGCCAGACGCCCGGGAAGACGTCGAAGTACGCCTCCCGGTAGCGGCTGCCGTCGGTGTCGCCCCAGAACCCGACCGGCATGCTCGGCATCGGCGCGGTGATCACGAGTTCGCCTAGCTCACCGATGACCGGGGTGCCCGTCGGGTCGTACGCCTCGACCCGGGATCCGAGCGCCCGGCACGAGATCACGCCGGCCACCACGGGCAGCAGCGGCACCCCGCCGACGAAGCCGGTGCACACGTCGGTGCCGCCGGACAGCGACTGGAGTTGCAGGTCCTTGCCGACGTGCTCGTACACCCAGTCGAAGCCCTCCGGCGGCAACGGGGCGCCGGTCGAGCCGACCGCCTTCAATCGGTTGGCCGGCACCTCGACGCCCGCCTTCCGGCACGCCATCAGGAACGGCGCGGACGTGCCGAAATAGGTGAGGTCGGGCAGCTGCCACAGGGTGGTCAGGTCGGGGTAGCCCGGATTGCCGTCGAACATCACTGTCGCCGCGCCCACCGCCGGTGCGCTGACCAGGAAGTTCCACATCATCCAGCCGGTCGTGGTGAACCAGAAGAAGCGGTCGCCCGGCCCGAGGTCGTGGTGCAGGGCGAGCATTTTCAGGTGTTCGAGCAGGATGCCGCCGTGCCCGTGGACGATCGGTTTGGGCAGGCCGGTCGTGCCCGAGCTGTAGAGCACGTAGAGCGGGTGCTTGAACGGGACCGCCTCGAAGCTCATCGGCTCATCGCCCGACAACTCGGAGAAATCGCCTCCGCCGTGCAGGTAGCCGATCGTGATCAGATGCTCGACCGAGGGCAGCGCCGCCCTGATCTCCGCCAGCTCGGACCGCCGGTCGATGTCCTTGTCGCCGTAGCGGTAACCGTCCACCGCCACCAGCACCTTGGGTTCGATCTGGCGCCAGCGGTCGGTGACGCTACGGGTGCCGAACTCCGGCGCGCACGACGAGAAGATCGCGCCGAGGCTGGCCGTGGCCAGGAACAGCACGTAGGTCTCGGGGATGTTCGGGGCATAAGCCGCGACCCGGTCCCCCTTGGTCACGCCCAGACCTTTCAGCCCCGCTCGGACCCGCCGGACCTCCTCGCGCAGCTGCGCGGCAGTGAGGGTGGTCGCGCTCCGGGTCTGCGAGTACGCCAGGACGACCGGATCGTCGTCGGCCAGCCCCGGCATCCGCAGCACATGCTCGGCATAGTTGAGCGTCGCCCCCGGAAACCATTCGGCGCCCGGCATAGTGCGATTCGGGAGGGTATCGGTGGGCTGATCGTGGGCGATCACCTCGAAGTAGTCCCACACCGACCGCCAGAAGCCGTCCAGGTCGGTCACCGACCACGCGTAGAGACCGTCGTAATCCGCGAACTCCAGCCCACGCTCGTCACGCAACCATTTCAGGTAGTGCCCGATGCGTGACGTTTCGCGTACGTCGGCCGGAGGACTCCATAACACCGCACCCGTCATGTGCTTCACCTTAATGACGAATCAGCCGGTGTTGAGCAGCCAATCAGTGCAGGTAGCGTCCGCGACGTGCGCCACATCCGGTCGATTTTGTACGCCGTCGTCCTCGCTCCCGCAGTATGGGCGCTGTGCGCGGCCGGCGTGACGCGCCCCCAACCCACCGGCTGGCTCCTCGCGGCCGGCGCCCTGTACGCGTTCCTGCTCGTGGCGCCGATCTCACCGGCCGGCCCCGCCCTGGCCGGCCTGCTCTTCCTGGCCGCGTCCGCGTGGGTGCTGATCTCGCCCGCGACCTGGCCCGACGGAGATCTCTACCGCCCCGGTCCCGCGCTGGCCGCCCTGCTGGCGGTCCCCTTGCTGGCGACCGCCCTCAACGCCCGGCGCTGGTCCCGCCACGAGCCCTTCAGATTCCCCTTCCTGGGTACGCACACCAGCCCGCCCCCCGCACCCCACCTGACCGAGGGCGACGAGCCCACCACCGTCTTCCCCGCCCAGCCCAACGCCTACTTCGCCCCGCCCCAAGCGTTCACTCCCCCACCCCCCGCACCTTCCCCTGCCCGTTCCTCCGCGCCTCCGCCTTCCGCGCCGCGCTCCCCCGCCCCCGCGCCTTCCGCACCCCAGTCCCCCACGCCTCCGCCTTCCGCGCCGCGCTCCCCCGACCCAGAGCCTTCCGTGGCGCGCTCCCCCGGCCCCTCGCCTTCCGCACCCCGCTCCCCGGCCTCCGCGCCACGCCACGCCCCCATCTCCGACGAATCCCCCACACCGGCGGCGGCGAGCAAGGTTCGTCCGTTCATCAAGCCCGACAGCGCGGACGAACCCGCCGGCGAACCGACCGTCGTCATCGCCGGCGAGGAGACCCCCGAGAGCCAGACGACCAGGGTCTTCGTCACGAACCACGCCGGCGTCTCCGAAGAACACTCGGCCGAGGAACTGACCGCGTCCCACCAGCCGACCGAGCCCATCCCGGCCGACCGGGACAAAACCGACGCCATCCCCGCAGACCATCCGGATGCGACCGCCACAGCCGACGAGCCGACGCTCGATACGGACGCCGACGACCCGGCAGTCACCGCGGACGCTGAACCGCCGACGCTCGCCGCAGACGCCGACGAACCGGCAGCCACCGCGGACGCCGAACCGCCGACGCTCGCCGCAGACGCCGACGAACCGGCAGCCACCGCGGACGCCGAACCGCCGACGCTCGCCACGGACGCCAACGAACCGACGCTCGCCACGGACGCCGACAGGTCGGGAGCCGACTCTGACGAGCCAGAAGACGGTGAGGAAGAAGCCGGCGTCGACGACGAGGTGCCCACCGTCGACGTGCACAGGGACGGCAAGGAGACCACCGTGTCGGTGGCGACGCCGACCGACGACGATGGGACGAAGACGCAGGTCATCCGGCTTCCCCGGGATCGGGAGGTGGGGGCCGGGCCGACTCGGGACTTCCGGGGTGGGGGCAAGACCTACCTCGACGGGCCCGGGGAACAGACGCAGGTGATCTATCTGCTGGAGCCGGTCAACGCGCAGCAGGCCGCCCAGCAGGCGGCCAAGGCCCGGGCCGCCGAGCAGGAGGCTCGCGACAAGGCGGCCCAGGAGAAGGCCCGGCAGGCGTTCAAGGACCGCGCGGCGCTGGAGCGGGCCCGGAAGGCCTTCGCCGAGCGCGCGGCCGCCGAAGCCCGCAGCCACGGTGAAGAGACCCAGATCATCAAGCTGCCCCTCCGCCGCGACTCCGACGGAGAGACGACCGCCCTCCGCCGCGACACCGGCGACCCGCGCACGACCAGCCGCGACGAACAGACAACGGCCTTCTCGGGCGACCCGCGCGCGACCGGCCGCGACGAACAAACAACCGTCCTGGCCCGCGGCAGTGGCGACGAACCGACGACGCTTCTCCCTCGGCAGCGCACCGGAGAAGAGCGCGACGCGGAGACGACCGCGCTGAACGGGTCCGGCGGCGACGAAGGCGAAACGACCGCACTGCGCAGGTCGGGCGGTAACGAAGGCGAAACGACCACGCTGAACACGACGAGCAGCGACGAAGGCGAAACGACCACGCTGAACACGACAAGCAGCGACGAAGGCGAAACGACCACGCTGAACACGACAAGCAGCGACGAAGGCGAAACGACTGCGCTGAACGGGCTGGTCAGCGACGAGAACACCACGCTGCTGCGGCACGCGACAGTGATGGCTGAGCCAGTGGACGGGGTCGCGGGCGAGAGCCGCTCGCGGTCCATCGTGGAGCAGGAACGGCCCGATCCGGGTGCCGATCCGACCACGCGGCTGATCCCGGCTCAGCGGAAGCCGGAGCACGAGCGGGTTCGGAGGCCGCGCAGCCTGATGGACATGGAGCGGCCGGCCGACGAGGACGACCGCTGAGATTCAGCTCCAGATCGCCCACGCCCGGATCGGCGGCCGGACCCGGCCGCCCCACACGCGGCCCCAGCGGACCATCACGACACCCCACGACCACTCGGTGTCCGTCGCGTCCCCGCCCCAAAGCGGCTGCACGAACATCACCCCTCAAAAGTCGTCGAAACGACAACCGGTCCCGCGGTCACGTCGCCCGATCGTGACCGCGGGGCCGGCTGGTCCAGTGCCGGGACGTCCAGTCGACGTCAGGCCGGTGGCCCGCCAGCCACCGGCCTCCCCCGCGACTCGGATCCGGGTCCGGAGCCCGGAAACGGGGACCGGGCCGGGAAGCCCTGATCCTCGAGGGTCGGGTGTCGGCCCGTACAGCCTCTTCGTTGAACCTTGCCGTTTTCTTGACGTCGATCGCACCGGCCCGGACCGGCCTCAGTAGACTGGCGTCGATGGTTGAGGTACGGCTCCTGGGCCCGGTCGAGATCGTGACCGCCGGCGAGCCCGTCGAGATGCGGCGCCCGCAGTCCCGCGCGGTGCTGGCGGCGCTTGCCGTCGACGTGGGGCGCCCGGTGTCGGCCGCGACGCTGATCGATCGGGTGTGGGATGACGAGCCGCCCAAGGGTGCCCAGTCGGTGCTGTATTCGCACATCACCCGGCTGCGGGCCGCTCTCGACACCGAGAACGCGCTGGTCCGGCGTACGGCGGGATATGTCCTTGATCTCGATCCTGATCTGATCGATCTGCACCGGTTCCGGCGGCTGACCACGGCGCCGGCCGACCGCCGGCAGCTGCGGGAGGCGCTCGACCTGTGGCGTGGGGAGCCGCTGGCCGGCATCCGCGGGCGGTGGGCCGACAACGTCCGGGTGACGTGGCGGCAGCATCGGCTGGACGCGGCCGTGGGGTGGGCGCGTGCGGCCGGGGACGACGCCGACGACATTCCCGCGATCCGCACCCTGCTCGACGAGTTTCCGCTGGCCGAGCCTCTGGCGGCGGCACTGATGCGGACGCTGTCGTCGACCGGGCGGACGGCCGAGGCGCTGGCCTGTTTCGCCGAGATCCAGGGGCGGTTGCGGGACGAGCTGGGCACCGATCCGGGGGCCGAACTCCAGTCCATTCACGTGGCTACGCTGCAGGCCGGCGGGGCTCCGGCGACGGCCGGCGAGTCGCTGACGCCGATCCGGCAGCTGCCGGCGCCGGTGGCCGGTTTCACCGGCCGGGCCGACGCACTCGAGACCCTCGACGCGCTGACCGGCACGGTGGGTGTCATCTCGGCGATCTCGGGTACGGCCGGAATCGGCAAGACCGCGCTGGCCGTGCACTGGGCACATCGGGTGGCCGAGCGGTTCCCGGACGGTCAGCTCTATGTCAACCTGAATGGCTTCGACCCGGACGGCCAGGCGCTCGACCCGGCGGTGGCGTTGCGGCAGTTCCTGGGCGCGCTGGGTACGAAGGCCGACGAGATTCCCGACGACCGGGCCGCGATGGCCGCCCTCTACCGCAGCCTGCTGGCCGACCGGCGGATGCTGGTGCTGCTGGACAATGCCCGCGACCCGGAGCAGGTGCGCCCGCTGCTGCCCGGTGCGCCGTCCACGTTCACGCTGGTGACCAGCCGCAACTGGCTGACCTCGCTGGTCGCCGCCGAGGGGGCCACGCCGGTGACGCTCGACCTGATGACCGGCGACGAGGCGCGGGGCCTGCTGGAACGCCGCCTCGGCCACGATCGGGTGGCCGCCGAGCCGGCCGCGGTCGAGCAGATCATCGAGCGGTGCGCGCGGTTGCCGCTGGCGCTGAGCATCGCCGCGGCCCGAGCCCTGCAGTCCGGTGGGACGCTGCGAGCGCTGGTCGACGACCTGGCCGCCCAGCCGTGGGACACGCTCGACGCCGGTGACCCGCTGACCCAGGTGCGGGTGGTGTTCTCCTGGTCGTACCGGGCGTTGAGTCCGGCCGCGGCGCGGCTGTTCCGGCTGCTCGGCGTACACCCGGGCCCGGATGTTTCGGTCGCGGCGGCGGACGCGCTCATCGGCGGAGACGCGTTGCCGCTGCTGGACGAACTGTCGGCGGCCAGTCTGACCACCGAGCATCAGCCCGGCCGGTTCGTGTTGCACGACCTTTTGCGCGCGTACGCCGCGGAGCTGGCCGACGAACCGGACGCGATGGACCGGCTGTACGCCTTCTTCATCGGCACCGCCTACGCCGCCGACCGGCAGCTCGACCCGGTCCGCGACCCGATCCCGTTCCCCGTCTCCGACGCCGCGGTGGCCACCGGGGCGGCGCCGCCGGCCAAGGACTGGTTCGAGCAGGAGCACCGGGTGCTGCTGGCGTTGCAGGCGCGGGCGGCCGAGACCGGGCGCCGGCGCGAGGCGTGGCAGCTGGCCTGGTGCCTGGACAACTTCCTGCATTTCAACGGGTTCTGGCACGACCGCGTGCACGCGTGGCGGGTCGCCGTCGACACCGCTGAGGACAGCAACGCGGCGGCTCACGCGTACCTCAGCCTGGGCCGGGTCGACAACCGCCTGAAGCGGCACGCCGACGCCGAGGCCCACCTGGGCCGGGCCCTCGCGCTTTTCTCCGAGCGCGGCGACGCGGTCGGGCAGGCGCACACCCATCGCGGGCTGGGCTGGCTGGCCGAGGCACGCGGCGATCTCGCCGGTGCCCTGCGGCACGACCAGCTGGCGCTGGCACTGTTCGAGCAGGCCGGCAACCGGCAGGGCGTGGCCGACGCGCTGAACTCGGTCGGCTGGGACCAGTGTCTGATCGGTGACCACGAGGCCGCGCTGGAGGCGTGCACCCGGGCGCGGGAGATCCACCGCGAGATCGGCGACCGTTGGGGTGAGGCGTCCAGCTGGGACAGTCTCGGCTTCGCCAACCATCATCTGGGCCGGTTCGCCGAGGCGGTGGACTGCTACGAGCACGCGCTGGCGATGGCGCACGACCTAGGCGACCGCTATTTCGAGGCGGACACGCTGACCCGCATCGGTGAGACGTGGGTTGCGGCCAAAGACCAACCACGGGCGCGTACGACTTGGCAGCGCGCCCTCGACATCCTGACCGAGCTGAACCACGCCGAGGCCGGTGACGTGCGGGAAAAGCTCGCCGGCCTGGCCGATTCCTGATTTCCGGCGACTTCACCCGCACGGGTTCGCATCCTCGTCCAGTCTTTTCGACGGTGACGCCCATCGCTGTGCGCGGGTTCACCGAGTTTCGCAGGGCAGCGCTTTCTTACCGAGCGTTTTTGCCGACTGGCCAGGAGGTACCGCCTTGACGAAGTCGTCGTTCACCCGGCGATGGTCGGGCCTCGACCACCGCATAAAAATGACCCTACGCGTATCCATCCTGGCCACGGTGCTGGTCAATGCCGGTACCGCTTGGGCTTTCCACGAGTACGGCGGGACGGACGGCGCCGCCGACGCTCCCCCGCCGGCCACCGCACCGGCCGCCGAGCACCACCAGCCCGACGCTGAGCTGGGCTCCCGCCTGGCCGAGCACGGCTGACCACTCGGCCGCGGTGGACGTGCTGTGGGGGCAGCCGCACCCCGGCAACCGGATGGCCCCCACGGTGTGGGAGCCATCCGTCGTTTTCGGGGCTGTTTCGGGTCGCTGTCGGCGAGCCGCCACCCTGTTGCCCGTCACGTCCGCAGGACTCGGCCAACACTGCGCTGACCTGCGGAGATGTTTTCGTCCAGCGGCGAACGGCGATCGATCAGGAGCACATGTTTCACGCTTTCGGGTTCAGCCAGCCGTCCGATCCCGGCCGGGACAGCCGGGCAGCACAGCTCACATCTGAGGCCGAGATCCGACGTAGGCATCGCCGAGTTCCTGTTGATAGCGAACACGGATGATCGGAGACGGTATTAACGAAGCCGTGTGTGCCCGCAACCGGCAGCGCTGCCGGCGGCAACACGACACGCAAGGTCACAGATTCTGGTTTTGCACGGGAAAGACCCCTGCCTCCCGTAGCAGGGGTCTTTCCTAAACCGCCGACATTCCGTGCGTGTTACCGAAAACTCCCTGGAGATCCCCCGTGACGGCTCACCAAGTCAGCCTTCTGCAGGTCGCCATTGCCATACTGACCCTGATTTTCTGCTCCTATCTGGGCGGCCGGGTCCATCAGTGGTACAGGCAGAGCATGGAACGCGACTCGGCCTTCCGGGAGGGTTACAACCACGCCTCGGAGTCGCTGTTCCCGTTGGCCGCCCGCAGCATGCAGCAAACGACGAACCCTCTCACCAACGAGCGTTTCACGGGACGCCCCCAATCGTCCTCGGCCGCTGATCGAATGCCCGTCACTCGTCAGTTCGCCCCGCCTCAGGGTCGCCACTCCGCACACAATTCATGACGGCATCCGACTGACTCAGCAGGTGAGAAATGGTTGCTCCAGGAAACGGCATCATCATCGCGATCATCACCTTGGGAATCATGGTGTCGGCCACCTACGCGCTCGGTCGCATTCACCAGTGGTACCGCCATGGCGAAACGCGTGACGCCGCCTACCGCCAGGGCTACGACGAGGCCTCCCGGTCCCTGTTCGGCATGGTTCGCGACGGCCGCGCCGCTGCCCATCCGGAAAAGGTTCGAAACTTGCACAGCATGGTCCGGGCAACCGGGCTGACCTCAGATCGCCTCGCCGGTCGTGATATCGGAACGGGCCGGCGCCGGCTGACCGCCCGCAAGCTTCGCAGCCTGGTCTGACCGGCTGTTCTTTGTGACCATGCGCGAGATGGAAAAACTGGCGGGTAGGTAAGATTTATCGTTTAGCCGGTTTGGCCCCGGGAATCCTCCCGATGGGGCTCGCCCGGCCTCCCGCCGGTCGCATTACTGAAAGAAGTCAACACTGGATGGCTCTTAACACGTCGGACCTTCCGTTAGCCTGGCGGGTCGCCTACTCGGCCGCTCTTGATCTGATCGGCAGCCTGAAGCCTTACGACGATCCGATGGATCCGACGTTGCGGGCCCGCGCCCAACGCGCCCGCACGACCACCCGGCGGTGGATCACCACCCAGAAACGGCTCGCGGCCGGCGGCGAGCTGACCGCGGTGCAGAAGTTCTTCATCGACCAGATCCCCGACGACTGGCGCGAGACCGACATGGCCCGCCGCAACGCCCGTCGCACCGCCGGCTCCGAGTTCCGCCCGATCTCCGACCGCTGACGCCCTCCCGCCGCCGCCCCTCCACGCCGCCGCATCACCTCCACGCCGCCGCGGTTGCGGCCACGCGGTCCCGCTGTAGCAGCTTTGCTGTAGCGCTATTGCTGCACGACCGCGCTGCAGCGGGTTGCCGTAGCGCCATTGCCAGGACTGACGCGCCGAGATGCGGTCACTTACCGGAAGTTTCGCCCTCATCGATCCGCGACCGACGCTGACCTGCATGATCAGGTGGTTGAGGGTCAGCGGCCGGCGGCCACCGTGAAAGAACGCTCGCCGAAGTGGACGGTCGCGCCGGGCGGGATTTCGACGGCGACGCCGGGTGGGCAGGCGTAGACGGTGCCGGCGATGTCGATGATGCAGGTGCCGTTGGCCGAGTACCGGTCGGCGACCCAGGCGGTGCCGTCGGCCTGGATGCCGGCAGCGCAATGGGTTTTGGAGACGGAACGGTCCGGGTCGTCGATGCGGACGGCGAGCGTGCCGGGCTCGGCGGCGGGATCCCGGCCCAGGAGCAGCGCTCGGTCGAGGGTGAGCCGCCGACCATCGTCAAAGGTCACGACCGGCAATTGCTCGCCGGCCGGAACCGACAGTCGCTTGTCAGCCGGGGTCGGCAGCTGCTTGTCAGCCACGACCGGCGGTTGCCCGTCAGCCACGACCGGCGGCTGCTCGTCGGCCGGGGCCGGCGGCTGCCCGTCGAGCGCGACCGGCAGCTGCTCGTCGGCCCCGGCCGTCAGTCGACTGTCGGCCGCAGCCGGGGGTGGAGGCGCGGCGATGGCCTGTTTCAGCAGCTCGGCCACGGTGGGGGCGAGGTCGCCGGACAGGGTCGCGGTCTCGTCGCCGTTCAGGGCGATGACGCAGGTACGGGTGCGCGCGACCCAACGTGGGCGGCGGCATTTCGTGACGCGGTAGGTGGGGCCACGGCCCGGCTCGACCTGGAGCCCGGGTGTCGAGGCGAGCCGGCGGATCGCATCGTCCGGCTCGGCACCGACGTGGACGACGATCTGTGTTGTTCCCATGTCGCCTCCCCATGTTCGGCAGCGAACAACTTGGACATAATGCCAGAAATTACGCCGGGGAGTTCGGTCGCGGTCGACCAGGACGGTTCGGTCGAACGGCCGGACCCTTCGACCCGGCCGTCCCGCTGCCGAGAGAGTCGCCAGGTCAAGTGCCGGGAACCGCCAGGTGAGCCGCCAGGGCAAGTGCCGGGAACTGCCGGAAGGCGCCGGGCGAGGCGCCGGGAACCGCCGGGCGAGGCGCCGGGAACCGCCAGGCGAGGCAGCGGGAACCGCCGGAGAGGCAGCGGGCGAGGCGTCGGGAACCGCCGGAGAGGCAGCGGGCGAGGCGCGGGGAACTGCCGGGAGAGATGCCGGGCGCTTAACGGCGGCCGCGGGCGGAGGTTCGGGGGCGGGAGACTCCAGGGTCCTGGGCGCGGCGGGCCGCCGGGCCGCCGTACCGTCCGGAACCGGCGTTGTTCCCGGCGCGCGCTGTCACGGCGCGGATCGTTTCCGGCCGAGGGCCCGGGTCAACCGGCGGCGGGGACACGATCACCGGCGGCAGAACCGAGGAAACCGGCGGAGGCGGCACCGAGGGAGGCAGCACCACCGGCGGCGGCGGCGGCGGGGTGGCCGCCAGCTGTTCGGCGCCGCTGTCCTGGGGCGTGGGCGGGGACGCGACGGACGCCAGGCGGGCGCCGGCGGGGCCGCCGGGACGACGGCGCAGGAAGAAGAAGACCACCACGCCCACAAGGACGACAATGGACAGAATTACTGACTCCTTCAAGAGGCACACCCTCTCGGCCGTACATCATTGGTTCTAGAGACAATGATGCTAGCAGCGCTTTGTTCTTCAACCAATCCGTCGGCCTATGCTTTCGGCATGGCCACTGACGCTCCGCCGCCATCGGGGTTCGGTCCGTACCTCAAGGAAGCGATCCACGCGGCACACTTCCCGACGCCCACCCACTTCGCGCGGGCGGTCGGCACCGATCCCTCGGTCGTGTTGCGCTGGCTCAGCGGCGAGCAGCGCCCGACCATCCGGTCGATCGAGCGAATCGCGCCGGTGCTGGGCCGTTCGATCCACGAGATCGTCGTTGCGGCCTACCCGAACCGGGTGAGCGACGAACCGCCGCCGATCGCCGCGGCGCACCCGCTCGTACACGAGCTTGGTCTGATTCTGGCCGACGACTCCCCGGTGCCGGCGGCCGACCGCGTTGCCCTGGCCACCGTCCTCGATCGGATGATCGACCCGTACCGGAAGGTCCTGCGCCGTCGCCGATCGGCCTGATGGCACGATCGGCTTCTTCTCCTGCGCGGGATGGCAACTAAGGTCAGCAACATGAATATCCCGGACCGCGGCGAGCGCCGGCCCGCGTCGGGCGGACTTCACCTGCAGATGAGCAAGCTGCTGATCGTCTCGATCGTCGCGGCCATCGCGGCGACCGGTGCTCTCGTCATCACGCTCCTGGTCGGACTGCCCAAGGGACCACCGCCGGGCGGGCCGGGACAGGACGGGCGAATGCCGCCGCCCCCGGACCTGGGTGGCCTGGCGATCGCCTCTGTCGTCACCGGACTGTTCGTGCTGGCCTGGCTGGCGGTGTTGATCGTCTACTCGCGCGACCAGATTCTGAGCCGGATGGAGACCCCGCCGGCCGAGGTGCCGGCCGAGGTGGTCGCGGGGCTGCGCGAGGACCTCGCCGCGCTGGGCGATCGGCTGGCCACGCTGACCACGGAGTACGGCGAGCAGCGGGAGACCGACGGCTACCTCAACGGCATGCGCGCCGCGGCGGGGCGGCCACCGGACCCGGTGGTTACACCTTTACGGCGTACCCCACCGCAGGTTTAGGCTTTTGTCCCTTTTGGGAAATATGGGTACGCGCCGCCGAGAGCTCGACGGCGGCCGGACCCGAAGGAGCCTGACCCGTGACGGTTGTCGCCACCCCCGCCTCGACGCGACCCGAGACCCAAGGCCCGCCGCGCGCCAGAAACGCCGCCGCCCTGTCGCTCGGCCGGAATGCCGCCGCCGAGCCCGACTCGGCCGAGCACGCCGGTGAGTTGATCGCCGCCCTGGCCGCGTTGCCGCCCGGTCACCCGTCGCGGCCCGCGCTGCGCGAGCGGACGATCGAGGCGTGGGTGCCGATGGCGCGGCGCCTGGCCGGCCGCTACGGCGGACGCGGCGAGCCGGGTGACGACCTCGGCCAGGTCGCGATCGTCGGCCTGATCAAGGCGGTCGACCGGTACGAACCCGGCCGCGGCGTGGAGTTCGCCGGCTTCGCCATCCCGACGATCCTCGGTGAGCTGCGCCGCCATTTCCGCGACCGCACCTGGTCGATCAAGGTGCCGCGCCGCCTGCAGGAGCTGCGGCTGGCCATCACCGCCGCGAACAACGACCTCACCAACAGCCTGGGACGCTCCCCCACGGTCGCTGACGTCGCGGCCCACCTGGAGGTGACCGAGGAGGAGGTGCTGGAGGGCCTGGAGGGCGCGAACGCCTATCAGGCGACCAGCCTGTCCACACCGGTCACGGCGGCGGGTGGCAGCGAGCTGAGCGAGACTCTGGGTCAGATCGATCACGGGTACGAGCTGGCCGAGGCCCGCGTGGCCCTGGTTCCCGCTCTGGCCGCCCTGAGCGAGCGCGAGCAGAGGATCATCGCGCTGCGTTTCTACGGCAACCGGACCCAGCAGGAGATCGCCGAGCAGATCGGCGTCTCCCAGATGCATGTTTCCCGGCTGCTGACGCGGGCGCTGGCCAAGATGCGCCGGCAGCTGGACAGTTGAATCCGGCCGGGGACTATGACGAAATTGTCGGTAAGCCGATGTTTAGGTTGAAAATGGACAGACCAGACATATCTTGCTAGTGCGCTGACCTGCGCCTAAAGCAAGATCTGGAGAAATCTACATGCGTGTTCTATTCGGGGTGGCGGCGCTGGCCGCACCCTTGGTGATCGTTGCTCCGCAACCGGCCCTCGCCTCGCTGCCGCCGGTACTGCCGGTGTACGAGGTACGTTCGGCCGGGCTGACCCCACTGCAGACCGCGGCCCTGGGCAAGGCGTTCGGGCTGCGCGACGTCGTGCCTGAGGACGATGGTGGCGTTCGCTTCACCGCCGGCGACGCGTTCCTGGCCGTACCGACCAAGCCGGGCAAGCGCGGCACCGACGAGGACGGCAACGTCACGACGACGCCGGTGCTGGATGTGGCCGCGCTCAAGCGGATGAAGCCGATCCCGGCCAAGACCGCACTGACCAATGCGGCCCGCGCTCTGGCCGCCGCCCGCCTCGCGCCCGGCGGTCGCGCCAAGGCGAGTAACACCACGATCCGGGCCGTCGACCGCAACGGCCGTTCCACCGTCAACGCCGCGATCGACACAACGATCTCGTACGCGCAGAGCCTGGCCGGCCTGCCCTACGAGGGGCCGGGCGCCAAGGTCCGCGTCGCCTTCGACGGCAAGGGCAAGGTGTCCAGCCTCTTCTACAGCCGCCGCACGCTGGTGCAGAGCGGCAGCGTGGCGGTGCTCGACGCGGCCGGGTCAGTGCAGCGTTGTGCGCGATTCATGGGTACGGGCGTACGCGTGACCTCCGCGACGCCGTTCTACTACGCGCCGGCCCTGTCCACCGGCCTGAAGACCCTCGAGCCCAGCCTGCGCTGTTCCGGGGTGGACGCGAGCGGCGCCGCCGCCCAGGTCGTGACCCTGCCGGCGGCGGTCGACGCGTCCCTGCCGACGATGCCGGTGCCGCAGCCGCCGCGCGAGTCCGCACCCACGGCCCGCGCCTACCAGCGGGTCGACGTGGGCAGTGAGGGCACCGGGGCCTGCTCCGGCCTGCCGCACACCAAGCAGAACCTGGCCTCGTTCAACGGCCAGTTCACCGGCCGTGGCATCCCGGTCGAGTTCAGCTGGAGCGACGCCAACGCCTGGGAGCGTGACTTCAAGGACCCGGCGTTCGGCGGCAACGACAGCAACTACGCCGATCACGTGGACATGACCTACTGGCAGGGGCACGGGTCGCCGACCGGCTTCAGCTTCTCCGGTTGCAGCACGCATGACGACGCCAAGCTGTCCAACACCGACGCCCGCTGGGGCAACGGCGACGTGGAGTGGATGAGCCTGTTCACCTGCCTGATCCTGGAGCAGGGCTCGGGCAACACCAGCTGGTGGAAGCGGTGGGGGCCGGCCTTCGCCGGGCTGCACCAGATCAACAGCTTCCACACGGTCTCGTACCACAGCTCCGACCACGGCAGCCAGTACGCCAAGTACCTGCTGCGCAGCAACCCGCTGCAGGTCCGCAAGGCTTGGGCGATGGCGTCGATCGACGACCAGCCGTCCGATGTGGTCTGGGCCAACATGGGTGTGATCGGCTCCGGCGGCGCGGTCGACATCAACGACTACTTCTGGGGCCGTGGCCCGGTCGGTGCCGACATCCCGGCGGCGGCGATCACCGGCTACTGGTACATCTCCGGCAACTCCTGACGATCGGCTTTCCCGGGCCGCATTCCTTTGGGGTGCGGCCCCTTTTCCTGTCCGAGTCACTGACCCCGCCCGGGTGACGAACGCCCGACGCCTCGCATATACACACATATCGTGCAGACATGGATTTCAGGGAAAGCCTCTGGGCCTTTGTCCAGCAGCCGTTACCGCTGCTGGTGCTCGCGGCCGCCTTGGCGCTGTCCTGGCCGCTGGGCGCTGTCCTGGCCCGCCGGCGCCGCTGCTCCCGAACCGGCGCGAGCCTGTTCCTGGGCGCGACCGGGCTGGTCGCCGCGCTGACCCTGACGCCCAGCACCCTAGCGGGCGGCCCGGACTACCCCCACTTCCTGACCCTGCTGCACCACACGCCGGGGGCGCTGCGCGGTCAGCTGTTCGGCCCGCCGGCCGACATCGAGCAGATCGCCAACATCGCGCTGTACGTGCCGATCGGCGTGTTCGGCCGGATGGTGTGGCCATCCGTCACCCGGGCGACGTTGGTCGGCCTGGCCCTGACGGCCGGGATCGAGCTGTGCCAGTACGACATCGCGGGTCGCGCGGGGTCGCTGACCGACATCCGCAACAACATGATCGGCGCGTTCGTCGGCGCGCTGCTGACCGCGCTGGCAATTCGCCGGCGTCGGTCGTCCTGATGGACCGGGGACAACGGGGTACGGGGCTCGTCGAACGCCCGCCGCCCGCGCCCGCGAGTCCGAACTTCAACAAGCCGACAAATGATCGGATCCGCGGAAAAGCGTCGATACTCTTCGGTCGTGCGCAGGGTCCGGCTGCTTGGAAGCATCGATGTCGTCGTGGGGGATCAGGTCAAGCGACTGCCGGGGCAGCGCCGCCAGGCCGCCCTCGCCGCCCTGGCGCTCCGGTCCGGGTCGATCGTCGAGACGGACGCCCTGATCTCCGCCGTCTGGGGTGACGACCGGCCGGCCACCGCCGCGAACACCATCCAGAACCACGTCTCCTTCCTGCGGTCCCTGCTGGAGGATCGGGACGCGATCGAGTTCCGCGAGCCGGGCTACCTGCTCGTTGTCGAGACCGATGTGCGGGAGGCGGAACGGCTGCTGGCCGAGGCCGCGACCGTCACCGACCCGGATCGGCGGGTCGAGTTGCTGCGGGCCACGCTCGGCCTGTGGCGCGGGCCGGCTCTCGCCTCGCTGGGTCGCCTGCCCTGGTTCGCCGACGCCGTGCAGTGGCTGGCCGGGCTGCGCAATCGTGCTGAGGGCCTGCTCGTGACGGCCCGCCTCGATCGGGGCGAGCACGACCAGGTGCTGCCCGAACTGGAGCGGCTGGCCCAGGACCGGCCCTTCGACGAACGGCTGCAAGGGCAGCTGATCATGGCGCTCTACCGCGTCGGCCGGCCGGCCGACGCGCTCACCGCCTACCAGAGGCTGCGTGCGGCGCTCGGCGCGGAACTCGGCGTCGACCCGAGCCCCGAGCTGCGCGAGCTGGAGGTCGCGATCCTGCGGCACGACCCGGTGCTGCGACCGGATCCCGAGTTGTCGCAGCCCAGCCCGGCGGCGCCGGCCCAGCTGCCCGCCGCGCCGGCCGACTTCACCGGCCGGCTGGCCCAGATCGCCCGGCTGGACGCCATGCCCGACGCACCCGGACTGCCCATCATGGTGATCGCCGGGCTGCCCGGCTCGGGCAAGACGGCGACCGCGGTCCGGTGGGCGCACCGCGTCCGCGACCGCTTTCCGGACGGCCAGCTCTTCGTCGATCTGCAGGGCTACGCCGACGGCCCGGCCGTACGCCCAATCGACGCCCTGACCGGGTTTCTGAGCGCCCTCGGTGTCCCGTCGCCGCAGATCCCGGTGCACGTCAACCAGGCCGCCGCTCTCTACCGCACGCTGTTGTCCGGGCGCCGGATGCTGATCGTGCTGGACAACGCCGGCCAGGCCGACCAGGTGCGCCCGCTGCTGCCCGGCGGAGCCGGCTGCTTCGTCCTCGTCACCAGCCGTGACCAGCTGGGCGGCCTGGTGGCCCGGGACGGCGCACGCCCGTTACCGCTCGACACGCTCGACCCGGCGGAGAGCCACGAACTGCTGACCCGGGTGCTCGGGCTCGAGCGGGTGGCGGCCGAGCCGGAGCCGGCGGAGCGACTCGCCCAAGCCTGCGGTCATCTGCCCCTGGCGTTGCGGATCGCGGCGGCCACGCTGCTGCTGCGACCGGAGCTGCCGATCGCCGCCCTGGTCGAGCGGTTGCGGGCCGACTCGCTGGGCACGCTGACGATCGACGGCGATCCGCGGGCCGGTGTCGAGGCCGCGTTCGACGCCTCCTACCGCGCCCTGCCCGACCCCGACCAGCGATTGTTCCGCCTGCTCAGCCTGGTCCCGGGCCGGCATGTCAGCACCCCGGCGGCGCGGGCCATGGCGGGGCCGGAGGCGGTCGCGGCGCTGGGCCGGCTCGCCGCCGCCCACCTGCTCGTGCGGACCGGCGACCGTTTTCAAAGGCATGACCTGATCCGTACGTACGCAGCGCAGCGCGCCGCCCGCGAGGAGACCGCCGAGCTGCTGGCCACCGTTCAGAACCGCCTCTACGACTGGTATCTCGGCATGGTCGGCGCGGCCGCCGCTCTGCTCTATCCGCACATGTTGCGGTTGCCCGAGCGGATGCCGGAGACACCGTTCGCGTTCGCCGACCATCGGGCCGCCACCGACTGGCTGGACGCCGAGCGCGCCGATCTCGTGGCCGCCATCCGGCACGGTGCGGCCGACGTCCGCCTGCGGCACGCCGCGGTGTTGCTCGCCGACGGCCTGCGCGGGCATTTCCACCTGGGGCGTCATGTCGCCGAGTGGCTGGTGGCGGCCGAGGCCGCGCTCGACGCCGCCGGCGACGACGGCCACGCCCGGGCCGCGGCCCATCACAGCCTGGGCACCGCCTACCGGTGCGCGGCCGATCTGGAGACCGCGTCCGCGCACTACGCCGAGGGGTTGCGCCTGTCCCGGGCGGTCGGCTGGAGCGAGGCCGAGGCCACCGCGCTGGGCAACCTCGGCATCGTCGGCCACGGTCGCGGGCGGCTGGCGCAGGCCGTGGAGCACCTGACCAAGGCGCTCACGGTGGACCGCCGGACCGGCCGGCACGCGGGAGTGGCGAACAACGCCGGCAACCTCGCCGCGGTCGTTCTCGACCAGGGCCGGCTCGCCGACGCGGTCGCCCACTACACCGAGGCCCTGGACCTGAATCGGCGCTCGGGCAGCCGGCACGGCCAGTCGCTCTGCCTCACCGGGCTGGGCCGCGCCTTACGCGAGCAGGGCCGTCCGGTGGAGGCGGAGGCCCGGCTGACCGAGGCGATCCGGCACTGCGCCGAGTTGGGCGACCGGGACGGCCTGGCGATGGCGTACGTCGGGATGGCCGATGTCACGCATGACCTGGGCCGTACCGTCGTGTCGGCCGGGCATGCCCGCGAGGCGCTGGATCTGGCCCGGCAGACCGCCGACACCCGGACCGAGGCGCTGGCGCTGATCAGCCTCGGGCCGGTCAGCGGGTCGGCCACGGCGGCGGCCGAGCTGTACCGCGGCGCGTACGAGCTGGCCGTCGGCGCGGGCGTGCCCGGCACCCAGATCAAGTCCCTGCTGGGTCTGGCCGAAGCCGCCCTCGAGCTGGGCGACCACGGCGCGGCGCACCGCCACGCGGTCACCGCCCGGACCCGGGCCGCCTCGTCCGGCTATCGCGTCCTGCACGGCTCGGCCTGCCTGCTCGCGGCCCGCGTGCACCTGGCCGGTGGGGACACCGGCGCGGCGGAAAGGGAGACGCGGCAGGCTCTCGCCCTCCACCGAGCGTGCGGGTACGCCGCGGGGGAACGCCACGCCACGTCCGTACTCTCCGAACTCGCCGTGCGATAGCGGCCGGCCCCGGCGGCGGGTGCCACCGGAGCCGGCCGTGGTCGTCAGGGCAGATCGATGCCGTTGTCCCTCACTACGCCTCGCAGGACGACCGCGTGTCGGTGGATTCGGTCAGGCAGGTGTCGAAGCCGATGTCGTTGTCCCCCACTACGCCTCGCAGGACGACCGCGTGTCGGTGGACTCGGTCAGGCAGGTGTCGAAGCCGATGTCGCCGTCGGCCAGGTCGCCGCCCGCGTTGTCGTTCGCCTCCAGCCGGTCGTCGCCGCCCTCCCCGCGCAGCGTGTCCTTGCCGGCCCCGCCGACCAGGATGTCCGGTCCCGGGCCGCCGTTGAGCCGGTCGTCGCCGTCGAAGCCGAGGAAGATGTCCTGCGCCGACGATCCGGTCACGGTGTCCCCGAACGGGCTGCCGTAGATCGTCTCCACATCGGAGCGAACGTTGTCGCCCTCACCGGTGGTGCCGTCGTTGGCCGCGTTGTCGATGGTGACGGTGACGCCGGCGCCAGAGATCTGGTACGTGACGATGTCCGGCCCCGGACCACCGTTGAAGGTGTCCGGTCCGGTGCCGCCGTCCATGAACTCGCCGCCGGCGCCGCCGCTGAGCGTGTCCCGCCCCGGTCCGCCGGAGAGCGTGTTCCCGGAGGGCGAGGGGCCGGCGTTGAGGGTGTCGTCGCCCGAACCGCCGTTGAACTTGCCGCGCGCGTTCACCGTCTTGGTCAGCGTGTCGCTCAGGTCGCCGCCGTTGAGCGTGATCGTGTCCTGCGATCCGAGCGGGCAGATCACCGCCGCCCCCGACTGCGTGCACCCGGTACCGGCGCTCAACGTCTCGCCGACCGCGCTGATGACGACGGCCGCCGAGCCGGACGGCGCCGCGGTGGCGTTGTGGGCCTGCGCCGTCGACAGGGTCGCCACGATGTCGGTCCCGCTCTTGAAGACCAGGCCGGAGGCGTACGCCGGGGCGGCCAGCAGCGCGGCCGGCCCGATCGCGGCGACCACCACCACTCCCGCGTAGCGCATCATCCGGCCGCGGCGACGGCGGGACGGTGCCAGGTTCGTCTGCATGTGAGAGCCTTCCTGTCCGCGGTCACGACGGCGTTCGCCGCGACCGTGGACAGGCTGCCCAGCGCCCCTGGAACGGCCCTGGAACCGGACTGGAGCCGGGTCAGTCCTCGCTGATGTCGTGGGACGTCACCCAGGGCGGGACCCGGTGCCGGGTGGACGGCCAGAGGCGTCGGGTCGGCAGATCCATCAGCCGGTTGGACAGCACGTGATGCGACCGTACGACCGGAACGGGCTCGTCCACCTTGGCCGCCCGCGGCCGGGCCGCCGCCTCGGCGACCAGATTCCGGAAGTGGCGAAGACGTGAATAGAATGCGCGCTTTCTGGCCGCGGCCAAACTGTGAGCGCCTATCTTCAAAAGGCGATGCCGAGTCACGTACACGACAATGGCGATGCCGCCCAGAAACGCGAGGGCCAGAAGAAAAACATCGATTCGCACACCATCAAAATATAAGGATCAGACGTTTCTCTCACCGCCCGGCGATATCAATGTCCGGCGATGATCGGAGCCACCCGAGCCCAAACGGACGAACCAGATCGTGCCGTAACCACTACCCAGAGTGGGAGTCGCCGCCCGGCGCGGCCCGCGCGGTCAGTTCTCTCGTCAGATTGTCGAGGGTGCGGTTGAGGACGCGGCGGACGCCGGCCCGGACCAGCGTGCGGTCGAGCAGCCCCGACAGTCCCGGGCGCGGCTCGTAGGCGACCGCGATCCGATAGTGGAGGCCACTGTCGCGGGCCTCGAAGTAGCGTTCGTGGCGCATCGCGGGCAGGCCGGCCTGCGCGGAGTCGTAGATGACGACCTCGGGGCGGACCACCGTCTCCATGGTCATCCGCATCGCGGTGGGCCGCCCGGCGAACATCAACCGCAACCGCATCTGGTCGCCGGCCCGCGACCACGACGCGCCCGGCGTCTCCACCTCGATCAGGTCGGGCCAGTAGTCCGGCCAGTTCACCGGGTCGGTGATGTAGTCGAAGGCGGGCGCCGCGGCCATCGGGAAGTCCCGGGTTCCCTCTACACGGATCATGGGAGTCGAAGGTAGCGGCGAAGGCTCACGGTCGATACCGATGTGCCCGTACGCCCTCGTCACTCGAGCGCAACGGATCCAGGGCGCGGGCGCCGCGGACACGTCGCCGGCGACTTCCCGTCGGAAGTCAGGAGCGCGGCGACGTGCCGGGCCACACTGTTCGTCAGTTGATGGTCGGGGCCCGCATCACGATCGTCTGCCGGAGGTCCACGGGGCCGGCCTGGCGGGCGATGTGCGCGGGGGCGCGCCCGGCGACCGCCATCCGGTCGGTGCGGCACAGCTCGGCCAGGTCCCGGGTGACGTCGTCCGGCTCCGCGTCGGGGGCCAGGACCAGCACGAGGTACGGGTTCAGGGCCGGCACGCTCACGTGCGAGATCAGCGGGTGCAGCGGGCGTACGTCGACCTCGTCCTCGCCGAACAGGTCCTCGTGCAGCTTCTCGCCCGGGCGCAGGCCGGTGTAGACGATCTCGACCGGGGTGTCGGCGTTCTCGGCCATCTGCTTGGCCACCTGCGCGATCGGCACCGGTTTGCCCATCTCGAGGACCAGCGCCTCGCCGTCGCCACCGATCGCGGCGGCCTGGATGACCAGCTGCACGGCCTCCTGGACGGTCATGAAATACCTGGTCACCTGCGGGTCGGTCACGGTCACCGGTCCGCCGGCGGCGATCTGCGCGGCAAAGGCGGTGAGTACGGAACCACGGCTGCCCAGCACGTTGCCGAAGCGGACGCTCAGGTACGAGCCGGAGCCGACCGTGGCGGCGTGCGCGGTGAGCCGTTCGGTGATGCGCTTGGAGAAGCCGAGCACGCTGGTCGGGTTGGCGGCCTTGTCGGTCGAGATGTTGACGAACCGCTCGACGTCGACCGCGGCCGAGGCGTGCAGAACGGTCTGCGTACCCCACACATTGCTCTTGAGAGCCTCGCCCGGGTAGGCCTCGAGCAGCGAGAGGTGCTTGAGCGCCGCGGCGTGGAAGACCACCTGCGGGCGGCGCTCGGCGAAGATCGCCGCGATGCGGTCGGCGTCGCGCAGGTCGGCCAGGATGAGCTCCGGGCTGTCGAGCAGGGCGCGGCCGTGGATGCTCAGCTGCACGGCGTGCAGCGCGGACTCGTCGCGGTCGAGCATCATCAGCTCGGCCGGCTCGAACCGGTGCAGCTGCCGGCACAGCTCCGATCCGATCGACCCGCCGGCCCCGGTGACCAGGACCCGCTTGCCCTTGAGATAGCCGGCGATCGCGTCGAGGTCGGTGTCGACCTGGTGCCGGCCGAGCAGGTCGGCGATGTTGACGTCGCGTACGTCGGACGCGCTGACCGTGCCGTCGAGCAGCTCACCGAAGGACGGCACGACCTTGAAGTCGGCGCCGGCGTCGAGCACCCGCCGGCGGACGTCGCGGATGGTCACCGCGTTCACGTTGGCGACGGCGAAGATGACCGTACGGGCACCGGTCTCGGCCAGCGCGGCCGCGAGGTTCTCCCGGCCGCCCTTCACCGCCACGCCGTTGACCCGCAGGTTGCGCTTGAGCGGGTCGTCGTCGATCAGCCCGACCGGTACGTACTGGCTGTCCGGGTCCTGCATCAGCGACCGCAACAGCCGCTGCCCGGCCGCCCCGGCGCCGAACAGCAGGACCGGCGTGGCCTGCCGAGCGTCGGGGCGGAGGCGGCGTTCGTGCTGGAGCCGGCGTACGTAGCGGACCGCGCACATCACGACCAACGCGACCGGGCCGCCGACGAGCGCGGCACTGAGCGGCAGCGGTCGTCTGGGCATGGCCAGGTCGATCGCGACCAGCAGGACGACCACCGCCAGCACGGTGGTGAAGACGGCCCGGACCTCCTCGAAGGTGCCGAAACCGTAGCGGCCGCGATACAGGAACTGCTGGTGCCCGATCACCGTGTGCAGAACCATCGCGACGGCCACGGCGATTCCGGTGGCCGTCATCGGCGCCGCGGCGAAATCGTCGTCGTACCGCGCGACCACGGCCGCCATCAGGCCCAGTGCCCAAGCGGCGGAATCCACTAACCAGGGTCCGGCAATGCGCGTCCGCTGCTCCGCGTTGTCCGCCCGCCGAATCCGCTCTGCTAATGACATACGGCCTCTTCACCGATGGTGGATGCTGACTGGAACCGTTTGTCACGTCGCCCGACGGGACCGGCTCGATATGCACAACGCCTATCGGTCACGGGAGTACATGCGCAGTTCGGATGACAACACCTGTCCATATGGCGGATGGCTGACGGATTTGGGGAGCAATTCCGCGTTATCCGAGAATTGCTCGGCAATTTTGTTCAGGCGCAGGCGGCTCCGGGCTCGACGGCGGTCTGCCACGGCCGCACCCCTGGCGTCGTCCACAACCGCGGCCGGATCGCGCCGTCCTTCGGCAGCTCACTGGGCTGAATCGTGATGTCGTAGGTCTGCTTCGCACCCGGCACCAGATCGGCGGTCAGCACGGCGACGAAACGACCGCGCTCGATTCCCGCGCCGAATTCGATTTCCTGACCCTCGGATGTGATTCCGACCACAGCCGCATTGGTCGGGCTGAAGACCATGACGTTGGTTCGTGAGGTGTATTTGTTGCCGCTCAGGGCCAGACCCGTGACGTACGCCGGAAGCCCGGTCGTCGGCGCCGTCGACCCGAGCGTCAGCTTCAGGTGCATCTCCCGGCCGCCGTCCTCGTCACAGGCGCCGACCGTGAGCGCCGCCGTCTGCGTCAGGTAGTAGCTGAGCTTCGCGCCCGTGCCGTCGTTCAGGAACACCCCGACGGTCGGCGAGGCCGGGTCATCCACCGGCAGCCGCCCCTCCAGCACCGTGCCGGCCAGGATCTGCTGCTCGGCCGGGTCGGCCGACCACATCAGCAGCCGCCGCTCCCCCGCCGCCCGCCCCAGCTGCGTGACCATGCCCTTGGCGTCACCCTGCCCCTTGATCAGCGCCTCGAACGTGGCCCGCGCGGCCCGCGCGAAGTAGGCGTCCTGGGCCGTGGGCTCCGGGTATTTCGCGTACGCCTCGGACAGCAGCACCCGCACCGCGTTGTCCGCGGTCAGCGGCTCACCCTGCGGCAGCTTCACCGCGCCGGTGGCCTTGAGCAGGTAGGACAGGGCGACCGGGTCGGTGGCCAGCACACCGTTGACCGTGACGCCGGACCGCTTGCGGTACATGTTCCGCATCAGCGACGCCGCGGTCGGGTAGTCCGGGGTGAGGTTGACGTCGGCCGGGAAGACCGCCGGCCGGTCGGTGTAGAGCGACTGCTGGTCGAGGCTCAGCGTCTGCACCGGCGGACTGAAGGTCTTCAGGTCGCTGGCCGCCGTGCCCTGGTCGGTGATCGTTACCGCGCCGGCGTCGGCATGCACGACGATGTACGCGCCCGGCATGCCGCCGGTCGCCCGTACCTCGGCGTTGTTCTGGAAGAGCACGAGGTAGTTGCGCGGCCCCTGCGCGCCCAGCATGCCCGGCAGCAGGCGAGCCGCCCGGTCGGCGGTCGACACCAGTTCCTCGGCCTTCCCGAGCCCCGCCGACAACTGCGTGACCGCGGCCTCGACCTGGCCCACCAGCCCGTCGACGGGGATCCCCTGGACCTCGGCGTGCGCATTCCGGATGACCGTGAGACCCGCGGCGATGCGCGGCGCGGCGGTGTTCAGCGCGGTCATGTCGACCCGCCCGTTCTTCGGCGCCAGCGTCTTCGGGTCGAGCCCCGCCGCCACGTCCATCAGCGCCGGCAGCCCGTTGAAGGCCAGGTCGTCGAGAACCTTCGCCACGGTCCCAACCGCGCGCAGGTCGTCGCCGAGGATCGGCGCCTTGCCGGCCAGCCCCCACAGCGCGCCGTCGGTGTCCTCGTGCGCCGCCTTCGTCTCGATCTGCAGCGCGGCCAGCGTGCCTTTGGCCGCCGTCACGTCACCGGTGCGAATCTGCTGCTCCAGCTGCGCGAACAACCCGGCCGCGGTCTGCAGGTGGCCCTTGGCCCGGAATCCGCTGACGCCGACCATGCCCAGGGTCACGAGCAGGGCGGCGACCAGCCCGGCCGCGGCCAGCAGGATCGGCTTGCGCCGCCCCCTCTTCTTGACCGGCTCGGTCGGTCCTTCGTTCGCTCGACGCACCCGCTTGAACTGGATGCGCGACGGCTGCTCCGGTGGCTCGAACGCATATCGTTCTTCATTCTGCACGGGCGATCGATCCTCTATGAAAGAGCGGCGTCAGGCCGACGGCCGCAGATTGACAAACGAGTATGGGTGCCAGATGTGTACGGCGGGAGCGTCCGAACCTCGCCATTCTCTGACTAACGGATCAAGCCCGCCGAGATGATCGGACTACCCCTTTAAGGTGAAAGTCCCGCGATCACCAGTGTCGAAAGAATCCCACTGGCGTTGTCCGACACCCGGCCGCCGAGCGTTCGTTGGATCCGGAAGAACAGATCGTCTCTCAGCGATGCTCGGAGGACCCCGCCTTGTTGCCCTCGCTCAAGGACCAACGCTTTCTCATTACCGGCGGCACCGGTTCGTTCGGCCAGACGATGGTGGCCCGATTGCTCGCCGCCGGCGCCGCCGAGGTCCGGGTCCTGAGCCGCGACGAGGCGAAGCAGGACGACCTGCGCCGCCGTTTGCGCGACGACCGGGTGCGCTTCTACGTCGGCGACGTCCGCGACCTCGACTCGGTCACGAAGGCGGCCCGCGGCGTCGGCTACGTCTTCCACGCCGCGGCCCTCAAACAGGTCCCGTCGTGCGAGTTCTTCCCCCTCGAGGCCGTCCGCACCAACGTGCTGGGCAGCGCCAACGTGATCGAGGCGTGCGAACGCAACGAGGTCCGCTCGGCCGTCTTCCTCAGCACCGACAAGGCGGTCCTGCCGATCAACGCGATGGGCCTGAGCAAGGCCATGATGGAGAAGGTCGCGCAGGCCCACGCCCGCAACAACCCGACCGCCGCGACCAACGTCTCCTGCGTCCGCTACGGCAACGTGATGTACTCGCGCGGCTCGGTGATCCCGCTGTTCATCGAGCAGATCCGCGCCGGCCGCCCGATCACGGTCACCGAGCCGAAGATGACTCGCTTCCTGATGTCCCTGGCCGAGTCGGTCGACCTGGTCGAGCACGCCTTCACCCAGGCCCAGCCCGGCGACATCCTTGTCCGCAAGGCCGCCGCGTCCACGGTCGCCGATCTCGGCGAGGCGCTCTGCAACCTGTTCGGCGTCCCGTTCAAGATGGAGATCCTCGGCATCCGGCACGGCGAGAAGATGGCCGAGTCGCTGGTCAGCCGCGAGGAACTGGAGCGTGCGGACGACCTCGGCGAGTTCTTCCGGGTTCCCCTAGACAGCCGCGACCTCAACTACTCCCTCTACTTCGAGGAGGGCGAGACCGACCGCGAGCAGGTGTTCGGCTTCGACTCGGCCAACGCTCCGCGAATGACGGTCTCGGAGATCGAGGCGGTCCTGCTCACCCTTCCGGAGGTACGCGCGGAACTCGCCCTCGCGAACCGGCTGGTGGCCGCGTGACCGAGAACCTGGTCATCACCGGCGCCGGCGGCTTCCTCGGCTGGCACGTACGCGTCCTCGCCCAAGCCCTTGATCTTCCAGCCCCGACCCTGGTCGACCGTGAGCTGCTCGCCTCCCCGGCCCGCCTCGCGCCCGTCCTGAGCAGCGCCGACCGGGTGATCCACATCGCCGGCGTCAACCGCGGCGACGACGTGTCGAAGGGCAACGTCGCCCTGGCCCAGCACCTGGCCGACGGCCTGCGGGCGTGCGGCACCCCGCCGAAGGCGGTCGTGTTCGCCAACTCGATCCAGGCCGGCAACGGCACCGCGTACGGCGACGGCAAGGCGGCCGCGGCCGACCTGCTGGCCGAGATCACCCGCTGGTCCGGTTCCGACTTCGCCGACGTGCGACTCCCCAACCTGTTCGGCGAACACGGCCGCCCGAACTACAACTCGGTGATCGCCACGTTCTGCCGCCTCCTCGCCGACGGTGGTGACCCGCAGGTCACCGGCGACCGCGAGCTGGAACTGATGCACGCGACCGACGCCGCCGCCCTCCTGCTGGGCACGACCCGCCAGCGGGCAACCGTCCGCCGCTCGGTGTCGGAACTGGCCGACCAGCTGCGGAGCTTCGCGACCCTCTACGGCCGGGCGGAGTTCCCCGACCTGACCACCCGGTTCGACGTACGCCTGTTCAACACGTACCGCTCGCACCTCGCGCCCGAACCGGTCGCCCTCACCCGGCACCAGGACCCACGCGGCAGCCTGGTCGAGACGGTCAAGGTCCACGGCGGCGCCGGCCAGTCGTACTGCTCGACCACGGTGCCCGGCGTGACTCGCGGCCAGCACTTCCACCTGTCGAAGGTGGAACGCTTCGTGGTCATCGGCGGCGAAGCCGAGATCTGCCTGCGCCGCCTGTTCCACGACGAGGTTCTCCGTTTCCGGGTGTCCGGCAGCGAGCCCGCGGTGATCGACATGCCCGCGATGTGGGTCCACAACATCACCAACATCGGTCCGAGCGACCTGACCACGATCTTCTGGTCCAACAACCTCTTCGACCCCGCCAACCCGGACACGTACCCCGAGGCCGTCTGATGAAGATCGGCATCGTCTCGCAGTGGTACTCGCCGGAACCGGCGCCGATCCCCGCGAGCCTGGCGCAGGACCTGGTCGCCCGCGGCCATGACGTGCGGGTGCTGACCGGTTTCCCCAACTACCCCGAGGGCAGGATCTACCCCGGTTACCGCCAGCGCTGGAAGAACGAATCGCGCCAGGACGGTGTCACGGTCCGCCGCGTTCCCCTCTACGCCAACCACGACAACTCCGGGGCGCGACGCGCGCTGAACTACCTGTCGTTCGCCGCGACCAGCTCAATCGCCGCAATGCGTTACCTGGCCGACGTGGACGTCGTCTACGTCTACCTGACACCGGCAACGGTGTTCGCGGCGGCATCGCTGGTCAACCGCCTGCGCGGGATTCCCGTGGTGATCCACGTCCAGGATCTGTGGCCGGAGTCGGTCACGCAATCCGCGATGGCACCCAGTGGCCGCGTCGGGCGTGCGGTCGACGGAAAGTTGCACGCCATGATGCGGCGCGTCTACCGTTCGTCGGCCGGTGTCGCGGTCATCGCCCCGACCATGCGCGAGCTGGTCGTTGCTCGCGGCGCCGATCCGAGCCGTACCCGCACGATCCTGAACTGGACCGACGAGAAGCTGTTCCAGCCGGTGGAGACCTCGGCGGCGGCGCGGCGGCAGATCGGTCATCGCGGTCGCTGCACGATCATGTACGCCGGGGCCATGGGTCCGTTCCAGAACATCGAGAACGCCGTACGCGCTGCCGCCGAAGTGGCATCCCGCAACGTCATGGACCTGGTCCTGGCCGGCTCGGGCATCGCCGAACCGGTCGCCCGCGCGCTCGCCGCCGAGCTGGGCGCGGACAACGTCCGGTTCCTGGGCCGCCGCCCGATGGACGAGATGGCCGCCCTGTACGGCGCGGCCGACTTCCAGCTGGTCAGCCTGCGCGACCTGCCGATCTTCCGAGGCACCATCCCGTCCAAGCTGCAGGCCGCGCTGGCTTGCGGCACGCCGGTGGTGGTGTCGGTCCCCGGCGACTGCGCCGACCTGGTGGAGACGAACGGTGTCGGCCTGGCCTGCCCACCCGACGACTGGCGTCTGCTGGCCGACCGCTTCCTGCAGGCGTCGAAGCTGCCCGACGACGAACGCGCACAGATGGCCCACCGGGCCCGAACGCTCTACGAAACCCGGATGTCCCGCAAGGCCGGCGTCGATCAGCTCGAGGACATGCTGATCGAGGCGGCCGTGAACGGAAGGCGCAAGCGATGACGAAGGTGATGACCGTCGTCGGCACCAGGCCCGAGATCATCCGCCTTTCCAGGGTGATCGCACGCTTGGACGAAACGGTCGAACACGTCCTGGTCCACACCGGCCAGAACTGGGACCCCATGCTCAGCGACGTCTTCTTCGAGGAGCTGGAACTGCGCAAGCCCGACCGCTTCCTCGGCGTCGACACGTCGTCCCTGGGCCGCGTCCTGGGCGGGGTGCTGGCCGGCGTCGAGGAGGCGATCGCCGAGGAACGCCCCGACGCCTTGCTGGTCCTGGGCGACACGAACAGCTGCATCGCCGCGCTGATGGCCCGCCGCATGAAGGTGCCGGTCTACCACATGGAGGCCGGCAACCGCTGCTTCGACCTGAACGTGCCCGAGGAGACCAACCGGCGCATGGTCGACCACGTCTCCGACTTCAACCTGGTCTACACCGAGCACGCCCGCCGCAACCTCCTGGCCGAGGGCCTGCACCCGCGCCGCATCATGCACACCGGCTCCCCCATGCGCGAGGTCCTCGACCATTACCGCCCGCGGATCGACGCGAGCAAGGTGCTCGACCACTTGGGTCTGGGGGCCGGCGAGTACTTCCTGGTCAGCGCCCACCGCGAGGAGAACGTCGACGACCCCGCACGACTCGGCCAACTGCTGGACTGCTTGCGCGGCGTCCGGGACCGCTGGGGTCTGCCCGTCCTGGTCTCGACCCATCCGCGCACCCGGAAACGCCTGGAACAGCGCGCTGACGATCCGGATTCGTTGGAAAACATCGTCTTCCACGAGCCGTTCGGCTTCTTCGACTACGTACACCTGCAGATGAAAGCCAGGTGCACCCTGTCGGACAGCGGAACCATCAGCGAAGAGTCCGCGATCCTGGGCTTCCCCGCAGTCACGCTGCGGGAGTCCATCGAGCGGCCGGAGGCCCTTGACGCGGGCGCCATCGTCATGGCCGGGATCGATTCGGACGCGGTGCTCGAAGCAGTCAACCTGGCCACCGACGTCGTGACGGACATCCCGGACTACCGGATCAGCGACATGTCGCAGCGGGTCGTCCGCTTCATCGCCTCGACGCATCGTTCCCACGCCGCATGGGCGGGCATCCGCAACACCGGGCGCTGACGATGTCAACGCACCCGACCCGCGTCCAGACCCCGCACTGGACCATGACGACGGTTTCGCCCGGAACGGCCGGGCACTCACGCTCGATCTGCATCGCTACCGTGCACCCCATCGGTGACCAGCGAATCGTTCGTTGTGCCCAGGCTCTGGCGGACGCCGGGCACGCGGTTCACTTCGTCTGGCTGGGGGGTGAGGCGGGCCACACCAGGTATTCGGACGTGCTCGCGGAGACGCGGATCAAGCCGGCGGCATCTTTCCGTGAGCGCGTACGGAAACTGGCGGACGTGACGCGAGCCGCGTGGCGATCCGACGCAGACATCTGGCACATCCACGACTTCTACATGTTGCCGTTCGCGCTGGTGTGGCGGTGGTCCAAGCGCCGTCCGGTCGTGTACGACGTCCACGAGTTCTATCCGGAGTACTACGCCGGTCGACTGCCGTTGCCGGCCGCCCCACGTCGCGTCGCGCGGCGTCTGGCCTGGGCGGTGGAGAAGTGGCTCGCCAAGCGCTTGGGCGCGGTCAACGTGGTCAACGACATCCTCGCCCAACGCTTCCGGAGGGCCGGAGTCAAAGTGTCGGTGACGCCCAATTTCCCGGCGTTGAACGGACGCGGCGGCGCCGTGCGTGAGTTGACGCCGGAGCTGCTCAAACGGGTCATCCACACCGGCACTCTCTCCGCTGGGTATGGAGCGCCCCTGATCCTGGAGACCGCGCACATCCTGGCTGACGTCGCGCCCGACGTCGAGATCACCGTCATCAAGCGCTTCCTGTCCCGGTCCGACCAGATCGCGTTCGAGGAACTCCTCGAGCGTCGCGGGTGTCCGGCGAACCTCACCCTGCTCGAGCCGATGCCGGTCAACGCTCTCGTCGACGTCCTGAGCGGGCACGGAATCGGCCTCTCCGCACTTCAGACGGGCGGGCAGAACGATCTGGCCATCCCGACGAAGCTCTTCGAGTACGTGAGCCTCGGACTGGCGGTCGTGACGTCCGATCTGGCCGCGAGCCGTACGTTCATGGCGGAACATGGTCGCGGCGAACTCGCCGATCCACGGTCGCCGGACGCTTTCGCGAACGGGATCTGTGCCCTCCAGGCCGAAGCCGACAGGGTTTGCGCCCAGGTCAACGAGGCCGCAACGCGCGCCTCCACCTCCATGTCGTGGGAGCGCATGTGTGCCCCGGAGCTTCAACGACTCGTCGAGTCACTGCAGAGGTAGGCCGGCGTGTTCCGTCCAGCGAAGGTGACCATCGTCGGCTCGCGGGAGCACGATGTCGCACTCCCCGAATTGACTGCCTCCGGGGACAAGGCGTCGCCCTTCTGGGTTGTGGCGCTGGTGCTCCTCGGATACGCCGGGTACTACAAGGGCAGCCCTCTCGCGTCGTGGGCGCCCATCGATATCACCGTGGCGCTGGCCTCGGTGGTCTTCCTAGGCATCGGCATCCGGGTCGTGAGGTCGCGCGTCCTGCCGCTGATGCCCATCACCCGCCTGGCCATCACCTTCGTGGCCTTCCTGCCGGGTCTCGCCTTCGCTACCAGCACCACCAAGGTCGTCCTGCTGTTCACCATCACGCTGGCCTGCGCGGTCTCCCCCTGCCTGTTCGTGGATCCCGCCGCGCCGCGATGGTGGCTGGGTGCCAACGTCGCGGGCGCCGGCGCCATGTGCATCGCCGCCGCGGTTTTTCCGAACCAGGAGACATGGAAGCTGTACGGCCGCCTCGCGTTGGAGGGAGGCGACACGATCGGGACCGGTCGGGTGATCGGTGCCGGGGTGGTAGTGCTCGCCGCCCTTACCATCAGCACAAGCCGGCTTCGGGCGCTCACTCTCGGCGCAGCGCTCGCAGGCTTCGTCGGTCTGGCAGCGGTTGGTAGCCGCGGCCCGCTCGGCGGCGTGATCATCGCAACCCTCGGTGCCATGCTCCTCGCCCGAAGACTTCGTGGGCGGCGAGCCGGGGCGCTGGTCGGCGTCTCGGCCCTGGCCGCCGTGGCCTGGTACCTGGCGTCCTACTTCCAGACCGGCGGATCCGAACGTATCGGCCAGTTCCTTTCCGGCGACAGCGGAGACGCCGGCCGCAATGGTCTCGCCGCCGCCGCGTTGAGCCGCATCGGACGCGACCCACTGGGCATGGGTTGGGGCGGATTCGAAGCTCTTGGCCTCACCTCCGCCGGACGGCCGCTCAAATATCCGCACAACATCACACTCGAGATCGCCGTCGAGGGTGGGTGGATAGCCGCCGCCGGCTTCATCGCGTTGATGATCTTCGCCCTGGCCGGGTACGTCCGGAACTCCCGAACTCCAGAGGGCATGGCCGCACTGGCACTCGGCACCTACTGGATCGTCGTCGCGCACAGCTCGAGTGACGTCAACGGCAACCGCATGACATGGATCTCCATCGCTATCGGGCTGGCCACGTTGGGATCCGGCACATTGACGAAACGCCATCGAACGGCAGGAGAGCCGGTTGAGCCTCGACCACAGCCCGCCACGGCAGAAGCTCGGTAAGCGCTTGATCAACCGTCAGAGTCGCGGATCCCTCACCATCCTTTTCGGCGCCGCTGGCGGTCAGGTGGCAACGGCCCTCGCCTCGCCGGTCATCTCGCGGATCTACAGCCCGTCCGAAGTCGGACTGTTCAGCGTCGTGCTCTCCATCGCGATGATGCTCGGAGTGGCCGGCGCCTTACGCTACGAGCTGGCCATCCCGCTTCCGCGGCAACCTCAGGACGCCGAGTCTGTGGTCGGGATCGGGTTGTGCTGCATTGTCGCGACCACCGGGCTCGGCCTCATGGCAGCCGCTCCCAGTCGGAGCTGGCTGGCGGATCGTCTCAACCAGCCCGGCCTGCACGAGTGGTTGTTCGCGGCGCCCCTGCTGGCCGCGGTGATCGCGGCTTTCAGCCTGTTCAGCCAGGCGGCACTGCGTCAGCAGAACTATCGGGCGGTCGGACGCCGCAACCTGGTGCAGAGTGTCGCCACCAACGCCCTCCAGATCGGGCTGGGACTGATCAGTTTGAAGACCGGCGGGATGACCGTCGGCTACGGCGCCGGGCAGCTCCTCGGGACGGTCACCTTGGCCAAGGCGGCCGGCATCCTGACCCCCTCGCGTATGCGAACGCTGCGACTCAGCCAGCTCCGGGAAGTCGCTGTCCGGTACATCAGGTTCCCGCTGGTCCTGCTGCCGTCGGGATTCTTGAACATCCTGGGCCTGCAGCTCCCCCTCGTCCTGATGTCGATGCTCTACGGCAGCCAGGTCGCCGGCTGGGTCGGCATGAGCCAGCGCATCCTGGCCCTGCCCCTGTCGCTGGTCGGCGCCGCGATCGGCCAGGTCTTCATGTCGGAACTGGCTCGCAGCACTCGGCAGCTCGACGGCGGCAGCAAACAAATGTTCCTGGCCGCTAGCAAAAAGCTCGTTGCCCTGGCCGCCCTGATCTTCGTCGTGATCACCGTGGCCGGCCCCTGGCTCTTCTCCTTCGCCCTGGGTGACGAGTGGCGCGAGAGCGGCGTCTACGCCCGTGCGCTCGCGCTCGGGCTGGCCGGGCAGCTGGTCGCCTCGCCGTTGTCTCAGACCCTCGTAGTCCTGGAACGGCAATGGCTCCAACTGGCCTGGGACGCTGCGCGCACGGTCGCGGTCGTGGCGGCGGTCTTGATCGGACACCAGCTCGGCTCCGTCGTCGGTACCGTCTGGGCGCTGAGCATCGTGTCCGGCTTGGCCTACGTCCTGTCCTGGATCCTGTCCTATAGAGCACTGGTGACCTTCGAAAAAAAACTTTCAGCCGAAGCCGAGACCGATCCGGTCGCGCCGGTCCGCTAGAAGAGGTGCATCGCCCACAACTAGCCGGTGGGGAGACCAGGTGGAATCGCGAACAGTGCGCTCGCGACGGGACATATGTACTTGTTCATCACGGCCGAGCGGGACATTGCGTCCGCACCGGGATCGAGCTTGCACGCTCAGCAGAACCTGAGTCCGTTACCTCGTCGTGACCCCGTTCGGATTAGCCGGGTTGAACCAGGACACATTGGCCCGCGCGGCAGGCGGTGTGAGCCGGAGGTGCCACGACGTGGGCGATTTCTCCCCGTTTATTCCGCTGACACCCTACGGCGGGTGTTCGTGAAATTACACGCCCTTTGCCGCTGGTCTTCGAAGGTGACCCGGCACATTGCAAGGAGAAATAGTGAAGCGCAATTCGAAGCGTGCAGCCATCGTCGCCGCCACGGCCGTTGTTGCGATCGGTGGTGGCGCGGCGGCTTGGGCGGCGTGGTTCAGCACCGGCTCGGCGTCCGCCTCGGGCACGGCCGGCACGTCGGCCAACGTCGACGTGGAGAACCTGGCGATCGTCGGCAACGTACGCCCCGGTCACCCGGCGGACCTGCAGTTCCAGCTGCACAACCAGAACGACTACGCCGTCAACGTGACGGGGCTGGACGTCACCTCGATCACCAGCAGCACCCCGGGCTGCACCGCGTCGGACGCCTTCATCAAGAGCCTGACCAGCGTGCCGGCTCCGGGGCTGATCGCCGCCAGCGCGACGACCAGCACGATCAACTGGGTGGGTGCGGTCAAGACGATCGCCGACCCGGACGACGCCTGCAAGGGTGCCTCGCTGACGGTGACCGTGAGCGTCACCGCGGAAAGCGCTGCCTGATCTTCGCCGGTGACGACGCCGCGCGCGGGCCTCTTCCCCGGCTCTCGCGCGGCGTCGGTCTATTCACGAGAGTGAGGCCGGCAGTGAGCCGCTTCAAGCACAGACGCCTTGTCGTCGCCGCCGCCGTCACCGTCGGCCTGCTGACCGGCGGCGGGGTGGCCTGGGGAAAGTTTGTCTCGTCGGGGTTCGCCAGCGCATCCGGTGTCGCGGGAACCATTCAGCAGCCGACCGCCACGGGGGTATTGCCGTTCGGGAAGAAGCTCTACCCGGGCGTCAAACGGGACATCCGGGTGACGGTGACGAACCCCAACGATTTTCCGGTCACCGTGTTCCGGGTCGACAAGTCGAACCTTCCGGTGACGGTCGATGCGGCGCACGCGGCCGGATGCGTGGTAACCGGGGTGTCGTTGACGAACCCGCCGTACGCGGTGTTCTGGAACCTCTCCGCGAACGCGACCCGCACCTTTCAGCTGACCGATGGCATGCGGATGAGCAACGATTCACAGAACGGCTGCCAGGGTGCCACTTTCACCGTGCCGATCACCATCTCGGCCCGGACGGCGTAACCATGTTCGGGGTGCGGACGAACAATGCGGCGGGGAAGACGTCACTGGCCGTGCTGGCGGGCACGGCCGTGATACTCGCCGGGACGCCGGCCGCTGCGGCCTGGGCCGGGTCGACCCGGTTCACCGCGAGCGCGGAAGCGACGGTTCTCTCGGCCCCGGCCGCTCCCGTCGTGCACCTCGACCGGGGAACGGCGGTGGTGACGTGGTCGACGGCAGGCTCGCCGGCCGACACCTGGCGGGTGTTCCGCGGCTCGGTGCTGGTGTGCTCGTCGTCCTCGCCGCCCTGCGGGGACGACGACCCGCCGCTCGGGGATCCGGTCTCGTACACGGTGCGGGAGGTGCTGGCCGGCTGGACCGGTCCGGCAAGCCCGGCCAGCGATGAGGTCACAGTGCCCCGAGCATTGATACGGGCACGACCGCCCGCCTCGCCACTGCCCGCCGAGGGGGCCGAGGCTTCCCAGCCGGACGAGCCGAAAGCTGAGGAGCCCACACCCTCAGCTTCACCGGCCGCTACCCCACCGGAACAGCAGGAGACCCCGGCAACGCCGGGATCCGTGCCGGACGTTCCGGCTGGCGCGCCGACCGGCTTCGCTCGTCCAGCGGCGGGGTCTTCTATGCTCCCGGCCTATGACGAATGAGCTGGACCGCAACGATCATGAGGTCGAAGCCAAGTACCGGGTCGGCGACCTCAACGAGCTGATCGCGGCGTTGACGCAGCGGCAGGTCGTGCTGTCGGAACCGTCAGTTCAGGACGACCAGGCGTACGCGCCGACCACCTGGTCGTACGGGATGTCCAAGATCGGGATCCCGTTCGCGCGATTGCGTACACAGCAGGAGCGGCACCTGTTCACCGTCAAGAAGCCGGTTGACAACGAGATGGCCTGCCTTGAGCACGAGTCCGAGGTCGTCGATCGGAACGCCATGCACGCCGCCCTACTCACGATGGGATGGGCGCCGACTGTACGGATCCTCAAGCAACGACGAACAGGCAGCTGGGCGGGCGCTTCTGTTTGTGTGGACGTCGTCGACGGGCTCGGCCCATTCGTCGAGGTGGAGCGGGTTGTCAGTAAGACGGAGTCTGGTGAGCGTGTGCAGGCCGAACTCGATGCGTTGGTTCGTTCGCTGGGCGTGGCCGTGGAACGGGTGAGCGATACTTACGACTCATTGATCCGCAACCGGACGGCCGTCGGTTAGAACACGTCGCAGCGGGGGCATCGTAAGGTCTAACGCCATTGCGTCGAACGTCTGCGAGTCCGGGAAAGGTTTTAGCTCTCCGGCAGGCTTCCAGCCCCATGATGAGTAGGCAGCTCTGGCCGGAGCGTTGTCCTTCCGCAGCAGAAGGTGAGCGGCTTGCTCGGGTCGGCCGTCCAGCAATTCGTTGTGGATAAGACGTCCATACCCTCGCCGCTGGAAATCCGGTTGGACAGCGAACTCCCGGAAGATGTAGATCGGCCCGGACGGCTTCAGGTGAGGAAATACGGATCGGACCGAAGGCCACAACCGGCCACTATCGTCGGGGCTACCGAACGCATAGCCGGCGATCGTGTCGTCATCCCAGCCGGTGACGAGCTCGAAGCTACGGGTTCGAGAGTAGGTCTCAGCGAGGCGTTGCCACCACTTCTCCGGAGCATTCCACGGGTCCACCCCGATGAGATGCGTGTGTGTCGCGCTGTAGAGAGGCACGAGAAGATCGCGCAGGGTCAAAGTCTCTTCAGGTCCGTGACGGCGGAGAACGAATTGACTGGCCCTCGACGTCATGGTCGTCAGCCTTCGATTTGCCGGGCGGCCGTCAGATATTCCCGGTACGCGGAGACCTCGGGAAGTTGGCTGTCGGCCGGCACGATGGAACGCTCGACTCGATGCGCGAGGTCGACGATCGGCCGGATGTGGTCGTCGGACGGCAGGCGTGACAGTTCATGCAGCGCATGGGCCGCCGCCGCTGCCGAATCGCCCATCCGAGCGAGACACAACGCTCGCTGCAGCTCAATCTGTGCGGGTCCACGCACATACTCGGCTGGGTACAAAGCCACGGCGGCGTCCTGCGCAGCCGCGGCTTTGGCGTAGTTGCCGTTGAATGAGTGGACAAACGACTCAGTGAACCGCTGGCGATCCTCCGACCAGCCGAAGACCGATGCTCCCAGTGCTGCGAGTCGGTCAGGCAGCTCGGCACACACGGCAGCGAACTGTGGGAGCAAAGCGTCCGCCTCACGGATTCGGCCGGCCAGCGCCAAGGCCTGAACTTTGCCACCCAGGAATTCGGGCGTCGCGTCCCGGGCGGCGGCCGTGATCTCGCCCTCGTACGTCGCGGTCAGATGGAGGATCATTCCGATCGGCCGCTGCTCGTACATCGCCCGGACGATTTCACGGCCGCGCACCCAAGCTCGTGTCTCCGGATCCGTCGATCGATCGGCGAGGTCCCTGGCGGTGCGCCACCAGCGCTGGCCCTCTCGTAGCTCGCCGAGGTTGGCGACGGTCATCGCTGTTACTGCCGCGAGCAAGGCCGCGCAGCGTTGCAGGTCTTTGGCGCGGAGGCTGCCGTGTGCCTCGCCTTCCACTGCGTACTGGATAGCCACGACGTCGACCATCAGGGCTGTAAGCAACTCGTGCGGCGGCGTTGTCATGTAGCCGAAACCATGCTCCATGACGATCTCCTCCCATTCGGCCGCCGAGAGTTCGCCGCGCGACGACATAGCGTCGTTGAGTCCGAGTCGGCCAAGCTCGAGTAACAGCGTGGCCGCGCCCACTCCGGTTTGCAGAAAACCACGTCGATTCACGTCACTGCCTCCTTGCCGCGCAGCGCCGCCGAGAGCGACGACGGCGTGGGTGTAACCGTTCGGCCCCAGCAGGACCTTTGCAACGGCAGCCTCGCGATCTCGACGGGCTGCCGTCGTCAAGGTTAAGCCCGACTGCAGGGCAGTATCCAAGATCGATGCATCTTCTTCGGTTGCTGTCGCTCCCGAGCGCCGCAGGTCGGCCAACTTTGATTTGGACATCGGAACCCTGGCCTCAAGGGCGCGCAGACTGAGTTGTCGCTCACTCATCAGCCGGCGTAACGCGTCGGCGAAGGTCTCTGCCCGGTCGATCATGTCGGCCCCCCTTGTCGCCTACTTGCGACTGTCCAGATAGTCCAGGACGCGATCCGGACTGCGAGCGTCTTCCGCACGACACAGAGTACGGGCGAAAATCAGATCTCGAAACACTGCAAATCGTTTCTGTCGTGCCGACCGACACAACTCCGATGAAGGACAGGTGCCACTCCAAAGATCATCGGATCGACTCGTACACCAGTCGATTCCGACCGTATCATTGTGCCTATTCGAGAAAGTGATCCGCACGTGACAAATAAAGCCTACATAAGTGATTTCTCCAGTACGGCCAATAGGTGTGCTCTCGTAGGCGGTTGCATCGCACAGGCACTCGCCCAGGCCAAACTCGGCGCCGGCACGCCGGTCAGCAGCGTGTTGTCAGCCGCGCCGCTGACCGTTGTCCGCGGCGGGGCCACCGCGGGATACATCACCGGCTTCCCGTTGATCCCGCTGGCGTACCTCGGGACGAACCGGACGGCGGCCCACGCATGACCATTGCGCAACCCACCATCCGCCCGGCCGACCCGGTCACCGACTCCCCCCTCGTGATCGAGACCTTGTGGATGGCGTTCTGCGAGGCGGCACCGGCGAAGCATCTTGTACCTGATCGGGCGGAACGCTTGCGGATCTACCCTCTGTACTTCGAGCTGATGATCGAGCACGCCTTCCGGCACGGCCAGGTCGAAGTCACCGACGACCTCAACGGCGTCGCCGTCTGGTATCGGCTCAGCGGCACGCCGCTCCAGCCGCTACCCCACTACCGGCGACGCCTACAGCAGGCCACCGAGCCGTACACCGACAACTTCATCGCCCTCGACGCCACGATGGAAGCGCACCACCCCAAGAGTGTCGTGCACGACTACCTGGCCTTCCTTGCGGTACGCCCGTCGCACCAGGGCCACGGGTACAGCGGGCGGCTGCTCGATCACCATCATCAGCAACTCGACCGCGGCGTAGGCAGAGTCGCCTACCTGGAGGCGCTCGACGAGCGAACGGTCGAGCTCTACTCACGGCACGGCTACCTCACACTTCCGACCTTCCACACCGCCTCCGAGGGGGTGTCGCTGCACCCGATGGTCCGCGGATGCAAGACCCAGACCACATCATCGGAGCCTCCCGACGATCAAGGAATGAGGCTCGTCGCCATCGCGGAGGTTCGAGCGCTGCTCGGTAGCCCCTGCAGGAACGACCTCCTGAGGATCACGCGAAAGCCAAGCTTCCCCGAACCCGTCGCCCACCTGAGACTCGGCCGAGTGTGGGACGCCGACGATATCGAGACATGGATCGCCGAGAACCCACCGCCAGTAGGCGAGCCTCAAGTAAGGGAAGGGCGGTGGGACAGGAGGACCGCTGCGGCAGTGCGGTAGCCGCTGCCGTGGTGCCCCGGCGACGCAGGAATCCGTGCCGGATGTTCCGGCTACGGATGGCGACGCCGGGGCGGGCCGGCTTGGTCAGCCGCCGAACTCGGCGCTGGAGATGACCCGGTCGAAGCGGGACTCGGACAGGTCGGTGCGGCGGATCATGAAGCGGGCGTTGACGCCGTCCCAATGATTGTTGGGGTGGCCGAACTGGGCCAGGGGCACCCAGTCGCGCACGATCTGGTCGTGGGCCTCGTTCCAGGCCTCCCAGCCCTCGGTCGTGGGCTGCGCGCCCTGGGAAGTCAGCAAGTCCAGGACTGTTGACTCGGGGCTGTTGTGGGCGACGTCGCCGTGGCCGCCGATGCGCATGCGGTCGGGGCCGGGCTGATCCGCCTCGCGCCAGAACTTGCGGGCCAGGTCGGTCAGCGGGTCGTCGGGGTCGGTGTCGCCGTCGCTGTCGTCGCGGCTGAAACGCACCGACGGGTAGAGGTCGACTCGCTCGTACGGGTCGTCGCCGGGGCGTTCCTGGCCGCCGGCGGGAACGTGGAGGATCCGGGTGTTGTCCTGCTCGTACTCGGTGTCGTCGTCGTAGCTGAGGAAGAACAGCAGGTGGCCCTGGGCGGGCAGGAGGACGTCGGTGCCCGCGTCGCGGGGCAGGGCCGCGCAGTCGACGGCGGCCAGGAACTCGAGGGCGGCGCCGTCGGGGTTCTGGGGCCACGGGACGTCGGCGGGCATGGTGGGGGCGCCGCCGATGTGCGCCGCGACGGGGCCGTCGCCGGTGGTGTTCAGCTCGACACAGAATCGGGTCTCGGCCAGCCAGGCGTCGAGTTCGGCGGGGGTTGTGCCCTGCGCCAGGGCGGCGGCCCGGAATGCCTCATGGTGATCCATGGAGGGCATTGAATCAAAGCGGAACATCCTCTTCGAGGGTCAGCTTGACGCCGAACACGGGCAGGAGGTCGCCGGCTACCCACAGTGGGAGCTGGTCGGCGAAGTTGGCGCTGTCGGGGCGGCCGGACGCGCCGAACGGCACCACCCACCGCGACGCCGCCCGGTCGTTCAGGTTCCAGACGTAGCGGGCCACCGAACCCTTCCAGGCGGCGTCGCTGACGCCGACGATGCCTGAGGTCGAGCGTACGCAGTCGTTGTCGCCCGGCACCGGAATCACCTGGCCCAGCGCCGTCTCGGGCACGGCGACGGTCGGCGCGAGTACGTGCGTGTCACCCCACGTCTTCGTGGTGGAGCCGACGTCGGACAGGGCGGCCAGCGCTACGTCGTCGGTGAGGATTTTCGGCAGGGCGCGGCCGAGGCGCTGCAACGGGTTCAGCCACGACGCGAAGAACGGGTCGTAGCCGGTGTCGGTGAACAGGGGCTGGAGGGTGTCGGCGATGCGGCGAGTCGCGGCGTGCCGCCAGGCGGCGAACAGGGCCGCGTCGGCCGAGCCGGCGTCCATGCGGCGGTCCCACGCGAGCAGGCGGGTCGCCAGCGGGTGGTCGAGGCGCTCGAGGACGGTGAACAGGACCGGGTCGGCGAGGACGTCGGTGTGGATCTCGGCCGGCGGGGTGCCGGCCAGGAGCAGGGCGGCGATGCGGTTGGCGCGGGCCGGGGAGGCGAAGTCGTTGCCCAGCTCGGCGGTGTCGTCGGGGCGGGCGTCGTTGGCGTTGACGACCACCTCGCGCTGCGAGCGTGGGAGCGGGGCGTAACCCTGCCACGCGTACCGTGGCTCCCAGGCCGGCACCGGCACCTGCCGCACCCGATCGTCACGCAGTGGCACCTTGCCGGCGACGAAGCTGAACAGCCGGCCGCTGGTGTCCATGGTGACCACCGAGTTGACCGGTTCGACCCAGCACTCCAGCGCGGCCCGCACATCCTCCACGGTCCGGGAGCGGAGCAGCGGCAACAGCGCCTCGAAGCCCAGCTCGAACTCGGCCCGGGACGGCAGCCGCAACGCCAGGTCACGGTCGATGACCGGGCCGCGGGGCGTCTCGATCACCTCGACCTCGACGGCGGGCTCACCGCGTACCGTGATGGTCTCGACGTGCCGTGACACCCGCTCCCAGCCGGACGCCGACCGGGCCTCCACGACGTCGCCCGAGCGGCGCAGCTCCTCGGAGTAAAGATCCTGGTAGTCGGCCATCGCGTTGGTGATGGCCCAGGCCACCGACCCGGCCTGGCCGAAATGCGGCAATCCGGGTACGCCGGGGAAGGCGAACCCGGCGACGTCGAACTCGGGGCAGGTCAGGTGCACCTGCTGGTAGATGCCGGGCAGTTCGAGTACGCGGTGCGGGTCGCCGGCGATGTACGAGCCCGCGAGCGCCCACGCGTTGCTGCCCGACGCGGGCTCCTCGACCAGCGGGAGCGAGCCGACCGTGGCCTCGACGTGGGCCCGCCACATCTTGCTCGGGAACGTGCCGAAGAGAATGTGGTTGACCAGGAAGATGCCCAGCGGCGTCCACTGATGCCACGGCTCGGGGCGGGCGTCGTAGGCCGCGAACTCGGGGGCGTCGGTGCTCGGCAGTTCGCTGTTCACACCGTCGACGTACGCCCGCAGCCAGGCTTTCGTCTCGGCCGACAACACGGAATGGCACTGGCGGGCGGTGTCGTCCAGGCGTACCCGCCGGGCGAAGCGATCCCAGGGCAGCCCGGCCGGGCCGACCCACTCGGCCATCCGCCCCTCGCAGCGACGCCGCCCCACCTCGATCTGCCAGGCGCGGTCGCGGGCGGTGACCCGGCCCTGCAGAAAACTCAGATCGGGTACGGAATCGGCGACGAGATGCGGGATGCCCCATTCGTCACGGTGGATGGCACTGGTCACCCGGCCAGATTACGGCTCCCCGAGGGACCCGCTGCCCCGCCCGCTCATGCGGACGGGACAGCGGAAGCCGTCGTCAGGCGCGCTGACGACGGCGGACGATGCGACGCGTGATGAGCGTGCTGCCGGCCAGCGCCAGCACACCCAGACCCGCCACGGCCAGTCCGGCGTTGTTCTGCGCCGGCTGACTCGGGACGCCGCCGACCTTGGCCGGAACGGCCGTCGTGGCGCCGGTGGTGAAGGCCGCCCGGCGGAAGTCCCACCAGCCGCCCTTCTTCTTGTCGATCACGTACACCGAGACCGACGCGGCCTTGCGCGAGCTCTTACCCACGGCCGTGATGATGACGATGCCGGCCGACGGCAGCTTCAGGCTGTAGGTGAACTTACCGTTCTTGTCGGTCTTGACCGCGGCGGTCTTGACCGTACGGAATCGGTTCGAGCCCTTCGGCTTGAAGGTGACGGTGATGACCACCTTCTCCTTCTTGCCGTACATGCGTCCCGTGGTCTTCACCGAGACACCGCGCTTGACCACGCCCTTGTTGACCACGTACACCGGCGGCAACGGCGGGTACTGGGTGTGGTTCTTGAAGACGGTCGGCTTCGGCGGAGTCGGCTTGGTAGCCGGCGCCGCGTTCGCGGTACCGGCCGTCAGCCCCAAGGTCATCGCCACCGCGGCGAGGACCGTGAGGAGAAACGCAGAAGCCTTGTTGCGGCTCATCGCTTCCTCTTCTCATTCTTCTGGTTGACGTTCTAGTTCAACGAGTGGTGGTCCGTTCAGGACGCGCATCACCCCTTTCAGCGCCCGCTGCCTCTTTGGAGTGAATCCCGAAAACTCTCGGAGTTTCTGCGCGGCAAACCATCATTCGGAGCGCTATGCGGCGTTAACCCGGGTGAGCCTCGGTATCGCGGGCGGGTTCATAGGAACAAACGCGCGATCAAGGCCTAAAGCATGCGCAGTTCGGGCTCCCTTTGATGACCGAACGGCGGACACGGGGACACGAATAGAGGAGGCACAACGATGGACCTGCGTGATTACCTGCGCGCCGTCCGGAAACGATGGTGGCTGGTTCTCGCCGCCATCGTCGTTTCGGTCGGAGTGGCCGTCGGCATCACTTTGATCACCCCACCGAGGTACGCGGCGTCGGTCACGTTCTTCGTCAGCACCCGTGGCACCGAAATCACCCAGGCGTTCCAGGGCGGTCAGTTCGCCCAGCAGCGGGTGAAGTCGTACGTGGACGTGATGACCAGCAACCGGCTCGCGCAGTCGGTCGCCGAGGCGGAGCCGGCCGGGCTGTCCGCCGAGGAGATCCAGAACGAGATCACCGCCCAGGTCGTCCCCGACACGGTGCTGGTCGAGGCCACCATCACCGACACCGACCGGGCGCGCGCCCTGCGCCTGGCGCAACGGCTGGCCACCGAGTTCCCCGCGCTGATCGGCAAGCTGGAGACCCCGCCCGGCTCGAAGCTCCCCACGGTCGGCGTCCAGATCATCGCCGAGCCGAAGCTGGCCGACGCGCCGGTCAGCCCTCAGCCCGTACGCAACGTGGGTCTGGCCCTGGCTCTGGGTCTGATCATCGGCGTCGGCGCCGCGGCGCTGCGGGAGAGCCTGGACAGCACCATCCGCTCGCCCGAGACCCTGCACGAGGCGGCGAGCGCGCCGGTCCTGAGCGCGATCCCGTTCGACCGCAAGGCCGACAAGAGCCCCCTGATCACCGAGGGCAGCGCCCAGTCGGCCCGCGCCGAGGCGATGCGCCAGCTGCGTACCAACCTGCAGTTCGTCAACGTCGACCGCCCGCTGCGCAGCCTGGTCATCAGCAGCGCCCTGCCCGGCGAGGGCAAGTCCACCACGGTCTGCAACCTGGGCATCGCGTTCGCCGAGGCCGGCAAGCGCGTCATCATCATCGACGCCGACCTGCGCCGCCCGCGCGTCGCCCAGTACCTGGGGCTGGAGGGCGCGGTCGGCCTGACAAACGTTCTGGCTGGTCAGGCCAACGTGCGGGACGTGGTTCAGCAGTGGGGCGACAGCGGGCTGTGGGTTCTGCCGAGTGGGTACGTTCCGCCCAACCCGTCCGAGCTGCTGGGCTCCGGGAACATGGCCGACCTGCTGACGGCGCTCGGCGCGGCCTTCGACATCATCCTGATCGACACGCCGCCGCTGCTGCCGGTCACGGACGCGGCGGTCATGTCGACCCTGGCCGACGGGTGCGTGCTGGTGTCACGGCACGCGAAGACGACCGTCACGCAGGCGTCGACCGCAGCGGCGGCGCTGGCCAAGGTGAGCGCGAAGCTGCACGGTTGCGTGCTCAACATGATCCCGAGCAAGAGCGGCGGCGCGTACGCCTACTACAGCTACACGGTCGACCCGGACGCGGCCACGTCACTCACGGCGCCGGCTCCACGCGACCCCGCGCCGTCCTCGCCGGCCCCCGCTTCCTCGCCGTCCGCCCCGGAGGGCTCGCTGCCGGAGTCCCCGTTCCAGCCGACGCTGGTGCGGACCGAGCCCGCGCCGCGCCGCCCCCGCCACGGCCGGACGACCGATCCGCTCGACACACCCACCACCGACCTGCGGATCTACCACCGGCAGAACGAGGTGCGGCACCAGGGGACGGCGTCCGTGCCGCCAGCTACGTGACGGCGTTGATGACCGTTCGCAGGCAACGCCAGATGTCCTCGGCGCAGGCGCGGAACGCCTCGATCGGCCGGCCCATCGGATCGGCGAGATCCTCGTGGTCGTCCGGAACGGTGGGTGCCCGATGCCGGGTCAGGTTGACCTCGTCCACCAGCAGGCCCAGCCCGTCGCTCTTGAGCGGCGCGGCGAACCGGGCGAACTGCTTGAGGGTGAAGGCGCGCCGCACAGCGCCCGGCTCCAGGGTCAGGCAGGCGGTGCGCTGCTCCCGCGTGGCGGTGAGGACAAGGTCGGCGTCCATCAAGAGCTTCGAATCCACCGTACGGCTGGTGAAGTCTCTTGAATCGGCCCCGCACTCGCTCAAAACGTCGGCCGTGAACCTGTGCATCGGCCCCCCGTCGAAGCCGCGGATACCCGCACTGGTCGTGACGACCTCCCGGCCCGCCGCGCCGAATGCGTCATCGAACGCCCGCCGCGCCAATCGCTCGGCCATCGGCGAGCGACACAAATTGGCATGACACACAAAGAGAATTCCGAACCCCAAGGAACTGCCCTCCGGAAAGGATTCACGACGATGACCGGACGGATTCTGCTGTCCGCCCCCGACGTCGGAGAACTCGAGGAAGCGTACGTCGTCGAGGCACTCCGATCAGGCTGGGTCGCACCGGCCGGGCCGGCCGTCGACGCTTTCGAGCGCGAGGTCGCCGCGCGGGCCGGGGTCGCGCACGCGGTCGCGGTCAGCTCGGGCACAGCCGGCCTGCACCTGGCCCTGCTGGCTGCCGGCGTCGGGCCCGGCCAGGTCGTGCTGGTGCCGACGCTGACCTTCGCGGCCACGGCGAACGCGGTCGCGTACACGGGCGCGGAGCCGGTGTTCGTGGACTGCGATCCGCGTACCGGCAACATCGATCCGTCGCTGGTCGCGGCCTTCCTCGAAGGCCCGCACCGGGTGGGCGCGGTGTTGCCGGTGGATCTGTTCGGAACGTGCGCGGACTACGACGCGCTGGTGCCGCTGTGCGCCGACCGTGAGGTCCCGCTGATCGAGGACGCCGCGGAATCTCTGGGTTCCACCTATCGGGGTCGCCCGGCCGGCTCGTTCGGCGAGTCCGCGGTGATCTCCTTCAACGGCAACAAGATCATGACGACCTCGGGCGGCGGCATGCTGCTGACGTCGTCTTCGGTCGTGGCCGATCACTGCCGGCATCTGTCGACGCAGGCTCGCCAGCCGGTGCCGCACTACGAACACCACGAGATCGGCTACAACTACCGGCTGAGCAACATCCTGGCCGCACTGGGCCGGGCGCAGCTGCGGCGCCTCGACGAGATGATCGCGCGTCGTCGTTCCCTACGCGACGCGTACGCCAAGATCTTCTCCAGCGCGGCCGGTGTGACAATGCTCGGCGCCGATCCGGATGCGAACTGCTGGCTGACCAGCATCGTGGTCGACCCTTCCGAGTCCGGCTGGCCGGCCTCCGACCTGGCTGCCCACCTGGCCGAGGCCGACATCGAGAGCCGCCCCCTCTTCAAACCGATGCACCTGCAACCGGTCTTCGCCGGCGCACGCGGCGTCCTGACCGGCGCCGCCGCCCGGCTCTTCGCGCAGGGTCTGACCCTGCCCAGCGGTTCCGTCCTGAGCGAGCCGGACCGCCGCCGCATCCTCGACACCATCACCGAGTTCCTGGAGAGAAACCGATGATCGACCGCATCCAGCGCGTCATCGACATCGTCGTGGCGACGTTCATGCTGGTGCTGACCGCGCCGCTGATGCTCGCGGTGGCGGCCGTGGTCGCCTGGCGCCTGGGCCGCCCCGTGCTCTTCCGCCAGCCGCGCCCCGGCCTGAACGGCCGCGTCTTCACCATGGTCAAGTTCCGCACGATGCGCGACGTGGACCCCGCTCGCGGCCTGGTCACCGACGCCGACCGGATGACCCGCCTCGGCCGCATCCTGCGCGCGACAAGCGTCGACGAGCTGCCCACGTTCATCAACATCCTGCGCGGCGACATGAGCCTGGTCGGCCCGCGCCCCCTGCTGGTCCGCTACCTCGAGCGCTACACCCCCGAGCAGGCCCGGCGGCACCTGGTGCGCCCAGGATTGACCGGGCTGGCGCAGGTCCGCGGCCGCAACTCGCTGGCCTGGGAGGACAAGTTCGCCCTGGACGTCTGGTATGTCGACCACCGCAGCTTGGCCCTGAACGCACGCATCATGATGGAAACCGTGCTGACGGTTGTACGCCGCGACGGGATCGCCGCCGACGGTGAGGTAACGATGCCGGAGTTCCGGGGACCCGCCAATGCCTGAGCCGCTGATCATCGTCGGTTGCGGCGGCCACGGCCGCGAAATCTTCGGCATCGTCCAGGCCGTCAACGCGTCGTCCGAGGACCCGTGGAAGATCCTCGGCTTCGTCGACGACGCCCCCAGCGACATCAACCTGAGCCGCCTCGACCGGCTCGGCGTCCCGTTCCTCGGCCCGGTGTCCGACCTGTCCGGCCTGCCGGACGAGGTGCGCTACGTCATAGGCATCGGCGACCCACGAATCCGAGCCAAGGTGGCGGCGGCCATCGGCCCGTCCCGGACGCCGGCCACGCCCCTGATCCATCCGACGGCCACGGTCGGGCTGGACAACCGGTTCGCCGAAGGGGTGGTGCTGTTCCCCGGCGTACGGGTGACGACGAACGTCCGGCTCGGCCGCCACGTGCACCTCAACCAGAACGCGACGGTCGGCCACGACACCGTCCTGGACGATTGTGTCCAGGTCAATCCGCTGGCCGCGGTGTCTGGGGACTGCTACGTCGGGGAGCAGGCCCTGATCGGTACGACGGCGGCTGTGCTGCAGGGGCTGGCGGTGGGGGTAGGCGCTCGGGTCGGGGCGGGTGCGTGCGTGGTGCGGATGGTCCCACCCGGGGCGACCGTGAAGGGCGTCCCGGCCACGTGATCAAAGGATCTGGGCCGACCGGGCTGGGTCAACGCTCGGTTCGGCCAGGGGTGCCGAAAGATATACCGCCGTTGACGTCGCGTGCCTGCACGACGCTGCCCTCGACGGTGCCGGCAACGGTGTTGACCACGCCGCCGTCGCTCGCGTCCAGATAGGGCGCGAGCGCTTGCCACCGGTCTCGGAGCTCCGCCTCGAACGAGGGATCATCCGCGATGGCCTGCGCCAACGCCCGGCGAAGAGCCTCGATCCGATCGTCCTCCGTCGACTCCGTCTTGCCCTCTTCTTCAGCCTCGGCGAGTGCGGTTTGCACGGCGGTGCGGCCGTCGAATCTCCGCCGTACCAGCCGTGCGAGGGCCTCAAGCGCTGCCTTGCCGCTTGCGGCGAGCCCTTCGGCGGTCTTGGTTGCCAGGGTGACCGCGATAGTGGTCATAAGCTCCTGATCGGTCACCGCGTGCCCCTGTCCTGGATGGATCACGTTGTCGCGCACCCTCAACCATCATAGATACGGTTCGATGGCGAGAGGGTTTGCCTGTCACGAATCGGTCATGTAGCGTCACCGTGAGTCACCGAATGTCGGAGCGAGGTCTCATGACGGAAAAGTGGGAACCCGACTCATCTGCGTCGTTTCTCAGACGCATAGGAAAGTCGTCTCATGAGCTTGGACAGACGTCGGGAAATTCGAGTTGCCCGGACATCTGGGAGCTCGACAACGGCGACGTAGCTGTCATCGGATCAGATTTGACCACGTTGTACGAAGGCCGGCTGCCTGAGGGTGTCAGTGTCGATCCCGGCGAACGGCTGGTTATCATTCCGCGGAAAACGATCCTCGCGGCGAAGGCGGACATTCCCGATGCGTGATCTGCTTGACGGCGCCGAGGGCGAGCGGTTGGAACTGGACGCGTACTACGCCGACTTCGAGAAGAACTTCTGGAAGATCATCGAGCCTGGTTTCTGGAAGCTGGAACGCCAGCAATCCTTCAAGGAGCCCGGGTATGACAGCTGGGAAGCGTTTGCGAAAGGCGAGTGGAACGAGTCGCTGCGCCTGCTCGACGCCGGCCGGGCCGACATGCTCGCTTATCATCGCCGCGTCGGGGAGCACGGTTTCGCTGCACGGCGGGTACGGGTTGTCGAAGAGCCGATCACTGCGTACCTGCAGTGGGAGTTGTATGCCCTGCGGATACGGGACCAGTGTGGCGGCAGCGTGCGAGTCGTCGGTCCGGACCAGGTCTCCGAGTTCGAACACGACGCGGCGCTCCCGGAGATCTACACTCTCGGCTCCACGGTGATGTATCAGGCGATCTACGACGATGACGGAGTGTTGGAGTCTGCTCGCCGATTTGTCGACCGCAGCCTGATATTTCGCTGTCAACGGTTCATCCAAAATCTGTACGACGCCGGGGAACCGCTGGAAACCTTCTTTGCGAGCCATGTGGCAACGCTGCCGCCACCCGGCCAGCCGTAATCGCCGCTGAGCCCGGCCCGGACCCGGTGATGCCCATCGACGACCGCAACGATGATCTTCGCCACGCCAATCGCCTGGAGACGACCGGCACCGGCGACGTCGTCCAAGCCCGCGATGTTCACGGCGGTGTGCACATCCACCGCGCGCGGGCTGTCTTCCCAGCAATGCCGTCACAGCTTCCCGGCGACGTGCGCGGGTTCGTCAACCGCCACGCCGAGCTGGCCATTCTCACCAGCGTGGCAGGTGTTCAACCCGACGATCCGCATGCCGTCGCCGTCACCGTCATCACGGGCACTGCCGGCGTAGGCAAGACCTCGTTGGCACTGCACTGGGCGCACCGCGTCCGGGACCGCTTTCCTGACGGACAGTTGTACGTCAACCTACGTGGCTACGACCCGGGTCAGCCGGCCGTACCGGAGGAGGTTCTCGACCGGTTTCTGCGTGATCTCGGCGTTCCCGCAACGGCGATTCCGGTTCAGCTGGACGAGCGGGCCTCGCTGTTCCGCTCGCTTCTGGCAACCCGGCGCATGCTGGTGGTTCTCGACAACGCCGCCACCGCCGGTCAGATCCGGCCGTTGCTGCCGGGAACCGTCAACTGCCTGGTCCTCGTGACCAGCCGGAGCCAGCTGTCCGGGCTGATCGCCCGCGAAGGCGCCTACCGGCTCGTCCTGGACATCCTGTTGGAAGACGACGCCATAGCCCTACTGAGAGCCGTGACCGCCCGATACCGCGACCATGATCAACACCATGAAATGGTCGAACTGGCCCGGCTCTGCGCACGCCTGCCCCTCGCACTGCGCATCGCCGCCGAGCGGGCCGCGAGCCGACCGATGATGCGGCTCGACGAGCTGATCGCCGACCTGCGCGACGAGCCGGGGCTGTGGGGAGCATTGACCGCTGGGGGCGACGACGACGCCGACGCGGTCCGGACAGTGTTCGCCTGGTCCTATCGTGCCCTGCCGGAGCCCGCGGCCCGGCTGTTCCGATTCCTCGGCTTGCACCCCGGGAATGAGTTCGGCCTGCCCGCAGCCGCGGCACTCGCGGGAATCAGTGCACCACAGGCACGACAGCAACTCGACGTGCTGATCGGTGCGCACCTGCTCGAACAGCCGGCACCCGGCCGTTACGAATTTCACGACCTGCTCCGCGCATACGCCGTGGACCAGGTCCGCCACCTGGAAACCCCCGAGGCACAGAACGAGGTCCGCAGGCGCATCCTCGCCTGGTATTTGCACACCGCCGACGCAGCCTCGACCCGCATCGCCGCATTCGACCGGTATGAGCTGACCCAACTCCCCCCTGTTGATGTGCTGCCCTTCGCGTTCGACAGCCACGAAACCGCACTGCGCTGGTACCGGATTGAAAGCAGCAACCTCGTCGCCGCGAACCGGGCCGCCGCCGAGGCCGGCCTGCACTCGATCGCTTGGCGGCTCGCCGCAGTCCTGCGCGGCATCTACATCCACCAGAACGCATTCGATGATTGGCTGGCTACCAGCACGATCGGAGTCGACTCCGCCTACCAAGACAGCGATCCAGCAGGACAGGCCGAAGCACTGGAGAGTTTGGGCCGGGCGTACTTCCAGTCTCGCCGACTCGACGAGGCGGAGACCAGCCACCGTGGCGCCCTGACCATCCGGCGAAGCCTCCACGACCGCTTCGGCGAAGCCGTCTCGCTCAACACGCTCGGACTGATCGGCCTGCGCCGCCGCCGACTCGATGACGCCCGAACCTATTTCGAACAGGCCGGCGCGATCTTCCGCGATCTGGGTGACCGGCGCTGGGAGGCACTCATACGCAGCAACCTTGCCGAAACTCTCTGCGAGGTACAACAGCCGCAGGCAGCAGCGGAGATTCTGACCGAAGCTGCGATCGTGTTCCGGGAAGTCGGCGACCGAGCCAGCGAGGGCAACGCGCTGTTTCACCTCAGTTGGGCCCAGCGAGAAATCGGCGACCCTGCCGCGGCTCGCGTCTACATCGACCAGGCGCTTCGCATCGCCGAGGCGGAGGAGAACCAGGTATGGCAGGCGCACTGGCTCGTCGAACTCGGCAGCGTACAACGCGCTGCCGGCCAACCCGCCGACGCCTTGGTGTCTTACCAACGTGCCGCAGTAGTCCAACGACAGCTCGGCGACCGCAGCCGGGAAGCCTTAGCCCAAGATGGCGCCGGCCACGCTTACGAAGACATGGGCCGCGTCGCCGACGCAGCAGACTTTTATCGCATGGCCGCCTCCGCTCACCGTGACCTCAATGACCGGTGGAACCTGGCCCAGACCCTGCACCACCTTGGCCGCACCACCGGCGACACGAGCGCATGGCAACAGGCCCTCGAACTGCTGACCGACTTCGACGACCCTCGAGCCGCGGCGTTACGCGAGCTTATTGCCGCGACACTGCGGGATCGGTAGCCGGAGCCGACTCCACAATCCAAATCGGCGCGTCCGCGCAATCAACCCGGATGCCGCCGGGCGGCTCCAGACGAGTACGCAACACCGTTAGCCGCTGCCCGCCGATCTGGGCGACCGGCGCGTCCTTTCGGCCCATGAACGCGAACATCCTCACCTGGTCGTGCACCTCGCGCGCCGACCGCGACCAGTCCACCACCGAGAACTCCGGCTCGATGAACCCCGCCGCCGACGACTCGGAATCGTCCTGAGGCATTCCAGGGCTCTGACTCGCGACCAGGCCCAAGGCGGCGGTGAGTAGGTCGGACAGGACAGGGCGGATCCGGGTCCACAGCCGTTCCGGGGTGACGTCTTCATCGAGCGGAATACCGCCGCGCTGAGTGAGGATCGGACCGGCATTGAATCGCTCGTTCATCCGGTGGATCGTCAAGCCGATCTCCGGGTCACCGTTCCGGATCGCCCACAACACCGGCGCCGGCCCTCGGTAACGAGGCAGCAGCGATGAGTGGATATTTATGACACCGAACTTGGGGGTGTCGAGCACCGAGGCCGGGAGCTTCCAGTTGAATCCGTACACGACCAATAGGTCCAACTTGTATCCGGCCAGCGCGGCCGCCAGTCCCTCGGCAGATCCTGGAACTACCAGATCCATTCCCGGCGGCAGCGCCCCCACGATCCGGCCGGTCGCCGCAGCGGCGTGTGCATCCGTGCGGCTGTTCGGCTTCATCGAACGGCAGTGCACGTAAGCGACGGGTACGTGGCCGGCGTCCACACATGCTGCGTGGAGAGCGGAGAACTCCTCTTCACCGAACGTTGCGAGCGCGACACGCATCGAGTCCGTCACGACAGGATGGTATTCGCCTCAGGGCCATTATCGACACTCACTCACTCAGCTCGGCGACCGGCCGACTTCCGCGACTTGTAGGCGGCGACCCAAGGTTCGACGTCGTCGGCGAGCCAGATCTTTCCGCGCTTGAGCGTCGCGTAGGGCGCCGGAAAGGTGAGGTCGTTCGTCAGCTGGTAGACGAGTTGACGGCTGACGCTGCCGAGGAGCAGACCGATCTCGTACGAGCCCATCAATCGATGCTTGCCGTTGGCCATCATGCGACTATAGGCGCGTGACTACCTCAGGGAAGGGGCGGGTGGCCCTCGGTAGGCGACAGGTTCGCGGCGATCCATGTCTCGATCTCGCCGGCATCCCACACTCGGCCGAGCTTCACGTCGTTGGACGAAGTGATCGCCTCGGCGTTCTGGCACCGCGGTCACGCCTGATCGGAGCGGGAAGCGCTTTCTCGGTAGGTTTAGTACCGATTCATAGTGATAGATACCAATAGATAGTTTCTTCGTATCGCGTACATCTGGGATTGATTCCGGCCCTGCGCGCGACGCCGACATCGATGCCATCGGCCCTGATCGGCAGCTCATCTGCGCGGGGCAACGTCCGAATCAGACGGTTGTGACATCCGCAAGCCCATCCCGATTATCTATCGGTTCCGGAACCGTCGAGAACGCTGGACAGACACGATGCATCGGACCTAGCGTCACCTCAGGGAAGCGCTCTCCCAGCAATGTCGCAGGTCAGCGCGCCCACGGGTGCAAGCAATCCCCGTTGCCTTTCCCCGCGCCCCCGAGGAGTGTCCATGACCGTCCCCGAAACCCCCGTCCACGTGACCAGACGTTCACCGTGGCGGCTCGCCACGGTCGGCGCCCTGGTGGCCACCGTCATCGCCGGCTATGCCACAGTCACCGCGACCGCCGCCAGTGCCGCCGAGACCCTGCTGTCGCAAGGCAAGCCGGCGACCGCGTCATCCACCGAGACGGCCGGGGCGTACCTCGCGTCGGAAGCCGTCGACGGCAACATCGGCACCCGCTGGGCGTCGGCCTTCTCCGATCCACAGTGGCTGCAGGTCGACCTGGGCAGCTCGCAGGCGATCTCGCGGATCGAGCTCAACTGGGAGACCGCGGCCGGCAAGGCTTTCCAGATCCAGGTCTCCGACAACGCCAGCGCGTGGACGTCGATCTACTCGACCACGACCTCGACCGGCGGCAACCAGTCACTCACCGTCTCGGGCACCGGCCGGTACGTGCGGATGTACGGCACCCAGCGCACCACCACCTACGGCTACTCGCTGTGGGAGTTCAAGGTCTTCGGCGGCACCGGGGACACGACCCCACCGCCGTCCGGTGGCGGAGGCAGCCTCGGCTCGAACGTCATCGTCTTCGACCCGAGCATGTCCAGCGCGTCGATCCAGAGCCAGGCCGACACCATCTTCCGCCAGCAGGAGACGAACCAGTTCGGCACGCAGCGCTACGTGCTCGCGTTCAAACCGGGCACCTACAACGGGCTGAACATCCAGGTCGGCTTCTACACCTCGGTGCTCGGGCTCGGGCAGAACCCGCAGGACGTACGCATCAACGGTGACATCACCGTCGACGCCGGCTGGTTCCAGGGCAACGCCACCCAGAACTTCTGGCGCTCGGTCGAGAACATCTCGGTGTACCCGGTGGCCGGCGCCGACCGGTGGGCCGTCTCGCAGGCCGCGCCGTTCCGCCGGATGGACATCCACGGCGACCTCAACCTCGCCCCCAATGGGTACGGCTGGGCGTCCGGTGGCTACATCGCCGACTCGCGGATCAGCGGATCGGAGGGGCAGTATTCCCAGCAGCAGTGGCTCACCCGCAACAGCCAGATCGGCTCGAACACCAACGCCGTGTGGAACCAGATGTTCGTCGGCGTTCAGGGCGCCCCGCCGGCCAGCTATCCGACCCCGCCGTACACGGTCATCGGCAGCACCCCGGTCATCCGCGAGAAGCCGTACCTCTACCAGACCGGCGGCAACTACGCCGTCTTCGTGCCCAACCTGCAGACCAATGCCAGCGGCGCGACCTGGGTCAACGGCAACACCCCCGGCACCAGCATCCCGCTGACCCAGTTCTATGTGGCCAAGCCGGGCGACTCGGCGGCGACCATCAACCAGGCGCTCGCGCAGGGCCTGAACCTGATCTTCCAGCCCGGCGTCTACCACGTGAACCAGACGATCAACGTGACCCGGGCCAACACCGTGGTCCTCGGCCTCGGCTACGCGACGATCATCCCCGACGGCGGCGTCACGCCCATGCAGGTGGCCGACGTCGACGGAGTCAAGCTGGCCGGCCTGCTCTTCGACGCCGGCACCACCAACTCGGCCAACCTGCTGGTGGTCGGTCCGGCCGGCTCGAACGCCTCGCACGCGTCCAACCCGACCACGGTGCAGGACGTGTTCTTCCGGATCGGCGGCTCGATCGCCGGCAAGGCCACCAACAGCCTGCTGGTCAACAGCAACAACACGATCATCGACCACATCTGGGCGTGGCGGGCCGACCACGGCAACGCCGGAACGTACGGCTGGACGGTCAACACCGCCGACAGCGGGCTGATCGTCAACGGCCAGAACGTCACGGCGTACGCCCTGTTCGTCGAGCACTACCAGAAGACCGAGGTCCTCTGGAACGGCAACGGCGGGCGTGCCTACTTCCTGCAGAACGAGCAGCCGTACGACCCGCCGTCGAACGCCGCCTGGCGCTCCGACGGCACGGGATACCCGGCGTACAAGGTCGCCGACAGCGTGACCAGTCACGAGGCCTGGGGCATGGGCAGCTACGCCTACTTCAACGTGAACCCGGCCGTGCACTCGGCCAATGGTTTCCAGGCCCCGGCCAACGGCGGGGTGCGGATGCACAACATCTTCACCATCTCCCTGGCCTCCGGCACCATCGATCACGTGATCAACAACATCGGCCCCGCGGCCACGGCCGACCAGGTCGTTCCCCGGACGGTCACGAATTTCCCGTAACCACCGTGCGGCCGACCACAGCACGGGTTGAGTGACCGCCCCGGCTGCTCCGCACGGAGCGGCCGGGGCTTCCTCGTAAGGTCGGCGGATCAGGTGTCGACCCTGATAACCACCCGCGGGTTCCGCGCCTACCACCGAGCCGTTCCGGGCCGCGCACGCCGCTCCGCGGCCATCGAATTTCGATGGCAAAGCGCAAACGCGATGAAGGCGCCAAGGGACGCAAATCCTGGTCAGCACATTGTCAAACTGTCCACCAGACAGCGCGCGCACCACACAACGCCAACCAACGTGCCGATTCAGCCAGCGTCAGGTCTGGCAAAGAAGATGCCGGGGGCATCAGATCACGACGATCGCGTTAAGAGCGGCGGATCAATCGGCGACGGCACCCCGATCTACGCGCTGACCTTCGGCACGAACATATCCGACATCGGCCGGCGATCGACCAGCTCGACCACTACCCACCGATCGCCGGCAGCCGCGGCCGGAAGCGCCGCTGCCGACTACGCGAAGTTACTAACGTGATCACCCCGAACCGGGCGACTACTGGCAAACGTCAGCTGCTGCAGAGGCAATCTGATGCCTATACTGGCCGGTTACTGATCATTCTGCGCCTTGACAAATTCGAGTAGGTTGCGTGCCGCCGCTCGCAACTGCAACTCGCCGACGACGTTCGGCCTGGTAGACGGATGGTCCACGAATTCTTCCGCAGCATAGAACAGCGCGTTAAGTACGTCTCCGGTGCGCTCGTCAAAAAACCGCCTCTCATTCTTGAACTCCGCGAGGAAGCGCGTCATGAAATCGATCGGACTAATAGAGTCATCGACGAAATTGCGCGACAGATCCACGTACACCTGCGGGACGATAGACTCGGCCACTACAAGGTCCCCTTCATCGAGACGTTATTAAAATACTGGTCGTTTAGCTTCCAGCCACTAATCCAGTTCCCTTGAGGATCATACATTGAATTAGTGCCGTCCCTGAGCTTCAGATAGTGAGTTACCGGCCGCTTGTGGTAAGTGCCGTCAATTTTGACCGTGTACGGATCCTTGATATGCGCTTCGAGAGCCTCACTGAACATCGACTGGTTGCGGTCGTTCTTATTTCCGTATACACCGAAGTCCGCTGCGTGCTTGAACTTGTCGCGCAACTGCTCGATCGGGTACTTTCTGGCACCGCCGCAGTTATGGACGAGGACCGGGGTGTTGCCGGCGAGCACATAGTACGTGTGGCATATTCACGGACGACACGGAGAGTGACTTATCGGTGCAGGGCTTTCACCTGGTCTTTCGTGGATGGGCTGGGTCACGGTTCGTGCTGTCGGGTGGTGTTGACGGCAACGTGGGCAGACAACCAGGGCCGTCGGCGGCCGTCGGGCGGTCCGGTGGGGCTATCCGAGGTAGGGCGTGGCGCGGTGTTCGGCGTGGTGGCGGAGCCTGAGCCGGACGGTGTCGTGGATCGGGATGTGGTCGAAGTCGGCCGGGTCGATGAACCGCACGTCGGTCGATTCGTCGCTGACGGCGAGGGTGCCGCCGGTGACTCGGCCGTAGTAGGTGATGTTGAATTCTTGGCGGACTTCGCCGTCGGCGTACGCGATCACGTGCTGCGGGTCGGTGTAGATGCCGAGTAAGCCGGTGATCTCGATGTCGAGGCCGGTTTCCTCTTTGACCTCGCGCACGATGCAGTCGCCGAGGGTTTCACCGATGTCCATGGTGCCGCCCGGCAGCGCCCAGTTGCCGGAGTCGGTCCGGCGTTGCAGCAGCACACCCCGCCCTGCACCTGCGCGAACTGTCCGCGTACGGCATCTTCGCCTCGTTCGCCGACCAGTTCGAACAGACCCTGCGGTCGGCAACGCATCGATCGATGGATGACGATATTGCTTCTATCGTGACGGCAACCCTGACGGCAACGTGAGCACACTTCAGCACGCGCCCACGGTCGAAGGCCGCCACTTAACTACGCCGAGTCAGATCACCCTGATCGCGACGAAACAAGAAGGCGGCCGTCGGACTCATGGATCAATAGGTCATCTCGCACATGCAGCCTCGCAGCCACCTCCCCGATTTCGCCGCGCGCCAAGAAAAGCACGAAGTGAAGCGGAAACGGCGGCCGACTTCGCGGAAGGCCATCCGCATCGAGCGAAAGATTGGCCCGCTCGCCAGCCTCACAAAGCAGGGCAATGAATAGCGAAAAGAACTCCTTGCCCACCAGCTCGTCAGCATCCTCAACGACAACGATAACGGGCCGGTTTCCATGCCAACTACCGTGGATGTCATCAAGACAATCCACGAGCGCGTACCAGTTGTGACCGAAATACGAAGGGAACTCTAATTTCTCCGCGAACTCACTGAATAGACCCGCCGAATCGGTCATTTTCCTTGGGTCCAACCTCCGGATCACAGGGCCAGGAGTAAGTTCTTTTACCTGGTCATGGACCATGCGGTCGCCGGCCCGCGCGATCACCACCCAAGGCTCGACTGGCGACGCGAGATCAAAGGAGTTCCTAGAGTCGATCACGGATATTCCCCGACATAGTAGAAGGTGCCGTAGTGGTCGGGGGTGTAATAGGCAGCCCCAGATCCCGACTTCGGCGTCAGCAGTCTTTCACCACCACGAATTGGTCTGCTGCACACCGAACAGCTCGGCAGATCAGCAGTCGCATTGACATCCCACTCTCGATACGCGCCGCCGGGCAACTGGCCCGCCTTATTGCCCCGACTTCCGTTGCCCTCGTATCCCGGCACCTTACCGATACCACCGGTTCTGTTCTTTACTTTATTCAGCATATCGGCCGCCTTAGCCGGAGCTGGTCCTTCAACTAGCCCCAATCCGGCAGGGCTACCCGACGCACCTCCATGCACGCCGCACAGCGGCCCGGTGTTGTGCACGAGCACGGGCGTTTTGCCGGCGAGCACATAGTGAGCGTTTTTCATCCTGCGTAGCGGTCGGCTTCAACGTGGTGCAGAACGAGGATGGCCTGCAGGATCGTGGTCGCCCGGCGTGGGCAGCAGCGCA
>NZ_JBICSP010000015.1:119127-229456 GCF_043197135.1 Actinoplanes sp. NPDC049265 | reverse complement strand
GCGCTGCTGCCCACGCCGCGCCACCGCCATCGTGCAGGCCATCCTGGCCCTGCACCACATCGAGAACCCGATCCACGGCAGTTGAAAAGCGCTCATAGTTGTATCGGCAGGAGATGATGGTGATCTCGCTGGTTTCGACGGCGTACACCAAGCGGTGTTCGTCGTCGACGCGGCGGGACCGGAGTCCGGCGAGGTTGTTTCGGAGGATCTCCGGTTTGCCGATGCCTGGTCCGTCGGGATCGCGTTTGATGTCGGCGATCAGTGTGTCGATGCGTTTGAGGGTCTTGCGGTCCTGGGTCTGCCAGTAGAGGTAGTCGTCCCAGGCGTGGTCGGTCCAGCTGAGCTTCACTCCTCGGGGCCGAAATCGCGCTCGGTGGCTCGGCCGGATCGCCACTGCTCGACGCTCTCGACGAGGCGCTTGGCGTTGGCGGGGGACCGGAGCAAGTAGTTCGTTTCCACGATCGCGTCCCAGTCCTCCTTACTCACCAGGACAGCGTTACCGCGCTTGGAGACGATCTCGATCGGGGTGTGGTCCTCGTTGACCCGCTCGATGAGCGGGAACAGAGATTTGCGCGCCTCGCTGGCACTGATCGCTGACGTCACGACGCCTCCCGTTGTTGTACCGGATACGGACCACTTCGACAATGAAAGCGCGGCCCGTTGCAGGCGCCACCGACGGCACCGAGCGTTAGCGGATGATGCGTGAGCTGGTAAAACGTCCCGAAAGCGGGTTGCCGGTGAGAGTGACCTGGCGGTTCGCATGGTGCAACGTCCGGTCCACGATGCCTGCTCCGGGGGCGACCCCCGGACCTCACGGTGGGGCGCGCCGCGCGCGCATGTCGCGCCGCGCGTCGGCTGAGGTCCGATGGCTATCGGCTCTCGCGCTTCGGGTCTTTGTCGGTCAGCGTATCGCTCACGCCATCGAAATGTCCGGCCCTGGTCCTCGGAACTTGTTGCTTGACGCGCGCGGAAACCGCTCGCCCGCGGGGCGGTCCGGCCCGGGTCCGTCGCCCTGTCCTCATCCTAAAGTCGGAGATGCAGGACCCGTCTCACGTCGGATGTACCCGACCCCGCACATTTCTACGGTTGAGACATGACTTCTCCGCCGCGGCGCAAGGCGAGCCGCTTGATTCGTTGCCGCTTCCGCCGGTTGGTGAGCCCGGAGATCGGAAGGATAAGCGATTCCTGCCATGGCATGACGCACCCTCGTTGCCGGACAACCTCGATGGCCACCCCAGCAGACTGGCGGCTGCAAGCTCGGGCAGCGCCTGACCCTCCACACGGCGCTGAGACATACTCGTCAATCGCGAACGGAGGAACGTGATGCGCAATGTGGTGCTGTACGAATTGATCTCCCTCGACGGTGTAGCGGAAGAACCCGGAGAGAGCGATTGGTTCGTTGACGCGGACGAGCGACTCATGGGCAATCTCGCTCAGGTGATCGCACGCCAGGACACCGTGTTGTTGGGCCGGCGAACATATGAGAAGTGGGCCCCACACTGGCCCGGCTCCACGATGCAGCCGTTCGCCGACTTCATCAACAACACCCCGAAGATTCTGTTCTCGTCGGCTGCTCCCCGCCACCTTTGGTCGGCGACCACCCATGTCACCGGTCCCGCAGCCGCGTACGTCGCCGACTTGAAGCGTCAGAGCGGTGGCGACATCGGCATCCACGGCAGCTTGGCCTTGGCCGGATCCCTGTTGCGCGAACACCTCGTCGACGAAATGCGCCTCGTCGTTTCACCGGGCCTGGCCGGCGGTGGCCATCGGCTGTTCGAAGACATCGGTGGTTCACAGCTCTTCGAGCTCGTCAATGCCGACCGCTCAGGCGGTTGCCTCCTGCTCAACTACCGCAGACGCACCCGGGGTTGAAGTAACCATGACCGAGGCGACCATCAGGAAACGCACCGGCCTTTTCGGCCTCATCTCCAGCCTGCTCATCATCGCCCAGGTTCCGCTCTATTTCGTGTACGAGACACCGCCCGACTGGAACATCATCACCCGAAGCCTCATCGGCGCCACCGGTTGCACCCTGTTCATCGTCTACTTCACCGGACTCCGTCAGCTCATCGCCAGGGTCGATCCGGCCTACGACTGGCCGGCCACCGTTACGCATATGGCCGGGCTGTTGTGGGTGGCCGTGGTCTTCGTGCCGCAATCCATGGAAGTCGGCGCCGCGATCTCGGTCGACCACGACATCGACACCACCAAGGAAGGGCCGTTCGCCGCAGCGCAGTACCTGCTGCAGGGCGCCGTTTCCCGGCTGCTGATGGGCCTGTTCCTGATCGCCTTCGGCATCTGCGTGACTCGGCTGCGCTTGTTGCCCAAGTGGGTGGGCCGCTCGGCATATGTGCTCGCCGCCGTCAACCTGGCCTTCGTGCCGGCAGTGTATTTCGGTGACGATCCGGCGGACTTCTACAGCGCCCAGGGCTGGGGGACCACGGCCAGCATGGGTGCGGTGTGGAGCATCTGGACGCTCGCAGTGAGCGTCAGCATGCTGCGCAGCGCCCGTCGTGCCGGTCCCGGGGCAGCATCGACGCAGGCCGCAGCGCAGGCAGGCTGAATCGCGGCCGACTCAGCGGCTCGACGGATCGTGTCGTCGCCGACATAGCGCAGATGGCGATGAGGATGGCGTTGTCGAGGTCCAGGCAACGGTGACTGTGTGTGGATCCGGCGACAGGTCGCGTGGCGGCGGGATGCAACGGTAATCCAACGGGGTGCGCGGAGTCTGACGTGCTACGTCAACTCGGTGTTGATCCACAGTCGGTACAATTTACCGAAGCGATTAGGCCCCGGGCCGGAAGGCAAGTCCCAATTTGCCACCGTTGCCAGGAAACCTACGATCCATCGCAGTTTCCATCGGGCACTCTAGTGAAGCCTGGTGGAGCGTGGAGAATAGAGGTCGTGCCGTGAATTTGGTGACGCGCACTTTAGTTGAAGCGGCCAACTGGCCGTCACTAAGGACCGAGTCGGGAAATGGCTGGGCTGCCCCGCGCGCTTGAGGATTTGTCGATGGCCACAACCAAGGACGCGGCCGGGTCGTACGTTCAGTTCTACGCAGCGTTTGGGTGATCATGGCCCTGACCAGTTGCTTTTATCTGGTCAGGGCCACTTCGGGGTCCGTGGTGGACGCGAATATGACCAGTGTGTGATCTAGAGACATTGGCACCTTGTCGCGCGCCGTCATGCTGCGATGCCCGTGGCCTCTGGATGGACCGTCCGCCTCTGTCCACTCATCCTGCCTTGCGGGTCCCATCGCACGTCGAGACCCAAGCCGCTGACCGGTTCTCCCCTCGCCGTCTCATGCGAGCCGGACCGGCTTCACCCCTCAGGCCGGCTCACGATCGTCCAGCCTGGTGCGGCGTTCACTGGGCTCTGATCGGCTCCCAGTAGAACACGCGGAGGTCGACGATCAGGCCGTCGCGGAAGGTGTACCACTCGACGACGTCGATGGACACGGGTTCCGCGTCCGGGTCGGCTTTGAAGTTGCCGAGGAAGCGGACCACGACGCTGTCTTCCTCGCCGAAGATGCCGCGGATCTTGATGGGCTCCGGGCCCAGATACGTGCTGAGCTTGGAGAACATTTCGATCATCTCGTCCCGCCCGTGGAATTCGCCGCCCCACGGGGTGATCGGGGTTTCGTGGATGTCGACGTCGGGGTCGAAGAGGTCGAGCAGCAGGCGGAACGACTCTTCGACGGCACCGGCGGCGGCCTTCTCGTACACGTCGGTGATCTTGCTCTTGTTGTCGCTCATTATCGCCGTCACCTCCCGGTCGTGTACGTCATCGGGGACTCGTCGACGATGCCGAACTGGCGTACCTCGTTGCGCATGAGCGGCAGCCACTTGGCGTAGAGCTTCGAGACCTCGGGCGTGGCCAGATGCTCGTCGAGCGCCTCCTGGGACTCCCACTGCTCGATCGCCGTGAGCGAGCCGATCTCCGGGTCCTCCAGGCTGAAGGCGATGAGCAGGTTTCCCGGGTTCGCCTCGGCGATCGGGTAGGTCGCCTGGATCTCGTCGAGAAACTCCTCCGCGAGCTTCGGAGGGACGAATACGCGTCCGGCGAGGATGATTTTCGTCCGTCCATTGTGGGCCTCGGCCGAGTACGTCAGTGGCGAAGTCATCGATCTTCCTTCCCGTCGTCCGCAGGGCCGGCTTGGCTCTGCTACGGGGGAAAGGTAGGACCTGACATCAGTGTGAGGTTCCACCGAAACGGCGGGCGACGGTACGACAGGGAAGAAGGTCTTGCCCTACGCACGCGGCCAGGTGGTGCGAGATGAACAGTTCCTCGGCGAATCGACGCTGACTGGGCGCGTCGGCTTCCGCTGACGCGCCCAGTCACGAGATGCCGCTTGTTACGCCGTGGCCCGCCGGCGGAGCATCACGACGACATCCATTCTCCGATCTGATCAGTTCTCGGCGTCAGGAGCAACGCGGCGAGAGAGGTCCGCCCAAAGTCGATGAAAGTCAAGCCTGAGGGGTCACCGCGCCGTGGTCGAGCCGGACTGCGGGCGTCCGTGAGTCTCGGTCAGATGTCTCGCTGCCGTGCGCGAGATCGGCCAGGAGCGTGCCGATGAAGCGTTCTTCCATCACCGACCGGCCGGCGCCGGTCATCGCCTCCGCAAGTGACGGGTCCCACGGAGTGGCCGTGGCTGGGCCGTTCAGGGGAAGCCCCGTCCGGTCGGCGGTCCGGTAGTCGGCGGCGGACATGCGCCACGCTACGGCGCCGGGGTAGCGGGCCAGCGCGGCGGAGGTCAGTCGTACGCCGGTCCAGTCGAAGTCGTTGCGCCATCGGATCACGGAATCCGGAGGCCGGAAGCCCAGAAGGGTGTGAACCGCAGCCGACGGCACTCCCTCGGTGCAGATGAGTGGTGCGGTGACGCGGCCGGCGGCGGCTCGCAGAACGGCCGGGTTCTCACACACGAAGATCTCCGGGACCGGCAGCGATAGTGGCGCGAGCCGCAATTGGTGCAGGGTGATGCGGAACGGCAGGTGAGCATCCGCGGCAGCGGACAGCCATTCGCCGAGCAGGCCGCCCACGGCCGGCAGGTTCAGAACCAGCACCTGGCTGGCGAGGTCGTCGGGCACCACGCCGGCCAGTTCCCACAACGCCCGTTCCTGTTCGGCAGCCTCGGGGGCTCCGGTTTCGTGCCAGGCCGCCAGCGCCCGCAGGATCAACCCGCGGATCGGGCCGTCGGCCAGTGCCTTGGTATCGCCGAGGACTCGTTCGGCGAACACCGGCATCGGCTCGTCGGCGGCCGGAAGCGCGTTCAGCACCGCCAGGACCCGCGTGAACGGCAGCCCGCCTCTGGTTATCCGGGTGAGGGTTCCATCTCGGCGCAGGTTCCCGAGCCAGTCGTCGAACCAGGGCTCGCCGGCGTGACGGCTCGTCGCAGCCAGCGCGAGCACCGACTCCCGGGCCTCGGCGAGGACCGCGCGTTCACCGGGGCGGTCGCGGAACGAGCCCATTACGGCCAGCAGGCCGGTGTTGTGAGCATCTCGCAGGAAGGCGTCGATCTCGCTCAGGCGAACGGTGACCCGGCCGACGCCGGCGGGCCGGTGCACCCCGGTCACGCCGATGACGACGTGCCGTTCCGCCTCGTCCGGCGTGGACAGCGAGACAGATCCGGCAAGGCTGCCGCCGGTGCGTTCCAAGCTTCGCCGGGCTGCTGCCAACAGCCGTCGCCAGCCCGGATCGGCGGTGAGATCAGGCATGCGACGCGGCAGTACGGGTGGACGGCGAGCCGAGCGCCGCGGCGAGGGTCCCGTCGAAATCGGCCACGTTCACGGTACCGTCCCAGACGAGCAGGACCGTCGACACGGCGTGCTCGACCGCGGAATGTGACAGGTCGTAGTGTGCGCACCCGGTCACCGCCGGATGGGTGGCCCACAGGTCGTACCCGGTCATGAACAGATCCAGATCGAACTGTTTGGCCAGGGACATCAGCTCGCCGCGTCCGTTGTCGTCGACGCCGGCGAACGCCTCGTCGAGCCCGAGCAGACGGGGCGCGTCCGGGCGCGCCGAGCCGAACAAGGCGTTGGCCGCCGCGAACAGCGGCAGGTGCAGCGACACCGACTGCTCACCACCGGAGAGCTGGCTGTGCCGTGCCCTGGTGAGCGGCTCGCTGACCCCGCCGGGGCGATGCAGGGTGAATGCGAAGACTCGCCACTGCCGATAGTCGAGCACCTCAGCCAGCAATTCCCGGTACGGCTTCTCCGGGGCCTGCGCACGGGCCGACTTGATCCGGGCCGCGAAGTGGCGGCGCAAGGTGGTCAGCTGGCCCGGCCCGAGTCGGGCCGGATCGCGTTCCAGCAGTTTGCACACCTCACGCTGCTCCGGGTCGAGGTCGTCGGAGAGCCGCCAGCCCACGCCGACGGTCAGGCCGGACGACATCCGCCGGGCCCGCATCTGCTGGTCCATCGCGTCGACCAGGTCGCGGGCCTCGATCGTACGGCGGTGGATCTGCCCGGCCAACTGGCCGAGCAGCGCGTCCTCGAAGACCCGCTGCTCAGCGTCGGTGAGCAGTTGTTCCTGGTCACGACGTTCCTCGGCGATCCGTTGGGCGAAATGCGCGACCGGTGTCAGTCCCTGCTCGTCGGCGACCCGCACGACGATGACGCCCTCGTCGGTGTCCCATTCCGGTCGGTGGTCGAGCCCGGCGGCCGGAAGCTGAGCCTGCAGATCGGTGAGGGCGCTGCTCAGCCGGGTCGCGCTCTGCTTCAGTGAGGTCTCGGTCGGGCTCAGCTCGCGGGTGGCGGTCAAGATCGCCTCGTGCAGTGCCATGACCGCCGGATCGAGATCGTTTTCCGCGGTGTCGGCGGCCGGCCACCGCAGGTGCGGCGGGCAGCGCATCAGACCCAGAAGATCACTTTGGGCGTACGGCCGGAGCCGCACCGCCTCCCGCCGCGCCTCGACGATCGCCTCGGCCATGGACTGCTCCCCGACCTCGACTCGCGCCACCGCGCCGGCCCGGCTCTGCAACGCCGCACTGTGAGCGGCCCGGGCTTGCTCCAGAGCCTGCTCCGCGCCGGCGACCGCGTCCTCGGTCTCGGCTACCTCGGCCAGCACCCGGGTCGCGTCGGCCCCGATGGCCGCCGACAGGGTGCGCAGTTCCTGGTCCTTTTCGGTGTGTCGAGCGTGCGCTGCCCGCGCGGCCTGATCCGTCGCCGCACACCGTTCCTCCGCCTCGGCATGCCGCTCGGCGGCCTCCCCGGCGATCAGGTCGGCGCCGTCCACACTGTCATGGGCGTGCCGGAGCTCCACTCCGAGCCGGTCGAACCGGTCCAGCGCCACAGCGGTTGAGTCGAGTCGGTCCACCCGCAACGACCGGTCCGCGCCGGCCCGGCGCAGTGCGGTGTCGGCGGCGGCCTGGCCGGCCACGGCCGCGTCAAGCCGGCCCGCAGCGTCGAGAGCCGCCTCACGGCGTACCCGCAGAAGGGCCGCGGCCCGGTCCAAATCACGTTCGGCCTGGGTGATCGCGGTGCGCGGCGGCAGCGCCGCGCCCGCCCGCTCCACTGCGCCCAGCATCTCCCGCCGGGACCCGCGGGCGGCCTCGGCCTCGTCGATGTCGCGTTCCAAGGCGGCGATCCGGCGGTTGCAGCCGGCGATCCGGGCGGCCCGGCGTGCCGCGCGGGCGGTCGCCCCGATGTACTCACAGCGGTCCTTGGCGAAGCGGCCGACGCCGGAGCCCTGGGCCCATCGGCCGTCGCCGGTCACTCCGGAAGGACCGGTGATGTCGCCGAGCGCGATGCCGCGGAGCACGGCGGTGATCCGTTCGGCCGGCACGAGTTCCTGATCCTCGGGTACGAGCACGTCGGCCAGCGTCTCGCCGCCGGTCCGCACGCCGGCCCGTAGGTAGGCGTCCTGTTCGCCGTCGTCGTCGGCGGACGGGTGCACCCAGGCGTCCAGCAGACCGGCCGCGTGCAGGGCGGCCTCGATGCCGGCCGCCTTCGTCTCCGGTGTTCCGTCGGCGAACCGGACGAGACGCCACAACGGCGCGCCGGCCCGGTTTTCCCGTACGGCCGGGCGGGTCGGTGACAGCGGCGGCGAGTCGTCGTGCTCGGCCGCGATCAGCGCCCGCTCCTCCACCACCGTCCGGCGTTCGGTGGCGAGCCGGTCGGATCGGGAGCCGAGTGCGGCCAACTCGTCCCGGATCGCGCCGACCGGGGCGACCATCCGGTCGTGGTAGAGATCCCGCAGGGAGGGGCTGGTCACCGCCTCGGCGAGAGTGTCCGGCAGATCGGAGACGTTCAGGGTGGCGAGCAGTCCGGCGTGCGCGGTTCCCCAGACTCGTACCGCCTCGGCGGTGTGCTCCCGGGCCACATCGAGGGCAGCGCCGGTCTGTTCCTCCGCCGCGGAGGCGTCCTCCGAGGCGGCGCGGGCCGCACGGTCGGCATCCGCGGCCCGCACATGTTCACGTTCCGCCTCGGCCGCGCGGTCCGCCAACTCCCGGATCGCCCGCACGTCGGCACGGCGCGCCGCTGACCGGGATGCCAGCCGTGTCGCCAGCCCGTCGGCGTCCGCATCCCCGGCCTGCCATTCGACGCCGCCGGCGGTCGCTTCCGAGGCCAATTCGGCCGTCACCCGGCCGACCTTGGCGCGTGCCTCGTGCAGCGCCGCGGCAGACCGCTCGGACTCCGCCCGCCGTCGGCCGGCGGTGTCGCGCTCCGCCTCGACCTGCCGGTCGGCGCGGCGGGCGGCGTCCGCCAGGTCGTGCACATGCCGTTCCAGGTCGGCCAGTTGTTCGTGCGACCGGTAGGCGGCGGAGTTCTTCAAGCGGTCCAGATGCGCCCGCAGCCGGCCGGGCTCACCTTCGATCGCACGTAGCCACTGCTCCGCCTCCGCCGCCCGCTGATGTGCCGCCTCGGCCTCGTCACGGGCCGCGGTCAGCGCTTCCCGGCGTACGCCCACGTTGTTCCCGCGTGCGGTGAGCGCATCGGCCGCCGCTCTCGCGTGAGTCCGCAGGTAGGTGGCGTAGACGGCCAGGAAGGCCGCGGTCGCGGCATCAGCCGCGACCAGACCCTCGAGGGTACGGGCGACCGCTTCCATGTCGTCGAACGAGCGCGCCGCCTCCACCAGCAGGTGGTCTTCCACCGGCCGCAGGCCCCGCTGCAGGGTGCGGGACAGCTCCACCGGGTTGAGGTCTTTCGCCAGTTGCGGCTTGCGCAGGGTCAGGACCAGATCGAGGAGTTGCTCGTAGCGTGCCGGGCCCAGCCCGAAGAGTCTCGCGTCGACCAGATGCCGGTATTCCTCGGCCGAGTCGCGCACCGCCTCCGCGCCGAGCCGGTCGATCAGGTCCCGCCGTGACACTGGCCGATCGTCGGCGTCCAGCAGCGACAGGTCCACCCCGACCCGGCCGTCGGCGACGAAGTGCCAGCGAGTCACCCGGTCGTTGTGCCGGTGGGCCCGCAGCCCGATCCCGATCGTCGCGAACCGGTCACCGTCGGAGAATTCCAGCCAGACGTACGCGTATGCCGTTTCCTGCCCACGGTAGAGCAGGTTCGACTTCATCGTCCGGTCCTCGCCGGCGAACGGATTCAGCCGGCGCGGTTCGATCCGCCCGTCCAGGACGAACGGGAACAACACCTCCAGGGCCTTCGTCTTGCCGGAGCCGTTCGGGCCACGCAGCACGAGCCACCCGTCGACGAACAGGAACTCCTCGTCCCGGTAGTCCCACAGGTTGATGATGCCGGCGCGCGTGGGGGCGAATCGAGCCAAGGCGGATTCCTCGAGCTAGTAGAGGGTGCGTTGTCTGACCTGGGCCACGGTGCTGCGATAGCGTCCGAGCAATGGGCGGCCCAGCACACCGCCGGGTACGGGTAGCACCGCCCCGAACCGGGTGAGCAGCTCGATCGCCTCGGTGCGCAGCCGATCGGGATCGGCGTGCCAGGCGGCGCCGAAGGCCGGCCCGTACCGGTGCAGGATCTCCGCCGTCGCCTCCCGCAGGAAGCTGTCGGTGATCAGCGGCAGTCGCCGCTCGGCGTCCTCCACCTTCGCCGGCACGTCCGCTGTCGTCTCATGGGTGTCGAGGCCGAGCGGGACGCCCGCCGGCAACCCGGCGTCGACCTGGCCGATCAACTTCTCCTGGGCCTCCGCCGGATCCGGCACCGGAATGCGGCGCGTCCTGCGGCCGTCCGGGTCGGTCACCCGTTCCGCGATCGCCACCGCAAGCAGCAGTGCCGCCTGCGCCACCGAGCCGGTCCCCGGGAACCGCTCCGCCGACCAGCCGGCCGTATCGACCAGCAGTACACCCTCGTTCCGCCGTTCCAGGCGCAACCCGGTGAGCCGGTACAGGTCGGCGGACAAGGCCTGCCCGCGCAGATGGTGGCCGACCTCTGAGGAGACGTCGTCGTAGTAGACGACCGGCCGCTCCAGCGTCGCGCGCCGGGCGGCCTGTGCCGTGGCCCGCCGCTCGGCGTTGCCGCTACCGCTCAGCGAGCGGTCCAGCAGGTCGGTCGCCGAGTCGATGTGCTGCAGCACCCGGGGCGGCCGGAACAGCGCCAGCACGGCGTCGCGGGCGACGTCGTACAGCGCCTCGCCCGCGTCGGGATCGCTTGCCCACGCCGAACTGGAGCCGTCGGCCAGCCGCAGCACACCCCGCTCCTCCAACCAGCCGACCGCGTCGACGAACGCCCGCCGGTCCGCACCGGAATCCGGGTCCAGCCCGAGACCGGTGACCCGGCCGGCGTCGGCGGCGACCGCCCCGGCCAGCTCGCTCAGCGTGATCTGAATGCCGGCGCGGCCCAGCGCCGCCAGGCACAGCGACAGGTAGGCGTAGCGTTGCCGGTCGAACGGGCGGCCGGTCCGTGAGGTTGCCGGCCGGTCGGTCGCCAGCTGGTCGGCGGTGCGAACCAGCCGCGCGGTGCCGCCGTGCAACTCCAGCCGGTAACCGAACGCCTCGGACAGGTCGCCGCGCAGCTCGGCGGCGAACCGGCGGATCCGCGGCAGTGCCTTCTCGTCCGGCCAGGTCGCGGTGATCAGCGGATGCCGCAGCAGGAGCCGCACCGCGCGCTGGTAATCGGCGAGCTCCAGATCGGAGACCTCGGCAGCGAACCTCATGTGGCCGCCGGTTCGGTTCGGCGCGCCGCGGTGTGCGCAGCCGCGGTCACGGACAGCTCGAAGCCGTCGATGTGCAGCCGGCCCGACTGGGTGGGCACCGTCGTGAAACGGCCGGGGCAGGGGGTCAGCGTCAGCCGTACCCCAAACGCAGCGGCCGCGAGAGGGGCCTCCCGACGGCCCGCCTGCCGCGTCGCCAAGGCGATGTCGAGAAGTCGGCGCAGCGCGCCGGCTTGCGCGTCGGTGAGGGTCTCGGCGTCGATCAGGCTGGTGGCCGCGTCCGCCTGTCGGCGCTCCTCGGCGACCTGCCGTTCCCGCATCGCCCGGCGGGACGACTCCGATCGTTCGATCCGGGCGATCCGGCCGTTGCCCTGCCCCGGCATTCGGCCGCTCTGCACCAGCGTGCGGGACAACTCCACCGCCGGCGCCTCCCACCAGGACAATCGTCCCGGGATCGCAGCCGGATCAGGGTACGCCACCCCGACGTGCCGAGGCGCACCCAACCCGAACACCACGTCGAAGATGGCGTGCGCCGCCTCCTCGGAGCCGGCGCCGGTGAACCAGGCCGCCAGATGCCGCAACTGCGACTCCCGGCTCACCCCACCCCGGCGCGCCTCGGTGACACGCCGCAGCAGAGCGAGCACGTCCCCGATCGCCGCCACCGTCGCGCCGGAGAGCCGGTCGGCCTCACTGGGCTGGTCGGTCTCCGGCGCCAGCCACGAGCGCAGTCCGCGCCAGCGGCGGCGCCAGTCCTCGATCCGTTCGGCCGGCGTGGCGAAGAGCCGCTCGTCGGCCTCGGCCGCTGCCTCGATCATTCGTTCCAGGCCGGTCGCCTCGGCCTCGTGCACGGCTTCACGCAGGCGCGGCGTGTACCGCTGCAACTCGTCGTGGAAGTCCCGCAGGTGAACGAGCAGGGCATCCTTGTGGGTGAGGAAGACCTCCGGGCGTACGTCATGGGTCCGGCTCAGATCGCCGAGCATGTGATAAAAGCGGGCGGCGCGTTCCGCGACGTCGGCCAATGCCCGGTCCAGACGGTTGAGCTTGCGGTAGACCTCGTCGGCGTCACCGTTCTGGTTCGCCGCGGCGAGGGCCTCGAGGTCGGCGAGCAGGTCGGCGAAGACCAGCCGCGACAGTGTGCTGTCCTCCAACCCGGCGGCGAGGACGGACTCGACCGCACGGTGGGCGCGGTAACCGGCTTCGGTGAACTGGTAGACCGAATGCCGCTTACGGTACTCGGCGAGGCTGGCGGCCCGGGCGCCGTCCTGGCCGCGGTCCAGCACGCCCCAGTCGACGAGGGCGTCCAGCAGCCGGGGCAGATCGAGCCCGGCCGGATCGGGGCAGTCGCGGTGGCTCTCGGCCAGACCGGCCAGTGTCGCCTGAACGTCCGAGGTGTGCAGGACGACGTGATAACTGGAACGGGCGGCGTCGAAGGCGCGGAGGAGCCACAGGTAGGTGAGCCGGTTGTCGGCATTGACGTAACTGAAAAGCCGGAGGCGATCGTCGACCCCGAAATCGTCGAGTCCGAACGACCCCGTGCGTGATCCCGGCACCCGGCCACCATACCGTCAGCGGCCCGCCCGCTCTCGGACACGGTGTGCGAGCAGTCGCTTGCACGGTGAGTCCGCTCGGCCGGCGTCCGGTGCACGCGATTGGCGCCGACCGAGGATTAGGCTTCCGTCATGCTGGAGGGGCGTTGGACGACAGTGTTGTGGGGCGGTGCCCGGCCTCGAACGGGCGATCGAGTTGTGGCGCGACGGCCCTCGCCGACCTGCGCGGCGCACCGGCCGAGCACCTGCGGCCGAGTCCGCGAACGAGGACGCCGAGAATCTGTGCATCACCATTTGGGCTGTGCCTATTTGAACCTCGGCGAGACCGGCCGCGCGATCGCCCTGTTCCGCGCGGCGCGGGAGGCGTTCCAACGGCTGGGATGCGCCTTCGCCGAGGCTGCGACCCTGCACCGGATGGGCGATGCGTTGCGGATTGCGGAAAGAAGGGCGGTCCGGGCCCGCGCTGAATGCGTACCGGCAATCACTCGAGATCGGGGAGAAGCTCGGATCGGAGCGGGCGCGGGTCGCCCGCGCGGACGACCGGGGGATCAACGCCGCCTCAGCTCACCGAGAAGAGGCCACGATCGAAGCGGAACCGTTGATAGAGGCCGGTCTGCCCCGCGGCGGCGCCCCGCATTCGCAGGGCCGAGCTGATCAGCGCGTGGTCGAGCATGTAGAGCCGGCTGCTCGGCTGCGCCGGCAGCTGGCCGATGACCCAGGCCATCGGGGTGCTGCCGCCGTAACGGGGGTGCGGGGCGAAGAGCCGGTCGGTCGCGCCGAGCTCGCTCAACGCGGTTATGGCATAGGCGAATGGGTACGGTCGATTGATCCGGTCCGTGTCGGTCCGGTCCAGGCTGGGAAAGGAATCCACCAAGCGGTCCACCATGCTCTCGGTGATCAGCTCGCGCTGGCCGGTGAACAGGGCCGTCATGATCAGGTACGGGTAGGCGATGCCGTGCAGGAAGTAGTTCTCACCGGGGTCGATGTCACGCCATTGGCCGACGAGGGCGGTAACGAAAGCGCGGACGTCCGGGATCTCGTCGCGCAGGCGGCCCAGGTTGTGCAGAGCGACGAGGTAATAGAGGCCCATGTGCGTACGCTCGACCGGGGTGATCTGTCCCCACAATGCCCGTAGCTCGGCGAGGCGGTCGTGCCGGTGGGTCAGATGGGCTCCGATGCCACTCATGGCGACGGTGTTCAGCATCGTCAACAGGGGATAGATCTTGCCGAAGGCCGGCGACATGGGCTGCGGGAATGCCGGTGGCAGGTTCAGTTCGTCCGCGCGGTCCAGGTGGTCGAGGGTCTCCGCGATCCAGTCACGGCCGCCGGCCTTGACCAATTCGCCGTACCCGAGCAGATAAGCCACGGACAGCAGCATCGATCCGCCCCGGCCGCGGAAGAACGGCGCCGGCACGCTGTCCAGAAGATGCAGGGCCTCGCTGACGTAGTTGCGTCCTTCCGTCAGCCGGCCGGCGAGGTCCCACTGCCCGTGGGCGAGGAAGGCGGCCGTGTACGCGGACAGCCTCTCGTAGTCGCCGTGCCGCCCGCTGTTCTCGTCCTCGATCCGGTCCGGTTCGATCTCGTCGACGCCGGCCAGGACCTCGGCGGGCAGATCGCGGCCGCCGCCGATGATCAGGCGCCGCGGTACCTCCAGTTTGGCCAGGGCATCGAGCAGGATGGCGCCACCCGTGACGCGGTAGTAGGGGTTTCGCACCGTGCGTAGCTCGGCGAGGACCGCGTCGAGATCGGCCTCGAGCCGCGGGAACGGGAGGCGGCCGCCGGCTTCGGTGACGTTCAGGATGAGGTTGGTCGTACGCCGCGCGAAGCTGGTGTAGGCGTCACCGGGAACACGCGCGGCCAGTTGGTCGACGGTCTCGCGGAGCCGGGCGGCGAGCACCGGGTCGTGGTCGATCGGGTACTGGCCCAGGCCGATGCCGCGGACGATGCGGCTCCACGGCGTCGCGATCATGCGGGACTCCACGGTCAGGCCGGGGCGGATCATCGCGATGTCCTTCCGTCGTTGTGCCATGGCAGTGGCGGCACGGGCAGGCCGAGGAACGTCGTGCGGGTGCCTTCGAGCATCTGCAGGGCCCAGTTGAGCCACTTGATCCCCATGCAGTAGATGGCCACCGGCCGGCGCTGGGTCTGGAAGGTGTCGATCAGCGTCCCGTCCAGTTCGGCCTGGAAGTGGAACGGCGGCATGGCCGTGAAGTGGGTGCCCATCATGAACACGAATCGGATCAGCCAGTACGGATCCTGGTCGAGGAACGGCGGATGCGGCCGGTCCAGCCCGTACGCCCGCGTCATCACGCCGGCGAAGTGGTCCTCCATCCCGTCGGGCCGGGCCTGGTCGACGGGCTCGTCGGCCTCGGTGACGTCCCGGATCCGGTAGGCGCGCTGGTACGGATTGCCGTCGCGGAAGATGATGCTGACGTCGGGTGTGCGGCCGCCGCCCGTCCGTACCCGCAGGTCGAACTGCTCGTAGTGGATCTCGTCGTAGTGGCCGATCGAGTTGTGCCAGGGCTTGTTGTCGTACATGGGATCGTCGCGGGTCTGTTTGCCCTCGCCCTGGTATCCGATCGCTCGAGGATCGAGGAACTTGATGCCCACGCTGTGCGCGGTGATGGCTTCCAGCGCCTGCGTCACCTCGTCGGCGGGGGCGCCGGCTTCGATGAGTCGTTGGGCCCGCAGCAGAGGTCCGGTGTCGGCGACCTTGATGTTCTCCGTGTTGGTGTCGCCCATCACCAGCGAGTGATACCGGGGTTCCAGGATCCGCCGGTAGTCGGCGCGGGCGCGGAAGGCGCGAAGCAGCGGTCCGGCGTTGCGGTACGGACGCCCGTCGATGACGATCTCCTCGGTGTCGAGCAGATCCCCGTTGAAGGTGGCCGGGGCGGTCCGGCGGCACAGATTCAGCCGCTCCTCGATCTTGGCGAAGTAGGACGTCTCCAGGGTGTCGCCGGGCGCGGGGAGGCGGTGGACCGTGTGGATGTTCTCGTGCAGCGTCCGGATGATCACCTCGTAGAGCCGGGCGGTCACCGCGGCCGGCGGCGAGTTCCGCTCGATGAACCGGCTGACCTCCTCGCCGTCCACATAGCTCATCTCGTAGATCACTTCGCGATGGGTGCCGTCCGTGGACGGGATCCGGCGTTCCTCGACGTCGTACACCAGAGGGAAGTTGTGCCGCACCGGCTCGGGCAGGCCCTGCAGAAACTCCGCCTGTTTGCGGGCCTTGGCGAACGGCGGCAACATGACGCCGGTACCGGCCGGATCCCAGCGTGCGGTGGTCAGGGCCTCGCTGAGAATCTTGCGTACCGTGATGGCGTCGTGGCCGTCCTTGCGGATGAAGATCGTCATGGATTCGCTGCCGCCCTGGCCGAAGCCGACGATCCGTTCGCGTGCGTGTACGTACGCGTTGACCGTGCTGCTCAGCAGCCGGCGGCCCTGCGCCTGCCGCAACACGTTCTCGTGCTCCTCGGTGAGGATCAGCGTCGAGCGTTCCTCGAAATCGTCGAGGGCGGGATTGACGCGTTTGCGCCAGATGCCGGCCGGGTCCCGTACTGAAATGATCTTCACTTGGTGTGGGCCCGCATGCGTCGTCCCGGGCTCCAGGGCGGACCCGAGCGAGACGACCTGGCACTTGCCGTTGAGGTTGATGGTGGGGAGCGCGTCAGCGAGCGAGGACGACACGGGTGGCTGCCTCCAGATCCTTCGTCGACTGCAGGGGAACGCCATCCAGCGAGATGACGGGGCGACCGGGCCGGCGCAGCCCGGTCAGCACCCGGTCCAGGTCCGGGCCGGGGCCGTCACCACGTAGGTACGACCGGTAGAGGGCGACCGCGTCCCGAACCGTGACCGCGTCGGCCACGGCGAGGGCGACGAGCCAGCCCATCGGGTCGCTGCCTTCGATGTAGAAGTCGTGCGCGAAGATCGCCGGCCGGTGCAGGCGCAGCACCTGGAACAGGACGTACTGGTAAAGCAGGTAGGCGACCGCGAGCTGATCGAGGGTGGGCGCCGGCGCGCCGGGCTCAGTGAGGAAGCTGTCGTCGTCGATCCCGAGCCGGCTGAGCTCGCGGTCGTAGATCTGCCGGGCGAGCGGCTGGCCGTCGAGCAGCGTGCGGGTTTGGCGGGCGAGTTCGGCGAAGCCGACTCCGGAGAGCCGGTCGAAGTGGAAGACCAGAGCCTCGGGCTGCGGCGCGTCGGTGGTGCGGCGGTCGGTGACAGCGCCGGTGGCATCCAGGACGGTGAGTTCGGCATAGCTCGGCGCGGCGCCGGCTCCGGCGGTCATGTCCTTCTTCATCCGCGCGTGCAGCACCAGTTCGCCACCGCTGGCGTCCACGTCGCCGCGATGCTGGCGGGTGTGCTGGAAGACCTCCAGGAAGCGGTAGAACGCCGAGGCGCCGTCGCGGTGCGGATGCAGCATCTCGTTGGTGATCACGCGGCCCACGGTCCGCACCAGATAGCGCTCGCTGAACTCGTCCTTCGCCGCCAGCCGGAACAGCTCGCGCAGCAGCTCGTGGTGGCGCTCGTTGAGCTGGTCGCCGGTGCTGTAGAGCTTTTCCAGCTCGGCGAGGACCTCGTGCACGAGCCGGACCGAGGACAGCAGCAGGTCGGCCTGGTCTGCGGCGCCCGTCCAGGCCAGCAGGGGTAGGTCGACGTCGTTGTCGGCCAGCAGTTGCAACGACTTGCCGCCGGGCCCCAGCTCGATGATCAGGTCGGGGCGCAGGTCGCTCAGGGTCTGCACGGTCGTTCGCGAGGCCATGACCTCGTCGGTGATGGCAAGGACGCCGGCACGCACCTCCGCGGCGGTGGTCAGCAGCCCTGCGCCGCTGTTGGACACGATCGGCACGCGCGGCCGGCGGAACTCGATGCCGTAGACCTCGAGGCATCGTTCCAGTGCCTGCCGGGCGGGCCGCATTCGTTGTGCGTGCGCCAGGAAAGTCGTCGGTTCCTTGAGTTCCCGCAATCGTGCGGAGGGGAATCTGCGTACGAAGACTCCGAACGATTCCCGGGCCCCGGCGCGGACATAGACGTTGACCTGCCGCCATGAGTACGTCTTGTGCAGCTCCACATCGGTGCGGGGATAGACCGCCTCGATGTCGTCGATCAGCGCGCCGAGGTGGTCCGGGTCAGCGGTCAGGCCGAGCACGTGGTATGGCTCGGGGACCAGCGGGCGTCCCCGGACCGCCTCGGGCAGATACGACGCGATCTCGCGCTCGACCGGGCCACCGTCGGTGACCCCCTCGGCCGCCTGCAGCATCAGCGGGGTGAACGCCTGCGCGAGCCGGGCTCCGTCCGCGACGGTGAGGGCGCCGCCGGCCACCGCGGCGGTGATGATGCCGAAGCTTTCCCCGGTGTATGCCGCGAAGTGCAGCGGCACGCCGTCGCGGGCCGCCCGGGCACGCAGACACGCGTCAAGGGCCAGGCCGTGCACGAGCATCGCGGCGCCGAGGAAGCCCTGCCTCGCCATCCGGCTTCCGGGCAGGTTCCGCGGTTCCGGCAGCAGTTGCTCCGGCCGGTCCAGGCCGAGCGCCCGGGCAGCCTGCTCGTAGACGGCGGTGACCTCGGCCAGGCCGGTGTCGAGCAGAGCCCGGCCCAGGTCGCGGTGCGCGGCCCGGCTGCCCAGCCCCGGGAAGAAACCGGCCACCCGGCCGCTCTGCGTCTGCGGCAGGTACTCCGGCACCGCGAGATCCATCCGTCTGGCCTGTTCCCGCGTGAACAGGAAGGCGTTCGCCCGCGAGAGGGAGCGGATCAGCTGGGCCGTGTCCTCGAGGCTGGTGGGCACCAGCACCGGCGAGCCCGCCGGCCCGGCCGTGAGGAAGGCGGCGACGAACTCGTGCTCCCGCAGTTCCTCGGCCAGCCGCAGCAGCTCTTCGCGGGGGAGGACGGGCACCGCCGCCACGTCGATCGCATGCGCGGGGTTCAGCTGGGCCAGCGTCGCAGGGTCGGCGAAGACGCGGCGCAGCGATTCGATGTCGTCGCGGCCCAACCCGGTCAGGATCGTGGCGCGTGGTGCCCGGCGCAGGGCCAGCACGGGCCGGGCACCACGCCGCAGCCGTTGTGCCAGCTCCGTGATCTCCTCCAGCTCGGCCAGCAGGGCGGGATCCAGGCCGCAGCGCCGCAGTTCCCAGGCCGCCTGCCGGAGGTGGCGCAGCGCCGCCGGGTCGCCGCCCTGCGAGCGCGCGGCGGCGCGAGCCGCCGCACGCACCGGCGGGTGGATCACGCTCAGGCCGGGCCGGTCAAGGATGTTCCGCAGGAAACTCTGGGTACGCCGGGAGCCCAGCACCTGGGCGCCGGCCGCTGGTTCCGGAGTCCCCTCGACGAGCTGGTACCAGGGACGTAGCGCGTCCAGAGCTTGCCGGTCGCCGGCTGTGTCTCCGCCGGAGGTGACTCCGACGCTCAAGACGGTCTGCCGGTCGTGGTCGAGCAGCAGGTCGAACGTGCCGCCGCGGGGTGTGATGTCCGTGATGTCGAACGGGACGTCCACCGCCGGCCCGTTGTCGCGGGGGACGAGGTGCAGGCGGTCGGCGTGAATCTCGATGTCAGTGAGCTCGGACAGGTCCCGTAGAACGCCCGCGGCCTGCGCGATGACGGCATGCCCGCGGGGATACGCGCGGCGCAGCGACTCCGGGACGTCCTGGTCCGGGTTTGGCTGCGGGGTTTTCGCGGAGAATTCTTCGCGCCGATTCAACTGGTCCTCCAGGAAAGTGCGATTCAGCCCGCGTGATCGACGCAGGCTGACGCAATCGGAAAATGGACCGGGAAGATGTGGGCGACGTCGCCCGCATTTCCATTGAAGAGGTGAACGGCGAAATGGTCAATGTGCTTTGTCCGGCGTGAGTGGCGCAATGATGTGACCTGAGTCTCCGCGCCGCGCCGAGTCGCCGAGAAAATAAAAGGCGTCGGCAATGCATTCCCGGAATTGTTTCCCGGGTATGCGTTACCGACGCCTTTTCGGGCGCTGCGCGTGAACTACCGCCCCAAGGGCGGCCGCGTGGGGCCGGGTGTCAGTTCACGGCGCCGGACGGTACGGCTTCGACGTCCGCGGTGCGGCGCTGTGGCGCCATCGTGCCGCCCGCAAGAACGACGAGCCCGGCCGCCACGACGCCCGCGCCCACCCAGAGCGGGGACACATAGCCGAAGCCGGCGCCGATCGCCAGGCCGCCGAGCCAGGCGCCGAGGGCGTTGCCGACGTTGAAAGCGGCGATGTTCGCGCCGGAGGCCATCGTGGGCGCGTCCTGGGCGTACCGCATGGTGCGAAGCTGCAGACCGGGCGCCGTGGCGAGCCCGACCGCACCCATCAGGAACAGCCACAGAATCGTGGCGACCTTGCTCTCCGCGGTCAGCGCGAAGCCGCCGAGGACCACGGCGAGCAGTGCGAGGTTGATGATCAGTGACTTGTTCAGGGCACGGTCGGCCGCCTTGCCGCCGACGTAGTTCCCGGCGAAGGTGCCGGCGCCGAACAGCACGAGCAGCCAGGGCACCGTGCCGGTGGCGAAGCCCGTCACCTCGGTGAGCGTGAAGGCGATGTAGGTGAAGCCGCCGATCACGCCACCGAAGGCCAGGACGCTGATCGCCACCGACACCCACACCTGTGGCCGGGCGAAGACGCCGAGTTCGTTGCGCAGGCTGGTCTCGGGCATGTCCGCCGTGGTCGGTACGAGCAGCGCGATGCCGGCGATCGCGACCACCCCGATGACTGTGATCGCCCAGAAGGTGGAACGCCAGCCGAGCTGTTGGCCGAGGAAGGTGCCGAGCGGGACGCCGAGCACGTTGGCCAGCGTGAGGCCGCCGAACATGAGCGAGATGGCGCCGGCCTTGCGGTTGGCCTGCACCATCTCGGCCGCGACGACCGCACCGACACCGAAGAACGCGCCGTGGCACAGCGCGGCGACGATCCGGCCGGTCAACAGCACCGAGTAGGTGGGGGCGACAGCGGAGATCAGGTTGCCGGCGATGAACAGCAACATCAGGCCCAGGAGCGCCTTCTTGCGGTCGAAGCGGGTGATCGCTGCCGTCAGCGCGAGTGCCCCGACCGCCACGCTCAGCGCGTAGCCCGACACGAGGTAGCCGGCCACCTGACTGCTGACGTCGAAGTCCGCGGCCACTTCGGGTAGCAGGCCGACGATCCCGAACTCGGTGAGCCCGATGCCGAACCCGCCCAACGCCAAGGCGAGAAGCCCGAGGGGCATGTCGTACCTCCGTGGGTATGTGTGCGCCGTTATACGTCGCGCACAATCATTGCGCACGCTGGATTCCGGCGCAAGCAAACCTGACGTACGGCGAGTGCTTCCGTTCCGCAGTTGCACACCCGGTGCCCGGAGGCATCAGAGTGGCGGGCTCTCCGCCAAGCCGTCGGCCAGTGTCGTCAGCAGGTGCGCGCAAGCCCGCGCGGCTCGAGCCAGGGCGGGGCGGCAGTGCGTCGGTACCGCGGCGGTGAGGTCCGTCCGGCGCCGGCCGAGGGTCAGGTGAGCGCCGAGCAGGCGGAGCAGGACGCGGCCACTGTCGCTGTAGCGCAGCGCCGGGTCCGCCGCAAGGAAATCGAGCGACACCGAGAGCTCGTCGACGACATTGCGCACCGAGCTCGCGCCGCCCGTCCGGGGGACGTATTCCGGCGTAGGTTCGCCGGCCCCGGCCCGCTGGCGTGCGGGCACCGGGTCCTCGCCCTGCTTCAGGCGTCGCCGGACGTCTCGGACCGTTCCCGGCGAGATGCCGGTGCGGCGGGCGACCTCGCGCAAAGAGGCGTCCGGATTGTCGAGAAGCAACCGGCCTGCCCGCTCCCGGGCCTCAACCGTACTCAGTGGCCGGGCGCGGCCGTCGCGGCCCAGCCGCGCCACCGGCTCGTCCGTCACCACCGGTAGCGCGGGCCGCAGCGCCGCCACGGATTTCGCCGACAGGCCCGCCACCTCGGCCACCGCACGGTCGGACCATTGCGGGTGGGACGCGAGAATCCGGCGCGCCGCCTGCCGGCGGTCGGCCGTCGACAGCGGCAGCCCATGGGTGACGTTGCTGCGGACCGCCAGGACGAACGCCTCGCTCTCGGTCCCGTCGAAGAAGCGGGCGGGGATGTGGCGGAGCCCCCGCAGCCGGGCCGCGCGCAGCCGGTGCATGCCGTCGATCACGCGCCCCGTCGGCCGGTGGACCAGAATGGGCGGCAGCTCGGTCTCCGATTCGGCCAGCATTCGGATGTGCGCTTCGTTCTCACCGCCGGAGCGCGGCGAGAAGGCTCCACTCAACGATTCCGTCGGTACCGTTCGCGCGTCTTCGGACACGGCGGCGGCCCAGCCGTCATGATTCATGACGCATCCTTCCGACGCGCGACGTGATGCGGATGTTTGCAGCATTGACGCACCGAGCCAGGAATGGCGTCCCGTTCATGAATGCGGCCGAGCCCCCGTCCGGCAATCGGAATTGCCTTTGCCCTAGCAGCGAAAATAGGCCGGGCCGGACTGGCGTCGCAATGCCTTTCCGTGCAGCCTGACCGCAATGGCATTACCGCCGTATGACAGGAAGATGACTTGCCACGTCAGTGATTGATCATCCCCGCCTCCTGTGAGTCTCGACACCCTCCCGCGTCTCATGATGTGGAACGCCGGGCGGGCCGGCCTTCCCGCCGTGGTGGTAGCGCCACCACGGTCATCTCGTACACTGATTGCACACGCGGGCAATTGCGTGCGAGCCCGGGGAGGGGAGCGGCATGGGAGTCGCGGACGACGCCGCCGTCGAGATCAGGGCGCAGGGCTGGCGTCGGCTGGCCGCCCTGCACGGCCGCATCGAGACGGCCCTGGAAAAGGCTCTCAGTGCTCAGTTCGAGCTCTCCGTAGTGGAATACACGGTGCTGGACGCGCTCAGCCGCCAAAAGGGCTGGCACATGCGTATGCAGCAGGTCGGACGCGCGGCGGCCCTCAGCCCGAGCGCCATCACACGGCTGGTGACCCGGCTGGAGAACAGGAACCTGCTGGTCCGCTGCATCTGCCCCGACGACCGGCGCGGTATCTACACCGAGCTGACCACGCAGGGCCGCACACTGCTGGCGTCCGCCGCCCCGGTGCACGACAAGATCTTGCAGGAGGCGCTCGAGGAGGCCCGCGAGGTGCCGGAGCTGACCGACCTGGCCGATCACCTGCGTGGGCGCTGACCCCGCACCATCCGCCCGCAGGCCGGCTGAGGCGTGCGAAGGCCTTTGATCACCATTGCCCCATGGCGAGGGCAGGGAAGCTCAACCCTCCATCAGGGCGGTCAGGTTCTCCAGGCTGCTGATCAGCGCGCCCGTGTAGCCGAAGATCCGGGCGCCCCACTTGGCCACCGCCGCGATGATCTGGGCGGTCACCACCGGGATGGTGACCACGAAGATGGCCTCGGCCGCCCACACGATCACGCGGGCGACCAGGTCGCAGATCAGGTCGCGGACGATGTCGCGGGTGAACTGGACCAGGTTGCCGGCCGCCTGGGTGGCCGCGGACATGGTGTCGGCCAGCACGGCCAGACCGCCCAGCCCGTCCACATTGTTGGCCATCATCGAGCGGTAGGACTCGGAGGCGACGCCGTCCCAGTCGGGCAGGTCGGCGGCCAGGCTCGAGTGGAGGTCCGCGGCCATGGTCCGCAGCGCGCCGGCCATGTTGCCCCACGTCTGTGCGTGGGCGGCGACCTTGTCCGGCATGCCGGACAGCTTGTCGAGCACGTCGCGCAGCGGATCGAAGTGCTCCATGGCCCAGCCCAGACCGTTGGCCAGCAGGGCGCTGAACGGGTCGATCACGGTCGCTGCGGCGTCGGCCACGAGGGAGCCGCCGGCCAGAACGCCGTCGACCCAGCTGCCGCTCCGCACCGACTGGTGGAGACCCTGGAAACCGTCGGCGAGCGAGATGCCGGTGTACGCGGTCCGGGTGGTCGTCGACGTCGCCACCAGCGAGGAATTCGACACCATGGTCAGAGCCGTCCGCCGGCGGCCCGGATCGACTTCTGCGCGTCGCCGTCGACGGTGTCATAGTCGCGGCCGGTGGCCTCGACGGCGTCGGCCAGCAGGTCGAGGTTCTCCTCGACGTACGCGTAAAGCTCGTCCTGACCGGCGTGCCGGCGCTCGAGAATCGCCGAGATCCAGCCGCAGAGCAGACCGTACGCGCTGTCGTCCTGGGTTATCGCACTGCTCGCGCTCTTGATCGCCGAGAGCTGGTCACGCACCGCGCGAACGTTGGCGGCGTGCCGGGCCAGCTGCGACGAGTCGACCTGGAAGGCGTCCGGCACCTCAGTCACCCCGCTCGCCCGGATCGTTGTCGCCGTCCGGCCGCTCCAGCGTCTGCCGCATCCGATCGGCCGTGGTGCGCGCCGACAGCGAGTCCGCGCCCATCGTCTCGACCGCGATGTCGTGGGCCCGGTCGGCCGCCGTGGCTCGCGCCTCGCGCAGCGCGCTCATCACCGCCCGCGCTACCACCGCCGGTTCGAAACCGCGGATGCGGTCGGTGAGCTTCAGACCGACCAGCACCCCGGCGGAGTCGATGGTGACCTCGGCCAGGCCGTTCCGATCCCGCGTGGTGACGCGCAGCCGTTCCATCTGCTCGCTCATCTCGGCAGCCCGAGCGGCGGTGCGGTCGATGTTCTCTTTCCACGAGCGCAGGTACTCGCGGGACGCGTCCGGATCCAGGAAGGCCTGGGTGTCGGAAACCTCGGACATGCGCCGGAGTGTACAACGACCAGGACAAATGGATCAGACAGTGAGTACGGCCACCCGGGCGTCCACGTTGACGATGTGTCCGTCGCCGAGGGCGGCAACCGGTTCTTCCCAGTGCACGTGCCCGCACAGCGTCAAGGCCGGCGCCCGCCGTTCCAGTGCTCTGCGCACGGCGTCCCGGCCGAGCTGGCCCATGCGGTCGCCGACCGGCCCCTCGTGCAGGAGCAGGACATCCGGCGGCGACGTGATGACTTTCCCGATGAGAGAGACGAAATCCTCTTCCGTACGCCTCAGAGCACGCCCGGGGTCGCCGACGATCCCGGAGATCCCGGCGACGGTGACGCCGCCGAAGGCACGACGGTCGCCGTCGAGCAGTGCGACGTCCGGGCCGAGCTCCGCCACCTGCCCGGCGGTCACCTCGTCGTGGTTGCCGGCCACTCCGTACACCATCGGGCAGCCCGCGGCCGCGAAGGCGAGCCACACGTCGAGGACCGCGCCCGAAGCGCCGCGCCGGTCGGCGCCGGGCGCGGAATACAGATCGCCGGTGAGCAGCACGCCGACCCGATCCACCGGCGGCAGCAGCCCGCTCTCCGCCCACACCTGCAGATAGTCGGCCAGCGCGATCCCGAGCAACACCGGTTCCCCGCCGAGCGGAGACGAAGCGACACCCTGCAGGTCACCGGCGGCGAGCAGCGCGTCACAGCCGGCCGGGAGCTGGTCGACCGTCAGCCGCTCGACGCACAGCCGCACGTTCTGCGGGACGCCGCCCGCGCCGGCCGCCCGGTACGGGACCGTGGCCAAGCGTTGCGTTCGAGTGTTGACCAGCCGCATCGGCCGCTATCCGACGACGTGGCGCTGGAGGAACCGCCACTGCGGGAGAGGGGCCAGCTGCGCCCGTACCTCATCGGGCCGTTCGAATTTGTCGACGAACAGCAGGTAGCGGCACTCGGGGAAGTCGGGCTTCTCGTAATATTCGACGTCGCCGTCGCGCAGGTCGTTGGACTGCAGCCGGAGCTTGCCGGTGCCGGTCGCGGGGCGGGCCGCGAAGTAGACACCGCGATAGTCGCTTTCGTGCTTGACCCACTCCACGCCGAGGGCTCGGGCGAGCCGGCCGGGCTGGTCGCCGAGGCTGGGCTCGGCGTATCCGTAAACGTCGTAGATCATGGTGGCTTCCCGTTCAGAACCAGACCTTGATGGTCGGCTTGCGGCCTGCGGCTTCTTCGATCGTACGGAAGATCATGACGTGCACCGTACGACCCGCCTCGGCCGACGCATCGTCGACAATGTCGTCAAGCCCGAGGCGTTCGAGTTCATGCTCCTGCAGCGGCCCGGTCGAGACGTCGTCGCCGCGGAACTCCACGCCGTGCTCACGAGCCGCTCGATTGACTGAGTCGCCGCTGATCGCGATGTCGTAATCACTGACCCGGTCCTGGTCGAACGGGTCGCCGGTCTCCGCGCTCCGTCCGGTGACCGAACTGCCCTGGAACCCCATGTCCAGGTCGGGGTAGACGGCACGCATCCGGTCCCGGAACCGGCTCGAAAAGTCCCGGAACTCACCGAAGTCGCGGAATCCGTGCGGCACGCCTCGCGGCTGTCCGGTGGCCGCCGATCGCGACCCGGAGGTTCCGCCGCCCTCGGCCGTGGGCCGCCCGGCCTGGAACGCTTCGCGGGCCTCGGCCTCGCCCCGCTGCACGCTGCCCGGCCGACCACCCCGGCCCCGGCGTCCGCGGCCGCCGGACGGCGGTTCGTCGTTGCCGCCGCCTCCGTGACCGCGAGATCTCGGAGTCAACGCCCACCTCCATCGATGCTCATGCCTCCGGGGCACGCTACGCCGGGTGCGGGCCCCTGTGGACGTTCAGCGCCACGGCCTTCGTCGTCGTTGCCTCGTCGGGCGGGACGAGAATCCGGGGGCGAACGACGCACTGTCGGGTTTCGGACACTATTGAAAGGTTTTGATCCGAGGTCAGTGGCCGGTAAGTACTTCTGGGAGCGATCCCAGATCACAACCTGGCCGGAGTGAGGGTCTCAATGCGGAGCAAACCTCGATCCATCCGTTCGAAGATCATCCTCGTCCTGTTGGCGCCCGTGGTTGCGCTCACAGCTCTGTGGACGTGGGAGGTCAAGGGCTCGGTGGCGGACGCGACGGCGTTGATGGCCACGTACGACAACCGGGGGAACGTCATCGTGCCCGGTGATCGGCTGGTGGCCGCGTTGCAGACCGAGCGCAGCCAGTCGGTCGAGATGTTGGCCGTGCCCGGCGGAGACATCGTCGCGCTGCGCGACCGGCGCCGGGCGACCGACGCCGCCTTCGACGAATTCCGGCGGTTGTCGCGCGACTATCGGGGCAGCGGGGTTTCGGCCGACATCACCCGGGCCCGGATCGCCGACATGGTCAAGACCTGGGATTCGCTGGTGCTGCTGCGGGCCGGCGTCGACACCCGCGACATCACCCGGGCCGTGGCGCTCAGCGGATTCAACGGCATCATCGGGTACGCCTTCAGCGTGTCCACGGCGGCCGCCGTCTCCAGCGATCCGCTGGTGGAACGGGTGATGCGTACCTCCGTGGGCCTGCGCCGGGCCGGCGAGCTCCTCTACCAGGAGGACGCACTGCTGACCGGGGCCATCACCGCCGGCCGGTTCGGCCCGGGGGAGTACCGGCAGCTGATCGAGATCGTCGGCGGGCTGCGCTTCCAGTTCCCGGCCGCCGCCTCCACCCTGCCCGCACCCGACCAGGCGATGTTCAAGAGCATGCTCACCGGACCGGCCTTCAACGCGTTGCACAGCGCCGAGGACCGGATCATCGGCGAGGGCGGCCCCGGCGAGCCGGTGCGGATCACCCGCGAGGTGTGGCGGGCCACGTTCACCCCGGCGGTCCAGGGGCTGTACGCGTTCCTCGCCGACGGCTACGACAAGGCCGTCGAGTTCGCCACCGCGGCCCGCGACCGCCTCGTGCTCCGGTTCACCGTCTCCGGGCTGCTCGGCCTGCTCGCCATCCTGGCGTCACTGCTGCTGTCGGCCCGGGTCGGCGGCTCGGTCGTCCGGCGGCTGTCGGTGCTCCGCGCGGCGGCCAACGACCTCGCCCACCGTCAGCTGCCGGAGATGGTGCGGCGATCACGGGCGGGGGAAAAATTCGACGGGGGTACGCCGCCCTTGGCACTCGGGGACGACGAGATCGCCGACGTCGGGGCGGCCCTGGGCGAGGTACGCCAGAGCGCGATCAGTTCCGCGGCGGTCGAAGCGGAGCTGCGTACCGGCATGAACAAGGTTCTGCTCAACATCGCCCGCCGTAACCAGACCCTGGTCGGCCGGCAGCTCGAAGCCCTGGCCCAGCCCGACACGGCCGAGGGCGAGCCCGCGGTCGTGAAGGCCCAGCAGCTGGCCGCCCGGATGCGCCGGAACGCCGAACACCTCGTGATCCTGGCCGGTTCGGCGCGCACCCGGCGCAGCAACGGCCCCGAACCGCTCGACCGGATCATCGCCCGGGCGGTCGGCGAGGTCGAGCACGCCGGCCGGATCGTGACCGGCACGGTGGCCGACGCCGAAATCCCGGAGCGGGCCGTGACCGACATCGGCCACCTCGTGGCCGAACTGCTGGAGAACGCGACCACCTTCTCCGCGCCGGACACTTCCGTGCGGGTCTCGGCCCAGCGCGTCACCCACGGCGTCGTCATCGAGATCGAGGACCAGGGACTGGGAATGACACCGTCCGCCCTGGACGAGGCGAACCGCCGCCTGGCCGAACCGCAGGGATTCGACCCGGCCGAGAGCGCGCGGCTCGGACTCTTCGTCGTCGCGCTGCTGGCGGCCCAGCGCGGCATCCGGGTCGTACTCGCATCCTCCGAAGGCCAAGGGGTCACCGCGACCGTGACCGTTCCCACTGAGCTGGCCCCGCCGCCGCAGTCGACCGCCCGCCCGGTCGCCGGCCGGCGCCGCACCGACGCGGCCAAGCTGGTCGGAACGGTCGCCCGCAGCCGGGCCGGAGCCGTGCCCCGCCACGCGGCGAAGGAGTAGAGCACCCGCCTCCTCCGGTCCGACGCCGCACCGCGCTGTCGCGACCGGCGCCTTGGTCTGGCCGGTCGTCGAGTGAGCGAAACTGTTTCGTTTCGTTCAGGGTCAGTGGGTGGATGGCCGGGCGTTGGGTGCTGTGTGAACGAAACAGTTTCGTTCGGGCTTGCCGGTGGGCGGGCGTTGGGTGCTGTGTGAACGAAACAGTTTCGTTCGGGCTTGCCGGTGGGCGGGCGTTGGGTGCTGTGTGAACGAAACAGTTTCGTTCAGGTTCGCCGGTGGGCGGGCGCCGACCGCCGAGTGAACGAAACTGTTTCGTTTCGCGCCTCGCCCCCTGCCGCGACGAGATCCGGCCCCCGCCCAAATCGCTGGGCGGGGGCCGGATCGGTCGTGTCCAAGTTTCTGGACCGTAATAGGTCAGGCAATTGTCTTTTTAAGCCACAAAACGTACTGTACTCAGTGGACAGAGACGGCCACGGAGGGCCACGGTCCGTTCCCCGGTCCCCCGTTGCGAGGAGTTTCTGTGGACGCCTACTTCCTGACCGAACGCCATGAGGGATTGCGCCGGGAGGTAAGGGAATTCGCGGAGACCGAGGTGCGCGGGCGGCTGGTTGACATGGAGCAGTCGCGTACGGTCCAAAGTGAACTTTCGCGGCTGATCGCCAAGCAGGGCTGGATCGGCGTGACCATCGGGCGTGAGCACGGCGGCCTGGGTCTCGGGCACCTGGCCAAGACGATCATCATCGAGGAACTGGCCCGGGTCAGCGGCGCGATGGGCGCGATGGCCCAGGCTTCCCAGCTCGGCGTGGCCAAGATTCTGCACTTCGGCACCGAGGAGCAGAAGGCCGCCTGGTTGCCCGCGATCGCCGCCGGCGACAGCCTGCCGACCATCGCGGTGACCGAGGACGAGTCCGGCGGTCACGTGCTCGGGATGTCGGCCACGGCGGTCCGCGACGGCGACGACTACGTTCTCAACGGGCGCAAGGTGTTCGTCGGCAACAGCCACGTGGGGGACGTGCACGGGGTGGTGGTGCGGACCGGTGACGGCTCGACCGGACTGTCGGCGTTCCTGGTCGAGAGCGACCGGCCCGGGTTCCGGCTGGGCGAGCACCGGCCGTCGATGGGGTTGCACGGGTTCAGCTTCGGCGAGCTGATCATGGAGGACTGCCGGGTGCCGGCGGCCAACCGGCTCGGTGCGGAAGGCCAGGGGCTGGCGGTGGCGTACTCGTCGAGCATCCTTTATGGACGGCCCAACCTGACCGCGGTTTCGCTCGGCATCCACCAGGCGCTGGTCGAGGAGACCACCCGGTTCGCCGCCGAGCGCCAGCGGTACGGCGGGCCGCTGGCCGCCCTGCCGTCGATCAAGCTGAAGATCGGGCAGATGCAGTCCCGGCTGATGACCGCGCGCCTGGCCGCGTACCACGCCGTGCACCTGCTCGACCAGGGGCTGCCGTGCGACGCCGAGCTGATGAACGCCAAGCTCATCAACGTGGAGTACGCGCTCGACACGGCCCGCAACGCGATGGAGGTGCACGGCGCCAGCGGGCTCTACCTGGACCGGCCGGTCGAACGGTACCTGCGGGACGCGCACCACATCTTCGCGCCCGCCGGCACCTCCGACGTCCAGCTCCTCCGCCTCGCCGAGATGGCCCTGGGCCAGGGCAAGGGCCAATGGTCCGAGCGACTGGCCGCCCAGATCAACGCGCGAGCGAGTTGATCCGGCCAGCGCTCCGAACCACTGGCCGGTGCGCTGGCGAGCTGATCCGGGCGTCAGCAGGGACAGCGGCGCGAACCGCTGGCCGGTGCGCTGGCGAGCTGATCCGGGCGCCAGCAGCAGAGGCTCTGGTCCGGGCGGCTGGCCGGTGCGCGGGCGAGCTGATCCGCGCGATGGCAGAGGCTCTGGCCCGAGCGGCTGGCCGACGCGCGAGCGAGTTGGCCCGGGCGCGAAGAGTGGCAACTCGCCGGCCGGTCAGCGCTGCAGCGAGTTGATCTGGTCGACGAGGTCGGCGGCCAGTGACTTGATGGTCTCCAGGCCGGCCCGGCCCCACGGGCGTGGCTCGACGTCGACCACGCAGATCGTGCCGAGTGCGGTGCCGGTGCGGTCGATCAACGGCGCGCCGAGGTACGACCGGATGCCGATCTCGTCGACCACCGGGTTGCCCGCGAACCGCGGGTAATCGCAGACGTCGTCGAGGACCAGCGCCTTGCGGCGTACCACCACGTGCGGGCAGTAGCCGTGGTCGCGACTCATCACCCGGCCGGGCTGCGCGGTGCTGCCCGCCCCGGCGGGAGCGTCGGCGACATGCAGCCCGGCGAAATACTGCCGGTCCTCGCGGATGAAGTTCACCATCGCGTACGGGGCCCGGGTCACCTCGCCGATCCGGCGCGCGAACTCGTCGAACTCGGGGACCGGCTGCTCGCCCAGGCCGAGCTCGTGGAGCCGCTGCAGCCGCTTGGTGACCTCGGGGTCGACGGGGGTCAGGGGCTGGTGGCCGGAGAATTCATAAATCATGCGGGCGCTCCGTTGTCGAGGGATGGGCGGTCGGACAGCGCCGCGACCGGCGGGCTCGGCTCGTCGGCCCGGGTGTCGAGCAGATAGCGGATCAGGCTGATCAGCACGCCGACGGCGGACTTGCGGTCCCGGGCGTCACAGAAGATGACCGGGATCTGCGGCTTGAGGTCGAGCGCGCCGCGTATGTCGCCGGCGTCGTACCGGAAAGCGGTCTCGAACTGGTTCACCGCGACCAGGAAGTCGATCCCCCGGGACTCGAAGAAGTCCACGGCCGCGAAGCAGTCCTCGAGGCGCCGGGTGTCGGCCAGCACCACCGCACCCATCGCGCCGTTGCACAGCTCGTCCCACATGAACCAGAAGCGTTCCTGCCCGGGCGTGCCGAAGAGGTACAGCACGTAGTCGGCGCTGATCGTGATCCGGCCGAAGTCCATCGCGACGGTGGTCGTCGACTTGCGCTCCACACCGGAGAGATCGTCCGTGCCGACGCTCGCCATGGTGAGCAGTTCTTCGGTACGCAGCGGCGCGATCTCGCTGACCGCGCCGACGAACGTGGTCTTGCCGACGCCGAAACCGCCCGCGATGAGCAGTTTGAGCGCGGCCGGGAAATGCTCAGAGCCGTCGTTGTAGGGCATCGAGGATGGTCTCCAGTACCGCCGGGTTGGTGGCGTCGGCCAACGGGTCGGGCGCACGGGTGTCCACGGCACCGCAGTCGACGAGGTCGGAAAGCAGGATCTTGGTGACGACGGCGGGCAACCGCAGCCGGGCGGCGATCTCGGCGACCGAGGTCGCCTCGTCGCACAGGCCCAGCGCCAGTGCGTGGTCCGGGCCGAGCTGGTTGTGCACCGGCCGCCCGGTGGCGATCACCATCGACAGCAGCTCCATCCGCAGGGCGGGCTCGGTCCGGCCGTTGCTCACGGTGTACGGCCGGATCAGCCGCCCCGCGGCGTCGTCGAACCACTGCTCGTCGTCCGAGCCGGTCACGATCACCGGCCGGGAACCACGACCGGGAAGTCGGCCTCGTGCCGGGTGGGGGTGGCGAGGAACGGCCGGACGCTCTTCACGAGCTGTGCCATCTCGTACCCGAGCACGCCCGGGTCGGCCTGCTTGCCGGCGATCACCGCCAGCACCGCGCCGGAGCCGGCCGCCGACACGAACAGCAGCGAGTCGGCGAGCTCGGCCACCACCTGCCGAACCACCTCGCTGCCGCCGAACCGGACCCCGGCGCTGCGGGCCAGCGAGAACATGCCGGAGGCGACGGCGGCCAAGTGGTCGGCGCCGTCGGTGTCGAGCCCGTGGGCCGCCTTGCGTAGTCCGTCGGAGGATAGGAGCAGGGCGCTGCGGGTGTCCGGAACGCGGTCGACGAGCCCGGAGAGGAGCCAGACGAGGTCCTGCGACGGGCGTACCGGATCAATGCTCGACATGGGTGCCGAACCCTTCCTTCATCGGGGATGCGCTGGTCAGCCGTGGTAATCAGGGTGCTGCGGGTCGTCCGCCTCACCCATCGAGACGCCGTTCATGAACGACGCCATCAGGCCCGTGTCGTGCTCCCCGGCCGGATCCTGCGGAGGCCGTGGCGGACCCTGCTGGAGTTGCGGGGCCATGTGGGTTTGGCTGCGGCGGCGGGGGAGCGGGGGACGCCCGGCCATCGGCGGCACCATGGGCGACTGGGGTTGCTGGGGCAGGGCCGGGCGCTGTGCCGGCGGCTGGACCGGAGGCTGCTCCGCGACGTGCGGAGGCGTCTGCCGGGGCTGGTGGTCGCGTCGGCGGCCGTTGACGGCGTGCAGCCCGGTCTGGTTGCCGTTGACCGCGGGCGGGCCGATCTGGTTGCCGTTGGCTGAGTAGGGGGCGGGCTGGTTGCCGTTGGCCGGGTACGGACCGGCCTGGTTGCCGTTCACCGGATTGGGGCCTGTCAGGCTGCCGTTCACCGGGTTGGGACCGGCCTGGCTGCCGCGTACCGGGTTGGGACCGGCCAGGCTGCCGTTCACCGAGCGCGGGCCGGGCTGGCCGCCGTTGCGCCCGTCCAGGCCCGGCTGGCCGCCGTTGACCTGGGCCGGGCCGGGCCCGCTGCCGTTGACCGCGTCCAGGCTGGGCTGGCTGCCGTTGATCATCCGCGGGCGCGGGGTGCCGGTGGCCGGCTCGAACGCCGGCCAGCTGCCGTGCTGGGCGAACTCGATGGTGTGATCGGACAGGCTGTGTGGCCGGGCGGGGCGCTCGGGCTCCGGCTCCGGCTCGGACGCCGAGCCGAGCAGCACCTGCGGCAGAATGACGACGGCCTGCGTACCCCCGTAGATGTTGTTTTGCAGACGCACCAGAATGCCGTGCTGCCGGGCGATCATGGACACCACGAAGAGCCCGATCCGGCCGTCACGCAGCAGATCGTCGAGGTTGATGTCCTCGGGGTTGGTGAGCAACTGGTTGAGGCGGTCCTGGTCGGCGCGCTGGATGCCGAGCCCGCGGTCCTCGACCTCGATGGCCAGGCCGACCGCCACCTGCTCGACGCGCAGCACCACATTGGTCTGCGGCGGCGCGAACATGGTCGCGTTCTCGATCAGCTCGGCGACCAGGTGGATGACGCTGGCCACGGCGTGCCCGGGGATCGTGCCCTCGATCGGCGGCACCAGCTTGACCCGCGAATAGTGCTCCACCTCGGCGATTGCCGAGCGCAGCACCTCGGTCAGGGCGACCGGGCGGCTCCACTGCCGACGGGAGACCGACCCGCCCAGCACGGCCAGGTTTTCCGCGTGCCGCCGGATGCGGGTGGCCAGGTGGTCGACCTGGAACAGGCCCTTGAGCAGGTCGGGGTCCTCGACCTCGTTCTCCAGCGCGTCGAGCAGCTTGATCTCGCGATGCACCAGCGACTGCAGCCGCCGGGAGAGGTTGACGAAGACCTCGACCTGGCGGCCGGCGGCCTGGCTCTGCGCCGCGGCGGCCTTGGCCGGCCGGCCCTCGGCCTCGTGCAGGGACTGCTCCAGCTGGTCCAACTCGGACTGTGCGGCGGCCAGCTCGGCGTGCGCGCCGGCCAGCGCGGAGTTGGCCGCGACGGCGGCCACGCGCAGCTCGGTGGCCCGGCGGAAGGCCCGGCGGGCGAGTCGGATGGCGAACGCCGCCGCGATCAGGATGGAGGCGATCGCCACCAGGTAGGGCACGTAGAAGGTGGACTGCTCGGCCCGCCCGCGCAGGTAGCCCATCGTGACGGCGAACAGCGTCACCGCGGCCACCGACGGCAGCGCGATCAGCCAGATCAGCTGGCTGGGCAGGGGTTCGTGGTCGGATGCCGGAGCCACCGCCGGATGACCCCGTCGCTTGTCGGAAGGTGCTGTGTCGGGCATGTGCATCCTCATTCGACAGGGCAACTGGAAGAAGCGCGAAAATGTCCGGTTGTGGAGGCACGCTTACTGTAGTTCGCTATGAACGAATGTCCAGCTGGCCTTTCTCTGGATATGGGATGACCGGTTTGGCGTACCCATGTTGAACAGGTGTTTCTTGGTTTTGTTGGGGGGTCGGGGGCGGGGAGATTAGGGGATTAGGGGATCGCCGGGTGGTTGCTTGGGGGCGGTCCCCCAATTGCTATTAAGAATGGTGGGGATAAAGCTTTCTTGGGGGTACGCTCGGAGCGACGTAGAGTCGAGCTCATGACCGACAAGCCTGTCCTGGAACCCGGCCCCGACCACCCGATCACCGTCACGCCGAACGGCAACCGCGTCATCGTCACCGTCGCCGGCAAGGTGATCGCCGACACCCGCAGCGCGCTCACCCTGCAGGAGGCTGATTACCCGCCGGTGCAGTACGTGCCACTGACCGACGTCGACCAGTCCGCCCTTGAGCGGACCTCGACCGAGACCTACTGCCCCTACAAGGGCGACGCCAGCTACTACTCGATCACCGACGGCGGCGACAAGTCGGTCGACGCGGTGTGGGAATACCAGGACCCGCGTGACGCGGTGGCCGCCATCAAGGGGCATGTCGCGTTCTACCCCAGCCGTGTGGACAGCATCGACGTCGAGGCCGACGGCGACCGCGCCTGATCAGGAGCGGCGCGCGAGAGTGGGCGCGGCCTGGGGAAAGGCGCGGCTCGCGGGATTTCCGGCCCATTGGGTGACGGGCACGGCCCGGCAAGGACGGGGCGCGGCGCGGAGGTTCGGGGCGCGGTGCGGAGGTTCGGGGCGCGGTGCGGAGGTGAAGGCGCGACCCGGGAGGGCGTGGCGGGGAAGCGGCGTTACGGCCAGAGGATGTCGCGCTGCCAGGTTGAGTTGGGGCGGGTGTAGCGCAGGCGGGTGTGGCGGCGGCCGGCGTCGCCCTGCCAGAACTCGACCTCGGCTGGGCGCAGGGTGTGGAGGGTCCATTCGGGTACGACCAGGCTGGGCTGGTCGTCGAGGCGGTCGCGGGCCAGCTTGATCGCCCGGTCCAGGTCGGCCGGATCGTGCAGCACCTGGCTCTGCCGGCCGATCGACGCCTCCGCACGGGAGCCCGGCGGCCGGGCCAGGAAGTCGGCGGCACTGCGCTCGGGCGGCTCGGGAACTACCGGGCCTCGGACCCGCACCTGCCTCGCCCGCGCCGGCCAGTAGAAGGTCAGTGCTGCAGCCCTGTGCGCGGTCAGGTCGCGTCCCTTCGGGCTGGTGTCGTGCGCGGCGAACTGCCAGCCGTGCTCGTCGACGTTCTTGACGATGAGCACACGTGCCGCCGGGGCGCCGTCCGAGGCGGTCGTCGACAGTGTCATGGCGTGCGGTTCGCGTACCCCGGCCTCGACGGCCTCGACCAACCACTCGCGGAACAGATCGTCGGGTTTGTCCGGCGCGGCGTCGGGGTCGAAGCGCGGCAGCTCGCCGGCGAACACCGGCAGCGAGCGCAGGTAGGCGCGGAAGTCGGTCGTCACGGGAACCCCACGATCAGTCGCATCGGAGCGGCAAAGACGGGCAGGACGCTGAGGGCGCGGGCGGCGCGGGCGGCGCGGGCGCGGGCGGCGCGGGCGGTGCGGGCGCGGGCGGTGCGGGTGGCGTGGGCGGTGCGGGTGGCGTGGGCGGTGCTGGCGTGGGCGGTGCGTGGGCGAGGAACGCGGGAGTCGGTCGTCACGGGTGTCCGACGATCAGTCGCATTGAGCCGGTGAACTCGGGTTGGGTGCGGAAGGCGCCGTACCGGGCGTCCCAGGCGCCCGAGGCCAGATCGGCGCGCAACCGGTGGAGGCCGCGGTCGATGGCGGCGGGGTCGACGAAACCCCACGCGGACTGGGCGGCGCGCACCGCGGGGTCGAGGAACCTGTCCGGTCGCGCGTAATAGGCCTCGGTGAAACCGTCAGCACAATCTATCGGGATGGGTACGGGGCGGACCTCGGCGTGGCGGCCGATCGCGGCAGCGATGTCGCGGATCGCGGGGTAGCGGTGCCGCTCGGCGGTGATCAGCTCGGGAAAGTACGCGGCCAGCCAGTGTGTGTCGAGGGCGTCGCCGTCGAAGGTCAGCACCACCACGGGGCCGCGGGTGACCCGGCGCAGCTCGGCCAAACCCTTCGCGGTGTCCGCCCACTGGTGCACGGTGACCGAGGCCAGCGCCGCGTCGAAGGCGTTCTCGTCGAACGGCAGGGACTCGGCGGCCGCGTCGATCGCCGGGACCGCGCGGGGCGGGCGCTGGGCGCGCATCGCCGCGGACGGCTCGACCGCTACGACATGGCGGTCGACCGGCTCGTAGGAACCAGCGCCGGCGCCCACGTTGAGTACGGTCCGGGCGTCACCGAAGGCGGTGTGGACCAGGGCGGCGATCCGGGGATCGGGGCGCCGTCGTAGCGCGTACCCGTCGCCGTGGGTTTCGTAGTCGAAGTCTCCGGCCATGACCCCACCCTAGAAATCGCCGACCGCCCCATCGCCTGGTTCCCGGCCGGTGGGCTACGCGACAGCGGGCCGAAGGATGTCGCCAGTACGGTTTCCCGGTGACGCTGCTGCTGAAACTGGTGCTGGCGCCGCTGCTGGTGGTCGGCTCGTCGCTGGCCGGCCGGCGCTGGGGCGACCGCGTGGCCGGGATGCTGGCGGCGCTGCCGATCGTGGCCGGCCCGATTCTGCTGATCACCGCGCTGGAGCACGGGCCTGGGTTCGGTGCCGGGGCGGCGGCGGGGTCGCTGCTGGGCCTGGTGTCGCTGGCCGTCTTCGTGGTGTCCTTCGCCTACGCGGGGCGCCGCCTCGACTGGCTGCCGGCGCTGGCCGTGTCGTGGGCGACCACGATCGCGGTCGACATTCTGCTGTCCCGGTGGCCGTTCGATCCATACTGGACTGTCACCCTGGTGCTGGTTGTCGCCGTGGTGGCCGACCGTCTGGTCGGGCGGGTCGACGACGAGGTGACCGGGCCGGTCGGGGTGGCTCTGCCGTGGTGGGATCTGCCGGCCCGGGCGGCGGCCACGGCGGCGCTGGTGCTCACGGTGACCGGCGTCTCGGCCACGGTCGGGCCGGCGGTGACCGGCATCCTGGCGCCCTTCCCGATCGCGTCCAGCGTGATCGCCGCCTTCGTCCGCGCCCACCAGGGGCCGGCGGCGACGGTACGCACGCTGGCCGGCGTGACCCGGGGCCTGCCCGCCTTCGCCGCGTTCTCCTTCGTGCTGGCCGTCCTGCTCGTACCCCTCGGTGTCGCCGGCGCCTTCCTCGCCGCCGTCGCCGGAGCGATGGTCGTGCAGTTGGCCGGTCGGGTGCGATGAGCGGGCTGGTGGTCGGGGCGATGGTCGTGCGGTTGGCCGGTCGGGTGCGATGAGCGGGCTGGTGGTCGGGGCGATGGTCGTGCGGTTGGCCGGTCGGGTGCGATGATCGATCCGTGGCCGACGACGATCCGTGGTATGCGATGCCGGTGCTGGCCGGGCCATCCGTACGCCTCGAACCGCTGACCGTCGAGCACGCCGCCGGCTACCTCGCCGCCACGGGGACGCCGGCCGAGGCGGCCGAGATCTTCCGCTGGCAGAGCCCGGTCGGCGGGGTGCTGACCGTTCCGGCCACAGTGGAGGACGCGCGGCGGCACATCCTGGCCGCGCTGGCCGGCCGGGCCCGCGGGGTGCGGCTGCCCTACGCGCAGATCGACCCGGTGACCGGCCGGGTCGCCGGGACCACGTCGATCGCCGACCCCGACCCGCGCCAGCGCTCGTTGACCGTCGGCCACACCTGGCTGGGCCGGTCCTGGCAGGGCACCGGCTTCAACGCCGCCGCCAAGCTGCTCCTGCTGACCTACGCCTTCGAGACCCTGCGCACCGTACGCGTCTCGCTCGTCACCGACGTCCGCAACCTCCGGGCCCAGGCCGCGATCGAACGTCTCGGCGCGACCCGGGAGGGTGTCCTGCGCAAGCACCGCCGCCGCGCCGACGGCTCGTGGCGCGACACGGTCCTCTACGCGATCGTCGACGACGACTGGCCGCGCGTACGCGACGGGCTCACCCGTGCCTGACCAGCCGGCCGGTGTCACGGCCGCTCGGCGCCGGGCCGGGGAGCACGGGTTCGCGTACTCCTGTGACCCGGTCGTCGGACGTTTGCTCGCCACCCTGGCCGCCGCGGTGCCGCTCGACGGGCGGGTCCTGGAACTCGGCACGGGATTCGGCGTGGGCACGGCGTGGTTGTTTCACGGCCTGGCCGGTCGCGACGACGTCCGGCTGGTCACCGTCGACCGGGTGCTCTCATGGCGACCGCCGTTCGAGGTGCGGGTGGGTGACGCCGAGGCGCTGCTGCCGGGGCTCGGCACCTTCGACCTGATCTTCGCCGACGCCGAGGGCGGGAAGTGGTCCGGCCTCGACCTGACCCTGGACGCCCTGCGGCCCGGTGGTGTGCTGGTCGTCGACGACATGGATCCGGCTCGCTACACCGACCCCGCGCATGTCGCGGCCGTCGGCCTGGTCCGTGACACCCTCCACACCGACCCGCGCCTGGTCACGTGTGAGCTGGGCGCGGGCAGCGGCATCATGATCGCCACCCGCCGGCGGGCCGCGCTCAGGAGCGGCGGGTGACCGGGAGGGCGACGTCGTCTCGGGGGGGCGGGGCTCAGGAGCGGCGGATGACCAGGAGAGCGACGTCGTCGACCGGGGTCTCGGTGTCGATGGCCGCCACCACCGCGGCGCAGACCAGTTCGGCCGTCGGGGCCGGCCGCACGGCGGCGACCAGTGCGTCGAGGCCCTCGTCGATGACCTGGCCGCGCCGCTCGACCAGGCCGTCGGTGAAGCCGGCGAGCACCGCTCCGGGCGGCAGCGGCACTGTCGTCGAGCGGCGGGGCGAGCCGGTGATGCCGGCCGGCGGGTCGACCGGCACGTCGGCCAGGGCGGCGGGCCGGCCGGGGGCGGCCAGCACCGGCGGGAAGTGGCCGGCCAGCGAGACCATCACCCGGTCGCGCTCGGGCGCGATCATCGCGTAGAGGACTGTCGCCAGGCTGGCCGTCTCGAAGTGCCGGACCTTGCGATCGAGCAGGGTCAGTGCTTCCGCGGGGTCGTCGCTGATCAGCGCGTACGCCCGGAGCGCGCTGCGGATCCGCCCCATCACCACGGCCGCCTGCAAACCGTGGCCGGACACGTCGCCGATCACCACGCCGACCCACCCGGTCGGGAGGGTGAACACGTCGTACCAGTCGCCGCCGACGCCGAACTCGTGACCGGGCACGAACCGTGCGGCCAGGTCGAGGCCGGTCGGGCGGGGCAGGGTGGCCGGCAGGAGGCTGCGCTGCAGGGCCAGGGCGGCGGTCTGTTCGACCCGGTGCGCGCGGATCTCGCCGGCGGCGGCCGCACGGTCGGCCACCAGCTGCAGCAGCCGTACGTCGTCGTCGGTGAAGGTGCGTGGCGTGCAGCTGCCGACGTGCAGGACCCCGACCAGGTCGCCGCCGGCCATCATGGGCACGCCGAGCAGCGAGCGGACGCCCTTCTCGAGCAGCAGCGGGTTGATCACGTCGCTCGCGCCGACCTCGGACAGTGTGAGCGGGCGCCGGGTCGCCGCCACCTGGCCGGCGAAACCTTTGCCGACGGCCGTCCGGTATCCCTGGCGTACCTCGTCCTCGAGGCCTTTGGCCGCGGTCGCCACCAGCTGCTGGGCGTGCGGGTCGAGCAGGAGCAGGGCCACGGTGTCGGCTTCGAGCAGGTCACGGACCCGGTCGAGGAGTTCGTCGAGCAGGTCGGCGGCGTCGAGGTGGCTGAGCGCAGCGTCGGTCACTGCCTCCAGACGACGCAGCCGTTCCTCGGAGGCCCTGGTTTCGACATCCGCCACCAGGTCAGCCTATACAGGTACGCCGGGTGGGAAAGCCTCGCGAGTGCCTATTCCGGCGGGTGGGTACGCGTCGCGGCCGGTGGCCGGACGGCGTACCCGACCCGGCGGATCGGGGCTCAGCCCTGCGCGGGGATCTCAGCCGTCGCGACGATGGTGGCGCGGGCCAGGATGTGGCCGGTCATGGTGAATCCGAGGTACGCGTTGGAGCCCTCGGCCGGCACACCGATGTCGTCGGTGTCGAGGGCGTGGACGGTGATGAAGTAGCGGTGCGGCCCGTGCCCGGCGGGCGGGGCGGCGCCGATGAAGCGGGCCGTGCCGGCGTCGTTGCGCAGCTGGTAGGCGCCGTCGGGCAGGCCGGAGCCGTTGTCGTCGCCGGCGCCCTCGGGCAGCGACGTGACATCGGCCGGGATGTTGGCGACCGACCAGTGCCAGAAGCCGGACTGGGTCGGTGCGTCGGGGTCGTAGACGGTCACGGCGTAGCCGCGGGTGCCCTCGGGGGCGCCGTTCCAGGAGAGCTGGGGCGAGACGTCCCGGCCGCCGGGAACGCCGAACGCGCCGGACATCTGTGCTGCGGGGAACGGCTTGCCGTCTTCCACCGTCGTGCTGGTCACCGTGAAGCTGGGCACCTCGGGGAGGCGCTCGAACGGGTTGTTCTGGCTCATAATCGATGACCGTAGCAATAATCGATTATCTCGTCTAGGGTGACAGGCGTGACAGAGAAGACCGACCGGCTGTACCTGTCGCTGCGCACGGCCGTGCTGCACGGTGAGTTTGCCCCGCGGCAGGCGTTGAAACCCCAGGAGCTGGCCAATCGGCATGGCGTCAGCCTGGCCGTGGCCCGCGAGGCGCTGCTGCGACTGGTCGCCGACGGCCTGGCCGAGCGGCTGCCCAATAGGGGCTTCGCGGTGCCGGCCACCGGCGTCGAGCGGTGGCACCAGATCGCCGAGGCGCGGGCCGCCCTCGAGCCGATCATGCTGCGGCTGGCTGTCGAGCGCGGTGACCTGGAGTGGGAGGCGTCGGTGCGCGCGGCCCACCACCGCCTGGCCGGCACCCCGGTGGCCGAGGCGTCCGCCCCGGGCGTGATCAGCGAGGCCTGGTCCGAGGCGCACCGCCGCTTCCACCGCGCGCTGGTCGAGGGAAGCGGCAACGAGGTGCTGCTGGGCATCTTCGACCGGCTCCGCATCGACAGTGAGCTGGCCATGCGCTGGTCGGCCCGCAGCGGGCCGCATCGCGACGCCGCCGCCGAACACCTCGCGATCGAGGAGGCGACCCTGGCCCGGGACGCCGACCGGGCCGCCGATCTGCTGCGGGTGCACATCGACCGGACGGCCGAGACGCTCACCTCAGCGCCGGATCGGACGGTGCGTCCGGTTTGACCCGGCCGAACCCGGGAAAAATCGTTGTTCGTAGGCAAGCGTTTGCAAGGAGGCACCACCGATGCCCAACGCCGCCCCCGCCGACGAACGGCCCCGCAACACTCGCTCATCCGGGGAGCTGATGTCCGGTACGGCCTGGTACGGAACGAGGCGCGAGAGCCGGACGGCGACCACGCCGCCCCGGCCGACGGCCGTGACCACTGTGCCCGGCGAGTCCCGGGTGCCGGCCGCGGGTTAGGCCGCGACGGGCCTTTTATCCGGTCTGCGTAACTCGCGGAAACGCGCATACCCGCTCGCCGGTCGGGTAGTCGGCGCACTCAGGCCCGTTGAAGCACCAGGAGGCACCACCAGATGGACAGCTCGAAGCCGGCGCGAAAGATCAAGCAAGCCGTCGAGAAGGTGGTCGACGCGGCCGGCGACAAGATCCCCGGCTCGCCGGGCAGCGCCCCGGCGCCCCTGGAGGAGCCGACCACGCCGCACGAGCCGTTGCCGCCCAAGAACGAGCAGGGCACGCCGGATCCGCGTACGCCCACCGGCGCCGCGACCGGCCTCGACCCGACCACCCACTCCCAGCAGGGCGAATACCTGACCACGGCCGGTGGCACCCGGCTGCGCGACACCGACCACTCGCTCAAGGCCGGCCCCCGTGGCCCGATCCTGCTCCAGGACCACCACTTCCGCGAGAAGATCACCCACTTCGATCACGAGCGGATCCCCGAACGGGTGGTGCACGCCCGTGGCGCCGGCGCGCACGGCGTCTTTACCGGGTACGGCAACGCCGACGGGGTCAGCCGGGCCGGGTTCCTGGCCAAGGGCAAGGAGACCGACGTCTTCGTACGCTTCTCGACCGTGCTCGGCTCGCGCGGATCGGCCGACACCGCCCGTGACACCCGTGGCTTCGCCACCAAGTTCTACACCGACGAGGGTACGTTTGACCTGGTCGGCAACAACATCCCGGTGTTCTTCATCCAGGACGCGATCAAGTTCCCGGACATCATCCACGCTGGCAAGCCGCATCCCGACCGGGAGATCCCGCAGGCGCAGAGCGCGCACGACACCTTCTGGGACTTCGTGTCGCTGCACACCGAGGCCCAGCACCACACCATCTGGAACATGTCGGATCGCGGCATTCCCCGCTCGTACCGGATGATGGAAGGTTTTGGGGTTCACACCTTCCGGCTGGTGAACGCGGCCGGGGAGACGTCGCTGGCCAAGTTCCACTGGAAGCCCAAGCTCGGTGTGCACTCGCTGACCTGGGAGGAGGCGCAGCTGCTGGCCGGCATCGACCCCGATTACCACCGCCGCGACCTCTACGACGCCATCGAGGCCGGCGCCTACCCCGAGTGGGAGCTGGGCATCCAGGTCTTCCCGGACACGCCGGACGAGACCTTCGCCGGCATCGACCTGCTCGACCCGACCAAGATGGTGCCGGAGGAGCTGGCGCCGGTGCAGCGGGTCGGCAAGCTGGTGCTGAACCGTACGCCCACCAACTTCTTCGCCGAGACCGAGCAGGTCGCCTTCCACCTGGGCAACCTCCCGCCCGGCATCGACGTCACCAACGACCCGCTGCTGCAGGGCCGCCTGTTCTCGTACGTGGACACCCAGCTCACCCGGCTGGCCGGCCCGAACTTCCAGCAGATCCCGATCAACCGCCCGCACGCGCCGGTCAACGACATGCTCCGCGACGGCTTCCACCAGCAGGCCGTGCACGGCGGCGTGGCACCGTACCGGCCGAACTCGCTGGACGGCGGCAACCCGTTTCCGACCACCGAGGACTCCTTCGAGGACATCCCGGTGACCGTGGCCGAGGCGCCGAAGATCCGGGCCAACCCGGTCACCTTCGACGACCACTACAGCCAGGTGCGGCTGTTCTGGGCCAGCATGACGCCGGTCGAGAAGGACCACATCGTGCAGGCGTACACGTTCGAGCTGGGTAAGTGCTACGAGCAGGCGATCAAGGAACGTCAGCTGCAATGCCTGGCCAACATCGACCCGGTGCTGGTCGAGAAGGTGGCGACCGGTCTCGGCCGGCCGGTGCCGTCGCCGGCCCTCGACCCGGCGACGGTCGAGCCCAGCCCGGCGCTGTCCCAGCTCGGCGGCGAGTGGCCGCCGGACGGCCGGATCATCGGCATCGTCGTCGACCCGGACGCGATCGACGGCGACCTCGACGAGGTGCGGGACGCCGTCTTCGCCGCCGGCATGGTGCCGCTGCTGATCGCCCCGCACGGCGGCATGATCGGCGACCGGCCGGTGCAGCGGACCTTCGCCACGGCGCGGTCGGTCGAGTTCGACGCCCTGCTGTTGGCCGGCGCCCCGGTTCCCGCCCCCGACGCGGTGCCCGGCCTGGACGCCAAGGCCGGCGTCGCGTCGGTTGTCGACCCGCGGGTGCGCCTGCTGGTCGAGGAGTGCTGGCGGCACGCCAAGGCGATCGCCGCCTGGGGTGCCGGCGCCTCGGTGCTGACCGAGGTCGGCGCCGCCGGTCCGGGCGTGGTCACGGCCGAGTCCGGTGGCGAGGCCTTCGCCGCGGCCTCCCAGCTGCTGGCCACCCACCGCGTCTGGGACCGCTTCCCAGCCTGACGCGCCCAAGGCGGCATCCAGGCCCTGGATGCCGCCTTTCCCCGAATGCCCCCTCAACGATCCGTGGATGGCGGCCCGGACCGGCGCCGACGACGAGAGCGACGGCGACGGCGACGCTCCGGGGGTCGCGCCGCCGGATCGCAGGACCGCGAATACGGCCACGGCGGCCAGGACCACCAGGGCGACGATCGCGACCACAGCCACCGGCCACCGTGGCGCTTCGGGGCTCTCGGCCACAACCGGGTCGGTGGGTGCCGGCGCCGCCGTCGTGACCCCGGCCAGGAGCGTGCGGGTCTGCTCGGCGGTAAGGCGCTTGGCCGGGTCTTTGGCCAGCAGTCCCTTGAGGACCGGCCAGAGCCGGCCCGCGTCTGGCGGCGGCGTGGGCTTCGCGGTCAGGATCGCGGCGATCGTCGCGCCGGTGTCGTCGCGCTGGAACGGCGACCGGCCGGTCACCGCCGCGTACAAGGTCACGCCCAGCGCCCACAGGTCGGTGGCGGCGGTCGCCGGCCGGCCGTTCAGGCGTTCCGGTGCCATGTAGGCGGGCGAGCCCACCAGCTGCCCGGTGCGGGTGAGGGCGGTGGCGTCGTCGATGGTGGCGATGCCGAAGTCGGTCAGTACCGCGAGGTCGTCCTCGCCCAGCAGGATGTTCGCCGGTTTGACGTCGCGGTGCAGGATGCCGCCGCGGTGCGCGGCGTGCAGGGCGGCCAGGACACGCAACCCGATCTCGGCCGTACGCCGCTCGGTCAGCCGGCCCCCGGCCCTGATCGCATCGGCCAGCGACCCGCCGCCGACCAGCTCCATCACGATCCAGGGCCGGTCGTCCTCGGTCACCACGTCGTGGACGGTGACGATGCCGGGATGCTTGAGCCGGGCCGCCGCCTGGGCCTCGCGCAGGGCCCGCTTGACGATCGGGTCGTCGTCGCCGGAGTGCGGCCGCCGGATCTCCTTGATCGCGACGGGCCGGTCCAGCAGCGCGTCGTGCGCCTGCCAGACCGTGCCCATGCCGCCGCTGCCCAGCCGCCGCAGCAGCCGGTAGCGGCCGGCGACGACCCGTTCGTCCACACCGGAAATCTACCGGGCCGGGAGCACCTGCTCGGCCAGCCAGTGCGCGACCCCGTCCGGGAACGGCGGCGCCACGCTGAGAACGAAGTGCTCGAAGCCGGCGTCGGCGGCGGCGTCGATCGCGTCGCGGGTGTCGGCCGGGCGGTCGTACGCGACCGGCAGGTGCATCGAGCGGGTGATCGCCGCCGGGTCCCGCCCGATCTCGGCGCAGTAGCGGTCGAGCAACGCGCTGCGGCCGATCGCGTCGTCGAGGTCGCCGCCCGGGATGTTCCATACGTCGGCGTGCTCGGCCGCCACCCGCAGTGTGGCGGCGGAACGGCCGCCGATCACGATCGGTGGGTACGGTCGCTGCACCGGCTTCGGGTTGCCGAACGCGCCACGCAGTTTCACGTGCGTACCCTCGAAGTCAAAGGGTTTGTCCTCTGTCCACAGCCGACGGATGACCGTGCACGCCTCGGCCAGGCCGGCCACCGAGTCCGCGAAGTCGTCGTAGGGCAGCCCGTGGGCGTCGTATTCCCGCCGGGCCAGTGGGTGACTCGGCCGTGAGCCGGCGCCGATCCCGAAATCCAGCCGGCCGTCCGCGACGATGTCGACCGTGGTGGCGATCTTGGCCAGCACGGCCGGCGGCCGGAAGCGGTTGCTGGTGACCAGCAGGCCGACGCGTAGGCGCCGGGTCTGTGCGGCGAGGGCCGAGAGCAGAGTCCATCCCTCGTACGCCGGACCGTCCGGATCGCCGCCGATCGGCATCAGGTGGTCGAAGAGCCAGGCGTGCCCGATCGCCGGCACCTCGTCGGCCTCCCGCCACACCCGCAGCATGTCCTGGTAGCCGACGTTCATCGGCGCGGTCATGATCCCGAAGCTGAGCATGGTCATCGCCGCCGCAGGGACGGGTCGAGCAGGGCCGGCGTCGCGTCCATCTTCTCGTCCGGCGCCAGGTCGACCCCGGGCCGCACGATGGCGTCGATCGCGTCGAGCACGTCGGCCGACAGCACGGTGTCGGCCGCGGCGAGCTGCGACGCCAGGTGGTCCAGAGTCCGCGGCCCGATGATCGCGCTGGTCACGGCCGGGTGCGCGGTGACGAAACCGAGCGCCAGCTGGATCAGCGTCAGGCCGGCCCGCTCGGCCACCGGCACCAGCTGCTCGATCGCCTCCAGCTTGGCCCGGTTGCTCGGTGTCGTGGTGTCGAAGCGCGCGGCCATGACCGCCGACCGGTTGGTGGTGATCTCCTCCCCGTCCCGGATGGCGCCGCTGAGCCAGCCGCCGTTCAGTGGCGAGTAGACGAGTACGCCGAGCCCGTGGTCCTGCGCGACCGGCAGGACGTGGGCCTCGGCGCCGCGTTGCAGGATCGAGTAGGTGGGCTGCTCGGTGACGTACCGGCCGAGGTGATGCTCGCGGGCTGCCCACTGCGCCTGGACGGTGCGGTAGGCCGGGAAGGCCGACGAGCCGAAGTACCGGATCTTGCCGGCCCGCCGCAGGTCGGTGAGCGCCGACAGGGTCTCCTCGTCGCTGGTGCGCGGGTCCCACCGGTGCATCTGGTAGAGGTCGATGTGGTCGACGCCGAGCCGGCGCAGGCTGTCGTCCAGCGCCCGGACCAACCAGCGCGTGGAGTTGCCCTGGTGGTTGGGGTCGTCGCTCATCGGCAGGCCGGCCTTCGTGGCCAGGATGACGTCGTCGCGGCGCCCGGCGATGGCCTTGCCGACCATCTCCTCGGACTCGCCGCGGCCGTACCAGTCGGCGGTGTCGATCAGGTTGACGCCCGCGTCCAGGGCGGTGCCGACGATGGCGTCGACGTCGTCCTGGCTGGTGCGGCCGAGGCCGCCGAAGTTCATCGCGCCGAGTACGAGGTTGCTCACCTGCACGCCGGTGCGGCCAAGGGTGCGGTATCGCATGGGGTGTCCTATCCTTGGAAAGCCGAAGCGGAACACGGTTCCGTTGCCATCATACGGAACCGTGTTCCGTTTGCAATGTGTGGGAGGTAACAGCGCGGTGGTGGAGACGCGGAAGCGTGCCGATGCGCGGCGCAACGAGGAGGTCCTGCTGGATGCGGCGGCCACGGCCTTCACGGCCTCGGGCGTCGACGTGGCCGTACGCGACATCGCCGCCCGGGCCGGCGTCGGCGTGGCCACCATCTACCGCCACTTCCCGACCCGCGCCGACCTGATCATCGCCGTCTACCGCCACCAGGTGGAGGCGTGCGCCGCGGCCGGTCCGGTCCTGCTGGCCTCGTCCGAATCCCCGCACGAGGCCCTGGGCCGGTGGGTCCACCAGTTCGTCGACTTCCTGGTCACCAAGCATGGCCTGGCCCACGCCCTGCGATCCGACGACGCGGCGTTCCAGCGCCTGCACGCCTACTTCATCGACCGCCTGGTGCCGGTCTGCGCCCAACTGCTCGAGGCCGCCGGCGCGGCCGGCGAGATCCCCGCCGGCGAGGACGCGCTCCAGCTCATGCGCGGCATCGGCAACCTGTGCATCGGCGCCGAGAACGACCCCCGCTACGACGCGCGCCACCTCGTCGACCTGGTCATCGCCGGACTGGCGGCGAGCCGATGACCATCACCTCGTACGACGTGGAGCCGACCGGCCCGTACGCGATCACCACCGGCCCCGACGCCGCGCTCTGGCTGACCCTGGTCCACGGCGGGCGCATCGCCCGCCTGACCCTCGACGGCGACGTCACCGTCCATGATCTGGACGCCCCCGAATGCGGCCCGTCCCAGATCACCACCGGCCCCGACGGCGCCCTGTGGTTCACCCGCAACCGCGACAACCGCATCGGCCGCATCACCCCCGCCGGCGCGGCCACCTCCTACCCGGTTCCCGCCGGCGGCCCGTTCGGCCTGACCGCGGGCCTCGACGGCGCCCTCTGGTTCACCCTCATGAACACTGATGCGATCGGCCGCCTCGACCTCGACGGCGAGGTCACCGAGTTCCCGCTGCCGTCCCGCGGCGCCTTCCCGTCGATGATCGTCCCCGGCCCCGACGGCGCCCTGTGGTTCACCCTCAACCAGGGCAACGCCCTCGGCCGCATCACCCTCGACGGCAAAATCGACCTCCATCCACTGCCGACGGCCGGCGGCGCTCCCGTCGGCATCACGGCCGACGCCGAGTCCCTCTGGTTCGTGGAGATCGGCGCCGGCCAGATCGGCCGCCTGACCCCCGGCGGCGCCATCGAGGAGTTCCCCCTGCCCGACCGCGCCGCCCGCCCGCACGCGATCGCCGCCGACCCGTCCGGCGGCTGCTGGTTCACCGAGTGGTCGGCCGGCCGCATCGGCCACATCACCCCCGACGGCGCCGTCTCGCACCACGACCTGCCGGTCCCGAACTCCGAGCCGCACGGGCTGACGGTCGGCCCGGACGGCGCGGTGTGGGTCGCGCTGGAGATCGGAACGGTCGCCCGCCTCGGTTAGGCCGTGCCGCAGCCCCGGGCCGGGCTGCGAAACGCACCTAGCGCGGGCCGAACGCCACGAGTCGAGCGTGGTCGGTGATGGGTGTCGGCTACTCGAGGAAGGCGGCGAAGGCCTGGGCGGTGCGGCGGCCGTCGTGGGTGTCGCGGGCGTACGCGGCTGACTCGAAGCCGATTTTGGCCGTGCGGGACGGATCGTCCAGGAGGGACTCCAGCGCCGCGCCCAGGGTGTCGGGGGTGGCGTTGACGATCGGCGGGTGGACGCCGGCCGCCGCGTGGACCCGGTCGTCGAGGTAGCCGACGACCGGGCGGCCGGCGGCCATGGCCTCGACGGCCAGGGTGCCGTAGGAGCCGACGGCGAACTGGTCGACCACGATGTCGCAGGAGCGGACCAGCTCGCGGATCTCGTCCCAGCTCACCCGCTCGGCCAGCACCAACTCGATGGCGTTCTTGTCGTGCAGGCGCTGCAGCGTGGGCAGGATGCGTTCGGTGCCCTTGGTCCAGCGCTGGGACGGGCCGTGCAGGACCTTGGGGCGGGGGCGTTCCATCACGGGCACGTCGCTGGACCAGGCGTCGACGTCGACCACCAGCGGCGCCCAGGTGGCGGTGGGCAGGTCGTCGAGCAGATCGGGGGTGGTCACGAACAGTGGCTGGCCGCTCGACTCGGCGATGCGCTTGTTGCGGTCGGCGTGGGCGGTGTACTGGCGGACGCGGCCTTCCGGCGCGTCGTGGAACAGCGAGTACTTGTGGACGCGCATGTGGCGGGCGGGGTGGCGGATCTCGCTGCCGTGGGCCAGCAACGCCACCTTGATGCCGGCGCGGCGCAGGGCCGGCAGGTCGCCCTCGATGGTGTTGCCGTTGAGCAGGCCGAAGACCGGCAGGAAGGCGTCGGCGACGAGGTGGGTGTAACGGCCGATGATGCGCTGCATCTGGGCGATCTGGGTGGGCAGCTCGTTCTGCCGGTCGGTGTCCAGGTAGACGTCGGCCGGGAAGGTGAAACTGCCGCTGTGCTGGCGCATCGACACCTCGGCGGAGACGTCGGGGTGGTCGCGGCAGATCGCCTGCGCGAAGGCGGCCAGCTGGCCGGCGTAGTTGGCGGTGCCCAGGCCCAGCCGGATCTTCGAGGTGACGCTGAGTGGGCGCCACCGGGGGAGCGCGGCCGACGTGACCGCCGCGGGCAGGGCCGCCGGGCGCCGGCCGTTCTCGTCGACCGCCCACGAGACGTCCGTGCGCGCCGACTCCGGTTTCTTCGGGGCGATCCGGGCGTACGTCGTGGTCAGGCCCTTGATCTGCTCCTCCCAGGACATCTCGGTGAGCAGCTCGCCGGTGATGTTGCCGGCCAGTTCGGCCCGCCGGTCCAGGGCCGTGCGGACCGCCTCGGCGAAGGTCACCGGGTCGTCGGCGGTGAACACCTGGCCGACGTCGTGGCCGCGGACGAACTCGCCCAGCGTCCGCACGTCGCTGGCCACGATGGGCACGCCGGCGTGCAGGTATTCGGCCAGTTTGGTGGGCAGTGAGATCTCGTAGTTGAGGGTGCGCTGCGAGCAGATCAGGCCGAGGTCGGCCGAGGAGAGATAGTCGGGTACGGCGTACTGCGGCACGTAGGGCACCACGTGCACGCGGTCCAGGACGCCGAGCTGTTCGGCCCGGGCCAGCAGCTTCTCGCGTTCGGCCGACTTGTGGCCGGAGACGATGGCCAGATGCACGCCGGGCAGTTCGGGCAGGGCGGTGATCGCGGTGCCGAGCCCGCGTTCGGGCGCGAGCCAGCCGGAGTAGACCAGCAGCGGTACGTCGTCGGCGAGGCCGCAGTTCGCGCGTACCGAGGGCTTGGGGTTGGCCACCCCGATGGTCTCGCGGATCGGCGTGTTCCGGACCACCACCGGGGTTTCCGGCAGCCGGTAGTCCTTGCGCAGCAGGTCGGCGATCTCGGGGGACACCGTAACGACCGCGTCGGCCTGGCGGATGAAACGGCGTTCGATCTCCTGGTACGCGCGGGCCGCGGCCGGCTTCCACGAGTCGATGCCGGGCACGTACTCGTGGGCGTCGTAGAGCCAGGCGACCTGCTCGCCGCGTGCCCGCATCCGGGCCACGCTCATCGCCACGGTGTGGATCATCGTGATGTCGTTGGCGTGGATGACGTCCGGTTCGAGTTCCTCGATCACCGGACCGAAGACCAGGTCGAGGTCGACCAGCGAGGGGCAGTCGCGGCGCCAGTCGCCGGTCGGGCGGCCGGCCCGCCCGGCCTGCCAGTGGTAGGCCTTCATCTGGATCCGGTGGATCGCGCGGCGGCCGCGGACGACCGCGCCGAGCGCCTTGCTGAGCGGCAGGCGCACCGCCACGCTGGGGCCGCGACCGCCGGTGCGCAGCGTGCCGATTCGGGCGGTGGCCTGCCGCAGCCAGGCCTGGTGGGCCACCCGGTTGTTCTCCCGTTTTCCGCCCAGCAGCAGCGGCAGGGCGCGTGGTCCCGGGGTCTGCAGGGCGGCGAACTTCGATGTCATCGGCAGGCGCACCACGCGCACCGGGCCCATCACGGTCTCGGACCGGTGGCCGTTGCGCCCGCCGGCGCCGAGCAGGGTGACGTCCCAGCCCGCGCGGGCCGCGGCGATCGCCGTCTTCTGCACCCGGGAGTCACCCGTGATGCCGTTGGCGACGACCACCAGAAGTCGAGGCGCGCTCGTCATAATCTCGCCTTTCACGTTTTCCCTGCCAAAACGACCGACGGGACTCTACCCGTCATAACGGACAACGAGGCACCGTTGCCGCCCGCTCCTCCCGGCCCGGCGATAGGGTTCGCGCTGTGAAGCGGCTGATGCGCGGTGTCGCGCTGGCGGCGGGGGCGGCCGCGGTGGCCGTGGGTGTGCGGTCGTACCTGGGCAAGCGGCGGGCGATCGCCATGGTGCCCGAGGAACTGCGGCACCCGGTCCTCTACGCGCCATTCCAGATCACGTCCCGGCTGGTGGTGCGCGCCCTCGCGCGGGTGCCGGTCCGGCCCGGCCCGGTGGCCCCCGGCGTCACCCTCGACCAGCGTGACCTCCCGCCCGAGGTGTTCGTCTACCAGCCCAAGGCGCGCGCTCTGCCCTCGGGCGCCCTGCTCTACATCCACGGCGGCGGGTACGTCATCGGCCACCCGTCGACCTACCACCCGATCTGCAGCCGGATCGCCGCCGAGCTGGGCGTGCTGGTGGTCAGCGTCAACTACCGCAAGGCGGTGGGCGACCCGTTCCCGGCCGGGCTGGATGACTGCTTCCGGGCGCTGACCTGGATCCACGAGCAGGCGTCGGCGCTGGGGATCGACCCGGCGCGGATCGCGGTCGCCGGTGACAGCGCGGGTGGGGGATTGGCCGCGGCGCTGGCCCAGATGGCGTACGACCGGGACGTGCCGTTGTGCTTCCAGGGCTTGATCTACCCGATGCTGGACGACCGGACCGCGCTGCGCGACGACCACCTGGGCACCGGCGAGCTGGTGTGGACGCCGGCCTCGAACCGTTTCGGCTGGACGTCGTATCTCGGGCACCGGCCGGGCGAGGCGGAGCCGCGAGCGTACGCGGTCCCGGCCCGCCGTGACGACCTGACGGGCCTGGCCCCCGCCTGGATCGGCGTCGGTGACCTGGACCTCTTCCACGCCGAGGACGTCGAGTACGCGGGCCGCCTGACCCTGGCCGGCGTACCCACCGACCTGGTCGTCGTCCCCGGCATGTACCACGGCGCCGACGCCTTCCTGGCCGACCGCGCCGAGTCCATGATCGCCTTCCGCGACGACTTCATAGCCGCCCTCCGCAAGGCGATCGCCTCGCGCCCATAGCCGGACGGCATCGACCCGGAAGACTGAATTTTCGGCCCGATCGTCGCCGGTGGACCTGTGCCCGCGAGTCGTGTAATGCTGTCGGGTCGGCGGGTGTGACGGCGTCGTTCCGACACCTGTATCAACCCGCAGTTCACTCCGCTGAGTAGTCACGCCGCCCCTGCGCCCGAGTCGATCTCCGGTCGGGTGAAGTTCGCACGATCGGGGAATGTGGCGACCGTGACACGCATTCAGGCCGTGCCGGATCCTCGCTAGGGTCGCAAACGTCGGATCGTCGACCGCGGGGAGAAGCAGCGTGAAGGTCATCGCGATCATGAATTACAAAGGTGGGGTCGGTAAGACGACGCTCACCGCGAATCTCGGGGCCGAGGCGGCGAATCGTGGTCTCCGTGTGCTTTTGATCGACCTCGACCCGCAGGCCAATCTCACCTTCTCGTTCTACAGCGTCGAGCAGTGGCGGGAAGACCTGCGCAAGGACACGACGATCATGCGGTGGTACGAGGGCGACGCGCCCGGCCGCGAGGTCGACCTGCACCGGCTGGTGGTGACGCCACCGGTGATGAACGAGCAGGTGGCGGTGACCGGCGGCCGTCTCGACCTGATCTCCTCGCACCTCAAGCTGATCGACATCGACCTGCGGCTGGCGGCCCGGCTGGGCGGCGGGACGACACTGGGCGAGTCCAAGAAGAAGTTCCTCGACCTGCATGGTTGCCTCGCCCGTGCGCTCCAGGACGATGCGTTCCAGGAATATGATCTCGTCTTGATCGACTGCGCGCCGAATTTCGGACTCGTCACCAAGACCGCGATCGTGGCCAGTGATCACGTTCTTGTTCCGGCCAAGGCCGACTATCTCTCCACCCTGGGAATTCAATACCTGGCCGGCAACTGCGACGGCCTGGTCGCCGAGTACAACGACTATGTCAACCACGGCGCCCGCGGGCACGACCGGACAATCGAGACGCGTTTCCTGGGTGTCGTCTTCACCATGGTCAAGATTTATGCCGGCAAGCCGATCGGAACACAGCAGTACTACATGGAGGACGTACGTCTCAACGCGGAGATGAATGTCCTCACCGGCATGATGCGCGACAGCCCGCGCCATTTCGGTGACGCCGGTGAGAGCGGCGTGCCCGCGGTGCTGCGGGCGCCGGTCACCGATGAGGTCGCGGTGGAGTTCCGCAGACTGACGACCGAGGTGCTCGAGGGCGCCGGTGTGGGGTCCAAGCGGTGAGCGACATCGGACTACTGCTCCGTCTTCAGGCCCGGGTGTTCGAGCTTCTGTCGGGACTGCCGGTGGACCGGCTGCGCGCGCTCGCCGAGGGCCGTGCCACGCTGGCGGTCGTCGACGAGGCACCGGCGCGGCCCGCGCCGCCGGTCGTCATCGCGAAGGCGGAAACCCCGCCGGCCCCCGCGCGGCCCGCCCCGAAGCGAACCGCCCGATCGAAGACCGCACTCGCCGGCACTCCGTTCGACACCGGGGCCATGGCGGAACGGCTCCGGGGCTGCGAGACCCGCGAGGACGGCGCCGAACTTCTCCGGGATGTGCGATTCGACGACCTCAAGGCTCTCGCCCGGCAGTTCAACGTGACGCCGGGCCGGTCCAAGGACGACACGGTCAAGAAGATTCTCGGTCTCGCTCTCGGCCGGGCCAAGCACGCGCTTCTGCGGCAGGGATGACGTCGGCCATGACCGAGGAGACGATGACCGCACCCCAGCGGTCCATGTACCTGCTGGGCGGCCGTCGGGTCCAGGTCCGCGATCTGCTCGACGCCCAGCTCCTGGAACCGGGCGCCCAGCTGCGGTTCCGGCGTCGCCGGGTCGGCGCGATCCATCACGCCGAGGTCACCGGGAGCGGCCGGGTGCGGCTTCTGCCCGACGGCCAGGAGTTCCCCACGCCTTCGCGCGCGGCGCAGGTCGCCGCCGGCATGCGGGCCGTGGACGGCTGGCTGGCCTGGGTCGTGGTGAAGACCGGCAAGCCGCTGGACGCGCTTCGGCAGGAGCTGCTGGACCGGGCGGTGGCCACGGCCGGGGACCAGGCCCGGGTGGAGACGTTCGAGGTCCGTGTCCACGAGCGGCTTCGCGAGGCCCGCAAACGAGCCGAGGACAACGCCCCGGAGGAGTTCTCGGTGCGGGAACTGCTGTCGCTCTGGGGCGCTCGCGATCGTGGCGAGCAGATCATCCGGATCGAGGCCGACCTGGCCAACCACGGCCTCGTGACCTCGCCCAGTTTCCGCAAGGTCACCCTGGACGCGACAGTGCGTCTGGTGGTGGCCCCGGCGTACGCCGACGAGCGGGCCGCGGCGCCGGCGCAAGTCGCCCCGGCCGACGTCGACGAGGGCGACGGCGACGGCGATCCGATCGGTCTCACCGTGGGCAACCTGCCGTCCGCGCTCGGCGGCCTGAAGTTCGTGGCGCCCAACGCGACCTTCGACGAGGCCATCACCAAGCTCCTGCTGAACGACTTCTCGCAGCTGGCCGTCCTGAACGGCCCCCGCAACCTGCGCGGTGCGGTCACCTGGACGTCGATCGCGCACGCCCGCCACGCCAACCTCGACGCGCGGCTGTCCGACGCGATCGAAGCGGACGTCGTCGCCGTGCGGTACGACAAGGAACTCATCGACGTGCTGCCCGAGCTGCAGCGCACCGGGTTCGTGTTCGTACGCGACCAGGACAACACCATCGCCGGCATCGTCACCACGGCCGACGTGGTGCGGGCGTACGGGGAGATGGCCCTGCCGTTCTTTCAGATCGGCGAACTCGATCGAAGTCTGCGCCGGGTCATCTCCCGCAACGTCGGACTGGATCAGGTGGCCGAGATCTGTGGCAAGGCCGTCCGTTCGTTCGACGAGCTCTCCATGGGTGAATATCAGCGTGTGCTCAGCGACGGCGGGGTGTGGGCGGCGCTGGGCTGGCCGCTGGATCGGGTCACGTTCATCGAGCGGCTGGACGAGATCAGGCGGATCCGCAACGACGTGATGCACTTCAAGCCGGATCCGCCGCCGGAGGGCACGATCGAGAAGCTGCGAAAGCTGAACATGCTCCTGCGCCGTTACGGTGATCTGTCCTGACCACGGGGCCGGTCACTCGAAGAACTTGAGACCCCAGCCGGTGTCCGTGTTCGGGCCGGGTACGTTCGCGCGGCTGTAGGTGACGCTGCCCCACCAGCAGAAGCTGCCCGTGTACCAGTAGCGGTTCTCCCAGGAGTACGGCGTGCCCTTGGGGACCGCGTGGAACATCAGGGGGAAGCGCGGGCCGGCCGGCGGGCTGGTGGCGATGTCGCCGTAGAGCAGGACGAAGCTGTGGTGGCCGGGGCCGTTGACGTTCAGCGTCGGGTCCCAGCCGGCCATCATCGTGGCGCGGTTGGAGCCGAAGAGGCAGCCGTTGGACTTGTACCAGTCCCACACGTAGGTCGGGTCGCCGCCGGCCCGCAGCCGCAGGTCGGCCAGGCAGTACTGGTCGCTCCAGGAGCCGTTGGCGGAGTAGACGATGTGCAGCTGGCCGTTGGGGTCCTTGATCGGTTCGGGGCCCTCGTTGATGTACGGGTTGCCGACCACCCGTTCCCAGCCCTCACGGGGCTGGCTGATGATGGAGCGGCCGCCGGTGGACTGGCTCGGGCTGCTCATCCGGGCGATGTAGAGGTTCTGCTCGACGTTGGTGTCGGCGGCCCAGCCGGACCAGACGAACCAGCGCTGGCTGTTGAAGGTGAACATGGTGCCGTCGATGGCCCACTTGTCGTCGGGCAGGTTGACCTTCGTCTCGGCGCCGTAGTCACTGTTGGGGCGGGCCGAGCTGATCACGTACATCCGGTGGGCGGCGCCGCGGCCGGCCGAGAAGTGGATGTAGAAGCGGCCGCCCTCCATCGAGAACTCGGGCGCCCAGATCTCGCCCAGGTTGCGGGTGTCGGTCCACACCTGGTGCACGGGCGCGCCGGCCATGCCTTCGGGGGAGGAGGCGGTGCGTACGGCGATGCCGCCGTTCCAGGACTGGACCGAGTGGTAGGTGCTGTCGACGCGGAGAATGCTGGGATCGGCGGCGCGCATCACCTGCGCGGCCTCGGCCGGTGGTGCGGACCGGACGGCGGCGAGCGCCGCGACGGCGACAAGAGCGATGACGACGGGTACGCGGGGCAGCTTCATGATCACTCCAACGGTGGCGTGGGGGATCCGGGAGGAGCTTTCCCGAGCATCCGCGTCCAACGTTGTAAATGTCAAGCCCATCAATATGTCGAGGTCAACGCCTTCTCGTAGTACATCGCCGCGTCGGCGGCGGCGAGCAGCGCGTCGGACGTCGGCTGCTCCAGCGCCCCGGCGAAGGCCACCCCGATGCTCACCGCGACCTGGACCGAGCTCTCCTGATCCAGCGCGATGGGTTCGCCGATCGTCGTCCGCAGACGTTCCGTCAGGCCGGCCGCGTCGGCGACCGTCGGCGACACCACCACGAACTCGTCGCCGCCGAGCCGGGCCACCGTCTCGGTGGCGCGCACCGTCGCCCGCAGCCGGCCCGCCACCTCCACCAGCACCTGGTCGCCGGCCGCGTGGCCGTACCGGTCGTTGATGGGCTTGAAGCCGTTGAGGTCGAGGAAGTGCACGACCGGGCCCCCGTCGCTGCCCCGGGCCAGGGCCGCGGTCAGACGGTGGTGCAGCTCCTGCCGGTTGACCAGCCCGGTCAGCTGGTCATGGGCGGCGCGGTGGGCCAGGATCGAGCGGCCACGTTCCTGGGCCCGGACGACCAGCGTGAAGCGGGTCAGCACGATCATGGTCAGCAGCACCATCGCGATCAGGATGGTCGCCCGGCCCAGGGTCACGTCGTTGACCTGGGTGTCGGCCAGGGCGGGCAGGGCCAGCAGCGCGATGCCGAGGAAGACGACGCGGCCGGGGTGCAGCCGTTCGTCGTGGTGGGCGCCGGCCGGTTCGGCCAGGCGAGCCGCCCGGGGATGCCACAATGCCGCGGCGATCAGGCTGTTGGCCAGCAGGAGCAGCGCGTCCAGCCGGGTGTCGTCGAAGCCGGGGAACCAGTACGGCGTGAGCGAGATGGTGACGTCGCCGCCGAAGGTCAGCGCCATCGCGGCGATGAGGTAGCGGATCGGCCCGCTGCGGCGGCCGGGAGCGAGGACGAGCAGCGCCCCGGCGACGAAGAACAGCACGTCGCCGAAGGGGTAGAGGATGCCGAACAGCTCGGGCAGGCCGAACTCGTGGTCGGCGACGGCCGGGCTGATCAGGAACTGCCAGAACAGCGCGGTGACCACGACGGTCATGGCCAGCCCGTCCAGCACCGCCTCGCGCAGCCGGCCGGGCGCACGCAGCCGGACCAGCTGGAGCAAGCCGACGGTGAGCAGCGGGTAGCCGGCGACCCAGAAGACGTCGGCCGCGGTGAGTTCGGCGGGCCGGTCGAAGACCCGGTCCAGGACCGAGTGGAGCAGGTCACCGGCCAGCCAGCTGGTCAGGGCCGAGGCGATCAGGGCGTACGCGGCCCGGGCCGGCCCGGTCTGCCGCCGCACGCCCAGCCAGGCCAGCACCACGAAGAAGACGAAGGCGAGGGTGTACGCCGCCTCGGCCAGCCCGGAGCCCAGCACCGTCGGCAGGCCCGCGATCACGGCGATCGCGGGCACCGCGGCGGTCGGCAGGCGCTTCACCTCCTCCCTATCGGCAGGCGCGGCCTCCGACGGAGTGGTTCACGAAACCGGACAGTCGGTCGTGACCGGGACGGTCTCCCCCAGCAGGTACTTCGTGACCACACGGTCGACGCAGGGGTTACCGGCGGCCTTGTAGACCGTGTGCCGGTAGGTGTCGTGGGCGGTGACCGACGACGAGCCGGTCAGCCGCTTCCGCATGGCCAGCTGGCCCGCGTACGGCGTGATCGGGTCGTGGTCGGCCCCGACGACCAGCACCGGCCGGTCGTTGCCGATCTCGGTCGGCGCCTCGGTGCCTCGGACCGGCCAGTAGGCGCACGGCGAGATGTTGCGGGTGAACGGCCCGAACAGCGGTTCGTCGCGGCGGTGCCGCTCGATGTCGCGGTAGTAGGACGACGCGTCGCCGGTGACCGGCCGGTCCGCGCACAGGATCGGCGTCCCGGACCGGTCGGAGGCGTCGTAGTCGCCGGTGAACAGCCCGCGCAGGTAGTTCTCGAGCGACTCCGGGAGCGGGCCGGCCTGGCCGAAGAAGCCGAGCTCGGTGGCCATCGTCTCGTACTCGGCCGTGGCCAGCCGTTTGAACAGGTAGCCGGGCAGGAAGCCGGCGTCCACCCGGTACGAGCCGATCGACTGTTCCCGCTGCCGGCGGTCGACGGTGGCCAGGACCGCGGCCGGGGAGGCGCCGAGGTGGTAGGTGGCGTCGCGCTCCGCGGCCCAGCCGGCGAACCGCAGCAGGGCGTCCTCCATGGCGGGCGCGTTGCGGGTGAAGAGCCGGGGGCCGTAGAAGTCCGGGTCGACCGCGCTGTCGAGCACGAACCGGCCGGCGCGGTCACCGAACATCTGCAGGTAGACGGCGCCGAGGTAGGTCCCGTACGAGTAGCCCAAGTAGTTGATCTTGTCTTCGCCGAGGGCGATCCGGAGGCGGTCGATGTCGCGCGCGGTGTTGCGGGTGGTGGCGTGCGGGAGGCGGTCGCGGCCGGCTTTGACACAACCGTCGGCGAGGGTACGCATCAGAGCGGCGTTCCGGTCGAACGTCCGCCGATCGGGCCCGGCCGAGCGCAGAAAGGTGTTGGTCGTCCAGTCGCACTCGATCGGGTCGCTGCGCCCGGTGAAGCGCGGGTCCATCCCGATGATGTCGTACCGGGCCAGCAGCTCGCCGAAGTACTGCGGTGCCGCCGCGGCCAGTTCGAGCCCGCTCGTACCCGGGCCGCCCGGGTTGAGCAGCAGCGAACCGCGCCGGTGGGCCGGATCGGTCGCCTTGAGCCGGGTCACCGCGACCGACGTCCGGGCCGACGGATGCGCGTAGTCGACCGGCACCTGCAGCGTGGCGCAGGTGGCCCCGGCCTGGTCGAGGTAGGCGCCGAGGACGTCGTCCGGACCCTGCACGCAGGACCCCCAGGCGAGCGGGGCCGGGGCCGGCGGCGAGAAGAGCGACACGACGGTCAGTAGAACGGCGGCGAGAGTTGGCATGGCATCGACGGTAGAAATCGGCTGACTTCGACGCACTGGGCCTGGATGGTGGAGTCGGGTAGGGCTGGCCCTACCGGCCCGCCCCGGGTCCACTCTGGAGTGATGATCGCGCATCCGCGAGATCGAATGGGACCGGGCGGCCGGGCCGTCCCTCTAACGGATTACCGCGTCTCGTTCGCCGGTTTAAAACGCCGGAGGCCACGAGTTTGTACGGGTGAGACCAATCGTGGCGCTGGTGGCCGTTCTGTCGATGTTGATCAGCCCGGCGCCGGCGGAGGCGGCCACCGCGGCGTTCGGTCCGCGGGTGGTCGCGGTCAACTCGTGGCCCTACCACGACGGCGGTGACCTGCCCAAGCGGAACACCGGGGTGATCGACGGGCAGGGCGTGCGGATGTTCAGCAGCCCGCAGATCACCGGCGGCCGGAAGATGAACCACCCGGTGGCCCAGGCGCAGTACGGCCTGGCCCTGGTCAACAACTACCGGCGGACCCACGACACCTGGTATCTCGACCTGGCCCAGCGCCAGGCCCGGCGGCTGGTCGACACCCACGTCGAGTCGCGCGGCGCCTGGTTCTTCCCGTACCGCTTCGACTTCCCGCTCAGCTCCGGCATCAATCTGACCATGCGGGCGCCGTGGTACTCGGGCATGGCCCAGGGGCAGGCCACGTCGCTGTTCATCCGGCTGGCCAAGGCGACCGGCTCGGCCGAGTGGCGGCGGGCGGCCGACCGGTCGTTCGCGTCGCTGCGGCTGGACTACGCGCCGGGCGTGCCGTGGGTGACCCACAAGGACGCCGCCGGGCGGCTGTGGCTGGAGGAGTACCCGGGCCCGGCCCCGGCCACCTCGGCCCGGGTGCTGAACGGGCACATCTTCGCGCTCTACGGCGTCTGGGACTACTGGAACGCGACCCGCTCGCCGGCCGCCGCCGCGCTCTTCGGCCAGGCCACCCTGACCGTCTACACCTACCTGCTGCGGTATTTCCGGAACCCGGGCTGGGCCTCCAGTTACAGCCTGCGTGGCGACGTGCCCAGCGAGAAATACCACAACATCCACGTCAATCAGCTGCTGCATCTGCAGGCGCTCTCCGGTCAGCCGGTCTTCGCCGGGATGGCCGAGATCCTGCACGGCGACTTCACCATGCCCAAGGTCACCGCCACGATCCGGTTCAACCGCGGCGCGCACGTCGGCGTGACCTTCCGCGCTGTCACCGACGGGCGGGTGCGGGCCCGGCGCACGGTCACGCTGAGCGCGGCGTCCTCGGCCCCGGTCGACCAGCGGCGGCGGATCAGCGGGCAGCCGGGCTTCTGGTACCACGTCACCAAGGGTGCGCTGGCCGGGTTCTGGGTGCGGGAGTACCCGGGCCGGCAGTCCACCACCACGCCGGTCTCGGTCGTGCCGTACTTCGGCCGGCGCAGCGTGATCCTGGCCAAGGGGTCGCACCTGGTCTATGCCATCAGCGGGCCGAGCGTGGCCCAGGTGTCGGCGGCCAGCCAGACCGGCGTGGCCAAGGTGGGCTGGATCGACGGCCGGTTCGCGGTCCTCGTCTCGGCCGGTTCGCTGCGCGGGTGGTGGCTGCCCGTCACGCCGCGGACGACGATGCGAGCGGCCGGGCGACACAGCCACGATGAGGTGATTTGCGGCGTTTCCTGTGATCGGTTGAACCCGTTGGGATGAGCATGCCTGCTGAACCGTGGGCCACCGATCCCTGGGAGTGAGCAATGACGGTGACGATGGACGAGCCCCTCGGCGGGATCAGCGATCCGCCCGAGGCGACGCGCGGCCGGGTCGTCATGCTGGTCGACAACGGCGTCGACGGGGACTCCCGGGTGCAGAAGGCGGCCCGGTCGGCCGCCGCCGCGGGCTGGGAAGTGACGCTGCTCGGCGTGGCCCACCCGAACGCGCGGCGGGTCTCCTGGCGGCTCGGCCAGGCCGAGGTCAAGCTGGTCCGGACCAGGCGCCCACTGTTCACCCACCACTCCAAGCTGCGCTGGTCGCCGCGCCGGCCACTGGCCTACTCGAGCACCGCGCTGGCCGCCAACCGCCGGCAGACCGTCGCCGGCCGCTACAACGACGTCCACTTCCGGATCGCCGAGCTGGCGGCGGCGCGGCGGGCCGGGGCCGGGCGCGGGGCCGAGCTGGCCGGTCTGCTGCGGTTGCTGCCGGGCCGGGCCCTACTCAAGATCCAGAGCCGGTGGGTACGCCTGCGCACCGGCGAGCTGCGGCGCCTGACCGAGGCCCGGGGCAACCCGCACGCCCCGCTGACCTGGGCCGGCAACGGCATCTGGCGGATCCTGCGCGGCCGCCGCTCGTGGCGCCGGCTGGACCCGAGCCTCTGGGACTTCGAGCTGTCCATGTCGGCGGTGATCGACGGCCTGGAACCGGACATCATCCATGCCCACGACTACAAGATGCTCGGCGTCGGCGCCCGGGCCAAGGTGCGCGCCGCCGCCCGCGGCCGCACGGTCAAGCTGGTCTGGGACGCCCACGAGTACGTGCCCGGGCTGGCGCCGTTCCCGGGCTGGCCGGGCTGGCTGCCGGCCCAGGTCGGCTACGAGCGGGAGTACGCGCCGCACGCCGACGCCGTCGTCACGGTCTCGCCCGCGCTGGCCGAGCTGCTGCGGGCGGAGCACCGGCTGCGCGAGCTGCCGGCCGTGGTGATGAACTGCCCGACCATGATTCCGGTGCAGTCCGCGGTGGACGACGAGCCGCCGCGGGAACTGCGCGCCGACTGCGAGATCGACCGGGCCACCCCGCTGATCGCGTACGGGGGCGGGCTGTCCGTCGCCCGGAACACGATCCTGCTGGTCGAGGCGCTGACCGAGCTGCCCGGCGTACATCTGGCCCTGGTCTGTGTGCCGCCGAGCGAACGCCGCGCCGCCGCCGACGAGCACCTCGCCCGCGCGCGCGAACTGGGCGTGGCCGACCGGGTCCACGTGCTGCCCTACGTCCCGCACGACCAGGTGGTGAGCTACCTGTCGGCGGCCGACGTGGCCGTCAGCCCGCTGCTGCACCTGCCCAACCACGAGATCGCGCTGAGCAACAAGTTCTTCGAGTACGCCCAGGCCCGGCTGCCGATCGTGGTCAGCGACACGCGCACGATGGCGGCCACGGTCACCGAGACCGGGCAGGGTGAGGTGTACCCGGCCGGCGACCTCGACGGCTACCTGCGGGCGGTGCGCGCGGTGCTCTCCGACCCGGATCGCTACCGGTCCGCCTACGACCGGCCGGGCCGGCTCGACGAGTGGACCTGGGAACGCCAGGCGGCGGTGCTCGACACCGTCTACGACTCCGTGCTGCCGGTCGCCCCGGCGCCACCGCGGGCCCGGATGCCGATCGGCACGCAACTTCGCCCGGGGTCCGCCAGTTGAGAGGTAGGTGACCCGGGTGGTGATGCTCGTCGACAACGGTGTGGTCGGCGACTCCCGGGTGCAGAAACAGGCCCGCTCGATGGCCGCGGCGGGCTGGGACGTCACGCTGATCGGGCTGCTGACCCCCGGCAGCCCGCGCGAGGCCTGGTCGATCGGCCCGGCCCAGGTACGGCTGTACGGGATCCGCTCGCCGCTGCGGCACCACCGGTCGACGTTCCAGCGCTCGCTGCGCCGGCCGCTCGCGTACCCGCCCGGTCGCGCCGCGGGCTACCGGCTGCAGCTGGTCCGGGCCCGGCGGGCCGAGCTGATCGCCCGCTTCGGTGAGCTGGCCGCCGCCCGCCGCGCCGGCGTGCCGAGGTGGCGGCTGCTCGCCCGGCGGGCCGGTCTGCTGCCCGGCCAGGCGGCGCTGCGGGTGGCCAAGCGCTGGACCCGGTTCCGGAACGCCGAGCTGGTCCGGCTGACCGCGGCCCGGGAGAACGAGCGCTCGTTCTGGACCCGCGCCAACGTGCGCTGGTGGACCGCGACCCGCGGGCGGCGCGCCTGGCGGCGGCTCGACCCGGCGCTCTGGGACTACGAGTTGTCCCTCGGACCGGTCGTGGACGCGCTCGACCCCGACCTGATCCACGCCAACGACTACCGGATGATCGGCGTCGGCGCCCGGGCCAAGCTGCGCGCCGCCGCCCGCGGCCGCACTGTCGCGCTGGTCTGGGACGCGCACGAGGACGTGGCCGGGATGCCGGGCCGGCCGGGCGTCCCGCGCTGGCTGCCGGCCCAGATCGCGCACGAGCGGGAGTTCGCCCGGTACGCCGACGCCGTCGTCACGGTGTCACCGATGCTGGCCGACCGGCTCCAGGAGCGGCACGGTCTGGCCCGGAAACCGGCCGTGGTGCTCAACGCTCCCGACGCCCCGGCCACCGGCGGCGGGAAGCTGCGGGCCGACTGCGGCGTCGGCCCGGGCACACCGCTGATGGCCTACTGCGGCGGCATCACCCCGGTCCGCGGCGTCGACCTGATCGTCGAGGCCCTGCCGTTCCTGCCCGAGCTGCACCTGGCCCTGATCTCGCTGCACCCCAACGGGAACCGGGGCGGCGCCGACCCGATCGAGGACCTGGCCACCCGGTTGGGGGTACGCGACCGGGTGCACCTGCTGCCGTACGTGCCCCACGACGAACTGGTGTCCTACCTGAGCGCGGCCGACGCGGCCGTCAGCCCGCTGCGCCACCTGCCCAACCACGAGATCGCGCTGAGCAACAAGTTCTTCGAGTACTCCCAGGCGCGGCTGCCGCTGGTGGTCAGCGACGTGCGGGCGATGGCGGCCACGGTCCGGGCGACCGGCCAGGGCGAGGTGTACGCGGCCGACGACGTGCACGACTACGTCCGGGCGGCCGGTGCCGTGCTGGCCGACCCGGCGCGGTACCGGGCCGCGTACGCGCGACCGGGCCTGCTCGAGCAGTGGACCTGGCGCGCCCAGGCCGCCGTCCTCGACCAGGTCTACCGCGACCTGATCCCGAACAGCCGGTCGTAGGGCTCGGCCGCCACCGCGTGGTCCCAGGTGACCCGTGCGTGCGCCGCCGCCTCGGCCCCGGCCTTGCGCCACACCTCCTCGGTCGCGGTGGCCGCCACAATCCGGGCCGCCGCCGCGGCCGGGTCGCTCACCACCCACTCCGGCGGGAAGAGCTGGGCCGCCGCGCCCGGGAAGAACGGCCAGTCCCGGACCACGGGTACGGCGTGACTGGCCGCGCCCTCGGCCAGTCCCCAGTGGAAGCTCTCCCGCACCGAACTGCTCAGGATCGTCCCCACCGCGGTCAGCGCCGCCGGCACGTCGTCGGTCTGCCCCAGCCGCCGCACCGCACCGGGTGGGAACGCGGCCAGATCCTCCTCGTACGCCCGCCGGTAGCGCCGGGCCGCCGCGCTCGTGTCCCCGCGTACGTCGGCCCCGATCAGCCGCAGGTGGTAGCGCTCGTCCCCGGCCCGCAGCAACCGCAGCACCTCGAACGCCCAGCGCGGGTCCTTGGCCACCGCGCTCACCCCGATCAGGCCCAGCGCGAACCGGGCCTCCGGCGGCTTGGGCCGGTCGAAGCCGCTCAGGTCGGCCGGGTGCGGCAGCACATGGGTACGCGGCCGGCCCGGCCCGCCCAGCCCCGGCAGGATCGCCCGCGCGTAGGCCCGCAGATGCTCGGAGACGAAGACCAGGTCGTCGACCCGGCTCAGGTCGGCCAGGTGCGGCCAGATGTCGAACACCTCGAAGCTGTGCAGCCGCACCACCACCCGGGTGCGGCCCGGGTCGAGCAGCGTGAGCAGCCCGGCGGCGGGCGAGAACCAGTCCACGAACACGGTGTCGGCCCAGTCCAGGTGCGGCCGCAGCACCTCGGCGACCGGCCCGGCGTAGTCCGGCGAGCCGCCCAGCACATGCTCGGTGTAGTGCTGCGGCTCGATCGCCGCGCTCTCCAGCCGGTCGTCGTCGTGGACGTTGACCGACCGCACCTCGACGTCGTCCCGGGCGGCGTAACGGTCCCGCAGCACGCTGAGGAAGTTGTCGTTGATGCGGTACAGGAACAGCAGGCGGACCGGGCGCCCGGCCGGTGGGGGAGCGGCCGGGACCGACCGGCCCCGGGGTGCGGCCAGCGCGCGGCCGGTGGCGCTGCGGTGCCACGGTGCGAAGAACGCACCCGGGTCCGGCGCGGCCGGCGAGGTCAGCGAGTCGTAGTGCAGGACCCGGTGGAACAACAGCTTGGCGGCCCGGTGCGCGGCCGCCGCGGCCGGTCCCGGGCTGTGCGCCAGCTGGGCGTCGGCGCAGGCGAGTTCGGCGGCGGCGGCCTCCTCCAGGTACGGGGGGATGCGCCCGGCGGTCAGCTCGGTCAGGGCCGGGGTGCTGAGGAACCGGGCCCGGCGCCGCGGCTGCGGGACCCGGCGGACGGCGGCGGTCAGCGTGCTGCCGGCCTCGGCGGCGTACCCGGCCCGGGCCATCCCGTCGGCCACCCGGCGGGCCAGCGGCAACCGGGCCCGGGCGGGCATCGGCAGGCCGGCCAGGGCGCTCTGCCAGGCCGCGCGGCCGAGCCGGGTGCCCTGCACGGAGGCGCCGGTGGCGTGGCGGGCGGCGGCCCGGCCGTACCCCTTGATCCGCCGGAGGACCGCCTCCCGGGCGTACCCGAAGGACGGCCCGCGCACCAGCAACCGCCGCACCCGCAGGCGCATCCCCTGGGCCGCGAGGGCCTCGACCCGGCGCAGCGCCGGGGTGAGGCCGAGCACCGCGTCCGTACCCCGGTGCCGGCGGGCCAGCTGCCACACCGTGTGCACCGCGGCCGCGTCCAGCGCCACCAGCACGTCGGCCCGGGCCGCGGCCGTCCGCAACCGGGCGTCGGCCGCGGCCCGCCACCACAGCTTCTGGCCCTTGGTGCCGGTCATCGCGCGGTACCGCCGGGACAACGGGAACTCGTCGCCGACGATGAGCGTGACGTCCGCGCCCGCGTCGGCCAGCCGGCGCATCGACTCGGCGAAGGCGGCCGGGCGCCCCGGCGTGGTCGCGGCCACCACCAGCACGTTGATCACCTCGGCACCCATGGCGGCGTCCGACGTCCGTGACATGATCATGCGGCGGCCGGTCCGCGTACGGCCTCGGTCAGGCGGGCCACCGCGGGCGCGATCTGGGCCGCGCGGGCGTAGCGGGCGCCGAGCTCCCGGGCCGCGGCCCGCTGGTCCGGGGTGGCCGCCAGGGCCAGCCGCGCCGCCCGCCGGATCCGGTCGACAAGCGAGCCGCCCACTGATGCATCGGTGTGCTCAGAGCGCTCTGAGCACACCGATGTATCAGTGCCGGTCCACAGCGGGTTGCCGGCCAGCACCGTGCACGCGTCGTGGTCGGGCTCGTGCACCGACAGCACCGGCAGGCCGCTGGCCAGCACCTCGTACACCTTGCCGGAGGTGACGAACCGGCCGCCGACCAGCATCAGCACCGACACGTCCCAGCCGCCGTAGGTCTCCGCCACCCGCGCCTTGGGCACCGCGCCGCCGAACCGGACCCCGTCGCCCGCGGCCGCCCGCAACAGCTCGACGTGCGTGGTGTCCTCCCGGGTCGCGCCCGCGCCGATGTGCCCGCGGAAGTCCAGCGTGGCCCGGGCGATCAGCTCGTCGACGGCCCGCGCGGCCCGCCACGCGTCCAGCATCTCGGCCAGGAAGTCGGCCTTGAAGTTGACCGACCCCAGATAGCCGAAGATCAAATTCTTCGGGTCCGGGGTACGCGCGGCAGCCGGCACGCTGTCCGCGTCGAACCCGTTGCGCACCACCTCGATCCGGTCCACCAGGTCCGGATAGCGCCGCCGGTAGTGCTCGGCGATCGGCTCGTTCACGCACCAGAACCGGACCGCGCCGCGCAGCAGCCGGGACTCCCAGCGCCCGGCCTCCGAGTCGGGCGGGAACGCCTCGCCGCCCCCGATCACATCGATCGACCAGCCGTCCCGGAAGTCCACCGCGTACGGGACGCCGGCCACCTCGTGCAGGCGACCGGTGGCGGCCAGGTTCACGTACGGGACGCAGGTGGTGACCAGCAGATCGGCCGGGTCCATGCGGTGCAGGCGCAGCAGCGCGTCCTCCAGCACCGGGCGCCAGCCGCCGAACACCGGCTCCGGGAAGCTCCTCAGGTCGGCCGCCCGCGACTCCCGGATCCAGCGGGCCGGATCCAGCGACCGGGCCTCGGAGTACCGCCGGACGTCGGTCAGCAGGTCGTCACGGACCAGCGGCAGCTCGACGATCCGGACCGCCGGGTGCACCGCCTCGGACAGCGTGTGGTCCAGCCCGAACTCGCGCTCCCAGGACTCCTGCCGGATCGTGATCACGGTGACGTCCCAGCCGTGCGCGTACAGCTGGTTGGCCGTCTCCCGCATCCGGTACGCGCAGCTCTTGGCCGCCGGCGGGAAACCGATGGCCAGATAGTAGGCGTGCGGCCGGCCCCCGGTGCGCCGGCGCGGACCGGTCAGCCGCCAGCCGGGTCGCATTCTCACGCAGGGCCTAACTACGCACGCCGCACCCGGATACTGACTAAATCTCCAGGGCGGGCTGGAGCACCTCGGCCAGGCGGGCCGCGCTCTGCGTGCCCAGCTTCTCGAACTCCGCCTTCATCACCGGGGTGGCCAGCTTGGCCACACCGTGCATCTCCACGTCGAGGTGGTAGGTGACCTGGCTGCCCGGCGGGATCGGGATCACCGTGAACGTGCCGGTCGCGGTGGCGGTCTCGCTGCGGCCGACGAAGACCAGCCGGTCTGTCTCGGCCCGGCACAGGGTGTAGGTGAGTTCGGCGGTCAGGCCCAGCACCCGCGACTCGTTGCGCCAGGCGCTGCCGACCGCGATCGGGCCGGAGTCGATCCGTTCGCTGCGCCGGGTCGCCGGGTCCCACTCCTCGGTGTGGCCGAAGTCGCGGAGATAGTCGAGCACCGCCTCAGCCGTCGCACTCACGCCGAAGGACCGCACGACGACGATGCTCATCGCCCAAGGGTACGGTCCGGTCGCCGGCCGTCGTTCATGAATACGTCTGATCGCGGTCCTCGCCAGATCGGACTCACAACCCGCCGCAACGTGGTGGAATCGGGACATGTCGGCCGCTCACGCTCCGGTGCTGCTGCGTCCCGTCCTGGTCGCCGCCGACCGGATGCGGACCAGTCTGCGCCTCGGCGCGCTCGTCCTGGTGTTGATGGTGCCCGGGGCGGTAGCCACGTGGGCGTACACCGGCGAGGTCAACTCGAAGATCGAGTTCAGCACGATGGAGGAGCAGGGCACCGACGTGGTCGAGGCGGCGCTGGTCGCGCTGGCCGACACGGTCGCCGGGCGTGCCCCCGACCTGAAGCCGGTGGAGGCCGCGATGGCCGACCACCCCGACCTGAAGCTGACCACGCGACTGCCCGCCGCCACCGACCGGGCCGGTCTGGTCGCCGCGCTCGGCGCCCTGATCACCGAGACCGGCAACACCTCCAACCTGATCCTCGACCCCGACCTCGACTCCTTCTATGTGATGGACGCGCAGATCGTGCAGCTGCCCAAGGCGCTGCTGGCGGCGTACGAGGCGGCTACCGCGGAACGGGCCGGCAGCAGCGACGCGGTCGCCGCCCAGGCCGTGCGGGCTGGCACCCTGGCCGGGGCGGCGGACAGCCTGCGGACCGACATCAAGACCGCCGTCGACAGCACCGCCCGGGACGGGCTGGCCGGCGAGCTCACCACGCTGAGCGCGGCCGCCGACGCCACCGGCGCCCTGGCCGACACCCTGACCGGCGCCCTGGAGAGTCCCGGGCCGGCCGACGTCACGGCACCCGCCGACGCGATCAAGGCGGCCACCCCGGCGCTGGTCGACGCGCTGCGTGGACTGCTCGCCACCCGGATCGGCGGCTTCACCTCGAGCCGGCTGATCGTGCTGATCGTGACGCTCGGCGGGTTCGTGCTCGCGGCCTGGTTCGCGGCCGGCGTGCTCTGGCGTACCCGCCATGATGTCGCTCTGGCCGTGACCGGGGTGCGCGCGATCGCCGACGGCGACTTCACCGGCCGCCCCCTGCCCTCCGGGCGGGACGAGCTCGGCGACATCGGCCAGGCCCTGACCATCGCCCGCGACCGGCTGATCCAGCAGGAGGAGGAGCTCAGAGTGGCCCAGTCGGTGCGCGAGGAGCAGCTGCGGGTCAGCTTCCTGCACCAGCGGCAGGCCGAGATGCGGCTGCGCGACCGGGCCCAGGCGATCATCGACGAGTCGACCACCGTGATCGCCGAGGAACTGCGCCAGGTGACCGCCCAGGTCGGCGACGTACGCCACGCCTCCGACACGATCGACTCGGAGATCTCGGCCACCGACGCCGCAACCAACGCGGTGGTCGAACACGCCCGCCACGCCGAGGAGGTGATCTCCACCCTGGAAGGGTCACTGCGCCGGGTGGCGGCCACCGCGGCCCTGGTCAAGGGCATCGCCGGCCAGACCCGGCTGCTCGCCCTGAACGCCACCATCGAGGCGGCCCGGGCGGGGGAACTCGGCCTCGGCTTCACCGTCGTCGCCGACGAAGTGAAGGAACTGGCCACCACGACCACCCAGTCCACCGAGCAGATCGCCGAGACCATCGAGGAGCTCGAACGGGCCACGTCCGAGATGTCCGGCACGATCTCGGCCATGGTGACCGGCATCGGCAGCGTCGGCGACGCCGCCACCTCCCTGCGGGCGACCGCGTCCGACCAGGGCGCGGTGGTGACCCGGCTGGCCGACCGGATGTCGACCACGATCGAGAAGGTCGAGGAGATGTCCGGGCTGGCGGCGCAGCTGGAACGCCGCCGGTCCGACCGGGTCGCCGCCACCGGCTCGATCGAGCTGCGCCAGGCCGGCCGGCCCGAGCCGATCCCGGCCACGCTGATCAACGTGGGCGTGGGTGGCGTGCGCGTCCAGGTGGATCCGGCCCACCTGAGCGGCGTCGGACTGGGCGACGTGATCGACACGACGGTGGCCGGGTTCCCGGTGCGGACCAGGCTGGCCAACATGGAGGGCGAGCAGCTGGGCCTGCAGTTCCTCTTCGCCGACGACGAGCAGGCCCGGAAGATCGAGGACCACATCGCCTCCCTGACCGGCTGATCGCCCACCCCGGACCGTGCCCGACGTCATGCCGCCGAGCGTCAGCTACCAGCTCACGCCGACCGGAAAGGGCCCGCTGGCCGCGGCCCGGCCATTGTCGGAATGGGGTGCCGAGACCCTGCCGGCCATCGACGCGGCCCGGGCCGATCACGACGCCCGGGACTCCTGAACCCGCCGGCCATTCGCACGTCGTTACGGTCATGCGTGCCACTGATGTGCTGTTGGATGCGTACGGACGGCTGCCCGCGCTGGTCGAGGCCGCGGTCGACGGGCTGACACCGGAGGAGTTGCGCTGGGCTCCGGCCGAGGGGGCGAACAGCGTCGGGTGGCTGGTGTGGCACCTGAGCCGGATCGAGGACCACCTGGCCGAATCGATGGACACCGAACAGCTGTGGGTGACCGGCGCCTTCGCCGAGACGTTCGGCCTGGCCCCGGACCACGGCAACTCCGGCTTCGGGCACGGCCCCGACGATGTCGCCGCGGTACGGCCGCGCGATGGGCGGGCGCTCCTCGACTACTTCACGGCCGTGCACGACCGGGCGATCGGCTGGATCTCGCCGCTGTCCGACGGTGATCTGGACCGGGTCGTGGACACCCGCTGGGATCCGCCGGTGACCCTGGGTGTGCGCCTGATCAGCGTCTTCAACGACAGCGCCCAGCACGTCGGCCAGGCCGCCTACCTCCGCGGGCTGGTTCCCCGGATCAGCCGGCAGTGATGGGAGAAATAGGCGTGGGCGGCCAGGAGGGGGAGGACTCCGACGGGGTACCAGAGCAGGTCGGCGGGGTCGAAGGCGACGCCAAGGGCGAGGCGGGCCAGGACGCTGTGCGCGGAGAGGCCGGCCGGGACGCCGGTCAGCTGGAACAGTTCGACCGCCCAGCAGAACGCGATCGCCACGGCGGCCGCCATCGCCGGGCGCAGTGCGGGAGCCAGCACGAACAGGCCCGCGTAGATCATCGAGGCGTAGAGCGCGGTGCCGGAGTATTGGGCGAGCGTGCCCGCGCTGTCCAGGACGCTCGTGCCGGCCAGCAGGCGGATGCCCAGGGCGGCGGCCAGGCAGGCGGCCACCGCGGCCAGGGCGGTCAGGCGGCGCCGGAGGTCCATCGGGCGGCGAAACGCTTCTGCCACGGGGTCTCCACAGCTCGGGGGTGATAGTTCTCGCGTACCCAGCGCACCGCTTGTGACGAAGGGACGCCGTCGAGGATGGCCAGGCAGGCCAGCGCCGTGCCGGTCCGGCCACGACCGCCGCCGCAGGCCAGCTCGGCGCGGCCGGAACGCGCGTGGTCGAGGATCTCTCGTAGGACCGTCCGGAGGTACGCCGGATCGCGCGGCAACCGGAAGTCGGGCCAGGTCACCCACCGGCTCGGCCAGCCGAACTCCGGTGGCGGGCGACCCAGCAGGTAGGCCCCGAACGTCGGCGGGTGGCCGCCGGGCATCGGCTCGCGCAGGCCCCGGCCGCGGACCAGCAGCCCGGACGGCAGCGTCACCACCCCGGCGCCGGACGGATCCCAGGTGCTCATCGGGTCGGCACCGCCGCTTCGCCCAGGTCCTCGTCGAGGTCGGCCGACCCCTGCCGGTGGTGCGCGAAGTGGCCGAGAAGGAGGGCGTAGGCCAGGAAGCCGAGCCAGACCAGCACGCCGATGGCGATGCGCACGGCGGCGGGCAGCGGCGACGGGGTCAGGTAGGCCTCGAGCAGGCCGGACACGAACAGCGCGAGGGCCAGGCCGAGCGCGACCAGCATGCCGCTGCGGGCGCGTTCGCCCAGCGCCTGCGCGCGGGTGCGGTGCGGGCCCGGCGCGATCCATGCCCAGCCGATCCGCAGGCCCACCCCGGCGCCGACGAAGACGCAGGTCAGTTCGAGGAAGCCGTGCGGGGCGAGATAGGTCAGGAAGGTGTCGCCGGCGCCCGAGCCGACCATCACGCCGCCGATCACGCCCAGGTTGAGCAGGTTCTGCACGAGGAGATAGAAGACCGGCACGATGAGTACGCCGGAAGCCAGGCACTGTGCCGTCAGCCAGGCATTGTTCGTCCACACCCGGGCCGCGAAGTTCTGGGCCTGGTACTCGCTGTAGTAGCTGACGAAGTCCTTGCTGACCAGGTCGTTCATCTCGGTGTCGCTCATGAAGACGCCGGCCACCTCGGGATGCCCGGCGACGTACTGGACCATCGCCGTGGCGGCCACCATGAAGAGCACGCCGACGGTGATCCACCACCACCGGGTGCGGTAGAGCTCACCGGGCAGCGTGGTGGTGAAGAACCGGGCCACCGGCGTCCACGAGAACTTCCGGGTGCCGGTGATCGTGGCGCGGGCCGCGAGCACCAGCCGGGACAGGCCGGCCACCAGCACCGGGTCGGGGGAGCGGCTGCGCACCACCGACAGATGGGTGGCCGCGCGCTGATAGAGCAGCACCAGCTCGTCGGCCTCGTCGGGCCGCAGCTTGCGCCGGCGGGTCAGCGCCTCGAGGCGATTCCACTCGCCGCGACGCTCGGCGACGTAGGCATCGAGGTCCACCGCCGCATGTTATCCGCCGTGGTGTTGACTGGGTGCGTGCCCGGCACCGAACAGAGCACCCCGGACCGCCTCGTCAACGGTGAAGCCGTCGAGGTCGACATCCGGTACGCCCGGCTGGGCTCGCGCGCGCTGGCCCTGCTGATCGACGCCGCGATCCAGGTGGTGCTGGCGTTCTTCCTCTTCCTGGTGGTGTTCTCGATCGCGCCGTTCGCGTTCGGTGACCTGGCCGACGGGGCGCTGACCCAGGCCATGTCGGTCGTCATCGTGGTGGTCGTCGTCCTGGCGTACCCGACGGTGGTGGAAACCGTGACCAACGGCCGAAGCCCGGGCAAACGCGCCCTCGGCCTGCGGGTGGTCCGCGCCGACGGCGGGCCGATCCGGCTGCGGCACGCGCTGACCCGCGCGCTGGTCGGGCTGACCCTGGAGTGGCCGGGGCTGATCATGCCGTTCGTCACGTGGGTGGTCAGCATGACCACGATGATCCTGTCGCCGCACGGCCGGCGGCTCGGTGACCTGGCCGCGGGCACGTTCGTGGTGCACGAGCGGTCGGCGGCCGAGTGGGGCTGGATGCCGGCGATGCCGACGCCGCTGGCCGGGTGGGCGTCCACCGCCGACCTGAACAGCGTCGACGACGATCTGGCCCTGGCCGCCCGGCACTTCCTGGCCCGGTCGCGCGACATTCTGCCGGTGTACGCGCACCGCTTCGCCGACGGCCTGGCCGACGAGATGACGGCCCGGATCCCGCAGCCGCCACCGTCCGGCACGCCGTCGTGGATGCTGCTGGCGGCGGTGCTGGCCGAGCGGCGCCGGCGCGCGAGCGGCCAGCAGCTGACCACCCGCGCGCTGACCGAGCGAATCTGGCCCGGCTTCGGCCGGATCGAGCGTTTCACCCGCTCACAGGCGCTCGGGAGTGCGGATACCCAGGAGGTCCAGCCCCTGCCGTAACGTCTCGGCGGTCCGCTCACACAGAGCAAGACGGCTCGCGCGTACGCCGGGCTCGGCCCGCAGCACCGGGCAGGCCTCCGAGAAGCTGGAGAAGGCGCTGGCCAGCCCGTACAGGTAGGCGGTGAGCCGGTGGAACTCGAGCGTGCCGGCGACAGTGGCGACGGCGGGTTCGAAGGCGGCCAGTTCCAGCGCCAGCGCCCGCTCCCTCGGGTGCCCGATGGTCACCGGACCCGGCTCGGAGTCGCCGGCCTTGGCCAGGATCGAGCGGATCCGCGCGTACGCCATCTGCAGGTAGGGTCCGCTGTTGCCGGTCAGCGCGAGCATCCGGTCCCAGTCGAACACGTAGTCCGACCGCCGATCGGTGGACAGGTCGGCGTACTTGATCGCGCCGATACCGACCGCGTCCGCGTTCTCGTCGCCGCCGGTCAGCTCGGCCGCCCGCCGGTGAGCCTCATCGAGCAGCGCCGACAGCCGCAACGTGCCGCCCGACCGGCTCTTGAGCATCTTGCCGTCGGTGCCCAGGATCGACCCGAACGCGACGTGCTCGACCTCGACGTGATCGGGTAGCCAGCCCGCCGCCCGGGCCACCGCCCAGACCATCTGGAAGTGGGTACGCTGCGGCGCGCCGACCACGTAGAGCAGCCGGTCGGCCCCGAGCACGCCCACCCGGTGCCGGACGGCGGCCAGGTCGGTGGCCGCGTACCCGAAACCGCCGTCGCTCTTGCGCACGATCAACGGGACCGGTTCGCCGTCCCGGCCGGTGAAACCCTCCGGGAACGCGCACAGGGCGCCGTCGCTGACCCGCAGCAGCCCCTTGGCGTCCAGTTCCTCGACGATCCGGGGCAGGTCGTCGTTGTACGAGCTCTCGCCGGCGAAGTCGCCCTCGGTCAGCGTGACGCCCAGCCGCGCGTACACCTCCATGAAGTGCTTCTCGGACACGTCGACCAGCTGCCGCCAGGTGGCCAGCGTCCGCTCGTCCCCGTTCTGCAGCGCCACCACCCGCAGCCGGGCCCGCCGCTTGAAGTCGTCGTCGTTGTCGAACCGGGCCCGCGCCGCCTGATAGAAGCCGGTCAGGTCGTCCATGCTCAGCTCGCCGCCGTCGAGCAGGTGCTCGACCAGCAGGCCGAACGGCGTACCCCAGTCGCCGAGGTGGTTGGCTCGCCGCACGTCATGGCCGAGCCGGGTCAGCAGCCGGGCCACCGCGTCCCCGATCACTGTCGACCGCAGATGGTGGACCTGCAGTTCCTTGGCGACGTTGGGTGCCGAGTAGTCGATCACGACGGTGCGTGGCTCGGCCGTGCCGATGGCCGGCTTCGCGTCGGTCAGCAGCCGGTCGTCCACTGTCAGGTTGATGAACCCAGGACCCGAGATCTCGGCGGTGGCGATGCCGGTCAGGTCGGCCTTTTCCCGTACGGCCGCCGCGACCGCGCGGGGATCGCGTCCGAGGTCGCGGGCCAGCTGGAGGGCGGCGCCGGTGGCGAAGTCGGCGTGCGGCGAGCGGCGTACCGCCGGGTCCAGCGGGTGCCCGGCGACCGCGGCGAACGCGGCGGCCAGCCGATCGGCGAGCAGTGCTTCCAGATTCATGGCGATCCTCGGGATAGAGAGCCGAGGGTTCAGCCAACGCGACCGGCGAGGACGAACCCGCCGGCGGGAGACATGGGTCAGCGCGGACGGTCGGGGCGAGCCCGGCGTCGGTCACGTCGCACGCTGTTCACGACGGCCAGCCTACGTCATGAACCTTGGTGGGATCCCGCCGTTATTGATTGAGGAGCTCGGACGTACGATCACTCCAAAGAGGACTTTTCGGTTTCGGGGGTACCACTGTGAGCGATCTCGGTATCGACACCACCCGGCCGCACGTCGCGCGCATGTACGACTTCTACCTGGGCGGCAAGGACAATTTCGCCGTCGACCGGGAGGCCGTCGCCGCCGTCGAGCAGGCCATGCCCGAGGTCCGGCAGCTGGCCCTGGAAAACCGCGCCTTCCTCCGGCGGGCCGTGCGGTTCATGGTCGGCCAGGGCATCCGCCAGTTCGTCGACATCGGCGCCGGGCTGCCGACCGCCGGCAACACCCACGAGGTCGCGCAGAAGGCGGCGCCCGACGCGCGGGTCGCGTACGTCGACAACGATCCGATCGTGCTCACCCACGGCCGCGCCCTGCTGGCCACCGACGACCTGACCACCGTCGTCACCGCCGACCTGCGCGACCCCGAGAGCGTCTTCGCCCACGACGACGTCCGCAAGCTGATCGACTTCAGCCGCCCGGTCGGTGTCCTGCTGATCGCCATGACCCACTTCCTGCGCGACGACGAGCAGGAGCCGGTCATGCGGGTGCTCCGCGACCGGATCGCGGCCGGCAGCTTCCTCGCCGCCACGCACGTCACGGTGGACAACCACCCGCGCGAGGCCTCCGAGGGGGTCGAGGCCGCCTATCGTCGTACGCCGACCCCGATCTTCTTCCGTACGCACGCCGAGATCGCGCCCTTCTTCACCGGTTTCGACCTGGTCGAGCCGGGCCTGGTGACGATCGACACCTGGCGCCCGGACGCCCAGGACCCGACGCCGGCACCGACCGGCTGGCTCTACGGAGGCGTCGGCCGCAAGCCGTGACGCCCCGGCCCCGTGAGCCTCAGCGGGGTGCGGCCAGGCGGCGGGCGGCGGCCACCACGAACTCCCGGCGGCGGGCGCGTTCGGCCTGGTCGTCGCCGTTGCCGCCGGTGATCATCTCGGCGAGCTGGGGAACCGTCTGCCACCAGGCCGCCAGGGCGATCATCGAGAAGATCAGCATGGCGGCGTCGAGGCCGTCGTCGAGCAGGCCGGAGCGCTGGGCCGCCCGGACGCGGTCGACCTTTTCGCGGTAGTGCGCCGACCGCTGCTCGGCCAGGGCGGCGGGCCTGCGGGTCAGGCCTTCCCACTGCAGCAGGCGGCCCAGCTCGGGGTGCGTGGCGTGATAGTCGTAGGTCGCGCCGGCGAACTCGCCGATGTCGCCCATCTTCTCGGTCATCGTGCCGGCCGTGCCGACGCTCGCGGCCAGCCGGTCGAGCTCGTCGGCCAGGACGACATCCCAGAGGGCGTTCTTGTCGCCGAAGTACGAGTACAGCCGTTCCTTGTTGATGCCGGCCCGCGCGGCGATGCGCGTCATGTTGGTGCCGTCCAGCCCGTACTCGGCGAACTCGGCCGTCGCCGCCTCCTTGAGCCGGCGTCGCGTTCCCTCGGTGTCCCAGGCCATGGCCGACATTACCAAATTCCAACGGAGGCGTTGTAGTCTCATTCCAACGGAAGCGTTGGAGTTTGGGAGGCCGCTATGGCAGAGCTGGGACACGCCCTCATCACCGGGGCGAACAGCGGAATCGGTAAAGAGGTGGCCCGGCAGCTGCTGGCGGAAGGGTTCGTCGTCCACGTCGGCGCCCGCGACGCCGCCCGCGGCCAGGCCGCCGTGGACGAACTCGGCCCCGGCGCACGGATGCTGGTCCTCGACGTCACCGACGAGAAGTCGATAGCGGCCGCGGCCGAGCACGTCGACCAGCTCGATATCCTCGTCAACAACGCCGGCATCAGCGACGCCGGCCACCGCGCACCCGACCTCGACGCCGACACCCTGCGCCGGGTCTACGAGACCAACGTCTTCGGCGTCGTCGCCGTCACCAACGCGTTCCTGCCCGTGCTGCGCCACTCGGCCCGCCCGCGCATCGTCAACGTCTCCAGCGGCACCGGGTCGCTGGGCTGGAGCACCGGCCCCAACCCGCAGTTCGACTTCCGCCTGGGCGGCGGCGCGGCCGCGGCGTACCGCTCGTCCAAGACCGCCCTGAACGCCCTGACCGTCTACTACGCCCAGGCCCTGGCCGACGACAACATCAAGGTCAACGCCCTGGCCCCCGGCCTGCGCGCCACCAACCTCAACCCGCGCGCGGCCGAACTCGGCGAGGACCCGGCCGAGGCCGCCACCGGGGTGGTCCGCCTGGCCCTGCTCCCACCCGACGGCCCGACCGGCACCTTCTTCTCCTGGGACGGCACCGTCGCCCCCTGGTGACCACGGCCCCTCGTCCACCGCTCCGGGGCCTCTCCCGGCTGTCAGCTGGTAGCGTCCGTTCGATGTTCGACGGCTTCCAGCTCGACCACATCGACGTCGGTGAGGTGACCACACGGGTCAGGTACGCGGGCGCCGGCACGCCGATTGTGCTGTTGCACGGTCACCCGCGCACCCACACGACGTGGCACGCGGTCGCCCCGAGGCTCGCCGAGCATCACTTCGTGGTGGCTCCCGACCTGCGCGGGTACGGCGGGTCGGCCCTTCCCCCGGACGCGGCCGGGCACGCCCAGTCGAGCAAGCGAGCGATGGCCGGTGACGTGGTGCGCCTGATGGCGCACCTCGGCCACGACCGCTTCGCCGTGGCCGGGCACGATCGAGGCGCCCTGGTCGCGTTTCGCACGGCCATGGACCACCCCGAGCTGGTGTCGCACCTGATCGTCATGGACGGCCTGCCGGTCATCGAGCAACTCGAGCGTACCGACGCCACCTTCGCCCTGGCCTATTGGCACTGGTGGTTCCTCGCGCAGGCCGACACACCGGAGCGGGTGATCTGCGCCGACCCCGACGCCTGGTACCGCATCGGCGAGCCAGCCGCACTGGGAGAGGGCAATCACGCCGACGTCGTGACGGCCCTGCACGACCCGGCGGTCGTACACGGAATGTGTGAGGACTACCGGGCCGGCCTGGGCATCGACCGAGACCACGAAGACGCCGACCGGTCCGCCGGACGGCAGGTCATGTGCCCCACGTTGCTTCTGGAATCCGCACACGACGACCTGGATCTCCACGGGGACCCGGCGGCGATCTGGGCCCCCTGGATCGCCAACTCCCTTCGCCACCGCGTCATCGACTCCGGGCACCATCAGGCGGAGCAGGCGCCCGCAGCGGTGGCCGAGGCGTTGCTGGGTTTCCTGTCCCACGGCGAATAGGTCACCTCGTCTGCTCCACCGGCCGCACCCTGGACGTCACGACCCACGCGGTGAACAGGTCGGTCGAGGACGAGGCGACACTCGATCATCGGGCCGCCTCCACCGGTGTCCGGCGCCCGGACACCAGGGCCATGCAGAGCACCGCGACCAGGCCGATCGCGGGCGCGAAGGCGAACCCGTACCGCAGCTGGCTCTGCACCAACGGGCCGGTCAGCGCCGCACCGAGCGCGCTACCGACGGTGAACGCGGTCATGATCCACGCGAAGGCCTCGACCGCCGTCCCGCGCGGCGCCAGCCGGTCGGCGGCCAGGAACACCGCGGTCAGCAGCGGTGGCAACGCGAGCCCGCTGACCGCCACCAGCACGGCCATCAACGCCGGGCCCGGCATCGTCAGCAGCGGCAGGTAGACCACCGTGAACGCGGCCGCGAGCCGAGGCAGCCGGCGGGCGTCACCGGGCGTCGCACGGGTGTAGAGCAGGCCCCCGATCAGCGCGCCGCCGGCCTGCGCGGCGAGCAGCCAGCCGGTCAGTGACCGATCGCCGGCGGCTTCGGCGTACCCGGTCAGACCCACCGGGAGGCTGCCGACCGCCGCGCCCGCACAGACCACGCCCGCGACCATGATCGCGAAGCGCCGCACCCGCAGTGGTCCGGCCCAGTGCCGGCGGGCCGGGATGCCACGCCATTCGCGTACGACCGGGGCCGTCGCGAACGCGGCCACCCCGGTCAGCTGCAGCACCGCCGCGGCCAGCAGCCCCGCCGGCGGTCCGGCGACGGCCACCGCGGCCAGCGTGATCAGCGGCCCCACGACGAAGATGATCTCCTGTACGGCGATGTCCAGCGTGTACGCCACCGGGACCAGCGCCGGCCGCACCAGGGCCGGCCATAGCGCGCGCAGGCAGGCCTCCAGGGGCGGGCAGCCCAGACCGGCGACCAGGGCGCCCACCACTGTCGGGCCGAGAGCGTCTCCGCCGTACGCGACCAGCACGAAACCGATCGCTGACAGCCCGGCCGAGCCCCACAGCACCGGAGGTTGCCGCCGTCGGTCGACGGCCCGGGCCAGCAGCGGCGCGCTGATCGCCATCCCGGCGGTGTAGGTGGCGACGATGAGCCCGGCCAGCGCGAGGCTGTGCGCCTGCCGGGCGAAGATCAGCAGTGCCAGCGGGGCCGACGCCATCGGCAGGCGCCCGACCTGGCTGGAGATCAGAACACGAAGAACCTGCGGGGTACGCAGGACAGCACGAATCATGGCCCTTCCCTGTTTCGGACGTTCCCGTTCGCGGACGCGGGGGAAGGTACGAACTCAGGGAGCGAAGTCGCCGCGGTCGTGATCGTTGCCGTACAGCGGCAGGTCAGGGGTGATCCACGCGGCGAAGGCGGCGGCGGGGATCACGGTGCGACCGTACGCGATGGTGAGGTTGTCCGGAAGTGTTTTCGGCGCGGGGTGGGCTACCCGTTGCGGGCTTCGAGGTCGGGCGCCGGGGTTTGCCGGGTCGCGGCCCACGACGCCAGGAGCGACAGATTGTCGGCGGTCGGCGTGCCGGGGGGTGCGGTGTAGACGGTGAGGTGCAGGCCGGGTTCGGCCGGCAGTTCGAGGGACTCGACGTCCAGGTCGAGGCGGCCGACGATCGGATGGTGCAGCCGTTTGCGCCCGGATCGGCGCAGCCGCACGTCCCGGGAAGCCCACCGCTGCCGGAACAGCTCGCTGCGGGTCGACAGTTCGCCGACCAGGGCGATCAGCTCCTCGTCGTGTGGATCGCGGCCGGCTTCCATGCGTAGCTTCGCGGCCACGTCCCCGGCGATCCGCGCATAGTCGACGAAGAATTCTCTGGCCACCTCGGGAGTCAGGTAGACGAACCGTGCCGTGTTCGCGGGCCTTCGCGGGTCGGCCAGCACCGGCGAGAACAGCGCACGGGCGAGTTGGTTCGTGGCGAGTACGTCGTAGCGTCCGTTGCAGATCCAGGCCGGTGCGTCGGAGATGGCGTCGAGCACCTGCCGCAGTGTCGAACGCACCGTCGCAGCGGGTCTGCGCCGGCGTGGGCCGCCGGGCGTCCCGGATCGGCGCGCGAGGTGGAACAGGTGATCGCGTTCGGCCTCGTCGAGTCGCAGGGCCGAGGCCAGGGCGTCGAGTACGCCGTCGGAGGCACCGGCGAGGCTGCCGCGCTCCAGGCGTACGTAGTAGTCGACTGACACTCCGGCCAGCAGCGCCACCTCCTCGCGGCGCAGACCCTTGACCCGACGATTACCGCCGTAAGCGGGCAGACCCGCCTGCTCGGGTGCGATGCGGGCGCGACGCGAGCTGAGAAACTCCCGAATCTCGGTGCGTAGATCCATCGACGCCATCCCCTCACCGTAAGCCCTCCCCCGGTAGGTAGGGAGGGAGCCTTGCGAGGTGGCCGGGCCGGGAGCGAGGCGAGGCCGCAGCCCGGCCCGGCCACCAAGAACACGACTCAGGGGGTACCCGTCGCCGTCGTCGCGATGCCGCCGTCCACCGGGATGACGGCGCCCGTGAGGTAGGACCCGGCCCGGCTGGCGAGAAACACCGCCGCACCGGCCATGTCGTCGTCGCGGCCGAGCCGGCGTAGCGGGGCCGCCGCCGCGATCGTGTCGCCGATGGCGTCGAGCGTGGACGCCATCATCCGAGACGGGAACACTCCCGGTGCGACCGCGTTCACGGTGACGTGCTGGGGGCCTAGTTCCCGGGCCAGCACCCGGGTGAGCTGATGGAGGGCCGCTTTGCTGCTCGCGTACGAATAGTTGGGCGCCTGGGCGACGTGGATGGCGGCGATGCTGCCGATGTTGATGACCCGCGCCGGATCGTCGGCGGTGGCCGCCCGGCGCAGTGCCGGAAGCAGGGCCTGCACCAGCCAGAACGGCGACTTGAGGTTGAGGTCGAGCACCGTGTCCCAGGCCTCGTCGGGGAACGTCGCCAGCGGCTCGCGCCACATCGCCCCGGCGTTGTTGACCAGGATGTCCAGGCGTTCCGAGCCGGCCGTGACAAGGTCGGCGAGGCGCCGGCACTCGTCGTGCCGGGACAGGTCGGCGGGGATCGCCCGGACGTCGCCGAATTCGGACAAGCGGCGCTGTGCCTCCGCGCACGTGTCGGCCCCGCGTGAGCTGACGACGACGCGGGCGCCCGCCTGGAGAAGGCCGCGCGCGATCATCATTCCGATGCCCTTGGTGCCCCCGGTGACCAGGGCGTACTTCCCACTCAGATCGAAAAGTCCGGTGTGCGGGGTGAATTGGTTGTCCGCCATTTTTCTCCGTCTCCGACGAGTTCCGACTCCACCACGCTGGCAGGCGTTTCGGATGTCGGGGAGAGCCTGGCGATACAGGTACTGCGAGAGCCTCCCAGGATCGCGGGGAACCGTCAGAGGCGGCCGGCGGCCTTGAGGGTCAGGTAGACGTCGGCGACCTTCGAGGCGAACTGGTCGCGGGTCTCGTCGATGACCGTCACGCCGAGCTGGGACAGCACCGCACGGACCCGGTCGCGTTCGTCGAGGGCCAGTTCGGCGGCCGCCGCCACGTGGACGTCGTCGGCCGTCACGCCGGTGTCGGGGAGGCGGGCCAGGCGGGCGGTCTCGGGGTCGCGGACGCCGGCGACGACCACGCGGTGGCGGGTGGCCAGCTTGGCCATCACCGGGAGCAGGCCCTCGATGATCGGGGCCGGGTCGAGGGCGGTGAAGATGACCACCAGGGCGCGCTTGTGGTCGCGGCGCAGCAGCTCGGCCACGGCCAGGCCGAAGTCGGTCTCGACCAGGGCCGGTTCCAGCGCGGCGAGGCCGGCGATCAGGCGGGCCAGCTTGGTGCGGTGGCCGCCACCCTCGACCCGGGCCCGCACGGCCGTGTCCACGGCCAGCAGGTCGACCCGGTCGTCGGCCCGGGTGGCCAGCACCGACAGCAGCAGGGCGGCGTCGATGCAGGCGTCCAGCCGGGGCTCGTCGCCGATCCGGGCCGCCGCCGTCCGGCCGGTGTCCAGCAGGCACAGCACGCGGCGGTCGCGTTCGGGGCGCCAGGTTCGCACGACCACGTCCTGGGCGCGGGCGCTGGCCCGCCAGTCGATCGAGCGGACGTCGTCACCGATCACGTACTCGCGCAGGTTGTCGAACTCGGTGCCCTGGCCGCGCCCGCGGGTCACCACCGCGCCGTCGAAAACGCGCAGCTTGGCCAGCTTCTCGGGCAACAGGCGACGGGACGGGAAGCGGGGGAGGACCCGCAGCGTCCAACCCGGGGTGTTGGCCGAGTTCCACGCGGCCGGGCGCTGACGGTAGGCGAGGTGCAGCGGCCCGTACGACCGCAGCGTCACGCGCACGGCCGGCCGGTCACCGTGCCGGGTCGGCACCAGCGCGGTCACGACGCTCTGCTGCGTACCCGGCTCCAGAAAGAGTTTGTGCTCCTCGTGGCCGGCACCCGCCGACGGCACCCAGGTGTCCCGCAGCGAGAGGCGCATCGGCTTGCCGGAGGCATTGCCGACGGTCAGCGTGACCGTCGCCGACCGGCCCAGCCACACCGTGGTGTCACCCTCGCGGCCGAGCCGGACGCCGGTCAGCGGCCCGGCCGCCAGCGCGTCCAGCACGGCGATGCCGGCCAGCAGCACCAGCACGCCGCCCAGCACCAGCCACGGCGCGGGCACCACCGCGACGACGACCGCACCCGCGGCGACCAGCAGCGCGAACCGGCGAGTGACCATCAGCGCGGCGCGGGCACGGCCGACAGCACCTGGCGCAGCACCGCGTCGACGGTGATGCCGTCCAGTTCGGCCTCCGCCTTCAACCGGACCCGATGCCTGAGTGTGGGCAGGGCGAACGCCTTCACGTCGTCCGGTGTCACGTAGTCGCGGCCGCTCAGCCAGGCCCGCGCCTTGGCCACCGCGAGCAGGGCGGTGGTGCCGCGCGGGGACGCGCCCAGCTCCAGCGACGGCGCCTGCCGGGTGGCCCGGGTCAGGTCCACTATGTACTCCAGGACCTGGTCGGTCACCCCGACCCGGCGGACCGCGGCCCGGCCGGCGGCCAGATCTTCGGCGGTGGCGACCGCGCTCACCCCGGCCGCCTTCAGGTCGCGCGGGTCGAAACCGTGGTGGTGGGCGCGCAGCACGTTCAGCTCGTCGTGCCGTTCGGGCAGCGGCACCGAGAGTTTGAGCAGGAAGCGGTCCAGTTGCGCCTCCGGCAGCGGGTAGGTGCCCTCGTACTCGATCGGGTTCTGGGTGGCCGCCACGATGAACGGCTCGGGCAGCCGGCGGGACTCGCCGTCGATGCTGACCGTCCGCTCCTCCATGGCCTCCAACAGGGCGGCCTGCGTCTTCGGCGGCGTGCGGTTGATCTCGTCGGCGAGCAGCAGGTTGGTGAAGATCGGGCCGGCCCGGAAGTTGAACGCGGCCGTCCGGGCGTCGTACACCAGCGAGCCGGTCACGTCGCCGGGCATCAGGTCGGGCGTGAACTGCACCCGCTTGGTCTGCAGGTCGAGCGAGGCCGCCAGGGCCCGCACCAGCAGCGTCTTGGCCACCCCGGGTACGCCCTCGAGCAGCACGTGGCCGCCGCAGAGCAGCGCGATCACCACCCCGCCGACCACCGCGTCCTGGCCGACCACGGCCTTGCCGACCTCGGCGCGCAGCCGGCCGAGCGCCTCCACCGAAGACGTCACATCATCCCCTTGCTATCCCCGAGCACCGCTCGCGTCATTCTCTGCACGGCGGCGGCTCGCGCGGCCATGTCCTCGTCCGTGTCGTCGGTGCCGCCACCGAGGGTTGCCCGCACCTCGTGCGGCGGCAGGTTCAGCTGCGCGGCGACCCGCTCGGACACCGCGTCGAGGTCGTTCGGCGGCAGGTCGAAATGCGCGGCCAGCCGGCGCAGGGCCGCGGCCTGGACGGTGGCCAGCGAGGCGTCGCGCGCGGCGGACCGGCGATAGAGGCCACCCAGCCCGCGTACGGTCTCAGCCGCGCGCACCCGGGCCGGCAGCGGCTCGCTGACCGGCGCCCCGAGCCGGCGCGCGGACGCGGCCGCGAACGCGATCAGCGCCAGGATCAGCAGCAGCACCGCCGCCCAGAACGACTGCGGGAACGCGTCGAGGACCGTCTTTTCTTGCGGCGCCTGGGCCTGGCCGCCGCCGTTGTCGTCGCTCGACCCCTGGTCGGACCCGCTGTCCTCGCCGGTCTGGTCGCCGCTGCCGGTCTGGCCCCGGTCCGTGTCGTCGGGGTCGTCCGGTGCCTGCTCCTGCACCGGGTCCGGTGGCGGTTCGGGTTCGGGCTCGTGCAGGTCGAGCCACACCACCCGGTTGCCGCGGCCGAGCAGCCCGGCCGCGAAGTCGCTGTTCGACCACTCGTCCTGCCGGTCGTTGCGGAACGCGTCGGGCGCGCCGACCAGCGTGATCGCCGGACCTTCGCGGTCGACCTCGACCACCGCGCCGTCGTAGCAGCGCAGCAGCTCGCCCTCGACCGGGGCGTACTGCCAGCGCAGCACCGCGGCCCGCCCGGTGGCGAACTTCTGGTCGCAGCCCGGCCCGGGCGCGGCGGCCGTCCACCGTGGGCCGGCCTGCGGCACGTACGCGCCGAGCCGCGACAGCACCGCCCGGTTGGGCGCGACCAGCACCAGCCGTACCGTCTGCGGAATGATCCGGAAGTCGTTCAGGTAGCGCGGCTGCATCAGTTCCGGGGCGGGCACGAAGATGGTGGCGCTGCCCGAGGCGGTGGCCGCGGCGATCGCCTCCGGTGTGCTGGTCCGCCGTTCCACCTTCACACCCTGCTGGGTCAGGCGGTCGGCCAGGGTGGCGGCGCCGTCGCCGGTGCGGGCCACGGGCGAGAGGTACGTGGGTTCGGACGGATCCGGCTGTTGTACGGCGTGCGTGATCAGCGTGGTGGCCACGATCGCCACCGCCACGGCCGGGGGGACCGCCGCCCTCAGCCACCTCGTCCTCATATCGCCGCCCGGATCTGCTCGGTCAGGGCGCGCATGTGCTGGTCGTGGGCCTGGGCGGCGGTGCGGCGGCCGTACCAGACCTCGGCGAACAGCTCGGTCGCGCCACCCAGCGGGCCGGCCACCGACGGCCGCTGCCCGCCGGCCATCGCGGCCAGCTCGGCCGCCGTCCAGCCCGGCTGGGACGGGACCAGGCGGGCGGCCACCAGCTCGCTCAACGTCACCCGCAGGCGCTGGCGGAGCGCTTCGGCGTACCGGCCCTCGGCGGCCAGCCGGTCGGCCAGCGTGAGGTCGGCGACCACCCTCTCGGGTTCGGCCGGCGTGATCACCGGCGCGGGGGCCTCGTCGTCGGCCACCGGGACCGGCTTCGGCTTCTTCTCGTTGCGGGGCCGGCGGCGCAGCCAATCGGGCCAGGCGAGACGTCGGGGCAGCCAGCGGGGCCAGAAATACCACAGCGCACCGGCCAGCGCCCCGAGGAAGAGCAGCAGCAGGATCGCGGTGCCGGCCGGAATCACGTCGAAGAGGCCGGCGGCGGCCTCGTCCCAGGCGCGGCTCACGGCACGTGCACCAGGGTCGTGCCGGTGTCGCCGCCGAGGCTCCGGGTCCGGTTGATCAGGATGTCGAGACCTTCGGTGCGGATGCGTACGTCCAGCAGCAGCACCGCCGAGACGCAGGCCAGAGCCGCGTACGCGACCGCGTTGCCGACCGCCCGCGCCGCCGGCACCACCCAGGTCTGATATTCCGGTTCCGCGCCGCTGACCAGCCGGACCAGCTCGGTCCAGCCCACACCCAGCGCCCCCCGCACCGCGGCCCAGCTCAGGTAGGCGACGATCAGGATCCAGAAGCCGCGCGCGGTCTGCCGCCCGGCCAGCCGCATCGCCCGCCCGAGCGGATTGCGCGCCCGGTCGATGACCAGCGCCGGCGCGGTCATCACGAAGAACCCGTAGAACACGGCCCAGGGGATGACCACGATCAGCGCGCCCACCGCGCCGACCGCCCCCAGCCAGAACGCCAGCCCGAGCGCGGCCGGCAGGCGGGCCCGCCGCCACAGCTCCCGGTGCCGCACCTCCTGCCCGAGCAGGGCCGGCCCGGCGGCGGCCGCGGCGTACGCCCCGAGCAGCGTGAGAATGAACAGCTCGGTACCGAACCCGGCGGCGACGGTGATCCACCACGGGATGAGGTATTCCTGCGCCGGCCCGTACCAGGGCGGTTCGAGGTGGGCCCAGGCCCGCAACAGCCCGAGCCCGGCCTGCTCGGCCGCCGCCAGCACCAGCGCGGCGCCGAACAGCGGCAGCGCCCGGCGCCGCAACAGCGCCACAGCCGCGTCCAGCAGCTCGCCGAGCGTCATCGGGCGCAGCGGAAGCTCCGGCTGCCCAGACATGCGGCGAATCCTATTTCACCCCGTCACCGGCCGCCGCCGCGTCCCTGGCCCATCGATGGTTATGGTGCTCAGGTGACCTATCGCATGACTCGGCGCGGCGTGCTCACCGCCTCGGCGGCCACCGCCGCCGCGGCCGTGGTGCCGTTCGGTACGGGTGGGCCGGCCACCGCCGCCGCCCGCTCGTTCAAGTTTTCCGTGCTCGGCACCTCGGACACCCACGGCAACGTCTACAACTGGGACTACTACCGGGACGCGGAGTACGACGACAGCGCCCACAACGATGTGGGGGTGGCCAAGCTGGCCGCCCTGATCAACCAGATCCGGGGCGAGCGCGGCACCACCACGCTGGTGCTCGACGCCGGTGACACGATCCAGGGGACGCCCCTGGCGACCTACTACGCCAAGCAGGAGCCGATCACCGAGACCGGTGCCAAGCATCCGATGGCCAGAGCTATGAACGTGCTGCACTACGACGCCGTCACGCTGGGCAATCACGAGTTCAACTACGGGTTGCCGCTGCTCAATCTGTGGATCGATCAGCTGGGGTTTCCGGCGCTGGCGGCCAACGCGGTGAACGTGGCGACGGGGCGGCCGGCCTTCCGCCCGTACCACATCAAGAAGTTGATCGTGGGTGGCGCGACGCTGCGGGTGGGGATCCTCGGCCTGACCAACCCGGGCGTGGCCATCTGGGACCGGGCCAACGTCGAGGGGCTGCTGCGCTTCGAGGACCTGGTCACGACCGCGGCCCGGTATGTGCCGATCATGCGCCGTAACGGGGCCGACATCGTGCTCGTGTCGGCGCACGGCGGGGACAGCGGCACCTCCAGCTACGGGCCCGAGCTGCCCAACGAGAACCCGAGCGCGCTGATCGCCGAGCAGGTGCCGGGCATCGACGCGATCCTGTTCGGCCACGCCCACAACGACGTGCCGCAGCGCTTCGTGACCAACCGCGCGACCGGCGACCAGGTGCTGCTGTCCGAGCCGTCGAAGTGGGGGCAGCGGCTGACCCGGATGGACTTCACGCTGACCCGGGAGCGCGGCCGCTGGTCGATCACCGGCAAGCAGGCGACCACGCTCAACACCAACACGGTGGCCGAGGACCCGGCGGTGCTCAAGGCCGTCCGCAAACAGCACAACACGACCGTGGCGTACGTGAACCAGGTCGTCGCCACCTCGACGGTGGAGCTGAGCGCGGCCGAGTCGCGGTACCGGGACACCCCGATCCTGGACTTCATCAACCGCGTGCAGACCGACACGGTGACCGCCGCGCTGGCCGGGACCGAGTACGCCGCCCTGCCGGTGCTCTCCATCGCGGCGCCGTTCAGCCGGACCGCCGTCTTCCCGCGCGGCGACGTGAAGATCAAGGATGTGGCCGGGCTCTACATCTACGACAACACCCTGGAGGCGGTGGTCCTCACCGGCGCTGAGGTGAAGGCCTACCTGGAGTATTCAGCCAAGTACTTCGTCACGCTCGCCCCGGGCGCGCCGGTCGACCCGGCCACGATCAGCGACCCGGCCGTACCGGACTACAACTACGACGTGATCTCCGGTGTCGGCTACGACATCGACATCAGCCGGCCGGTGGGGCAGCGGATCGTGCTGGACATCGACCCGGCCGCGCGGTTCGTGGTGGCCGTCAACAACTACCGGCGCAGCGGCGGCGGCAACTTCCCGGGCATCGTGAAGGCCCAGGTCTACAACGCCCAGCAGGAGATCCGGCAGTTGCTCATCGACCGGGCGCAGCAGCGCGGCGTGATCGACCCGGCCGACTTCTTCGAGCCCAACTGGCGGCTGGTCCGGGCGGGCGAGCCGGTCTTCCCGGCCTGAGTGAAGTACGCGGCGCACCCCTCCCCGCCGGGGGGTGCGCCGCGGGTCTCACTTCCGGCGGACGACGCTCCAGTTGGCGTTGGTGTCCGCGGTGACGGTCAGCGTGCCGGTCCGCTCGTCCTCCAGGGTCAGCGCACAGTCGTAGGTCCGGATCCCGGTGCGGTCCCGCGAGCCGATCGGGTCACAGTTCACCGCGGTCGCGCCGACGCCGAGCATGGTCTTGAGCTGGCCGTCGGTGCGCATCTTGGCCTCGACCTCGGTGGTGACCTTCTGCTCGGCGCCGCTGTAGATCGCCGGGTAGGCGACGAACACCAGGATTGCCGTCAGCACCGCCGACAACGCCATGGTCGCCGCCCAGGTGATCCAGTACGGCGCCGTGCCGTTGCCGCCGCGCCGGGCCTGGTCGGCGCGGCGGGCCGCCGAGATCGTGCCGAGGATGCCGAAGAAGAAGGTCCAGATCGCGACCGGCCACCACGCCGGCGGGGTGGGCCGGGCGGCGTTGCGCATCTCCTCCGGGTAGGGCACCAGCAGCTGCCCGGTCTGCGGGTAGGGCGCCTCCCACGGCGTTCCCGGGGCGGGCGGCGGCTCCGCGGCGGCCGCCGGCGGCGGGCTGGCCCACGGCGGGGCGGTCGGGTACGCCGGCGGGCTCTGCTGCTGGTGCGGCTGCTGCGGCGGGTACGGGAGTTGAGTCGTCATTGGCGGGGGCCTTTCCGGTTTCGGCTCGGTAGCAGTCATCGGCGGCCGATGCCGGGACCTGAGCCACTCCCCGTCACATTCGAGGAACGGCGATCTCCACCTGGAGCTCGGTCACCCAGGCGGCGTACTCGCCGGGCGGGCAGTCGAGGTAGATCTCGCGGGCGTAACCCTCGCCGACCGTGCGGTAGCCGTTGGCGTCGATCCAGGCGGCGATCGTCTGACCGGTGCGGAACGAGAGATCCATGTGCCCGTGGTGCAGCAACGTGGCCGCATGGTCCAGCGCCGGCAGCTCGTACACCTCGAAACCGGGGTCGGGTGGCGGCTCGCCGGCGATCGGGAACGCGGCGTACACGATGGCCGCCTCGTCCCGGGCCGCGCTGAAATCACGCTCGTACCAGGCCAGTGGCGCGCCGGTCATGCGTACCCCGGCCTGCTCCATCCGGTTTATCAGCTGCGGATAGAGCGGTGTGAGGGCCGGCGCGATGTCGGCCGCCAGGTAGTTGGCGATGGGTGCGCTCAGCTGGGCGACACGCTGCGCGGGCACGGATTTGAGTACGACCTCAGCGGTGTCCAGCACCCCGGCCGTCTCGATCATCCGCAGCCGTGCGTCCACCTGGGCCAGGCGCGTGTTGTCGGCGGCCACCTGCTCGGCCAGCTGGGCCCGCCGCAACCGCAGCATGCCGCGCAGCTCGGCCGGGTCCACCTTCTCACCGATCATGGTCTGGACCTGCTCCAGCGTGAAGCCCAGCTCTTTCAGCGCGACGATCCGGTTGAGGGGGTTGAGCTGGGCCGCGGTGTAGTAGCGGTAGCCGCTGGACCGGTCGACCCGGGCCGGCCGCAGCAGCCCGATGGCGTCGTAGTGCCGCAGCATCCGCACCGACACCCGGCCGAGGTTGGCGAACTCCCCGATGCCGAACACGACGGGTCAGGGCTGCGTGCCGCCGGCGCCGGCACCCTGCCCCTGGTTGGTGCCACCCTCGGTGCCGCCGCCCGGGTTCTCGCCGCCGCCGGGCGGGGTGCTCTCGCCGTCGCCGGGCGGGGGATCGCCGTCGTCCGGCGGGGTGTCCGGTGGCTTGCTGTCCTCCACCGGCGGCTTGGTCGTCTTCGACGGGGTCGGCGAGGACGACTTGCTCGGCGTCGCCTTCTTGGTCGGCAGCTGCGGGAGGTTGGGACCGCTGTCGTCATTGTCGTCGGCGTTGCGGGTCTCGACCGGCGTGGCCGGAGCCTCTGGCTCCTCGCTCTCGGTGTCCTTGACCGACGGCGTCGGCGTGGGCTTGAGTTCGGCGGTCTCACCGTTGGTGGGCCGCAGTGCCAGCGCCAGCGCCAGGCCGGCCGCGGCCAGCCCGAGGGCGATGACCATGACGAGCACGGCCAGCTGCCCGCGCGAGCCCTTGCGGCGCGGTGGCGGGGGCGGGGCCATCGGGATGTCGCGCGGCGTCGGCACCGCCCGGGTCGGGGGAGCGGAGGCCATCGCCGCCGGGCTCATCGGCGCGGTCAGCGACGTGCCGGTCAGTGAGGTGCCGGTCAGCGCCCGGTAGTCGAGCGGGCGCGTCGCGGCCAGGGCGGCCTCGGCGAACTCGGCGGCGCTGGTGAAACGGTCGTCCGGGTGCTTGGCCATCGCGCGGCTGATCAGCTCGCGGACCGGCCCGGGCACGTCGTCGGGCAGTGGCGGCGGCTCGTCCTCGAGGTGCATCAGCGCGACCTGGAGGGCGTTGTCGCCGTCGAACGGGGGCCGGCCGGCCAGGCAGTGGTAGGCCACCGCGCCGAGCGCGTAGATGTCGGTGGCCGGGCTCACCTTGCCCTTGGCGACCTGCTCGGGGGCCATGTAGAGGGCGGTGCCGACGATCGAGTTGACCCCGGTCACGCTGGTCACCGCGTTGGACCGGGCCACGCCGAAGTCGACCAGGATGACCGCGCCGGTCGGCCGGATCATCAGGTTGCCCGGCTTCACGTCGCGGTGGACGGTGCCGTTCTCGTGCGCGGCGTGCAGGGCGTCGGCCGCCTGGGACACGATCGACATGGTCTCGGTGACGTCGAGGCGGCCGACCTCCTTGAGCCGGGTGGACAACGGCTCGCCCTCGACATAGGCCATGACCAGGTAGGCGCACTGGTCGTCGCCGTCGCCGGTGGAGCTGGCGTAGTCGAACACCTCGACCACGCCCGGGTGCCGGAACGCCGCCATCATCCGGGCCTCGCCGTAGAACCGGGCCGAGAACTCCGGGTCGGACATCATGCTGTCGCGGAGCACCTTGACCGCGATGGTCCGGCCGAGCACGACGTCGGTGCCCTTCCAGACGTCACCCATCCCGCCCGTGGCGATGCGCTCGTCCAACCGGTAACGGTTGTCGAGGAGATGACCGACATCGAGCACCAGGCGGACCTATCTGTGTGGGGTGGTGGAGGGGACGCGGTGCAGGTGGGGCAGGTGTGACCGACGGACCATGCTAACCGGCCCGCGCGATCGACGACGGACCAGCGGTGGTACGCGGCGGCCCGCCGCCGTGCCGGCGATCAGCTCGGCCCGACGCCCTGACCTGGTGTCTTCCCGTTCGGTGACGACCACCCGCCGGATCGCCGGCCGGTGGTGACCCGGGGACTGTGCCGAGAACCACTCGTCAGCACAGCGTAAGGCCGCCGGGCGGAACGGCGCTCCGACCGGCGGCGGGTCGCTCAGGACTCGTGGTAGCCGCGCGTCTCGGGTGTCACGATCGCCGCCGAGTCGGCCAGTTCCTGCTCCTCCTCGAAGGCCTGCCGCTCGGCCGCCGCCCGGGCCGCGTTGGCCGCCGCCCAGCCGACCGCCACGCCGATCAGGCCGGCCCCGATCAGCAGCCCCCAGGGCAGGCCCCGACGCCGCCCGGCCAGGGCGTCGGCGGCCAGCGCGGCCCTGGTCCAGGCCTCGTCCTTGGCCGCCGCGACCCGGTCACCGGCGGTGCCGGCCAGCTTGAGCCCCGAGCTCTGGGCCTGGGCCGCGAACTCGGCCGCCTGGTCGGCGAACCGCGCTGATTTCTGCGCCGCCCGGTCGGCGACCCGCGAGGACGTGCGCGACGCCCGGTCGGCGAACTTGGCCGATCGCCGCGCGGCCTTGTCGGCCAGCTTGGACGACTTCTTCGCCGCCCGGTGCGCCAGCTTGGACGCCCCGGAGCTGGTCACATCGACCGCGTGCACGCCCGCGTCACCGGCCGTGGCGACCGCGGACGACAGATATTCCCACGCCTGAGCAGCCGTCTGCTCAGCCTTGTTCTTCCTCGACATCGCCTGTCCCGCCTTCCGGTCCGCCAGGTTCATCCCACCGTGCCCAACGCGCGCGGCGGGCAAACACCACGCGCGTCACGCCCGCGCAAACATGCCACGTCCTCGCAACCGGCACGATCTTCTGCATGCTGCATCAGGCAGCGGTGGCAACCCTCCGCAGTGATGTTGTCAATAGATCGTCACCACCGGAAAAGAACTGGACCGGGCTGAGTAGGGTTGGACGCGTTTGCATGGCCGGCACTCAGGTGGCTAACAGGTTCGGTGCATAGCCTGGCGGGGCAGTTTCACCGGACTCTTCGGGGGTAACCGACCCCGGCTTTTGGAGCAGACGCCCGCGGGCAACCCGGGTGGGTGGAGGTTGAGGCGTGACGCTGTCGATAACACGGACGGCCACCGACCAGACGGTCGAGGTGGCACCCGCGGGGGAGATCGACGTGGAGAACGCGTACATGATCAAAGACGCGGTGGCGGCCGCGATGGCGGAGGGGACGCCGAAGCGCATCGAGCTCAACATGCAGGATGTGACGTTCATCGACTCGGTGGGAATCAGCGCTCTGGTGAGCGCACATCAGGTGGCCGGCATCTCGGGGGTAAAGGTCGTGGTCACGCGGCCGAGCCGGTTCGCCCATCGACAACTGTGGGTGACCGGGCTGCTGGGGTTGTTCGGCAACCCGGCTCCGCACGGCGAGGGGGCGAGCCACCCAGCGGTGTCGGGAACCTGACACCTTTAAGCTTCCTTTTGCACCGTGGTCGCGCCACAGGAGTTGCGGAAAGATCCGCTCCCGTGGCGCGACTTCTGTTTGGGACGAGCATCGACCGGCGGTACGTGCTCGTCCGCGCCATCGGCCAGGGCGGCGTCTCCACCGTCTATGCCGCGGTGGACGCCGCCGACGGCCGTGAGCGCGCCGTCAAGATCCTCGGATCCGGCAGCGACGCCCGCCGCGAGGCCGTGCTCACCGACCGGCTGCGGCACCCGAGCGTGCCCCGGGTCTTCGCCTACGGCCAGGCACCGCTGCCGGACGGCACCGTGGCCCCCTACCTCGTGCTCGAACTGCTGCGCGGCCGGCCGTTGACCGAACGCCTGACCGGCGGCCCGCTGCCATGGCGGAGCGCCGCCCGGATCGCCGCCGCCACCGCCGACGTCCTGGCCGTGGCCCACCGCCGCGGCGTGGCCCATCGCGACCTCTCGGCCCGCAACGTGATGCTGACCCCCACCGGCCCCAAGATCATCGACTTCGGGCTGGCCCGGCCGGTCGACTCACCCGGCCCGGCTACCGACGGGTCAGGGCGGGTCGGGCCGGTCGACTGGCCCGACCCGGTCGCCGACGGGTTCGGGCGGACCCGGCTGGGCGACTGGCCCGGCCCGGTCGCCGACGACGTCTACACGCTGGGCGTGCTCCTCTACGAGATGGTGACCGGGCGTTCGCCGTACCCGCCGGCCGTGGCCGCCACCATCCGGGTCGCCGGCCGGACCGCCCACCTGGCGCCGACGCCGGTCCTGGCCGTGCCCGGGCTGCCGTCCCGCCTGCGCGACCTGGTCCGCGACTGCATGGCCAAGACGCCGCGCCTGCGCCCCACGGCCCGCGAGGCGGCCCGCGACCTCTGGTCCCTCCTCGACACCCCCAAAACCGCCCCCCTTGCCTAAACCCAGTGGTAGCCCCGCGCGCCGTCCCGCCCCGCGCCACCGCCCGGCCCTAGCACCCCCGCCTCTAGTGGGACGGGGCGGTGGGTGGTGGGTCAGAAGGCGGGAGTCTGGACGCGGATCGACTCGAGGTTGAGTCGCACGTCACGATTTTCCGAGGGGGACCGCAGCGGCGTCACGGAGGCGTACCCCTCGGCCAGCGCGGCCAGATCCGTACCCGGCTCGAGGTTTTCCTGCGCCGCCTGCACCGCCGTGCGCACGAAACCCTCGGACCGCTCCGCGATGCTCACCTGCACCTGCCCGAACCGGGCCAGCGCCGTCCGCCGCAGCCCCCGGATCCCGTCGACGTGCAGGTCGGGCACGTTGAGGTTGAGGATCGTGCCGGCCGGCGTGTGGGCCAGCACCGGCAGCAGCTGCACGGCCAGGCCGGCCGCGCTGCCCCAGTGTCGCTTCTCGTCGTCGGCCTGGTCGATCGCGTCGGGTGCGCCGCCGCCGGCCGCCGCCGGGGTGAGCACGTCGAGCGAGACGGCCAGCCCGCGCAGACCGGCGTGAGCCGCGGTGAGCGTGGCCCCGACCGTGCCCGAGTGCACGACGGCCGCCCCCGCGTTGGCGCCGCGGTTGATCCCGGAGAGCACCACCGCGGGCGCCGCGCCGAAGGCGTCGCGCAGCGCCAGCAGCACGATGAAGGCGGGCGAGGCGGCCACCCCGTACGCGGGCACGTTCCGGGCGCCGGCCAGCTCACGCGGCTCGACGACGATCTTGCCGTCCTCCTCGATCGCGGTCATCGACGCGCTGCTGCCGCTGGCCTCGGTCATCGGCGCGGCCACCACGACGTCGTGCCCGGCCCGCTGCGCGGCCTTGGCCAGCCAGCGGAGGCCGGGCGCGTCGATGCCGTCGTCGTTGGTGATCAGGATGCGTTCGCTCATGTGTCGAACACCATGACCCGGCTCATGCCCCAATTGTCACGGATGTCCGTGCGGAGCGCCGGGCGAACGGAAGATCAGTAACGCAGCACCGTGGTGGAGAGTTCGAGGAGCACGTCGGCGAGATCGGGGCGGGACCGCAACAGCTCTTCCAGCCGTACGCGCCAGGCGCCGCGCTCGATGTCGGCCACCCGCCGGTCGCCGCCGGTGCGTACCTGGTTGTCCAGCAGCCGTTCCCGGGTCGTGGACAGCGCGTCGTGCACGTCCGGGCCGAGCCGCCGCCTCACCTGCTCGGCGAAGTCCTGGTAGTAGGGCGCCTCCGCCATGACGACGAAGGCCCGGGCCGCGTTCCAGATGACGCGGGGCTGGTGCGTGACCGTGGTCATGCCCCTCATGATGCGCCCGCTGTGACGGCCGCCACAACCGGGTGACCTCAGTGGTCGGCATATCGGGCATCCGCGTGGCGGAGGCCCGATATGTGTACCACTGGAAGGGTCACCAGCCGGCCGGTGTGCACCCGCCCCCGGCGCCCACCGGCTCGACCTGCAGCGTGGCGTGCTCGATGGCGAAGTCGTCGTGCAGCGCCTCGCGCGCCCCGGCCAGCACCTGGCCCAGTTCGGCGGCGGGTTCCAGGCTGAGGTGGGCCGACGCCACGTCCATGCCCGAGGTCAGCGTCCAGACGTGCAGGTCGTGCACGTCGCAGACGCCGGGCACGGCGGCGAGCCGGTCGCGCACGACGGTCACGTCCAGGTGTTTGGGCGCGGCCTGGACCAGGATGCGTACGGCCGACCGGGCCAGCGCCAGGGTCCGCGGCAGGATCATCAGCGCCACCAGCACGGCGACGATCGGGTCGGCGTACGACCACCCGGTCAGTGCGATCACCACGGCGGCGACGATCACCCCGGCCGAGCCGAGCAGGTCACCGATCACCTCGAGGTACGCCCCGCGCACGTTGATGCTCTCGGCCGCGCCCGCCCGGAGCAGCAGGAACGCCACGATGTTGACGATCAGCCCGCCGGTGGCGACCAGGAACATCCAGCCGGCCGGCACGTCGGGCGGGTCGGTGAACCGGCGGACCGCCTCGATCAGCACGTAGATCGAGACGCCGGTGAGCAGCAGCGCGTTGGCCAGCGCGGCGAGCACCTCGAGGCGGTAGAGCCCGAAGGTGCGTTGCGAGTCGGCGCCCGGCGGCCGGGCGGCGGCGGTGATCGCGGCCAGGGCCATCCCGATGCCGAGCACGTCGGTGAACATGTGGCCGGCGTCGGAGAGCAGGGCGAGGGACCCGGTGGCCCAGGCGGCCGCGGCCTCGACCAGCATGAACGCCGCCAGCAGGCCGCCCGCCCACCACAGCCGGGTGCGGTGCCGCCCACCGGCGTGCTGGACCGCGCTCCCGTGGTCGTGACCGGCTCCCATGACACAACCCTCCGACGCGGCGGCAGACCCCAACCAATATATGTTCGTATTGCTATGTGTGCAATTTGAACCTGATTGCCATTGCCGGGGTACGCCCGGATGACCACCGCTCCCATCGGGAAGGAACGTCACCAGTGTTCAAGCGAACTCTCGCGATCGCGACCATGGCCGCCCTGGCCGTCACCGCGGGCGCCGTACCCGCCTCGGCGTCGCAGGGACATCTCCGGACCGCCTTCGACCTGCCCGCCGGGTTCCAGCCCGAAGGCATCGCGATCGGTAAGGCTCCGTACGCGTACCTCGGCTCCCGGGCCGACGGCGACATCTACCGCGTGAACCTCGAGTCGGGCCGCGGCAAGGTCGTCTCGGAGGGCCCGGGCACCCCGTCGCTCGGCTTCAAACTCGACCGGGACGGCCGGCTCTTCGTGGCCGGCGGCACCGGCGGCGACGCCCGCGTCATCGACTCACGCAGCGGCCGCGTGCTCAAGTCGTACACGCTGCAGACCGGCACCGCCTTCATCAACGACGTCACGCTGGCCGGCGGCTCGGCCTGGTTCACCGACTCGGCCAACCCCAACCTGCACCGGGTCAAGTTCGGCCGGCACGGCGCACTGCCCGGCGTGGCCAAAGCGGTGCCGCTGACCGGCGACATCGTCTACCAGACCGGCAACAACGCCAACGGCATCGCGCCGACACCGGACGGCCGCGGGCTGATCATCGTCCAGTCCAACACCGGCCTGCTCTTCCGGACCAGCTGGACCGGCGTCACCCGGAAGATCGACACCGGCGGCGTGCTGGTCACCAACGGCGACGGGCTGTGGCTGCGCGGCCGGTCGCTGTACGTCGTGCAGAACCGCGACAACAAGATCACCGAGATCAAGCTGGACAGCGCGGCCACCCGGGGCACCGTCGTGTCGACCACGACCTCGGACGCCTTCGACGTGCCGACCACGATCGCCGAGTACGCCGGGCGGCTCTACCTGCCCAACGCCCGATTCACCACGCCGGCCGAGCCGACCACGCCCTACAACGTCACCTCAGTCCGCATTCCGTGACGGCAGCCAGCCCGGATCGGTGCCCACGGTGGTGAGGCGCTGAGTGGCCCGGGAGAGCGCGACATAGAGCGTCCGTACGCCGGACGGGTCGACCGCGATCTCTCCCGGGCCGACCAGCACCACCGCGTCGTACTCCATGCCCTTGGCCTCCAGAGCGGTCACCACCTGCACCCGCTCGGGCAGACCGGGCAGCCAGGACGCCACCTCGTCGCGGCGTGGCACCGGGGCGATCACCCCGATCGTGCCATCCACCTCGCTGAGCTGCTTCTCGGCCAGATCACGGACCGCGTCGGGCAGCTGCGCGGCCGCCACCACCAGGTCGACCGGCTCCACGCCGGTGCTGCGGACCGCGGTCGGCAGCGGCAGATCCGGCATGATCGTGCGGATCACCGAGGCGGCCACCGCGAAGATCTCCGACGAGTTGCGGTAGTTCGTGGTCAGCGCGTACGTGTTGCGCTTGCGCGAGCCCAGCGCCTTCTCCCGGGCCCGGTCCAGCTCGGCCGGGTCACCCGACCAGGCCGTCTGCGCCGGGTCACCGACCACCGTCCAGGACGCGTACTGCCCGCGGCGGCCGATCATCCGCCACTGCATCGGCGACACGTCCTGCGACTCGTCCACCACCACGTGGGCGTAGTCGCGGTAGTCCTCGTCCCGCTCGACCGCCTGAGCCCGGGCCGCGGCCATCCGGTCCGACTGGGTGGTGACCTCCTGGATGCCGTCGCGTACGTGGAACGGGTTGACCTTCTTCCGCTGCGGCTTGCGGGGCCGGCCCATCAGCTCGTCCAGCTCGTCCAGCAGGGCCACGTCGGCGATCGTGGGCTCGGCGCCGAAGCTGCCCTCCAAGGTCGCGATCTCGGTGCGACTCAAGATCCCCGTCGCGTACGCCCGGAGCCGCGCCGCCTCCCGCAGCCAGCTCAGGACGCGCGCCGGGGTGAGCCGGGGCCACCACGCCTTGAGGAAGTCCCGGAAGTCGCCCCGGTCGGCCAGCTCGGCCTCGAAGTCCCTCTTCTCCGGCAGGCCGGTCACCTTGAGCTGCCGCGCCTGCGCCCACAACGCGTCGAAGATGCCGTCGAAGCCCGCCCCGCGTACCTCGTTGCGCCGGGCCCCCCGCGGCAGCGCCCGCCGCCGGACCTTCTCCAGATCGGCCTGCCCCAGCCGCAGCAGCGTCCCCCGGTAGAGCAGCCGCAACTCCTCCGGCGCGCCCGGCACCGCGTCGTGCGAGGCTCGCTCCAGCACCTTGCGCATCCGCAGCGAGCCCTTGATCGCGGCCACGTCGGTCGGGTCGGTGCGCTCGGCCGAATACCCCGCCACCAGCGACCCCAGCGACCGCAGGGTGGCCGTGTCCTCGCCCAGCGACGGCAGCACCGTGGCGATGTAGTTGACGAACACCCCCGACGGCCCGACGACCAGGATGCCGCCCCCGGCGAACCGGCTCCGGTCCGAGTACAGCAGGTACGCCGCCCGGTGCAGCGCCACCGCGGTCTTGCCGGTGCCCGGCCCGCCGGTCACGATCGTCACACCGGAGGCGGGGGAGCGGATCGCCTCGTCCTGCTCGCGCTGGATGGTGGCGACGATGTCGCGCATGCCCGCCCCGGTCGCCTTGGACAGGCTGGCCAGCAGGGCGCCGTCACCGACGACGCGCATGTCCGCCGGCGCCGCGTCCGGGTCGAGCAGGTCGTCCTCGATGCCGGTGACCTTCTCGCGGCTGGACTGGATCATCCGTCGCCGGACCACGCCCATCGGGTCGGCCGGGGTGGCCCGGTAGAACGCGGCCGCGGCCGGCGCCCGCCAGTCGACCACCAGCGGCTGCGAGTCGTCGTCGCGGATGCCCATCCGGCCCACGTAATGCACCGCGCCGGTGTTCAGGTCGAGGCGGCCGAAGACCAGGCCCTCGTACTCGGTGTCCAGCGCGTGCCGCCGCCGGGCCGCGTGGAACACCATCGCGTCCCGCTCGACCAGCGCGCCGTACGTGCCGACCCCGGCCAGGCGGTAGCCCTCCTTCTCCGCCCGGGAGGCGTTCCGCCGCAGCTCCGCGAGCCGGGCGTAGACCCGGTCGACGTGCTCCTGCTCGACGGCGATCTCCTGCTGAAGGATGGTGGCGTCGCTCAAGTTCGTTCTGCTCCCTCGTGGTCCGTCCCCTCCCCGCGACCGCGTGCGGCGTCGGTTCCGCCGCGACCGGCGACCGGCCGCGACCTCACCGCCGGCGCGCGTGCGGCTGCGGTTCCGCCGCGGCCAACGACCGGCCGCGACCTCACCGCGACCGCGAGCGGCTGCGAAAGAGGGACAGTCGAACCTACTCCTGAGCAACGCCCCGCGTCGATTACGGCACGCTAAGCGGCTTCGCCGAGACCGTTTGCCGGCCCGCGGCGGCCATGCTTCAGCCGCGTCGCGCCGGCCGCCCGGGCGGTCACGTCGCGGATCGCCTTGGTCACCGCGCGCGGCCGCTCCAGCATCAGCATGTGCCCGGCGCCCGGCAGGAGGCTCAGCTCCGCGCCCGGAATGGCCCCGGCGATCGACTCCGCGCAGGCCGGGGGAGTGAGCCGGTCACTGTCACCGACCAGAACCGCGGTGGGTACGCCGTGCCAGGCGGCCAGCGTCTCCAACCGCTGCTGGGCCCCGATCGACGACCGGAAGGCACCGATCGACCGCAGCGAGGCGCGTCCCACCCCGCTCATCGTCACGGTCAGCGCGGCGTCGTCGCACTCGTCGCCGAACAGCAGCCAGCGGACGGTCGGCCGCAGCACCGGCGTCATCATCCGGTGCGGCCGCCACGTGCCGCAGCGGGCCAGCACGCCCGCACCGATCGTCTCGTAGTACCGGAACAGCGACGCCACCTGGGCCGGCAGCCCGTAGCGGGTGTGCGTGTGACCCTCAGCGGTGGTCGAGACCAGGACCAGCCCGGCGACCCGGTCGGCGAACTCGTCCGGGTGGCCGGCGGCGTACTCCATGATCGTCATGCCACCGAGGGAGTGCCCGGCCAGCACGATCGGCCCGTCCGGGGCGGTCACCCGGATCACCTCGGCCAGGTCGGCGCCGAGCTGCGGCAGGGTGGCGGACTCGAGAACGGTGGACGAGGAGCGGCCGTGGCCCCGGGCGTCGTAGGCGACCATCCGCACGTCACCGAGCGCTTCGAGCTGGCGGTGCCAGATGCGGCGGTCGAGGCACCAGCCGTGCAGCAGGATGACGGTCACCGGTGCGTCGGCCGGGCCGGACGTCTCGACATGCAGCCGTACGCCGTCCGGAAGGGTCACTTCCGAGCGCTCGGGCATGGGCACCTCCGTGAGTCGCACACCCCCGTCGTACCCACGGGTAATAAGCATCACGCCTGCAGCTGCAAATTGCAAAGGCGGTTTCCCGACCGACGTGACCTGCGTCGCACCACGTGTCTGAGTCGTTTCACTCGGCGAGAATGCCTGTATGACGGCCCCTTCGCCCTCCGCAACGGTCACCCCTGCCAGCGCGCTGGCCGCCCTGGTCGCCGGCAACCGCCGCTTCGTCGGCGGCCGCCCCCAGAACGGTCACGACGTCTCCGCCGCCGCCTCCGTGTCCGGTGGCCAGCAGCCGCACGCCGTCGTGCTGGGCTGCATCGACTCCCGTGTGCCGCTGGAGGCGATCTTCGACCAGACGTTCGGCTCGATCTGCGTGGTCCGCTCGGGCGGGCACGTGGTCGACCGGGCGGTGGCCGGCTCGGTCAGCTTCGCGGTGGACGCCCTCGGTGTCCCGCTGATCGTGGTGCTCGGCCACGTCCGCTGCGGCGCGGTGACCGCCACGGTCGAGGCGCTTCGGGCCGGCGAGCACCCCGGCGGTGACGTCGGCTACCTGGTCGACGAGATCACCCCTGCGGTACGCGCGGTCGGCGCCGACGACCCCGATGCTCCCGACAAGGCGATGCGCGCCCACGTGGCCGCCACCGTCGAGCGGATGCGCACCCTGCCCGGCATCCCCGAGGCGATCGCCGCCGGTCGTGTAGACGTGGCCGGCGCCGTCTACGACCTGGACACCGGCTGGGTCGAACTTCTCACCTGACCGCCCCCGCCCCTCCCACCCCAGTGGTAGCCGGCGCGCCTTCGGCCCGGCGAGCACCGCCCGTTCCTACCACCGCGAACCCCAGTTGTGGCCGGGCGTGCCTGAGGCCTGGGCGCCCTGGGCGGGGCAAGAGCCGCCTGGGGCTACCACGACCGCGTTGGTGGTGACGTAGCGGAAGTGGCGCAGCGGGAAGGACGGCAGCCCGGTGAGCCGGCCACTGTCGATGCTGGGCCGGGTTGTATCCGCGGAGCGGATGGGGTGAGGGGGCAGGACGACCCGGCGGTGGGGCAGGGAGGGGGAGCGGCGACTGGCCGGCGGGTGGGCCACGGGACCGTGCGTCGGCCGTACCCGGAAATGGTCTTGATCTTCAGGAAATGCGAAAACGCCCATCCTTCCCTCGGCGGGAGGATGGGCGTCGCGCGTGGTGCGGGTGGATCAGCTCTCGAAGACGCCGGCGGCGGCGAGGCGCTTCTCGGTGTCGGCCCAGCCATGGCCCGGGTTGGCGGCGTCGAGGGCCTCGAGCTCCGAGCGGATCTTCGGACCGTGACCGGCCGCGGCCAGGCCACGGATCTCCTCGACGAAGGCGTCGGAGTCGGTCTTGAGGTGGTTGGTGCGGCCGTTGGTCAGGTTGCGCACGTAGGCGAAACGGCCGTCGGCCAGCGGGATCAGGTACTTGTACTCACCAAGAACGCTGAGCGCGCCGCCTGAACCCGCACCGGCGCGGACTGATGCGCGGGCGGTCTTTGAGGTGTTGCTCGCCACGGCGGTACTCCTAAGGGAAAAGCGAGAGCAGAAAAAAGTCCGGAGTAATCCTACACGAGGGCGGCGGCGCCGTGCCGTCGGAGCAGGTCCGGGCGTTAGGCCCGGTGTGCCCCTGTGGTCGTTCCCATAGTCGATATTGCGGTTTCTCTGGCGCACCATCCGTGGCATTGGGCATCATGGGACACGATCAACCGAGGTCGAGGTCGTAGGGGAAGACGCACCTCGTCTCCGGGAGGTCACCGTGCAAACGTGTGGCGTCGTATACGTCCACTCGACCCCACTCGCCGTGTGCCAGCACGTCGAGTGGGCGATCGCGCGCGTCCTCACCGCGCCGGTCACCCTGCACTGGACGGCGCAGCCGGTCGATCCGGCCATGCGCCGGGCGCAGTGTTCCTGGTCGGGACGACAGGGGACTGGCGCCGAGCTGGCTGCTGCCCTCAGACAGTGGCCCATGATCCGTTTCGAGGTCACCGAGGAGCCCAGCCCGGGCGTCGACGGTGAGCGCTTCATGCACGTGCCCGGCCGCGGCCTGTTCCGAGGGACGATGGGCGCGTCCGGCGACATCCAGATCGGCGAGGATCATCTCCGCTCGATCATGGCGTCGGCGCGGGCCCCCGAGGCGCTCTCGCACGCCCTGGAGAAGGCCCTGGGCACGGCCTGGGACGCCGAGCTGGAGCCGTACCGCTACGCCGGCGACGGCGCCCCGGTAACCCTGCTCACTCGAGTGGGATGACCCAACTACAAAGAGCCACGGCATTCCCGTCCCGACTCTCAGGCCGCCACGGGATTCCCGTCCCGACTCTCGGGCTGCCACGGGATTCCCGTCCCGACTCTCGGGCTGCCACGGGATTCCCGTCCCGACTCTCGGGCTGCCACGGGATTCCCGTCCCGACTCTCGGGCTGCCACGGGATTCCCGTCCCGACTCTCAGGCCGCCACGGGATTCCCGTCCCGACTCTCAGGCCGCCACGGGACTCCGTCCCCGCGATTGCCCCGCAAATGAGATGAGCCGCGTTTTTCGCCACCCGCGGGGTTTGCGGGCGACGAAAAACGCGGCTCATCTCATTTGCTCAAACGGGGCAATCGCCGCCGAGCGGAGCGAGGCCAGCAAACTCAGCAGCCGTATGCAACCAGCTCAACCACCTCAACCAGCTCAACCTCAAACTCGAGTGAACACCAGCGCCACGTTGTGCCCACCGAACCCGAACGAGTTGTTGATCGCCGCCGGGATGTCCATGTGCCGGGCCTTGTGGGCCGCCACATCGAGATCCAGAGCGTCGTCCGGGTCGTCCAGGTTGATGGTGGGCGGGACGACACCCTCGCGGATGGCCAGGACCGTGGCGATCGACTCGAGCGCGCCCGCCGCACCCAGCAGGTGGCCGGACATGCTCTTGGTCGAGGTGAGCACCGGGTGGTCACCGATGGCGGCACGGATGCCGTGCACCTCGGTCATGTCACCGACCGGGGTGGACGTGGCATGGGCGTTGATGTGCACGATGTCGGCCTTGGTCAGGCCGGCGTCCTGGATCGCCCGGGTCATCGCCCGGATGCCGCCCTCACCCTTGGGGTGCGGCTGGACGATGTCGTAGCCGTCCGAGGTGATGCCGGCCCCGGCGAGCCGGGCGTAGATCTTGGCGCCGCGGGCGACGGCGTGGTCGGCCCGTTCGAGGATCAGCGACCCGGCGCCCTCGCCGAGCACGAACCCGTCCCGGCCCTTGTCCCACGGACGGGACGCGCGCTCGGGGTCGTCGTTGCGTGTCGACATGGCCCGCATCGCGGCGAAGCCGGCCATCGGCAGCGGGTGCACGACGGCCTCGGTGCCGCCGGTCACCACCACGTCGGCGCGGCCGGAGCGGATGATGTCCAGGCCCAGGGACATGGCCTCGGCGCCGGTGGCGCAGGCGCTGGCCATCGAGTGCACGCCGGCCTTGGCGCCCAGTTCGATGCCGACGTACGCGGCCGGGCCGTTGGGCATGAGCATCGGCACGGTGTGCGGGCTGACCTTGCGTGGCCCGGAGGCCTCCAGGATGTCGTCCTGGATGAGCAGGGTCTGCGCGCCCCCGATGCCGCTGCCGAAGCTGACCGCCAGCCGCTCCCCGTCCAACCCCGAGTCGGCCAGGCCGGAATCGGCCCAGGCCTGGTGCGCGGCGATCAGCGCGATCGCCTCGGACCGGTCGAGCCGGCGGAGCTTGACCCGCTCGAGGACCTCGGACGGTTCGACCGCCAGCTGGGCGGCGATGCGTACGGTGAGCTGCGCGGCCCACTCCTGAGTGAGAGCACTCACCCCGGAGCGGCCGGCGAGCATGGCGTCCCAGGTGGACGCGACGTCCCCGCCCAACGGGGTGGTCGCGCCGAGCCCGGTGACGACGACGTCCGTGTTGCTCATGTCAGTGGTTCGCCTCGATGAACGAAACGGCGTCGCCGACGGTCTTCAGGTTCTGGACCTCGTTGTCGGGGATCTTCACACCGAACTTCTCCTCGGCGGCGACCACGACCTCCACCATGGAGAGCGAGTCGACGTCCAGGTCGTCGGTGAAGGACTTCTCCTCGGCGACGTCGTCCGGGTTCACGCCGGCGACCTCCTCGAGGATCTCGGCGAGGCCGGAGGTGATCTCAGCGCGGGTTGCCATCGTTAAAGGTTTCCTTCCATCGGTTGGGGTCGCTCACGGACAGCGGATGACCTGTCCGGCGTAGGTGAGGCCGCCGCCGAAGCCGAACAGCAGCACCGGGGCGCCGGACGGCACCTCCCGGCGCTCGATCAGCTTGGACAGGGCCAGCGGCATGCTCGCCGCGGAGGTGTTGCCCGACTCGACCAGGTCCTTGGCCACGACGACCTCGGGGCCGAGCCCGAGCCGCTTCACGATGCCGTCGATGATCCGGGTGTTGGCCTGGTGGGGCACGAAGGCGGCGAGCTCGCTCGGCTTGATGCCGGCCCGCTCGCAGGTCTCGATGGCGAACGGGGCGAGCGCGGTGGTGGCCCAGCGGAAGACGATCTGGCCCTCCTGCTCGATGTACGGGCGCCAGCCCTCGATCCGCAGCACGTCGCCCTTGTCCGGGGCGGATCCCCAGAGCACCGGGCCGACGCCCGGCTGCTCGCCCTCGGGCACCCCGGTCACCACGGCCGCGCCGGCCCCGTCGCCGAACAGCACCGCGGTCGAGCGGTCGTTCCAGTCGGTGAAGTCGGAGAGCTTCTCGGCGCCGATCACTATCGCGTTGCGCGCGGCGCCGGCCCGGATCGCGTGGTCGGCCGTGCCCAGCGCGTACGAGAAGCCGGAGCAGGCCGTGTTCAGGTCGAAGGCGGCCGGCGCGGCGATGCCGAGCCGGGACGCGACCCGGGTGGCGACGTTCGGGCACCGGTCGACCGAGGTGCAGGTGGCCACGGCGACCATGTCGATGTCGGCCGCGGTCAGGCCGGAGTTGGCCAGTGCCTTCTCGGCGGCGAAGGTGGCCATGTCGGCGACCGTCTCGTTGACCGCGAGCCGGCGCTCGGCGATGCCGACCCGGTCGCGGATCCAGGCGTCGTTGGTGTCGACGACCTGGGCCAGGTCGTTGTTGGTGACGATCCGGGACGGTTGGTAATGGCCCATCGCGACGATGCGGGAACCAGCGTTCATCGGGCAGCTCCTTCGTTCGCGGTGCCGGTCGGGGCGGTCACTGCGCCGTGCCGTGCCGGGCGACCAGGTCGCGGGCGGCGGGCAGGTCATCGGGGGTGTTGAGGGTCAGGATCTCGGGGGCGCCGTCGCCCTTGAGCTCCCGCTTGACCAGGCCGGCGAGCGTGCCGGCCGGCGGCAGTTCGATGATCGCCGTCACGCCGAGGTCGCGCAGCGTACGCATGCACAGGTCCCAGCGCACCGGAGCGGTCACCTGACGCACCAGGCGCCCCAGCATCTCGCGCCCGTCGCCGACCGCCGTGCCGTCGAGGTTGGACAGCAGCGTCCGGGCCGGGTCGCTCGTGGTCACGCCGTCCGCCACCGCCGCCAGGGCGGCCTCGGCCGGGGACATGTACGGCGTGTGGAAGGCGCCCGCCACCGGCAGCGGCCGCACCCGGGCACCGTCGGGCGCGAGCTGCGCCAGGGCGTCCAGGGCGCCGGCGGCGACGATCTGGCCGGCGCCGTTGCGGTTGGCCGGGTAGAGCTTGGCCTCCTCGATCGCGGCGACCACGGTGTCGGCGTCGCCGCCCAGCACCGCGCTCATCCCGGTCGGTTCGAGGGCGCAGGCGGCGGCCATCTCGCGGCCGCGCAGACCGGCCAGGGTGACTGCCGATTCGGGGGTGAGCACCCCGGCCAGGGCGGCGGCTCCGAGCTCGCCGACGCTGTGCCCGGCGACCAGGTCGACGCCGGTCATCGGCAGGTGCGCGGCGGCGAGCAGGGCGGCCGCGACGAGAAGGGGTTGCGTACGCGCGGTGTCTTTGATCTCCTCGGCGTCGGCTTCGGTGCCCAGGTGGATCAGGTCGACCCCGGCGGCGACGGACCACCAGCGGAGGCGGGACTCGGCGCCGGGGAGCGCGAGCCAGGGGGCGAGGAAGCCGGGCTTCTGGGAGCCTTGGCCGGGGGAGAGTACGGCGAGCACGGTCTTGACTCTCCCGGATGTTGGTGCGTTGCGCGGCTGCTGCACTGTACGAAACCCTACGACGGACGTTGGAGGATTCCTACAAGGGCTAGGCGGACTCGCCGGTAAAAGGGTGATTTATCGCCTGAACGTTCTCTCAAAGCTGCGAGTGATTCACGTCGCAGGATCGAGCCGCCCCAGGCTCAGCGCCATCCGCAGGGCGAACCCCTCCCGCCCGTCCAGCGGCGACAGGCCGGTCAACTCGGCCACCCGCTTCAGCCGGTATCGGACCGTGTTCGGATGCACGTACAACTCGCGGGCCGTGCTCTCCAGCACCCCACCGGTGGTGAAGAACGCGTCCAACGTCTCCAGCAACCCGCCGCCCGCCTTGACCAGGGCGCCGTACGCGTCGTGGCGCAGCACCCGCCGCGCCTCCGGATCACCGGCCAACGCCCGCTCGGGCAGAAGATCGTCGGCCGCCACCGGGGTCGGCGCCCCCGGCCAGGCCGGCGCCGCGCGGAACCCCGCCAGCGCCGCCCGCGCCGACTCGGACGCCTGATCCAGCGACGGCACGGCCGGCCCGACCACTACCGGTCCCTCGCCGAAACAGGCCCGCAACTGGTCCGCGGTCAGCTTCGGATCGTCCGTACCCCCCACGACAACGACCAGACGCTCACCGTGTACGCCGCAGATGACCTCGACCCGCGCCCGCCGCGCGGCCCGATAGACCCCGTGCATCACCGCGGTGATGTCCCCACCCGGCGACCGCCCCACCACCACCGAGACGGGAGGTTTGTCGGTCCAGCCCAGCGCCGACGCCCGGCTGGCCACGCTGTCCGGTGCGTCCCCCCGCAGCAGCGCGTCCATCAGCAGCGCCTGCAGCCGCGCGTCCCAGGCCCCGCGCGACTCGGCCGCCCGCGCGTACACCCGGGCCGCCGAGAACGCGATCTCCCGCGAGAACTTGAGGATGGCCGAGTTGAGCGCCTCCTCCTCACCGGCCGCCGCCAGCGCGTTCACCTCGGCCTCGGCCACATCGATGGTCACCTTGATCAGCGCCACCGTCTGCGTCAGCGTGATCGACCGGGCCAGCGCCCGCGGCGCCGCCGCGAACACCTCGTCCGAGATCTCCTGCGAATCCCCGCCGATCGTCCCGCCCGACCGCAGCCACTCCACCAGCGACCGCACACCGGCCTGGGCCACCAGCATCACCCACGACCGCTGATCGGCCGGCAGTGCCCGGAACCACGGCAGCGTCTCATCCATCTTGGCCACGGCCGCGGTGGCCAGCTTCCCGGCGTGCCGCTCGATCCGGCGCAGAGTGGCGGCGAGGGGCGGCTTGATGTCCGGGCTGGCCTCACGCTTGCCGGCCCGAGGGCGCGCGGTCCTGTCCTCCGGCTTCGCCGCCGGCTCGCCTTCGCGCTGCTCGCTCGTGGGCTGCTCGCTCTCGGGTTGCTTGCCTTCGCGCTGCTGGCCTTCGGGCCTTTCGCCGGGCTCGTTGTCGTCGGGCTCGTCTTGGGGCCTGCCGTCAGGCTTGCCGTCCCGCGCCGCGTCCACGGGTCCAGCCTCGCACGGCGCACCGCCCCGACCGAAGTGCCTCGCGTGTGACGATCATCAGTGTGCGCCTCCGCTGCCCGGCCATCGCCGCCATCCTCTACGCCCTGCTCACCGTCGCGGTGCTGCTCGGCTGGCCGCGCACCCCCGACCGGGCCGTGTCCGACGCCCTGCGCACCTTCGGGCGTACCCATCAGACTTTGATCGACATCATCCGGGTCCTGACCGACGCGGGCTCGACGATCCCGTTCCTCGCCGTCGGGCTCACGCTGGGTGCGACCTTGCTGGTACGCCGTAAACGCCGCGAAGCCGGCCTGACGCTGTCGGTCACCGTGCTGATCCCGATCCTCTGGTCGCTGTCCCACTGGCTGGTGCCGCACTCCCGCCCACCGGACGGCTTCATCCACCTGACCTCCTATGGTTTCCCGAGCGGCCACACCGCCAACGCCACCGCGGCCGCCCTCGTGGCCGTCCGGCTCCTGGGTTCACGCCGGCTCGTTCGTGGCTGCGCGATCGGCTTCGTCGTCTTCGTCGGGATGAGCCGCGTCCTGCTTCTGGCGCACTACCCATCTCAGGTGATCGGTGGGGTGCTGCTTTCCGCGGCGGTGGTGCCGGTGTTGGCCGGGGGATGGGTCCCTCTGAGCCCGGCCGGCCGGGCTCGTCCCCGCTGATCTCTCGGCGGCCCCTGCTCGATCGGTGCATCATTTTGCGTCGCCTGCGTCCCAACCCAGTGGTAGCCCTGAGCGGCATCCGGGCCTTGGATGCCGCTCAGGGCTACCACTGGGTTGCCTGCGTTGCCTGCGTTGCCTGCGTCGCGCCGGCCCCCCTCGCCTGCGCCCGCCGCCTCCCCCACCCCGGCACTGGGTGGGCCGTCACGTTAGCGCCCCGGAACGACGATTTCCGAAGTTATCCACAGGCTTACCCACAGCTCGGGACGCGGCCGTGCACGTGCGTCTGCCTGTGCCCTTTCGCGGGATCTGAGCTGCGGCCGAGCCGATGAAGATCCTTTTTCCGCGATCTTCATGACCGTGCCGACACGCTCGGTGATGTTGACCGTGCCAGATCCCGTAGGACGTCCCCGGCTCGACGGATTTCCTGATCTCGCACGGTGCATAGCGGTTGAGCTGGGGAAGTAACGGGCGAATCAGACGTTCGCGGGTTGCGCGGGAGTAGTCGATCACGGCAGCATGCTTCTTCGTGCCATGGGTGGCTTCATGGAGGCCGTCACGGAGCGTATTGGTATTTGGTGACCATGGAGTGAGCGAGCAAGGATGGGCGGCGGTTATCCGCGATGGCTGTGTCGTTTGGGAACTTTTGCACCATCTGACCGTTATTGCAGTGGGTCTGTGCCGCGATTCCGGTCGGTGAGCTGGCACAGTGTCGACCTGAATCACAGGGCGGCAGGCTTCATGACCGCCCCGAGCGTGCCGATGGAACCGGGCAACCGGCGAGGAGAGGAGGCCACATGAACGACCGCGAAGACGGGCCGCTGTGCGCCGAACCCGAACCCGCCGAGGCCGAGGAGGCCCCGCTCGCCGCGCTGCCGGTTCCTGAGGACGAGGCGGACACTCCCGGTCGCGGTGGTTGCCGCACTCGGCTGCGGGGCTGGGCCGGAGCCCACCTGCACGGTGCGGTGCGCCCGCGGCGCCGGGCCGCCGGTCGGGGCCGGCCGCCGGGCCGCTGGTGCT
>NZ_JBICSP010000015.1:0-119028 GCF_043197135.1 Actinoplanes sp. NPDC049265 | reverse complement strand
TGACGCCGGGCCGCTGGTGCTGACGCCGGGCCGCTGGTGCTGACGCCGGGCCGCTGGTGCTGACGCCGGGCCGCTGGTGCTGACGCCGGGCCGCTGGTGCTGACGCCGGGCCGCTGACTCCGCCGCCCGGCCGCTGATTCTGGGCGCCCGGCCGCGGCAGGCGCGCCGGTGCGAAGGCTGCGGCTCGCCTCGGCGTGGTGATCGGTTCGGCGTCGTGGAGCCCGCGATCGGCTCGGCGTTGTGAACCCGGCGGGCATCGCGCGGCGTCGCTCGGTCGGGTGGCCGTCCGGCGCGTCCTGTATGTCCGTGAGAGCCGGACGACAACCGTAATGGGGTGGACGACAAACGGCGGCTGATTCTTGACCAGGCGCTGGCGCTCGTCGACGAGCGCGGGCTGGGTGCCATGTCGATGCGGGCGGTCGCGCGGCGGGTCGGTTTGACGTCGATGGCCCTTTACCCGTACGTGGGGGGAAAGGACGCCCTGCTTGACGGCCTGGTCGATCTTCTACACCTCGAGTTGGGGGCGACCTGCGCCGATCCGGGGGATGCCGACTGGCGCCGCCGGCTGCTCGCCCTCGGAAGGGCGGTCCGGGCCCTCGCCCATGCCCATCCGGGCGCGTTCCCGCTGCTGCTGAACCGCGCATCGGCCGGCGCATCGGCCTCCTGGCTGACCGCCGCCCTGCGCGGAGTGCTGCACGACGCCGGGGCCACGGCCTCCGACGAACCCCGCCTCGCCCGGATGATCTGCGCGTTCCTGCTCGGCTATGCGACAGGCGAGGTCACCGGCGGGCTGCCGGGCCCGCGGTCGGCCGGCGCGGACGGCGAGGGGGAGTACGACGCCGACCTGGCCGACCTGGTGCGGCTGGTGGAGGTCGCCGTTCGGGGACGGTGAGGGTGGTCGCGGTTGGGGAAGGTGAGGGTGGGGTCGCGGTTGGGACGGTGAGGGTGGGGTCGCGGTTGGGGACGGTGAGGGTGGTCGCGGTTGGGATGGCGAGGGTGGGCCGCGGTGGGGGATGGCGAGGGTCGGCCGCGGTGGGGGCGGTGAGGCGAGGTTGCGGTTACGAGGCGGTGCGGGGGAGTACGACGCTGACCTGGTGGAGGTCGCCGTTCGGGGGCGGTGAGTGCGGTTCTGCGTCGATCTTGCGTACGGCGGCCTATAAATGGGGGCAAAAGGTGCGCGACGCGGGGGCGGTAGATGGCTGGCAACGACGACGAGGGGCTGCACGACTTCGTGGCCGGTCGGTATCAGGAACTGCGCCGGTCGGCGTTTTTGATGTGCGGCGACTGGGATCTGGCCGAGGAGGTCACGCAGGCGGCGCTGGCCAGGTTTGTGGGCGAGAGTGCGCGGAGCGCGGTGGAGGACCCGGACGCTTACGTGTACGCCGACGTGATGTCCGCGTTCCAGCGGAAGTCACCGCGCCGCGAGCACGTCTTCGTGGCCAACCCGGACGCCGCGACCGGTGAGGCCGACCCGACCCGGGCCATCCTCGTGCACGACGCCCTGCACAAACTGTCGCCGCGCTGCCGGGCGGTGATCGTGCTCCGCCAATGGGACGGCTTCGCCATTGACGAGACCGCCGACATCCTCGACCTGACCGACGAGCGGGTCGAAGCCTACGAGGCCGCGGGCCTGGCCGCCCTGCAGGATCTGCTCACCGAACCCGAGGCGGTCTCCGCATGACCACGCCCAGCGACGACCGCGCCACCACCACCGAGGTCGAGAGCGCCGCGGCCGAAGCCGACCGCGCGAAGTCGGCCGCCGCCCGTGACGTGGAAGCCGCCCTGACCGCCACCGGCCCGCCCCCGGCCAAGCCGGCGAAACGTCCGGTGGCCAAGCGGACCACCAAGCGTTCCCCCGACGCACAGCCACCGCCCGCGGCCGAGACCGTCCCCGCCGTACAGCCACCAGCCGCGGCCGAAAGCGCCCCCGCCGAAAAGCCGCCCCGCCGCAAGCCGACCAAGAAGCAGCCCGCAGCGGCCAAGCCGGCAGAACTCCAGCCGGCGAAAGCCCAGCCGGCGAAAGCCCAGCCGGTGGAACCCCAGCCGGTGGAACCCCAGCCGGTGGAACCCCAGCCGGTGGAACCCCAGCCGGCGAAGCCCCAGCCGGCGAGGGAGCGGCAGGCGCAGGCGCGGCCGGCGGGAAGAGCGCCGGCGGTGGAGCGGCGGGCGCAAGCGCGGCCGACGGGGAAAGCGCCGGCGGTGGAGCGGCGGGCGGGAGCCCGGTCGACGGGGACGGAACCGACGGGAGCCCCGCCGGCGGTGGAACGGAAGTCGGGAGCCCAGCCGGCGGAAGGGAAGTCGGCGGTGGAACGGAAGTCGGGAGCTCAACCGGCGGAAGGGAAGTCGGCGGGAGAGCGGCCGCGGGCGAAGGCGGCGCCGGGAGAGGCAGAGCCCGTCGGAGCGCAAGCCGAACCGGTCGCGGAGACGTTGCCGGTTTCGAAGCGGGCACCCCGGAAGAGGGCGGCGGTGCGTAAGCCGGACAAGGTAGCCGAGGCCGGGCCGGCCGGTGCGGCGGCGGCAGAACTGAATGGCGCGGCGGCAGAACTGGGTGGTGCGGCGGCGGGGCCGGGCGGCGAGGTGACGGAGGGGCCGGGCGGTGCGCCGACGGCCGCGGCGGGAAAGACGGAGGGAAGCGGGCGGCGGCGAGGGGACTCCGGTACGAACCGGCGTCGTCCGAAAGTGGCCACTCCCGCGCAGATCGGGGTGAGCTTCGACGAGCTGGTGCACAGCGAAGGTGCGGAGGCCATCGCCGACCGGACGACCGATGATCTGACCCGCAAGGCGGCCGAGGCCATGGCTGCAGTCCAACTCGCCGGAGCCGCACAGCGAAAGGGGCCAGCTCAGCGAGAGGGTTCGGCTCAGCGAGAGGGTTCGGCTCAGCGAGAGGGTTCGGCTCAGCGAGAGGGTGCGGCTCAGCGAGAGGGTGCAGCCCAGCAAGAGGGAACAGCCCAGCAAGAGGGAACAGCCCAGCAAGAAGGTGCCGACCAGCAAGAGGGGGCAGCCCAGCAAGAGGGGGCAGCCCAGCGAAAGGCGGCAGCTCCGGCAAAGGGTGCAGATCAGGCAACGGAAACCCCCGAACTGGACCAGGCACCGGCAGCGACGGAAGCCGCGACGGCCACCGAGACCGCGAGCGGCGAGGAGGGCCCGGGGCTGCGGGAGGCCGGCGGCCCGGGGCGAAACGGCCTGCTGGCCGGTGTGCTGGTCGGCGAGCCCCCGGTCGGTGACGGGGTCGCGGCCGTCTACCGCCGGGCCGAGAAGCTGCGCCGCCGCCGGGTCCGGAAAGTGGTCGTGGCGGGGCTGGTGTCGGCTGTGGTCGTGGCCGGCTTCGGGTATGCGTTAGCCACGGCGGCTATCCCGGCGCCGCTGCATCTGCGGAAGGAGGCCGCCGCGCCGGCTGCGGGGCCGGCGCCGATGGTGGACGCGGTGAAGGTGGCGCTCGGGCCGGTGCTGCGTGACAACGGGCTCCGTGCGGTGACGCGGGAGCCGGCGTCGGGGGCCGGCTGGCGGCAGTACGCCGTGGTCAACGCCAAGTCGGGCCGGCCCGCGGGGCTGATCGAGGTGGCGGTCTACGCGGCGCCGGACGGTCTTTGTTTTCCGCTGTTGAGCGATCGCGAGGCCTGTGCCCGCCCGATGTCGGATGGCGGGGACATGGAGTACGCCCGCTACACCGACGTCGGGGACGTGGACTGGCAGGTGCAGGAGGCGATCGCCCGGCGGCTGTCGGACGGGCGGGTTGTCGCGGTGATGGCCACCGGGGAACGCGGGACGGGCAAACGGGCCGACGGGCGTCCCCCGCTCGCCGCCGCGCAGGTCGCGAGCGTCGCGGTGGACGTACGCGTGATGTCGGCCTTTGCCCCGGACGAGGACTGCACGGGACCGGACGCCGCCTGTCCCGTGCTCAAGGTGCCCGTCGCGAGAAGCCGCTAGCGCCGCAGCCCGGGCTGGGCTGCGAAACGCTGGTCTAGACCTTGCGGCGAATGAGGAACGCGATGCCGGCCAGACCGAAGAGGATCACGACCAGGATCGCGCCGTTGAGGAGGAACAGCTGGCGCAGCTGGGCGAACGCGTCGTTGACGGTGTCGACCGGGTCGACGTCGTCGGCCGCGGACCGCTCGGGGTACCCGGCGCCGATGCCGCCGTTCATCACATCGGCGCGCTTTTCCAGCGGGACCCCGGCGTAGCGCAGTGACTCGGACATGGTCAGCCGGCCGTAGAACCAGCCGTCGGTGGTCTTGCCACTGGGCTGCTTGGCGCCCCGGTGGGCCCGTGGGCCGCCGACCGCCTGCGGGTACAGGTCGTAGGTCTGCTGGACCTTGCCGTTGGCCTGCACGGCCATGACGTACTTGACGCCGAGGTTCTTGGCCTTGGGCGCGCTGGTCTGTGGTGTCGCCGTGGCCATCCAGCTGACCTCGCTGAGCAGGAGCTGGAAGAGCTGGTCCTGCTTAGAGTTGGTCACCGTGATCTTGTCGATCTTGGGACCGGTGATGGTGACCGTGTTGGGTTTGGGTGCTTTGGGTCCCGCCTGCGCGGTGCCCGGTGCCAACCCGATGATCATGGCGAACGCGGCGGCGAGCGCAACGGCCGCCGACACGAATCGGGTGATCACCCCTCGAACCATCCCGGCCTCCCCGTTGCCCCGTGATGTGCCCCGTCGTAGACAGACTTCCCGGAAACTCGGCTCGCCGCATCTCACGAAAGGACGATTTGGAGCTATCTGGGATCCGCCGACCGGCTGATCGCCGCCGATGATCGGCAGGCGAATCGTATACGTTACCGGTAACCCGATGGGGACCCGGTCACCCGGCCGGCGGACGGTCATATCTGCATGACGTCGGCCGCCGGCCAGATGTTGCCTGAGCTTGGATAACGGTTCAGATACGGTTGCGCGCGGCGGCGATTCGGGCCACCGTACGGTCACGCCCGAGCACCTCGAGTGACTCGAAAAGGGGCAGTCCCACGGAGCGTCCGGTGACGGCCACGCGGACCGGCGCCTGGGTCTTGCCGAGCTTCAGCCCGCGCTCGGCCCCGACCGCCTCGAGCGCCTCCTTGAGCGGCTCGGCCGTCCAGGATTCGAGCGCCGAGAAGGCGGCCGTGGCGGCGTCCAGAATGTCGGCCGCGCCGTCTTTCATGGCCTTGTTCCAGGACGTCTCGTCGATCGCCGGCTCGTCCAGGAAGAAGAAGTCCACATAATCAACGATTTCCGACAAAACGGCGATGCGGGTCTGTGCCAGGGGGGCGACGGCCATGAACACGTCGGTGGAGAATGCTGACGGGTCCCACGGCGGCGCGGCGATGGTGTCGGTGCCGGTCAGCCAGGGCGCGCAGACCGAGGCGAACTCCGAAGGGGACAGCGCCCGGATGTAGTCGCCGTTGAACGCCCGCAGCTTCTTGACGTCGAAGAACGCCGGGGCGTGGCTGACCTCGTCGATGCGGTACTCGGCCTCGATCTCGGACCACGGCACGATCTCGCGGTCGCCGGACGGCGCCCAGCCGAGCAGCATCAGGTAGTTGCGCATGGTCGCGGCCAGGTAGCCCTCGTCCCGGTACGCCTCCAGTGCCACCTTGTCGCGCCGCTTGGAGAGCTTTTGCCGCTTCTCGTTGACGATGACCGGCACGTGGCCCCAGACCGGCGGCTTGACGCCCAGCGCGTCCCAGAGCAGCTGCTGCTTGGGGGTGTTGGGCAAGTGCTCCTCGCCGCGGATGACGTGGGTGATGCCCATGCTGATGTCGTCGACGACGTTGGCCAGCAGGAACACCGCGCTGCCGTCGCTGCGGGCGATGACGAAGTCCTCGAGCAGCTCGTTCTTGAACGTCGGCTCGCCCCGGACCAAGTCGTTGACGATGGTCTCGCCCTCGTCGGGCGTACGGAAGCGAAGTGCGGTCTTTTCACCCGGCGCGAGCCCGCGGTCGCGGCAGAAGCCGTCATAGCCGGGCGTCTTGCCGGTGGCGCGCAGGGCGACGTCCTCACGGGTGCAGTCGCAGTAGTACGCCCGGCCCTCGCCGTAGAGCCGGGTGGCCGCGGCGGTGTGCTCGGCGGCGTATGACGACTGGTAATACGGGCCCTCGTACGTGCCGCGCTCGATGCCGATCCAGTCCATCGCCGCGAGGATGCCCTCGGTCCATTCCGGACGGTTGCGGCTGGCGTCGGTGTCCTCGACACGCAGCACGAACACGCCGTTGTGCTGCTTGGCGAAGATCCAGTTCTGCAGCGCCGAGCGGGCGCCGCCGACGTGGAACATTCCGGTCGGAGAAGGGGCGAAGCGTACGCGCACAGTCACCCGACCAGCCTACGGCGCTCGTCGACCACTTTGTCACCGGGCTTCTATCACGTCATGTATTGACGAACATTAGTAAACCAACTTAACATTCAGGCCCTCGACCATCCCCGTATCGAAGGGCCTCATCCCCATGAAGCGCAGTCTTCGAGCCCTTGCCGCCACGGCCGCGGTGCTCGTCGCCGGAACCGCCGCAGCCTTCAGCCTCCAGAGCCCGTCCCAGGCCGCCGTCCTCCCCAACGGCTTCAAGAGCGTCGGCTACATGCCGTCCTGGGCCGGCAGCGTCACGGCGATCCAGTACACCAAGCTGACCCACATCAACTACGCCTTCGCGCTGCCCAACAGCAACGGCACCCTGCAGCCGATCGACAACACGAGCAAGCTGTCCCAGCTGGTCAGCCTCGGCCACCAGAACAACGTCAAGGTCTCGCTGGCCATCGGCGGCTGGAACGACGGCAACGACTCCGCGTTCGAGTCGCTGGCCGGCAACTCGGGGGCCCGGACCACGTTCGTCAACACCGTCATGAACACCGTCCGGCAGTACGGGCTGGACGGCGTCGACATCGACTGGGAATACCCCGACCCGGGCACCTCGGCCAACAACTACGCCGCCCTGATGCAGCAGCTCGGCACCGCCCTGCACAACGAGGGCAAGCTGCTGACCTCGGCCGTCGTGAGCGAGGGGGGCACCGCCAACGGCGTACCCACCTCGGTCTTCGGCATTGTCGACTGGCTCAACATCATGGCCTACGACGGCGGCAGCCCACACGCCAACTACGACTGGTCGATCGCCTCGGCCAACTTCTGGAAGGGTCGCGGCCTGCCCAAGGCCAAGACCGTGCTCGGCGTGCCGTTCTACAGCCGCCCCGGCTACCTCACCTACGCGCAGCTGGTCGCCCAGGACCCGGCCAACGCCAACCGCGACTGCACGCCCGCCGGTGAGTGCTACAACGGCCTGCCGACGATCCGCCGCAAGACCCAGTGGGCCGTGGCCAACGCCGGCGGCATCATGAACTGGGAGCTGTCGCAGGACGCCACCGGCGCCAACTCGCTGGTCAGCGCCATCTACGAGGTCGCCTCGGGCGGTGGCACGACGCCGCCACCGTCGGGCGGGCGCACCGGGGCGATCACCGGCATCGCCGGCAAGTGCGTGGACATCGCGGCCGCCAACAGCGCCAACGGCACCGCGGTCCAGCTCTACGACTGCAACGGCTCGAACGCCCAGACGTGGACCGTCGGCACCGACGGCACCATCCGCGGCCTGGGCAAGTGTCTCGACGTGAACGCCGCCGGCACGGCCAACGGCAGCCTGGTCCAGATCTACGACTGCAACGGGACGGGCGCGCAGTCCTGGACCGCGCAGTCGAACGGGACGCTGGTCAACGCCGGCAGCGGCAAGTGCCTGGACGCCTCGGGCAACTCCTCGGCCAACGGCACCCGGCTGCAGATCTGGGACTGCTTCGCCGGGGCCAACCAGCGCTGGACCCTGCCGGCCTGAGCCGGCTCAGGGAACTGACCGGATCCGGGTGACCAGGACGCTGCCGAGCAGCATCACGGCCGCGGTGACCCCGAACAGCGTCGGATAGCCGCCCAGATGGGTGACCAGGGGAGCGGCGATCGCCGGGCCCAGCACCTGCGGGGCGGACGACGCGATGTTGATGACGCCCAGGTCCTTCGCGCGGTCGGTGGCCGCGGGGAGGACCTGGGTGATCAGGGCGGTGTCGACCGCCAGGTAGATGCCGAAGCCCAGGCCGAGCACCAGCGCCGCCACGATCGCGGCGGGCCAGGTCGGTGCCACGGCCAGGATCAGCGCGGCCACCGCCATCACCGAGCCGCCCCAGATCACGAAGACCTTGCGCCGGCCGGAGCGGTCGGACAGCCGGCCGAAGATCACCGCGGTGGCGACCATGCCCAGCGTGTAGAGCACGATCAGGATCAGCAGCCCGGTCTCCGGGTCGGCCAGGCGGACCCGGTCGGTCAGGAAGTACAGCAGGTAGAGCGTGCCCAGCGCGTTGCCGAGCAGGACCAGGAACCGGGTGCCCCAGGCCCAGGCGAAATCCGGGTGCTGCCGGAGGTCGATCTTCCAGGTGGCCCGGGCGATCTGCGTACGGTCGATCGGGTCGTCCCTCGTGATCAGCGCGAACGGCAGGCCGAGCAGGATCAGGGTGACCGCCAGGACGACATAGCCGGTGGCGACACCGGAGAAGACCGCGGTGACGAGTACGGCCCCCACGACCAGCCCCATGGCCTGCGGCATGCCGATCCAGCCGGAGACGAAACCGCGCTGCGGCACCGGCACCCGGTCGGGCACGGCCGCGCTCAGCGACGCCTGCATCGCGTTCAGCCCGACCTGCGCCACGCACCAGGCGACCGCGACCGTGGTCAGGCCGGGCGCCTGCCCCAGCCAGGCCAGCGCCACCGCCGCGGTGAGGCAGCCGCCGAACGTCCACACGTGCCGCCGCCCGAAGGTCCGGCCGAACAACCTCGGATGGGTACGGTCGGACAGCGTCCCGGCCAGTGGCGCGGCGATGATGCTGCACACCGCGGCCAGCCCGGTCACCCACCCGAGCGCGGTCTCCTTGCCGGTGACGCCGAGCTCGGCGATCTGCAGCGGGAGCAGGATCTGCACCGGGGTGAAGCTGGCCGTGAACAGGCCCAGGTTCGAGGCGAAGAGGAGCGCGATCCAGGTACGCCGGACCGGTACGACCGGCTCGGCGAGCGCCGCGACCGCCATCGGGCCCCCCGCGTTCCTCGAAAAGCTGAAAGTTTCTCGGACCTTAAACGTCCGGCTCCGCGTCGTCCAGTGTCGCTTGACTACTGGTGTCCCGGCTGGTTAATTTACTCATCGGCTAATTAACCGAAGGGTAAAACACCATGGGCAAGATCTTCGCGGTGGAGTACGTGACTCTCGACGGCGTCTTCGAGGAGCCGTCCTGGAGCGGGCCCTACTTCAACGACGAGCTGCAGGACTGGCAGTTCCAGAACACCATGGCGGCCGACATCCAGCTGCTCGGCCGAGTGACCTACGAGGGCTTCAAAGAGGCCTGGCCGGCCATGGAGGAGGCGACCGGCGAGTTCGGCCGCAAGTTCAACGCCATGCCCAAGCAGGTCGCCACGACCACGCTGACCGAGCCCGAGTGGCAGGCGTCGTTCATCCAGGGCGACGTGGCCGAGGCGGTCCGCGGGCTCAAGGAGCAGCACGACAACATCGTGATCAACGGCAGCGGCGCCCTGCTCAACTACCTGACCAAGCACAACCTGGTCGACGAGTACCGCATCATGGTCTACCCGGTGGTGGTCGGCGCCGGCCGCAAGCTGTGGGACGAGGGTACGAAGGTCGCGCTGTCGCTGGCGCACTCCTGGACGACCAAGACCGGCGTGGCCGTCCTGACCTACGTCCCGGCCTGACACCGCGAGCGTGGCCACGGATCCCCTGAGCGTGGTCTTCGCCGCGCTCGCCGACCCGACCCGCCGCGCGATGCTGGCCCGCCTGGCCGAGGGTGAGGCAACCGTCAACCAGCTGGCCGAGCCGTTCGACCTGTCACTGCCGGCCATCTCCAAGCACCTCAAGGTGCTGGAGCGGGCCGGCCTGATCACCCGCGGGCGCGAAGCACAGTGGCGGCCCTGCCGGCTGGAGGCGGCCTCGCTACGCCCGGCCGCCGACTGGGTCGAGCACTACCGCCACCTCTGGGCCGGACAGACGCCGGTGGCGCCGGCCGGCGCGGAAACCGCGACCGGAAACGACTGAGCGCGGACCCCCGTCCGGGGCCCGCGCTCAGAACGAACAGACCTAGCTGTCGCCGCCGGTCTCGCCGACCGGGGCCGCGTTGACGTCGTCGATCGCGTACTTCTTGGCCGCCTCGGCCGGCACGTGCGACGGAACCTTGCCGCGCAGCGCGAGCTGGCGCAGCGTGGCCACGGCGACCGACTCGGCGTCGACGTGGAAGTGCCGGCGCAGCGCGTGCCGGGTGTCACTCATGCCGAAGCCGTCGGTACCCAGCGAGGTGTAGTCGCCCGGCACCCAGCGGCTGATCAGGTCGGGCACCGCCCGCATGAAGTCGCTGACCGCCACCACCGGGCCGTCGGAACCCTCCAGCTTCTGCTGGATGTAGGGCTTCCGCGGCTGGTCGCCCGGGTGCATCAGGTTGTGTTCCTCGACCTCGATGGCGTCACGCCGCAGCTCGGTCCAGGAGGTCACCGACCACACATCGGCGGCCACGCCCCAATCCTGGGCGAGCAGCTGCTGCGCCTTGAGGGCCCAGCCCATGCTGCTGCCGGAGGCCAGGATGTTGGCCCGGGTACCGGTCGCGTCCGCCGCGGGGGAGTATTTGTAGATGCCCCGGAGGATGCCGTCCGCGTCCACATCGGCGGGTTCGGCCGGCTGCAGGATCGGCTCGTTGTAGATGGTCAGGTAGTAGAAGACGTTCTCCTGCTTCTCCCCGTACATCCGGTGCAGGCCGTTCTCCACGATGTGCGCGATCTCGAACGCGTACGCCGGGTCGTAGGCCACCACGGCCGGGTTGGTCGCCGCGATCAGCAGCGAGTGCCCGTCCTCGTGCTGCAGACCCTCACCGTTGAGCGTGGTCCGTCCGGCGGTCGCGCCGAGCAGGAAGCCGCGGGTCATCTGGTCGGCCGCCGCCCACAGCTCGTCCGCGGTGCGCTGGAAGCCGAACATCGAGTAGAAGATGTACAGCGGGATCATCGGCTCGCCGTGCGTCGCGTACGACGTGCCGGCGGCGATGAAGCTGGCCGTGGAACCGGCCTCGTTGATGCCCTCGTGCAGGATCTGGCCGTTGGTGGCCTCCTTGTAGGACAGGAACAGCTCCCGGTCCACCGAGGTGTAGGTCTGGCCGTGCGGCGAGTAGATCTTGCGGGTGGGGAACAACGAGTCCATGCCGAACGTACGCGCCTCGTCCGGGATGATCGGCACCCAGCGCGCGCCGAACTCCTTGTCCTTCATGATGTCCTTGAGCAGGCGGACGAAGGCCATCGTGGTGGCGACCTTCTGCTTGCCCGAGCCCCGCTTGACGTCGCCGAAACGCTCGGTCGGCGGAATGTTCAGCGGGATCGTCGTGGTGCGACGCGACGGCAGGTAACCGCCCAGCTCCTTGCGGCGCTGCTGCAGGTATTGGATCTCGTCGGAGTTCTCGCCCGGGTGGAAGTACGGTGGGAGGTACGGGTTCTCCTCCAGCTGCTTGTCCGGGATGTCGAGGTAGAGCCGGTCCCGGAACTGCTTGAGGTCGTCCAGGGTCAGCTTCTTCATCTGGTGCGTGGCGTTACGCGCCTCGAAGTGCGAGCCCAGCGTCCAGCCCTTGATCGTCTTGGCCAGGATCACGGTCGGCTGGCCGGTGTGCTCGGTGGCCGCCTTGTAGGCCGCGTACAGCTTCCGGTAGTCGTGACCGCCCCGCTTGAGCTGCCAGATCTGGTCGTCGTTCATGCCCTCGACCAGCTTCAACGTGCGCGGGTCGCGGCCGAAGAAGTTGTCCCGTACGTACCCGCCGGACTCGCCCTTGTAGGTCTGGTAGTCGCCGTCGGGCGTCACGTTCATCAGGTTGACCAGCGCGCCGTCGGTGTCGGCGGCCAGCAGCGGGTCCCACTCGCGGCCCCAGACGACCTTGATCACGTTCCAGCCGGCGCCGCGGAAGAACGACTCCAGCTCCTGGATCACCTTGCCGTTGCCACGGACCGGGCCGTCGAGCCGCTGCAGGTTGCAGTTGATGACGAAGGTCAGGTTGTCGAGCTCCTCGCGGGCGGCCAGGCCGATCGCGCCGAGCGACTCGACCTCGTCCATCTCGCCGTCGCCGAGGAACGCCCAGACGTGCTGCTGGCTGGTGTCCTTGATGCCGCGGTTGTGCAGGTAGCGGTTGAACCGGGCCTGGTAGATCGCGTTCAGCGGGCCGAGGCCCATGCTGACCGTCGGGAACTCCCAGAAGTTGGGCATCAGGCGCGGGTGCGGGTACGACGGGAGGCCACCGCCGGAGTGCGACAGCTCCTGGCGGAACCCGTCGAGCTGGTGCTCGCTGAGCCGGCCCTCGAGGAACGCCCGGGCGTACATGCCGGGAGAGGCGTGGCCCTGGAAGTAGATGTGGTCGCCGCCGCCCGGGTGGTCCTTGCCCCGGAAGAAGTGGTTCATGCCCACCTCGTAGAGCGAGGCGGAGGAGGCGTACGTCGAGATGTGACCGCCGACACCGATCTCGGGACGCTGCGCGCGGTGCACCAGCATGGCCGCGTTCCAGCGGATGAACGCCCGGATGCGCCGCTCGACGAACTCGTCACCCGGGAACCAGGGTTCCTGCTCGGGCGGGATCGTGTTGATGTAGTCGGTGGAGGTCAGCGGCGGCACGCCGACCTGCCGCTCCCGCGCCCGCTCGAGCAGGCGCAGCATCACGTAACGGGCTCGTTTGGCGCCGCGTTCGTCGATGACCCCGTCCAGCGACTCGACCCACTCGTTCGTTTCCTCGGGGTCGATGTCCGGAAGCTGGCTCGGCAGGCCGTCGCTGATCACCGGGCGCTTGCGCTCCGTAGCCACAGGCAGTCCTCTTGTCGTGTGTCGGCCGCGCGCCGCATTGTGTGCGCCACGCGGTGTTGTCTCCATCCTGCCCCCTGGCGGTCACCATCGTCACGCCGACCGCCGTACCGGCGGGTAACTAACCGTTCAGGAAACTGAAACGTACCTGGCGGGTCTGATTGTCCCCGTTCGGGTCGACCAGGCACAGGGACTGCCACGTGCCGAACGCGATCTGGCCGCCGAGGACCGGCAGTGTCGCGTACGGTGCGATCCAGGCCGGCAGCACATGGTCGCGGCCGTGCCCGCGCGAGCCGTGCCGGTGCCGCCACCGGTCGTCGGCCGGCAGCAGCTCGCCGATGGCCGTGAGCAGGTCGTCGTCCGACCCGGCGCCGGTCTCGATGATCGCGAGACCGGCGGTCGCGTGCGGCACGAACACGTGCAGCAGCCCGTCGCCGGAATCCCGGACGAAGTCGGCCGCCTCACGCGTGATGTCCCGGACGACGGGCTGGTCGCCGGTCCGGACGGTGATCAGCTCGGAGCGCATCACCTAGAAGTACAGGTCGATCACCAGGAAGGCCACTCCGGACAGCGAGAGGCAGAGCACACCCAGCGAGAACGTTCGCAGGATCACAGCACGAGTGCAGCATCACATCGCGGGCCGCGCGGGCGAACGCCTGACGTTCAGGCTTTGAGGTCACGCCGCGTGAACACGACCGTCCCGGCGGTCACCAGCACCAGCGTGGTCACCACCAGCGCCGCCACGCCGCCCCAGCGCACGCCGGTGAGCAGCGGCGAACCGCCCAGGTACCAGTGGAAGACCGACGCGTTCCGGGTCCAGGCCAGCCCGTCCACCATCGGCAGCACGCTGTTGGCCAGGTAGGCCAGCACGGCGACGACCGAACCGGTGCCCACGGCGACGGCCCGGCTGCCGGTCGCCGCGCCGGCCGCGAACGCCACCGCGCCCAGGCACACGCCGAGCAGCACCAGCTGCAGGTTGATCGCGACCAGCCCGGCCACCGGCACCTCGGCCAGCTCGACCGGGCCGCGCACGGCCAGCATGGCCGCGAGCAGCACCGCACCCACGGCGACCAGCCCGGCCACCAGGGCGGCGAAGCGTTGCAGGGCCAGCCGGAGGCGGCTCACCGGATGGGCCAGGATCAGGTCGAGCGTGCCGGCGTCCTCGTCACCGGCCACCGTCCGCGCACCCCAGGTGATCGCGAACACCGCCACCAGCAACGGCGCCATCAGCCCGTAGACCGTGCTGCCGAGGTAGCCCGCCGCCGACGTCAGGTCGCTCATGTTGAACGCGGCCAGCACGTCCTGTGGGTACGCGGCCAGGGCGGCCGACATCGCCGGCGTACGCATGGACGGCCAGAAGGCGGCGTACATCAGGCCTATCCCGACGATGGCCACCGCCCAGCCCGGCAGCGTCCGCCGGGCCTCCCAGAGCGCTCTACGCAGCAACACGGTCGCCTCCGTAGTAGTGGAAGAAGATCTCGTCCAGATCGGGTTCCTCGCACAGCAGATCGATCACCCGGTGCCGGGCCGCCGCCTTGACCAACTCGTCGGTGTGCCCGGCGAGCCGCCCGCGGACGGTCGCGCCGGTCACCGTCACGTCGGTGAAGCCGGGCAGGGCGCGGAACTCGTCCGGACCGACCGGATCGGCCAGCGTCAGCGTGACGCTGCGGACCGCCCGTTCCCGCAGCGAGTGGACACTCTCCACGGTGACCAGCCGGCCGTCGCGGATGATGCCGACCCGGTCGGCGGTCTGCTGCACCTCGCTCATCACGTGCGACGACATGAAGACGGTGGCGCCGCGCTCCTTCGCCTCGCGGACCAGGTGCACGAACTCCTGCTGCAGGAACGGGTCGAGGCCGCTGGTCGGCTCGTCCAGCACCAGCAGCTCGGGCTCGTGCATGAAGGCCTGGACCAGACCGACCTTCTGCCGGTTGCCCTTGGACAGGCCGCGGATCGGTTTCTCCAGATCGAGATCGAGCCGGTCGGCCAGCGCGGTGATTCCACCGCGGTCGGTGCGGCCGCGCAGATCCATCAGGTACGCGAGAAGCCGGCGCGACGTCTGCCGTCCGTCCACGACGAAGTCACCGGCCAGGTATCCGACCCGGCGGCGCAGCTCGACGCCGTCGCGCCGCGGATCCAGGCCGAGCACGGCCACCTCGCCGTCGGTGGGGCGGATCAGGTCGAGCAGGATCCGGATCGTGGTCGACTTGCCGGCCCCGTTGGGACCCAGGTACCCGTACACCTCACCGCGGTTGACCTCCAGATCAAGACCCGCGAGGCCGCGGCTGCCACGGCCATAGGTCTTCACCAGGCCGCGCGTCACGATGGCGCTCATCTTCCTCCCCGTTCCCGGTGGTAGCGCTCGATCAGTTTGGGCAGTTCGACCTCGATGTACGCGTAGAAGTCACGCGTCTCGCGCAGCCGTTCCGCCCCCGGTGCGTCGCGGCCGCCGATCACCTCGAGCCCGTGGTCCATCAACTCCCGGAACTGAGTGAACTTTTCCGAACCGGTGGCTTTCATCAAGGCGTCCGGCGCCATCCGGAAGAAGATGCCGCGGCGTCCCGGCATCGCCACCCGATGGATCAGCCCGGCCGTCTCGAGCATCCGCAGGCCCCCGCTCACCGAACCCTTGGACAGGCCGAGCGCGGCCGAAATCTCGGCACCGCTCTGCGCCGGCGGATCGCAGATCAAGAGCCAGCCCATGAGTTTCCCGTACGCCGCCGGCATGCCCATGCTGGTCAGCACCAGCCCGGCCTGCTCGGCGTAGCGGCGTTCCGGTGACAATTCGATTCGGGTTTCGTTCACTTTTGTGTCCCTGAAGGTTCAGAACGTTCTGAACCTTGAGGCTACTCCCGGTGTCGGTGACTGTCCACACCGTTGGCGAGGCTCGCCCGGGTCGGGAAACATGGGTGGCGTGACCACCCCGCAGAACCTCGACGAGCGCTTCCGTGACGCGGTGTCCGCGTTGGAATCGCCCGCCGAGCGACGCTCACCCGACGACCCCGTCCGGGACGGCTCCGCGCTCACCGGAGCCCAGACCCAGCAGCTCTTCGACGTCCAGCTCACCAGCCGCCACCTCGACCTCGCGGCCCGCTGGCTGCGCAGCTTCAACGAGGGCTTCTACACCATCGGATCAGCCGGCCACGAGGGGAACGCGGCCGTGGCGGCGGCGCTGCGCCCCGGCGACCCGGCCCTGCTGCACTACCGCTCGGCCGGGTTCTTCCTGGCCCGGGCTCTTTTCTCGACCCAGACCGAGAGCGGGCTGAACGACGCTGCCCGCGACGTGCTCCGCGGCGTCGTCGCCTCGTCCCTCGAACCCATCGCCGGCGGCCGCCACAAGGTGTTCGGGCGGGCCGACCTGAACATCATCCCGACCACCTCGACGATCGCCTCACACCTGCCCCGGGCGGTCGGCCTGGCCCGGGTCACCGCTCCGGACTCCATCGTGGTGGCCTCCTTCGGCGACGCCTCGGTCAACCACGCCGCCGCGACCGCGGCCCTCAACACCGCCGGATATCTCGGACACGTGTCGCAGGAGCTGCCACTGCTGCTGGTCTGCGAGGACAACGGCTGGGGCATCAGCGTCCCATCACCCTCCGGCTGGGTGCGGTCGATGCTGTCCAGCCGGCCCGGGATCCGCTACTTCTCCGCCGACGGGTGCGACCTGGCCGCCGTGTACGACACGACTGCCGAAGCCTCGGAGTTCGTGCGGTCCACCCGTACCCCCGCGATCCTGCATCTCTCCATGGTGCGGCTGATGGGTCACGCCGGGGCGGACGCCGAGGTGGCCTACCGGTCGGCCGACGACATCGCCGCCGACCTGGCCCGCGACCCCCTGGTCCGGACGGCCCGGCTGCTCGTCGAGTCCGGGCAGGGCAAACCCGACGACCTGATCGCCCGGTACGACGAGATCGGCTGGCAGGTCCGCAAGGTCGCCGAGGACGTCATCGGCGAACCCAAACTGGCCGGCGCGGCCGACGTGGTCGCCCCGCTGGCCCCACGCCGGCCACTGCGCGCCGCCCGGCACATCGCTGACGCCGCCGACCGGGCCAACGGGATCGGCGCCAAGGAACGTGCCCGCGTCTTCGGCGGCAAACCGCCCGAACAGGCCGGCCCGCTCACCCTCGCGCAGACCCTCAACGCCGCGCTCACCGACACCATGCTGGCCGAGCCCGGCGCCGAGATCTTCGGCGAGGACGTCGCCCGCAAGGGTGGTGTCTACGGGGTCACCAAAAACCTGCGCGACCGGTTCGGCTCCGACCGGGTCTTCGACACGCTGCTCGACGAGACCAGCATCCTCGGCCTCGCCCTCGGCGGCGGTCTGCGCGGGCCCGGCCTGGCCGAGCGGCTGCCCATCCCCGAGATCCAATACCTGGCCTACCTGCACAACGCCGAGGACCAGCTGCGCGGCGAGGCGGCCACGCTGTCGTTCTTCTCCCAGGGCGCCTACCGCAACCCCATGGTCGTCCGGGTGGCCGGGCTCGCCTACCAGCCCGGCTTCGGCGGCCACTTCCACAACGACAACGCCGTCGGCGTGCTCCGCGACGTGCCCGGCCTGGTGCTGGCCGTGCCCTCCCGGCCCGGCGACGCGGCGGCCATGCTGCGCTCCTGCGTCGCCTCGGCCGCGGTCGACGGCAGCGTGTGCGTCTTCCTCGAGCCGATCGCCCTCTACCACACCCGTGACCTGTACGAACCCGGCGACAACGAGTGGCTGGCAGAATACCCGGCGCCCACGCGCTGGGGCGACGACCACATACCCGTCGGCCGCGCCCGCACCTACCCCATCGGCGCCGCCGACGCCCTGACCATCGTCACCTACGGCAACGGCCTGCGGATGTCGCTGCGTGTCGCGGCCAAACTGGCCGAGCAGGGCTACGGCTCCCGGGTCGTCGACCTGCGCTGGCTCAGCCCGCTGCCCGTCGCCGACCTGCGCCGCGAGGCCGCCGCCACCGGCCGGGTGCTGATCGTCGACGAGACCAGGCGCACCGGCGGCGTCGGCGAAGGCGTACTCGCCGCCCTCGTCGACGGCGGATTCGTCGGATCGGCCCGGCTCATCGCTTCGGCCGATTCCCTGATCCCGCTCGGTCCGGCAGCGTCGTACGTCCTGGTCGGGGAAGATGCCATCACACAGGGTGCCCGCGCCCTGCTGGCACGGTAAATTGCCACACACTCGGTGCGCCACTTGCGCGCACGCCTGCAAGTGTGTGGACTGACCCCCAGGTCAATAGAAATCGTATAGGAGGAATTCGACTGTGAGCGCGACCGCTGGTCAGGCCGACGGCGTACGCAGCCTGGCGGACCGGTTCGGCCTCGAGCCGGACATGGTGGTCATGGAAATGGGATACGACGACGATGTCGACGAGGACCTCCGTGACGCCCTGACCGAACGCGTTGGCGATTTGGTCGACGAGGACACCGACGAGGTCGTCGACGCGGTGCTGTTGTGGTACCGCGACGGTGACGGTGACCTTTTCGAACTACTCACCGACGCCCTGAGCCCCCTCTCCGACGGCGGAGTGGTCTGGCTCCTGACCCCGAAGGCGGGCCGGGACGGACACGTGGAGCCGAGCGAGGTGACCGAGTCCGCACCTGCCGCCGGGTTGCAGCAGACATCCACGCTGAACGCCGGCAAGGACTGGACCGGGGCCCGGTTGGTCGCACCGCGGGCAGCGAAGAAGAAATAGATGCCGCTGGCGGTGGGCGCCCGGGCGCCGGACTTCACCCTCAAGGACCAGAACAACCAGGAGATCAGCCTGGCCGACTTCGCCGGCCGCAAAGCTGTACTGCTGGTCTTCTACCCGTTCACGTTCACCGGCACCTGCCAGGGTGAGCTGACCGAGGTGGTCGAACACCTGGACGAATACCAGAACGACCACGTCCAGGTTCTGGCGATCAGCGTCGACTCCACCTACGCGCACAAGGTGTGGGCCACGGAGAAAGGCTTCGACTTCCCGATCCTGGCCGACTACTGGCCGCACGGGGGCGTCGCCCAGGCGTACGAGGTCTTCCACACCGCCGGCGGCTTCGCCAACCGCGGAACCTTCATCATCGACCGCGGCGGCACCATCGTCTTCGCCGAGGAACTACCCCCCGGCACCCGCCGCGACCAGGCCACATGGCGATCAACCCTGGCGGCGCTGTAGGCGCCGCCCCCAGCTCCGATAAGATGTCCACTTCCGGAGGCGCGCCGCTCGTTCGCGGCGGGCCGGGCCGGGCGCGTAGCTCAGTGGGAGAGCACTCGCCTTACAAGCGAGGGGTCGTAGGTTCGAAACCTACCGCGCCCACGAGTCGGCGGGGTTCCCTGCCCGCGGAAAGCGCGGGCCGGGGGCCTTTGTCGTATTCCGCTCCGGGGGCCGAGCCCCCGGAGGCCCCACGATGTTCGTCGGTGTCGGCACCGTGGGGGGCTGGGCTGGCTCAGGGGCCTGCTGTGTCGGGTGGTTGTCGGCGTTGTGGGGTGCTTGTATCGACATCGCAGTGGCGAACCTGAGGGAACAGCCACGTCGACGGGCTTACCGCCGTCAGCAGCCGCGGTGCGCGCCGGTGGCCGATTCGGCATCCCGGCGGGGCTGTCGCACCCGTTTCCACGTGGCAGGTTCGGCCCGTTGTTCGGTGCTGGTTTCGTGATCTGGCCGTCGGCGGCCGAGCGCGACGCGACGATGATCAGGTGATCGAGTTGTTCGCGGGCGAGGTTTCGGTGCACTACGGTTTCATGTCTTTGTCCTCGGACCATGACGACGCCGACGATCCGCCGGGGCTGACGGAGATGCGTGCGGGTCAACAGAATGGTTTATGCGGCGCCGCCGTGCCGGGAATGCTTTCGCTCATCACGGGACTGCACACCGGAGACGTCCCGGTGGTCGTGCGGTGGCACGAGACCGAGCCGGGGCTGGACGCGCGATGGGAGGACGTCGTCGAGGTGTCCTTCCGTCCGACGGCCGAGGATCTGGTGCTGGCGGCGTTCGAGGATCATCACGAGCTGCGTCTGCCGGCCGTCGCGGACCTGCGAGCGCGGTATTGCGCCACTGGTATGGACGCGGCGAGCGATGCGCACCGCGGTCAGGGTGAACCGGTGATCGACCGGTACCTGCTGGAACTGTGGCCTTCGCCGACCGCGGAGGATGCGATCGTGCGGCAGGGCAGTGCGCACGCCGCGTACTGGCATCAGCGGGCGCGAGCGACCTCAAGACCTGCGGGCCAGACCGGGAGTGACGTGGTTGAGGAAGATCCCGGACACGAGGCCTGGCTGCTGCGCAGGTTCGGCGGGCGGTCACCCAACGCCAGGCTGCGTGCTGCCGCCGAGCACGCGTTCCTGGCCGATCTGGATCTTGACCTGACGTTCGCGCTCGCGCAGGCCGACGATGACACCCACCGCCGGGTCGCCGCCTGGGCCGCTCTGCGCGCGCTCGAGGTCGCCCAGCTGATCCATGTGCCCGAGCTGGGTCCTTCGATCGTCGCCCTGCGCCGCGGTGAGCCGGCCGTCGCCCCGTTCGCCGACGACCTCAGCTGGTATCGAGCGCTGCGGACGCCGATCTCAGCCGAGCAGGTCCCGGCGCTGCCCGGCCGGGAACGGGAGCCCGGTGAGTCCCTCCCCAAGCGGCAGTGGAATGCGATCGCCGCCGTCGTGGCCACCGCCGAAGCCGACTCGCTGACCGCCGCCCTAGCGGCCATCGATGTCGCCGCCACCTCCCTCGGCGGCGACCTCTACAGCGACTTCATTTCTGATCTGCGTCAGAAGTTTCCCCAGCTACGCGCCGGGCCGGCCCGGCCACCGGATCAGGGCGCCTAGCATCGTCTTGATGACGACTTCCGGAACGCGACCCGACACCACCCCGAGAGATCATTCCGGGACGGAACAAGCCCTGCGGCTGTTGTCCGACATGCCGCTGGCACTCGATGTCGCGGGCAAGAGACTCAGCCGTGGCAGCGGCGTCTACGCCTGGTGGGCTGCTCCTTCAGTTCTTCCCGATCTGCCCGGCCCGCCCAACGGGACCACCCCGTCGCTACGGCTGCTGTATCTCGGCCGGGCCACCAGCCTGCGGGGGCGGATCCTGCGCAATCATCTGAGGCGCTCGGGCAGTTCCACACTGCGCCGCACACTGGCGGGGCTCCTCATGGCCGACGGCTATCGGACGACCTGGACCGACCGAGTTGTTCTGGTTCCCGAGGACGAGGCCCGGCTGACCGCGTGGATGCACGAGCATCTGCGCCTGACCTGGGCCGAGGACGCGGAGCCGGCCACCATCGAGGCCGAACTGGTCCGACGCCTGCGCCCGCCGCTCAACGTGCACGGCGTCGGCCCCGAACACGTCCAGGCGGCCGTGGTGGCCGCCAAAGACAGGTACAACGCTTCCGCCCACCCGGAACGTTGGCCTTCGGGGGACGAATCACATCGAGAGAAGCCACGCGGCACCGGCACGGCGGCGGGCATCCGGGTTGGTGATACCGGCTGAGACGGGGGTGGGCATGACCAGGCAGACGACGGCTGGCTGCGGCGCGGGAGCGGGAAGGCGCGAAGCGGCAGCGGATGGAGCGGGATCGAGGGACTCCACCGCCGGCAGTGGAATCACGAGGACCGCGACCCGGTCGAGATATCGCCGGGAATGACCGCGGCCCGCCGAGGATGAACAGGGCTTTCTATGGCTCCAGGGAGTGGCGGATCTGGGCCGCGGCGGAGGCGGTGCCGTGCTGGCGGAGCCAGGCGGTGGCGGCGGCGGTCAGGTGGGCCGACTGGGCGTCAGGCAGGTCGCGGTGGAGGAGGAGGGGCTGCAGCACAAAGTGGGCCGTGGGAAGGGTGCCGTGCCGGTCGAGCCAGGTCAAGGCGGCGGCAATGACCTGAGCGGTCTGGGCGGCGGGAAGGTCGCGGTGGTTCAGAAGCGGCTGCAGCACGAAAGAGGCGAGGGTCGTGCTGCCGTGCTGGTCCAGCCAGCCGAGTGCGGCGGAGGTGACGTCGGCGACCTGGTCGGCCGGCAGTTTGCGGCCCAGCAGGGCGTGCAGCACGTATCGCCCTCCGGGCGTGGTGCTGTGGTGCTTCAGCCAGGCGAGGGCGGTGGAAACGAGGTCTTCGGTCTGGTCCGCGTCCAGGGTGCGCCCCAGGAGCTCGGGCAGCACGAAACAGGCTTCGGCGGCGGTGCCGTGGTGCTGGAGCCAGGTGACGGCGGCGGTGATGGCTTCGCCCGCCTGGCCGGCCGGCAGGTCGCGGCGGCGCAGCAGTGGCTGTAGCAGGAACCGGGCCTTGGCGAGGGTGCCGTAGTTCTTCAGCCAGGTGACGGTGGTGGCGATGACGCCGGCCGCCTGGTCGGCCGGCAGGTCGCGGCGGCGGAGCAGTGGTTGCAGCAGGAACGTGGCCTCGGCCATGGTGCCGTGGCGCTTCAGCCAGGTGACGGTGGTGGCGATGACGCCGGCGGTCCGGTCGCGGGGCAGGTCGCGGTGGCCGAGCAGCGGCTGCAGCAGGAAGCGGGCCTCGGGGACGGTGCCGTGGTGCTCCAGCCAGGCGACAGCGGTGGCGGAGACGGACGCTGCCGTTTCGGCCGGTAGGTCGCGGCGCAGGAGCAGCGGTTGCAGCAGGAAGGAAGCGACGAACGCGGTGCCGTGCTGCTCCAGCCACGCGTGGGCGGCGGCGACGGCGGTGCCGGCCTGATCGGGGTTCAGGCTGCGACCCAGCAGTTCGGACAGTACGAAACGGGACTCGAGTGTGGTGCCGTGCTGCTTCAGCCAGGCGAAGGCCGCGGCGGTCACGGACGCTGCCGTTTCGGCCGGTAGGTCGCGGCGCACGAGCAGCGGCTGCAGCAGGAAGGATGCGCCGAACGCGGTGCCGTGTCGTTCCAGCCAGGCGAGGGCGGCGGCCGTGACGATGCCGGCCTGATCACCGTTCAGGTCGTGGTTCAGCACGGCGCGCAGCACGTAGTCGGCGGTGGGGGTGCCGCCGTGCTGCCGCACCCAGACGGTGCTGACCTCGATGGCGTCCCGGGCCTGGTCGGGAGTCAGCTCGTTGTGGAGCAACTCGGGCAGCACGAACCCGGCGGCCGGGGCGGTGCCGTGGTGTTCCAGCCAGGTCAGGGCCGCGGCGACGGCATTGCCGGTCTGGTCGGCGCGCAGGCGGCGGCCCAGCACGGCGCGAAGCACGAACCCGGCGTCCGCGATGGTGCCGTGCTGTCCCAGCCAGGTGAGGGCGGCGGCGATGGTGGTGCCGGTGCGGGCCGGGGTCAGGTCGCGGTTGAGCAACTCGGGCAGGACGAAACCGGCGGCCTGGGTCGTGCCGTGTTGTTCCAGCCAGGTCAGCGCGGTGGCGACGGCGCTGTCGGCCTGGTCGTCGGTCAGTTGGCTGCTCAGCACAGCGCGTAGCACGTAGTCCGCGGCCGGGGTGGTGCCGTGTTCCTCCAGCCAGCTGAGGCCGGTGGCGATGGCGATGGCGGCCTGATCGCGGGCCAGTTCGCTGTTCAGCACGGCGCGTAGCACGTAGTCCGCGGCCTGGAAGGTGCCGTGGTGCTGCAGCCAGCTGAGGCCGGTGGCGATGACGGTGCCGGTGCGGCCGGGGGGCAGGTCGCGGTTGAGCAACTCGGGCAGGACGAAACCGGCGACCTGGCTCGTGCCGTGGTGTTCCAACCAGGTGAGGGCGGCGGCGACGGTGATGTCGGCCTGGTCGTCGGTCAGTTCGCGGTTCAGCGCGGCACGTAGCACGAACCCGGCGTCGGGGGTGGTGCCGTGGTGTTCCAGCCAGGTGAGGGCCGCGGCGACCGCGATGTCGGCCTGGTCCGAGCTCAGGTCGTGTTCCAGTGCCACGCGCAGGATGTACCGGGCTTCCGGGATGGTGCCGTGCTGTCGTAGCCAGGTCAGGGCGGCGGCGATGGCCTGGCCGGACTGGTCCGCGTTCAGGTCCCGTTCGAGTACCGCGCGCAGGACGTACCGGGCCTCGGCGGTGCTGCCGTGGTGTTCCAGCCAGGTGAGGGCGGCGGTGACAGCGGTGTCGGCCTGGTCGGCGGACAGATCGCGGCCCAGGAGGAAGGGCAGCACGAATCCGGCCTCGGAGATGACGCCGTGCTGCCGCAGCCAGGCCAGGGCGTAGCCGGCGGACAGGTCGATCTGGGCCGGAGTGAGTGTGGAGCTGGCCAGCAGAGGTCGCAGGACGAATTGCGCCATGGGGTTGCCGCTGTGCCGTTGCAGCCAGGCGAAGGCGTAGCCGGTGATCGTGTCGGTGCGATCGTCGGGTGTGCGTTCCAGCAGGGGGCGCAGGACGAATGTCGCTTCCGGACGGTTGTGGTGAAGGCCCAGCCAGGTCATCGATTCCTCGATGAACCGGTCGGTGGAGACGTTCGCCTTGAGACCCTTGTACAGCAGGTGCCGCGCGGGCAGCGACCCGCTGTGCAGTGCCAGCCAGGGCGCGACGATGCGATCCCAGTGGCTGACCGCGACGGGCGACCACGCCGGGTTGTCCATGACGGCGCCGAGCGCGTACGCACCCTCGTCCTGCTCGCTGGCCAGCAGCCGGCCGACCTCGTCGGCGTTGGCGGCCAGCCAGCGGTTGCAGTGTTCCTGCAACGGAACGGCCCGTTCCTCGAGGACCAGGTCGCGCAACACGCGGCCGAGGTTGGTGGCATACCGGCCGACCGCGCGTCCCCGGGTCAGACAGGCGGCCAGGATGTCGTCGGCGGCGGCCGCGCGGACCAGCGCGCTGCCCTGCCGGTGGAAGGCGCGGTCGACCAGCTGATCGGTCACCGCGTCGTGCACTGTCGAGTATTCCCCGGACTGAGCGACCAGCCAGCCCATCTTCAACATGATCTCGAAGAGATGCTCGGCGTCGCCGGCCTCGGCGTTGGAGACCGCGTCCCCGCAGGCGATCAGGCTCTCCCGGACCTGGGGACCGGCCAGTGACATCGCCACGCAGGCCCGCAGGCGGGCGTCGAGCTGCCCGGCACCGGTACGCGGGGCCAGCAGTTCGTCCTCGGCCAGGCGCCGATTCAGCCAGTCCACCAGGTCGCCGGGGCGAACGCTGCTGAGCACCGGCTGCAGATCCCCGGCCTTGGCGCGACGTTCCGCCTCGATCGCCACCAGCATCGCGATGATCGGACGGACGCCGCACAGCCGCAGCAGATCCTGCTCGTTGACGGCGGCGATCGCGGTGGGGGCGAGGGTCCGGACTATGCGATCACGGATCTCGGCCGTGCGACCGGCGTCCGGGGCCAGCTCGACCACTTCGAACAACCGGCTGATCGGGGCTTCGGTGTTGATGAACCAGCCGGGGCGCACCGACGCCAGAAGGGCGACATGCGTGCCCTCGCGTCGTGCGTCGGGTAACACCTGCTGGTAAAGGCCGACCGGGTCGAGGCCGGTGCAGTCGTTGAGGTAGTCCAGGACGAGAAGGGTGCGGTCGGAACCGAGGTGCCGCAGAGCGTTGCCCAGATCGGCGTTGGTGACCAGGGGCTCGCCCGGCTTGACGTGCAGGACGGTCCACCCGGTGCGGGCGGCCAGCGTGCCGACCTCGAAGCAGGTGCGGGTCTTGCCTGTCCCGGCCGCGCCGACCAGCAGAATGCCGCGCTGTTCCGATGTTCCCGCGAGTCGCTCGAGAATTTGCTCGGGATGGGTCTCGGCGTCGGCCGGAGGTGGCACGAAAGGCAGGCAGTCGTCTCGAAGGTTACGTCGCAAACCCTCGAGTGCCGCTACTTCGTCGGCGTGCGACACGATGCCGGATCGTGGCCACAGCGCGGCCGAGGGACCGGCGTAGTAATGCAGTTGGTCGATGTTGTGCGCGGCCACCGAGTTGTTGACGGCGGTTACGCCCGGCGGAAAGAAGGATTCGGCGGGAATGGGCGACTGTGTTGTTGCCGCCCGGCCCCCGGCCGGCGACGGGTCGAAATGCGTGCCGGGTGCGGTCAGTCGCGTTGCCGGCCCGGCCCGGAGGGGTCCACCGGCGGGGCGCCCAGCGTCACGTCTCCCATCGTGAGGGCGGCGGCGCTGCCGCCCTCGGCGCGCACGTCGACGTTGCCGCCCACCGCGACGCTGCGCGTCCCGATCGCCGTTGCCGTACCGGTCATTGCCGGGTGTCGCGCCAGCTCATCGATGAGTCCCCGCAGGCGGTCGGCGGCCTGCGGCTGCTCGCTGAGGAGATCTTCCAGCCGGGTGGCCCACGCCTGGGCCTGCCTCAGGCGCACCTGATCGAGCTCGTCCGCCGGGACGGCCGCGGTCACCTGCGCGCGTGAGTCCTCCAGCCGGGTCTCGAGAATGGTCACCTGCTGCTGGTCGCGGCCGAATAGGCGGGCGATGCCGGTCTTGGCGGTATTCCACGCGTCGGTGGCGGCGGCTTCCATGAGCGCAGTGCCACCCGCGGCCGCCAGTGCGATCAGTGCCTCAGTCAGCATCGGCGCTCCATCGTGGTCATGATTCCTGGCTCACTACTGTGAACGGTGGGTCGTCGTGGCCACACGCTACATCGGCGCGGCCCCGGGTACCACCACGCTTGTCGTCGCCCCACGTCGAATCGTGTCGTTCACGCACTTCCACGGTACCGATTGCGACCGGTCAGCGAGTGCACCATCGGGAATTCGACAGCGTGACAATGGTGTCGATGATTTTCACCCGGAATGGCGATTCTCCAACGATGACGACAAATCGGCTCGCCCCCGGACTGGGGTGAGCGGGCAGCTCAGCCCGGCGCCCGCGGCACCGGGCGGGACCGCCCGGGTGCTCGCGGAGGGGGCGGGCAGTTGCTGTGCCCGTACCCGGAAAGGTCTTATCTGGTCCGTGCCCGCACGTGCATGCGCTCGCCCTGAGGGCCGAAGATCGAGAGGAACTCGACCGCGTCGCCGGTGGCGGTGCCGAACCAGTGGGGGATGCGGGTGTCGAATTCGGCCGCCTCGCCCGGTGGGAGGACCAGGTCGTGGTGGCCGAGGACGAGGCGTAGGCGGCCGGTCAGGACGTAGAGCCACTCGTAGCCGTCGTGGCTCTTCGGGTCGGGCTCGGCGCGGCGGCCGGCCGGTATCAGGTGTTTGAAGGCTTGGACGCCGCCCGGTTGCCTGGTCAAGGGGACGATGGTCTGGCCGAAGGCCTGGATCGGGCGGGCGTAGACGCGTGGGTCGCCGGTGGGTGGGGCGCCGACCAGGTCGTCGAGGGGGACCTGGTACGCCTGGGCCAGCGGCAGCAGCAGCTCGAGGGTGGCGCGACGCCGGCCGGACTCGAGGCGGGACAGCGTGCTGACCGAGATGCCGGTCGACTCGGACAGGGCGGTCAACGTGGTGTTGCGTTCCTTGCGTAGCGCCCTCAGGCGGGGACCCACGGCCGCGATCACGTCGTCCTTTGCCATCATGGCAAGATAGTTTGCCACCCGGCGCGGGGTGCGGGACCTTCGGACGCATGACTCATGACGTGGTGATCATCGGTGGAGGGGCCGCCGGACTGGCGGGGGCGGTCGCGTTGGGGCGGGCACTGCGGACGGTGCTCGTGATCGACGGCGGCGAACCGCGTAACGCGCCCGCCGCGGGGGTGCACAACTACCTCACCCGCGACGGGATGCCGCCGGCCGAACTGGCGGCGGCCGGGCGGGCCGAGGCGGAGCACTACGGTGCCGAGTTCCGGACCGGGCAGGTGCGCGAGGTGACCGGGGCGATCGGCGACTTCCGGGTCGCCCTGGCCGACGGGTCCGAGGCCCGGGCCCGGCGGATCATCGTGGCCTCGGGGGTGCGGGATGTGCTGCCGGACATCCCGGGGGTGGCCGAGCGCTGGGGCGGGACGGTGCTGCACTGCCCGTACTGCCACGGCTGGGAGGCCCGCGGCACCCGGATCGGGGTGATCGCGACGGCCGGGCCGGCGATGTCGGCGATGAAGGGGCTGCTGTGGAGCCAGTGGACCGATGACCTGCTGCTCTTCCTCAACGACTCGTTCGATCCGGACGCCGAACAGGCACGGCAGTTCGGGGTGCGCGGCGTGCGGACCGTCGCCGGGAAGGTCGAGGCGGTCACCGACGCGGGCGTACGCCTGGCCGACGGCACCGTGGTCGCCCGTGACCACCTGGTCGTGGCGAGCCGGGTCGAGGCGCGGGTGGACTTCCTCGCCCCGCTGGGTTTGAAGCCGGTCGAGCACCCGATGGGCGTCGGCACCCATCTGCCGGTCGAGGACGACATGGGCCGCACGTCGGTGCCGGGCGTCTGGGCGGCGGGCAACGTGAAGGACCCGGCCGCCGTGGTGATCAGCTCGGCCACCGCCGGCCTGGCCGCCGCGGCCGCCATCAACATGGAGCTGATCCAGGCCGACGTGGCCTGAGCCGGGGCGGGCCCGAACCGCCGAGGGGGTACGGCCGGGCCCGCCCATCCGCGGGAACCCCCCGCGGATGTCAGAAGGATCGGCGTTGGCCGGTGCCACTTGAGCCGGCGCCGGGGTGCGGGCCGGGTGCGGGAAAAGTCAGGCGGAAGGCCGGCCGGTCCGATGGGCTCGGACCGACCGGCCCGCGTTTACTCGGGTGTGGGTGCCGGGTCGGGGCGGTCCAGCTCGCCGAGGTGCTCGAGCCGGGCCCGGATGCCCGCCGGGCTACGGCCGAACTCGTCGGCGAGCTCACGCCGGGAGGCACCGTCGCGGTGCCGGGCGATCAGGTGCTCGTCGTCGGCACGACGCCAGCGGACGCCGTGGTTGGCCGGTCGGCGGCGGCGCACCGTCGCCCGGTGGTGCTGCCCGTGCAGCGCCACCAGTCCGGCCAGGGTGGAGGACAGGGCTTCGGCGAGCATCGGGAGATTGGCGCGCGAGATCCCTCCGCTGATCTCGCTCAGCACCCGCCCGTCGCGATCGCAGCCGACCACGGCCAGGTTGATGCGGGTGTCGATGCCGCCGGTCGCGGTGATCAGGAACTGGGTGTCGCCGATGGTGATCTGACGTTCGAGGGACAGGTCTGGAAGCGGGGCCTCCGGTGGCTGGTACCGGTTCTCATCCATGCTTGAGAACCTAGAGCCACCCCCTGACAGTTTTCTCCGCCGCGAACGCGCTCGACCGGCCGGCCTACCACCGCCCACCGACGTGGGCCGTGGCGGTGACCGACGCCCTGGTCTGACACCGGGCCGACGCCGAGCACATCCCGCGTTGGGCGCCGTACTTCCCCGAGTGGTCCCAGATGCTGATCCGAGCCCTCATCTATCGCATAGCGACCTGGTCGGTGGCCCGCTGGCAGCAGCCGCCCGACGACGCCGACAGTCCCACCGTCGACCGTGTCCTGCGCTTCACCCGTCAATGACCCGACAGGCCGATTACGCAGGGCCAACATGAACGCTACGGTGCGCATATGCCCGACTTCTGGCTGGGCGCGGTGGCCGGCGGCTGCGCCGTCGCCGTCATCGCGGTCTGGACCGGTTTCTACCTCTACCGCCGCCACCTCGAGGCCATGGCCGCGGCCCGCATCCACCTGGAAGCGGTCCGCCGCACCCAGTACGAGTCCGACCTACGCTGGCGCCGCCAGGCCGCCGAGTGGGACAGCTTCGCCGGCCAGGTCCTCTCCGGCGCCGACCAGCTCCGCCACAGCTTCCTGCTGACCCTCCTGCCGTCCCATTCCGGCCTGCGTCGCTACGACGATCAAAACCATGCTGAGGTACGGGCACTGGACGGCCCCGCCCTGCCCGCGACCGAGCCGCTGCTCCCGCCCGTGCAGCGAGCGCCGGGCTGAGCTGCCGGGCCGAGCGTCGTCGCGCGCCTTCCGCACCAGGCTCGGCGGGTGCGAGGTCAGGTCCGGCAGTCCGCGCCCGCCTTGGTGTAGGCCTTGTCGGTCAGCGGGTTGCCGTCGACCGGGTGGGGTTTGTCGCCGCCGAAGCCCCACGTGGTGGGCTGCGTTCCGCCGTTCGGGATCAGTTCGAAGAGGAGGCGGCCGTCGGAGCAGGCCCGGGCGGTCACCAGCGTCGTCGAGCCATCGGTGGCGGTGCACTCGTGGGTGTCCCGTGGGGCCATGATCCGGCCGGGGGACGGGAACAGTTCGGCGCAGTCGCGGGGGCGGGTCCGGTTGGTCGCGGGCGGGGTCAGGTTGATGAAGATGCCCTGGTCGGCGCAGGCGGACTGGAGGCCGGTGAGGTGGGTGACCAGGGGGCCGAGGTAGGCCAGGGCGCTCAGGTCGTCGTCGGGGGAGCGGCTCATCTGCCAGGCCACGTCGATGAGCTTGGTGCCGTGGTCGCGGATGTCGCGGTGGCGGGAGCGGGCGAAGACCTGGCGCAGGTGCTTGTACTCGCTCATGGTCAAGTTGTTGTCGCGGTCCTGCGCGGCCACGGACTTGTCGCCGGCGGCCAGGGCCTCGCAGGCGCGGATGCCCGAGTCGGGGACGATCATGTCGTGCTGGTAGGCGTACCAGATGCCGGAGGCGGTGAAGACGACCGCGGCGATCAGGACCACCCACGGCCACCTCGACGCGTGGGACGGGGGCGGAGCGGGTGGCCGGATGGCACGGGTCGGGCCGAAGGGATCGTCGGACACGGGACCCTCCCCAGGTCGCTCGGGCGCCGACCCTCACTCAACCCCGCGACGGCCGGTCGGGGAGTAGGCCGGTCGGCCGGAAAACGGCGATGAACAGGGGCGTGACGACGCGGCCGGGGACGGCGGTCGTGGCCCTGGTGGCGGAGCGGGTGCCGGCGTGGCCGGAGTCGGGATCCGGGGCGGCCGGTGGTCACCCGAGGATGAGGTCCCGGACCGGGCGGTGGGTGCCCGCGGGGCGGCTCCCGGCGGGGCGGCTCCCGGTCGGCCGGGAACCGGACGGACGGGTGCCCGCGTGCCGGAAATTCGTATTCACCCCTTCGGGTGACTCGACCCCGGCAAATCCCCCTACTACGTTGTCTCTCGACATGTGTGCCCCCGCCCATGCCCGTCAACCGACCGCTATGAGCGTCAACGATCCGACGGTCGGGTGGGCAGCGGCGTGTCCGGTTGTCCGGATGGCGCAAGGCCCGGGCCGGGACGCGTGTTCAGAGGGCTCGGCGCAACGTGGACATCTGGCGCGGGAGAACAGTCCGCGGTATCGGAAGGCCGGCGAGTATTCCCTGCACGGCGGCCGACGCGGGCAGCCGCCAGTTCACCCGTTCGGGGGGAACCACCCAGCGGACCGGGCCCTCGTCGGTGCGGCCGGGCGCGGCCGGCACCCAGGAGCCGCGGCCGTGCCGGACGATGCCGGGCACGCCCTCCAGGTCGGACCGCAGCGGGGCGCCCGGGCGTACCAGGAACAACCAGGAACCGGCGGGCGTGCCCAGCACCGGGCCGCGCAGATCGGGCAGGTCGAGCTCAGCGTGCAGCCGGGTCGCGCCGAGGACGCGCAGGCCGAGCAGGTCCGGTACGGCCAGCGCGTCGAACCGCAGGCCGGTCGCCAGCCGGGTCTGTCCCTGTTCGACATCGTCGTCCAGCACCCGCCAGCCGTGCGCCTCGTAGCGGTGGATCAGCCGCCGGCGGCGGAGCCGATCGAGGAAGGTCGTTCGGCCGAACGGCCGCCGGCGGTTCCTCCGCATGGTTCGAAAACCCCCGAGTCCGGGCCGGGGCGGTCCTACCAGCCCCGGCTGCCGTGTCCAAGCGCAACACGCATCGTTGGTCCGGTCAGATCCACAATTTGCAAGTTGCATGTAAAAATACGAGCGTTGCCGTGCACGAGATCACACAAGCTGTGCGATCAGCACTGTCACGAGTGGTCCACACTGCACGCGACACAAGGGAAGCTCACCGGTGGGGGTCGCCGGCTGAGTTGGGGAGGCACCCGTGGACGAGCTGCCGATCGGGCGTCGCGTCGCCTACTGGCGCGGCCGCCGCAAGATGTCCCAGCAGGTCTTCGCCGACCGGCTCGGGAAGTCGAAGAGCTGGGTCGACAAGGTCGAGCGAGGCGTACGCCGGCTCGACAAGTTCTCCGTCGTCTACGAGATCGCCGACGTTCTGCAGGTGGACGTCCAGCTGTTGCTGGGCAAGGACGTCGAGCGCCGCCCGGAGACTCCGAACTGCATCGACCAGGTCGAGGTCGAGGAGATCCGCGCCGCCCTGGAGCGGTACGACCAGATGAGCGCGTTCTTCCAGCCCGCGCCGCAGTGCCCGCCGCTGGAGGAGATGCAGAAGGCGGTCAGCCACGCCTGGCTCACCTATCAACACGCGAAATACGGGGTGCTGGCCCGTACGCTGCCCAAGCTGCTGCGCGACGCCCAGGCGGCGGATTCCGCGCACGCCAACGGCGACGAGGGACGGCGCGCCGCGCACCTGCTGGGACAGGTCTATCAGATCGCCTCCTCGGCACTGCGCAAGGTGGGCGAGCACGAGTTGTCCTGGCTGGCCGCCGACCGGTCGATCGCGGTGTCGCAGCGCGCCGGCGACCAGTTGCTCGCCGGGATCGCCAGTTACCGGGTCGGCAGCGCGCTGCTGGCGCTGGGCCGCGCGCGCCCGTCGCTCGAGGTCAACGTCAACATCGCCAACCGGCTGGCCGGGTACGACGGCAGCGAGGCCAAGCGCGAGGAAAAGCTGTCGGTGTACGGCATGCTGCTGCTCAACGGGGCCATGGCCGCCGCGCGGATCGGCGACAGCGCCACCGTCCGCGACCTGATCAGCGGGGCCGAGCAGGCGGCGATCCAGCTCGGCGGCGACCAGAACCACTACTGGACCAGCTTCGGCCCGACCAACGTGCAGCTGCACCGGGCCGCGGCCGCGGTGGAGCTCGGCGACGGCCGGACCGCGGTGGAGATGTACGAACGCATCGACCACGAGGGCTTCCAGGCGATGCTCCCGGAGCGCCGGGCGCACTACTACCTGGACATCGCCCGCGGGTACGCGCAGATCGGCGACGTCGAGAGGGCCAGCGAGATGCTGCTCGAAGGGGACCGTCTCGCGCCGTCCGAGATCCGCTGCCGCCCGCTCGCCCACGAGGTCCTCTCCGACGTGCTGCGACGCACGCGGGGCACGCCGCCCGCGCCGATCGCGGAGCTGGCCGAGCAGATGGGAGTCGGCGTATGAGGTGGGTCAACACGTGACGACCAACGCCCCACGCGTGCTGTACATCCTGGTGTGCGGCTCGCCGATGGCCCGTGACGTGGGCAAGCTCGTCGCGATGGCGCAGAGCGAAGGCTGGGAGGTGTGTGTGATCACCACCCCGGACGGCCGCAACTTCGTCGACGTGAACGCGCTGCACCGCCAGACCGGTCACGTGGTGCGGACCTGGTACAAGAAGCCGGGCGAGCCCGACCAGCTGCCGCCGGCCGACGCGATGATCGTGGCGCCGGCGACGGTCAACACGATCAACAAGTGGGCGGCCGGCATCACCGACACGCTGGTACTGGGGCTGCTGGTCGAGGGGTACGGCTTCGAGATCCCGACCGCGGTCGTGCCGTACACGAACAACGTGATGGCCCGGCACCCGGCGCTGCACGAGAGCCTGGCCAAGCTGAGCAGCTGGGGTGTGCATGTGCTGTACGACGCCCGCCGGCTCGGCCAACCCGGGCAGATCGATCGTTACCGGGCGCGCTTTCCCTGGCGGCTCGCCCTGCGGACGGTCAGCGAGCGGATGACCGCGAACAGCATGCTGGAGCCGGGCGCCTTCTAGTCGAGGTTATAGAGTTGGCGGCCGTGACCACCACCGCCGTGATCGACGTCGTCGCCGCCCTCGACGAGCGTTATCCGCGTGCGCATGCCGAGGACTGGGACCGGGTCGGTCCCGTGCTGGGGGAGTTCGACGCACCGGTCGAGCGGATCCTGTGCGTGGTCGACTGCGTCCCCGAGACCGTCGACGAGGCGATCGCGGCCGGCGCGCAGATGATCGTGGCGCATCATCCGCTGCTGTTGAAGGGCGTGTCGTCGGTCGCGCCGGACACGTACAAGGGCCGCATCGTCCACCGGCTGATCCGCGCGGGCATCGCGCTCTACGTCGCGCACACCAACGCCGACATCGCGTCGCCGGGTGTCTCGGACGCCCTGGCCGCCCGCCTCGACCTGGTCGAGACGCGCCCGCTGGTGCCCCATGAAGGAAGTGCGACGCTGGGGCTGGGCCGGGTGGGCAAGATCGACCCCGTGACGCTGGCCGAGTTCACCGCGTTCACCGCGAGCCGGCTGCCGGCCACGGCGGCGGGGGTACGCGCGGCCGGCGACCCCGACCGCGTGATCGCTACGATCGCCGTCTGCGGTGGCGCCGGCGACTCGTTCCTGGGTGCGGCCACCACGGCCGGCGTGGACGCGTACCTCTGCGCCGATCTTCGTCATCATCCGGCCGGCGAGCACCTCGCGGCCGGCGGACCGGCCCTGATCGACGTCGCGCACTGGGCCAGCGAACGGCCGTGGCTGGACGAGCTGGCAGCGTGGTTGCGCGACCGTTTCCCGGCCGACGTTCTGGTGTCCGATGTGGACACCGATCCGTGGACTGTGCATGCTGAGAGCTTGAAGAAGGAGTCCCGATCGTGAAGGCCGCACCGGAAGCCCAGCGTCGCCTGCTCGACCTGCAGGCCGTTGACACCGCCCTGGCCCAGCTGGCCCACCGCCGCCGCTCGCTGCCGGAGCTGGCCGAGATCGAGGCGGTGGCCCGGGACATCTCGGCGCTCGAGGACGAACGCGTCCGGGCCCAGGTGGCGGTGGACGACCTGGACCGCGACATCGCCCGGTTCGAGAAGGACATCGAGCAGGTACGTACGCGCAAGAGCCGCGATCAGGCCCGGCTGGACGCCGGCGGTGCGCTGCGCGAGATCGAGGGGCTGCAGCACGAGCTGGCCACCCTGAACCGCCGGCAGTCCGAGCTCGAGGACTCCGAGCTGGAGTTGATGGAGCAGAAGGAGACGGCCGAGGCCACGCTGAACGACGTGCGCAAGCGGCTGGCCGAGGCGGTCGAGCGGCGTACGGCGGCCGAGACGCGGCGGGACGAGACGCTGGCCGAGATCGCCAAGGAGGAGGAGTTCAAGACCACCTCCCGGGGTCCGCTGGCCGCCGACCTGCCGGCCGACCTGGTCACGCTGTACGACAAGATCCGGACCGACAGCGGGCTGGGCGCGGCGCTGTTCCGGTCCGGGCGCTGCGGCGGCTGCCGGATCGAGCTGTACGGCGCCGACCTGGCCCGGGTGAAGTCCGCGCCGGCCGACGAGGTGGTCCGCTGCGAGGAATGCCGGCGGATCATGGTGCGTACGGCAGAGTCCGGCCTGTGAGCGACTTACACGTCGTCGTCGAGGCCGACGGGGGCTCGCGGGGAAACCCCGGACCGGCCGGGTACGGCGCCGTGGTGATGGCCGCCGACGACGGTCAGGTGCTGCTGGAGCGGTACGAGTCGCTCGGCGTCGCCACCAACAACGTGGCCGAGTACTCCGGGCTGATCGCCGGGCTCAGGGCGGCGGCCGAGCTGAACGCGACCCGGGTCGACGTACGCATGGACTCCAAGCTGGTCATCGAGCAGATGGCCGGTCGTTGGCAGATCAAGAACCCGGGCCTGCGCCCGCTCGCCGCCGAGGCGGTGCAGCTGGCCGGCCGGTTCACCGAGGTCACCTACGAGTGGATCCCGCGCGAGCGCAACCGGGCGGCGGACGCGCTGGCCAACCGGGCGATGGACGAGGCCGCCGGCAAGAAGGTGCCCGACGTGCCGTCGCGGCCGGCGGCGGCGGCCGGAGCAGCGTCGGGCGAACGAAACAGTTTCGTACAGGGTCGGGCCGCGGGGTCGGGCGAACGAAACAGTTTCGTACAGGACAGGACCGCGGCGACGGGTGAACGAAACAGTTTCGTACAGGACAGGACCGCGCCCGGGGGTGAACGAAACAGTTTCGTACCCGGCGGGGCGAAGCGGGACTGGGCGCCGCCGGCGTCGACCGAGGAGGCCACCCGGATCGTTCTGGTGCGGCACGGCGAGACCGCCTACACCAAGCAGGGGCGGTATTCGGGGCGCGGCGACATCCCGCTCTCCGACGAGGGTGAGGCGCAGGCGATGGCGGCGGCCGGGCGGGTGGCCGGTCTGGCCCGTGATGTCGCGGCCGTGGTCACCTCACCTCTGATGCGATGTGTACGGACGGCCGAGATCATCGCCGCCGAGGCCGGTGGCGCCGACGTGACGGTGCTCGACGAGCTGATCGAGTGTGACTTCGGCGCGTGGGAGGGGCTGACCTTCGCCGAGGTCAAGGAGCGCTGGCCGGGGGAGATGGACGCGTGGCTGGGCTCGCCGGCCGTGGCGCCGCCGGGGGGCGAGTCGTTCGACACGGTGGCGGCCCGGGCACGGACGGCGGTGGGGACCGTGCTCACCGCGTACCCGGGGAAGAATGTGGTTGTGGTTTCGCACGTGTCGCCGTTGAAGCTGATTCTGCGGGACGCGCTCGACGCGGGGGACGGGTTCTTGCACCGGCTTTTCCTGGATGCGGCCGGAGTGTCCACGATCGACATCTGGCCCGACGGCAACGTGGCTGTCCGTTCGGTCAACGAGACGGCTCACCTGCGTTGATTCCTTGACCGGGGTCGATGCCCGGGGCTAGCTTCCTCCAACAGGAAACTTTCTTCACTGTTGGAGTGCTCGATGCGAAGCCGTCTTCTCGCCATGGGCGCCGCCGTGCTGGTGTCGCTCGCGGGCGTCGCGACTCCGGCCCAGGCGCACAGCCACCGGTACGTCAAGGTCGGATATTTCACCCAGTGGGGCATCTACGGTCGTCAGTTCCCGGTCGCGAAGCTGCAGACCTCGGGCGCGGCGAGCAAGCTGACCCACATCAACTACGCCTTCAGTGACGTGACCGAGGACGGCCTCTGCGCCTCGGCCGACGCGTGGGCCGACTGGCAGGTGCCGTTCCCGGCCGAGACCAGCGTGGACGGCGTCGCCGACGTGGCCGGCCAGCCGATCGCCGGCAACCTCAACCAGCTGGCCGAGCTCAAGGCGGCCAACCCGCGGCTGCGCGTGCTGGTCTCGCTGGGCGGCTGGACGCTGTCCAAGTGGTTCTCCGACGCCGCCGCCACCGCGCGGTCCCGCCAGCGCCTGGTCGACTCGTGCGTGGACCTGTGGCTGAAGGGAAACCTGCCCGGCGTCGCCCCGGGTGCCGCCGCGGGCATCTTCGACGGCATCGACCTCGATTGGGAGTGGCCTGGCGCGGACGGCAACGCCGGCAACGTGATCCGGCCCGAGGACAAGCAGAACTTCACCCGGCTGCTGGCCACCTTCCGCGACGCGCTCGACCGGCTCGGCCGCGCCCGGCACCACAAGTACGAGCTGACCGCGTTCCTGCCGGCCGCCCCGGCCAAGATCGACGCCGGATTCGAGGCCAAGAAGATCTTCAAGTTCCTCGACTTCGGTACGGTGCAGGGCTATGACTTCCACGGATCGTGGGAGGCCCGGGCCAACCAGCAGTCGGCCCTGCGCGTGCCGGCCGGTGCGCCCGACAACCCCGACTTCTCGATCACCACCACGATCGACGCCTGGCTCGACCGGGGCGCGCCGCGCGGTGAACTGGTCCTCGGCCTGCCCTATTACGGCCAGGGCTGGACCGGCGTGACCGGCGGGCTCTTCGGCGCCGCCACCGGCGCGGCCCCGGGCGTCTTCGCGGCCGGCACCGAGGACTACAAGACCTTGGCCGGCCTGCCGGCGCAGGGGTACACGGTGTATCGCGACCGGCGGGCGGGGCACACCTACCTTTACAACGGCACTACCTTCTGGACCTTCGACGACCCGGCCCAGCTGCGGCAGAAGACCGACTACATCCGCCACAAGGGTCTCGGCGGCGCGATGATGTGGTCGTTGGACGGTGACGATGCCTCCGCGTCACTCACACGGGCGATATCCAAGGGTCTCAACTGAATAACGGCAGCTCTCGGTGGTGTGCCGTTCGGCGCACCACCGTCGCCTTTCAGCGCACAGAGAGCTCTTGTCGGCGTACCTCGTCGTTAACCTCACGTCGACCCTGTAACCCCTGATCCGGAGGTACGGCCGATGGCCGAGCCCGAGACCCTCACCCCGGCACCACGCTCGGACCGGAGTCCGTGGAACTGGCTGCTGATCATTCCGATCGTGGTCCCTGTGCTGACCCCGATCTTCAATTCCGAGAACCCCCGGCTCGGGGGCTTTCCGCTCTTTTACTGGATCCAGGTCGTGTTCATCATCCTGGGCGTCACCACCACGACCCTGGTGTACCGGATGACCACGAAGAGGCGGTCGCCCAATGAGTGAGCACATCACCCAGATCACCGTCTTCGCGGTGCTGTTCCTGCTGGTCAGCGCCATGGGCTTCGTGGCCGCGCGGTGGCGGGCGCCCAAGGACATGGCCCACCTCGACGAATGGGGTCTGGGCGGGCGCAGCTTCGGCGGCTGGATCACCTGGTTCCTGGTCGGCGGTGACCTCTACACCGCGTACACGTTCGTGGCCGTACCCGCGCTGGTCTTCGGAGCCGGCGCGGCTGGGTTCTTCGCCGTGCCGTACACGATCGTGATGTACCCGATCTTCTTCCTGATCCTGATCCGGCTCTGGTCGGTGTCGCACCGGCACGGGTTCGTCACGCCGGCCGACTTCGTCCGCAACCGGTACGGGTCGCGGACCCTGGCCCTGCTGATCGCCATCACCGGCATCGTGGCGACCATGCCGTACATCGCGTTGCAGTTGGTCGGCATCGAGGCCGTGCTCAAGACGATGGGGATCACCGGAGAGAGCTTCCTGGCCCGGCACGCGCCGATCATCATCGCGTTCGCGATCCTGGCCGCGTACACCTATCAGTCGGGCCTGCGCGCCCCGGCGCTGATCGCCTTCGTCAAGGACACGCTGATCTACATCGTGATCCTGGTCGCGGTGATCTACCTGCCCTACAAGCTGGGCGGCTGGGGCGGCATCTTCGACGACGCCAAGGCCAAGTTCGCCGCATCGCCCGCGCCCAACGACGGCATCACACTCAACGCCAACAACCAGCTGCAGTACATCACGCTGGCCCTGGGCTCGGCGCTGGCGCTGTTCATCTACCCGCACTCGATCACCGGGGTGCTGGCCAGCAAGAACCGCAACGTGATCAAGCGGAACATGTCGGCCCTGCCGGCCTACAGCTTCCTGCTCGGTCTGCTCGCCCTGCTCGGCTACGCGGCCATCTCGGCCGGCGTCAAGCCGCTGCCCGGCGCCAAGGCGGGCACGGTCGACAGCAACACCGTCGTGCCGTTGCTGTTCGACACCCAGTTCCCGTCCTGGTTCGCGGGCATCGCCTTTGCCGCCATCGGCATCGGCGCGCTGGTCCCGGCCGCGATCATGTCGATCGCCGCGGCCAACCTGTTCACCCGCAACATCTACAAGGAATACATCCGCAAGGACGCCACCCACGCCCAGGAGGCGTCGGTCGCGAAGATCGTCTCGCTGTTGGTCAAGGTCGGTGCGGTCGCCTGCATCCTCTTCCTCGACCCACAGTTCTCCATCGACCTGCAGCTGATCGGCGGCGTGATCATCCTGCAGACCGCGCCCTCGGTCGTGCTGGGCCTGTTCACCCGATGGTTCCACCGCGGCGGCCTGATCGCCGGCTGGGCGGTCGGGATGGGGCTCGGCTTCTGGATGCTCTGGCAGATCCCGAACGCGGCGACCAAGCGGGCGCACTTCGGCGGCTCGGCCTTCTCGCTGTCCGACTTCGGCCTCGACACCAAGAAGACGATCTACGTCGGCTTCGTCACGGTGCTGGTCAACCTGCTGATCGCCGCGGTCGTGACGCTGATCCTGCGGGCCGCCAAGACCCCCGACGGCATCGACGCCACCCAGCCCGACGACTACTTCGCCGACGAGGGCGACGCGCGGCTGGAGAAGTCCCGGGTCAAGCCGGACGAGGAACTGGCCTCGTCCACCTGACCGTCCGACCCGCTCCCACGGTAAACGGGCGCCGCGTCCCTCCTCCTCAGGGGCGCGGCGCCCTCATGTACTGCTCCAGCGACTCGTTGAACCGGCTGAGGGCGGTGGCCAGCGCGGCGCGGTCGTCCGCGTCCCAGTTCCGCAGCACCCGGTCGTAGACGCCACGGCGGGCCACCCGGACCGCCTCCATCTGCTCCAGCCCGCGGTCGGTCGCGGCGATCACCGTGCCCCGGCCGTCGTTCGGGTCGCGCCGCCGCTCGACCAGCGCGTCGTTCTCCAACGCGGTGACCTGCCGGGTCACCGTCGAGCCGTCCAGGTTGAGACGGTCGGCCAGGGCCGAGACGTTGAGCGGGCCGGCCGCCTCCAGATGCCGGAGGATCACGTACGCGGACCGGTCGAGCGCCCGATGCGGCTTCAGATCGGTGGCGCGACGCGTCGCCTCCCCGAGCCGCATCAACATCGCGACCTGCGTCTCGATCGTCCCCAGCACGTCCTCAGTCACGACAGCTGTCTACTACAGCGGCCTCATCCGGATCAAACCAGCGCGCCCGGCCGACCGCGGAAAACGGGCTAGCGCCAACCTCCGTCGACCGTGAGTGTCGCGCCGATCATGAACGAGGCGTCGTCCGACACCAGGAACGCGACAGCGGCCGCGATCTCGGCCGGCTGGGCGAACCGGCCGAGGGCCAGCCGGTGCTTCAACTCGTTGGCCGGGTCGATGTCGGTCCGCCCCTCCAGATAGTGGATCGCGTCCTTGGCCGACATGTCGGTCACGGCGCCACCGGGAGCGATCGCGTTGATGCTGATGCCGCGCCGGCCCAGCTCCGGCGCCAGGTTGCGTGCCATCGTCTCGACGGCGGCCTTGGACGACGAGTACAGGCTGTGGTTCAGCACCGCGCGATGGGCGCTGCCGGAGGACGTCAGCACCACGCGGCCGCCCTCGGGCATGTGCCGCACCGCCTGCTGGGTCACCAGGAGCTGTCCGCGTACGTTGGTGTGGAAGACCCGGTCGAAGTCCTCGGCCGTGATCGTCTCGAGCGCGCCGAACTGCTCGACCCCGGCGTTGCTGACCAGGATGTCGATCCCGCCCAGATGCTCGGCGGCCGCGTCCACGAACGGCGGGATCTCGGCCGGGACGGCCACGTCGCCGCGGACCGCTACCGCTCGGCCACCCATGTCGTTGATCTCGGCCGCGATCGTCGCGGCCGCCTCGGCCTGGGAGCGGTAGTGGATTGCCACCGCCGCGCCGTCGGCGGCCAGCCGGCGTACGACCGCCGCGCCGATGCCCCGCGAACCGCCGGTAACCAGTGCCGTCTTGCCCTTGAGGTTGCCCATCTGTCTGTCCCTTTCGCTGCCACAGTTGACACCTGGAGTGAACCGGGCTTTTATTCGCACGAAAAGCGAAAGATGTAGCTGACGGTTATCAGAACGGGTGATGACGTGGAGTTGCGCCAGCTGGCGGTGTTCGTCACGGTGGCCGAGGAGATGAGCATCACCAAGGCCGCCCGGCGGCACCATGTAGTGCAGTCGGCCGTGTCGGCGACGCTGCGCACCCTGGAGCGGCAGCTCGGGGTGGAACTGGTCGCCCGTACCACCCACAAGGTCGAGCTGACCGAGGCCGGCCAGGTCTTCCTGCCCGAGGCGCGGCGGGTGCTGGCCGCCGCCGACGAGGCGCAGCACGTCATCCAGCAGCTGCGCGGCGGCCTCCGGGGCACGCTGCGGCTCGGGACGATGCAGTCCGACTCGCTGATCGGCGTGAGCGTGCCCGGGCTGATCTCCCGCTTCATCGCCGCGCACCCCGACATGTCGGTCGACGTCCGCTATGGAGGCAGCGTCGAGCACGCCGAGGCACTGCGGCGCAGCCGGCTCGACCTCGCCTACGTCGCCCTGCCACCGGCCGAGGCCAGGGGCCTGACCCTGCGCACGGTCCACGCCGAGACGATGGGCCTGGTCGTGCCCGACGGCCATCACCTCGCCGGTCGCGAACGGGTCGAGTTGGCCGAACTGGCCGATGAGCCGTTCGTGGACTCGGAACCGGCCTGGGGCATCCGCGTCGCCATCGACCGGGCGTTCATCAAGGCCGAGGCCACCCGGACCGTACGCTACGAGATGACCGACATCCGCGGCCTGGTGGACTTCGTCCGGCACGGGCTCGGCGTCGCGATCGGCCCGCCGGCGATGGCCCGTCCCGGGCTGACCTTCGTCCCGATCGGCGAGCACGCCCCGCGCATTGTCATCTCGCTCGCCACCACCGACCGCGAGCTGAGCACGCCGATCCGCGAGTTCCTCCAGCTCGCCGATTCCCACTCCGGTTCGCGCTCCACGCCGGCCTGAGCGGTTTCGGCGTTTCCACCGGCCGGCACACCGTTCGGCGATATATTCGGTCTGAATTCCCGACCCCGTTGGGTAGTCACCCGGGCGAAGTACGAACAGTTAATCGATGTGGTGCCAGGCTGGGCGCGAAAGTGTCGATTCATCTGAAGGATGCGATTATTTTGATCACCACGACGACCACCGCCTCCACGTCGCCCGGTCGCGGCGGCGAAGGCGGCAACTACTGCTGACGGGTGGGCGTCAGGGGGTCAGAGCCGTGGCCGCCATGCTGACCAGCAGGGCCGCGAGCAGCAGCGAGACGGCCAGCAGGCCACGCGCTGTCAGGGCCTCGGTGATCTGCGTCGGCGCCCCGAGAAGATCATGCAGAACGCCTTCGCCCTCGCCTCCGGGCCGGCGCTGTTTCTGACTCGTGGATGCGCTGCGCATCGAGATCTCCTCAAGGCCGGGCGCGCGAAAAGTCGCGTGAATCGATATCGGTGAGGCATCGCCAGCATGGTTGGTGACTCATCGAGATCGCAACGGATACCGGCCGGTAATCCTCGGGATCGCCTATTCACTCAACGGGTCAGCTGATCGTGCGATTCTCCCGCTATGACCAGTTTGTCATACTAGGCCGTCATCGCGGGGACTGGGCTCGTATCCACGCCCAGAGATCGGTTGGCTCATGACCAGACGACCTCATCGAAAAATCCTTCGAGCATTCGTCAACTTCACCGCATTGACGGTGGGAATCAGCGCCGGGATCGCTCAGCTGGCGAACCTCTCCGACGGCCTGGGTCAGTGGCTCCTCACCGCCGTGGGGATCGGTTGCCTGCTGTTTCTGGTCGTGCGTTTCTCCCTGCACTACTACGTCCGCCGGGCCGGGCAGCTCGAGGATGAGGCCGAACGGGCCAACCGGCGAGCGGTCACGGTGGAGCTCGGCCACCGGCGGTACGCCGACGCGGTCGACCGGATCATCGACCAGGAAGGGCTGATCTACACCGAGAGCCTGCACCTCATCATCACCATCGGGGTGGACGACGCCGGCGACGCCGTCGAGGAGCAACGCCAAACCACGCCACTGCCGCGGGTGACGCAGCGGGCGATCCGCCCCATCGTGCCCGACGGCAGCGGGGCCCTGATCAGGTTGGAGGACATCTCCTTCCGGGCCACCCTGCACCCCTCCATCACCGGGAACATCACCTCGCTGCCGCTGCCCAGCCATCGCGGTCCACGGGTCTGGCTGGTCTTCGACCCGGGACGCAGAAACCCGTTCGACTGGAAGGTCACCTACCAGCCGGCCGGGCTCTGGAGGCCGCTGCGCCAGGACGGATTCGACCATCTGGTGTGGACCGACCGGCTGCCGGCCGACAACGGGGGCCGGTCGGGGCTCAGTGATCTCCGGGTCGAGTTCCGCTTCCCCTACGTGGACGGTCCGCCGCCGCACGTCGAGGAACTACGCAGCGTCGGCGAGTTCCAGCCGGCCCGCCGGACCGAGCGAGACGACGGAAGCGCGGAGCACTGGGTCGTGGAGTGGCGTGACCCGCGGCCCGCCGGGCGAAGGTACGAGTGGCGCCTGGCCCAGGCGCCGAATCGAACCGGCACGGACCCCGCGGCCCTTGCCCATCCGCGGCTGCCGGAACAGGGCCGGCGGTCGTGGTCGCGTGTCCTCAGAGGGTGGTGAGGCCGTCCCGCCCGATCGTGAAGAGCACGTCGTGCGGGTGGCGGCGGGTCAGGGCCTCCTGCGGGGTCAGGCCGAGCAGGTGGCGTAACAGCAGCCGGCTCACCATCTCGTGGGTGATGATCAGCGGGCGGCGGGCCGGGTCGGCGGCGATCCGCTCCAGCGCCCGCAGCGCGCGGGGATCGGCGTCGGCGTAGCTCTCGCCGCCCGGGAAGCGCCATTCGTACTTGTCCTCGGTGCGGTCCCACCACTCGGCCGGGTACCGGGCCTCGATCTCGGTGTCGGTCAGGCCGGCGAAACCACCATGGTGGATCTCGGCCAGTTCGTCGACGACGACCACGCTCAGGTCGAGGGCCTCGGCGATCAGGCGGGCGGTGGCCGTGGCGCGGCCCTGCGGGCTGGTGAACACCCGGTCGGCGCCGGTGGCGGACCCGGCGTGTCGCCGGGCCTGCTCGATGCCGACTGCGGTGAGTGGCGAGTCGAGCTGGCCCTGCCGGCGACCCACGACGTTCCACTCGGTCTGACCATGCCGGGCCAGCAACACCCGCTCCCAGTTGCCGATCACTGCGTCAGTATGGCGAAACTACTTCCCGTGACAAACACAGGCCCGTGATTCTTGCCCGTCACGCCATGTCAGCGGTCCGTTCGGACGTACCCGCGAACCGGCCGGAACCAGGGCGAGTCCGTTGCCGACGGGACCGGTCAGGACGTTTCGACCCGGCCCCCGAGCTGCTGGGCGACTTCTAAATCGTTGCCCTCGAACCAGGTCTCGGCGACCTTGCCGGCGGCGAAGCGGAAGATGATGATGCCGGTCTCGTGCACCTTCTGCGCGGCCGCCGGCAGGTTCAGGTAGCCGCCACGGTAGACGGACCGGACCGTGTAGCGGACGGCCACCCGGTCACCGGACTCGAGCACGTCCTCCAGCACCGGCTGCTGCTCGGCGAACGACGTCGAATACCACTGCAGCCACTCGATGAAGTCGTCGCGCGTACCCGTGCCACCCGGCCCGTGCGGCACATAGTCGTCGGTGGCCAGCTCGCCGAAGCGGTCCCGGTCGCCGCGTGCGCACATCTCGAACCAGGCCCGGGCGATCTCAGTCGGCTGCATTGCCCCACCATGCCGGATCGAGGCGCGTCCATGCCAGCGACACGCACCTAGGGCCAGGTGCGGGCGTACCGCTCGAAGTCCTTGCTGTGCACGGGGATGACACAGATCAACAAGCCGCCGGGTACGCGCAGTGTGCGGCACTGTAGCCAGCTGCCGACCTCGACCGCGCCCAGCCCCACCAACCGAGCCGTCTCGGCGGCGACATCGTCGGACTCGATGTCCAGGTGGTAGCGGGCGTCGCCGTTCTCCAGCGCCTGCACTGCGACATCGACGTGCGGCAGCGACCCGGGCAGTGCGGTGTACTGTTCCTCACCCTCGACCGGCGTGGCCGGCACCCCGAGCGCCGCACCCCAGAAGGTGGCCGCGGCCCGGGCCTCGTCGCCGGGCACGTCGATCAGCAACGTGGACAGCCTGCTCCGATGCATGCCCCGACGCTACCAACGACCACCCGCGGATGTCGGCCGGCCGGGGCACTCCGCTCCCGCACGGTCGCGCGGTCGACTTGGCGGCCGGCCCGCGGTGAGCCTGCGGGATGCGCGCTCACTCGAAGGCGATGTCGTCGAAGACGGCCTGGTCGCCGACGGTCGGGGTGCCGTTGCTGGCGACCGTGTAACCGGTCAGGGCCGAGAAGGCGCCGCCGGCCTCCCGGGGCAGGGTGGCCACGAACGTCGCCTCGCCGTCCGCGTCCACTGTGGCGAGCGTGGCCGTGGCCGGGGACGCGGTCACGCGCAACCGGGTCCAGGCGGTCAGCGGCACGGCCGGGGTGTCGGTCAGGGTCCGCCAGCCGGCCTCGGTGTGCACCGTCCAGTGCCGGTCGGCGCCGATGCCGAAACGGTAGGCCGGCCCGGTGGTCCCGTCGGCCGCGCGGGTGCCGTTGACGTCGAAGAGCAGGGCGTTGCTGATGGCCACCGGGTAGACGCCGGCCTCGAACGTCCGCTGCGCCGCGGGGGCGCCGGAGTAGGTGAACCGGCCCTGCGTCTTGGCGCCGTCGCAGTAGACCGGATCGTTGCCGTCGTTGAGGCGTACGGCGAAACGGCTGTCGTGGGCCGGGTCGCCGTTGCCGGCGGGCTGGGTCATCCGGACGCAGGCGAGTCCGGTCAGGCCGCGCGGGATGGTCGCCTCGTTCTCGAACGAGTTCACCGTGGAGTAGAGCTCGAGCTCGTTGATCATGCTGCAGGGCGTGCCGCCCGGGCAGGTGGTCGCGTCGGCCGTGACCCGGACGTGGCGGGCGGTCGCGTCGAACGCGTAGTAGCGCATGGCCCGGTCGCCGCCGGTGGCGATCGTGACCGGGGCGTCGGTCCAGGTGGTGCCGTCGGCCGAGGTCGACAGGTGTGCGGTAGCGGCCACGCCGGGCCGCAGGGCCAGGCCCAGCTTGGTCAGGTGGTACGTGCGGTCCAGGTCGAGCTGGTACGTGCCGGTGCCGTCGGCGCGGCTGGACAGTGCGCTCGACCAGTACGCGGTGCTGCCGTCGGTCGCGCCCTCGGCCCGCGACCAGTAGTCGGTGCGGGTGGCGTCGGCCGCCGACGGCGCCGACCCGTACGGGGTGGGCGGGCTCACCGCGGCCGGCGGCGCCGCGCCGGTCAGGTCGGTGGTCAGGCGTACCGTGCCGCGCTTGATCTTGGTGGCCAGGTCGATCTTGCCCAGGTCGGGCGTGAGCGCCGACACGCCCCGGCTGATCAGGGCGTAGTTCTGCCCGTGGTCGTAGCCCGAGCCGGTGACACAGCCGTCCTTCGCCGTCGTGCCGGCCGGCGCCTTGCAGTTGTCCATCAGCTGCAGCAGGCTGTTCGACCCGGTCGGGACGAGCGAGGTGTAGCCGGACGAGCCGTACCAGAACAGCCCGCCACTGCCCGGGCGGTTACGGTACGTCATCTGCTCCTGCCGCCAGTTCGTACCCGAAGCGTCGGTGGACAACGCGATCCAGTTGTCCGGCCGGCCGCTGGAGAGCACCAGATGCCCGTTGGGCAACAACGCGACCTGCGGTGACACCCCGTCGACGGCACAGCCGGGTTGGTCGGCGAAGGTCACCGCGGCCGGGTCGGACCAGGTCGCACCCTGATCGGTGGAGACCGTGTACGTCAGCACCGAGACATCGCCGGCCGCGGCCCGCCGGGTCACCGCCAGCAGGGCGCCGTCCGGCCGCTCGACCACGCTCGTCTCGTTCGAGCTCCAGTCCTGGTTCCAGTTGACCGGCCGGGTGCGGAAGGCCCAGCCGGTGGAGTCGGAGGTGCCGTCCGCGGTCAGCGGGCTCGACGCGGTCAGCACGGCCGCGAAATGCGTCTGCTTCGGGCCGCCGGACATGGCGAAGTAGACCGGCAGCACGATCGTGCCGGCGGTCGTCTGGACCGGGCGGCCGGAGATCCGGATGCCCTGGATGTTGGCGACGGTACGGCCGGTCAACGGGATGTCGGCATTGGTGACCGTCACGGTCGGGCGTACCGGCGACCAGGTCTTGCCCTTGTCGTTGGACAGGCTGCCGGCGAGCTGGAAGGTGGCGCCGTCACTGGTGGTGGTCAGACCGGTCGCGTTGGCGATGAACGCGACCGAGAGCAGCCGCCCGTCCAACATCGGGCCGGCGCTGCCCAGGTAGCCGTAGTTCGCGTTCCGCGGATCGGGGCCGGCATCGGTGAACGTGGAGCCGGAGTTGGCCGAGGTCATCACGCTGTTGGCCGGGGCGCCGCTGGTGTCGACGCGGTTCGAGTACCAGAGAGTGACCGCACTGGACTGGGCGTCCGGCCCGGCGCCGGTGCGGGTGACCGTGTCCGCGGCCACCGCGAACGGACCCCACGCGATCGAACTGCCGGTGGACTTGAAGGTGGACGTGTTGCCCGCGGCCAGCACGTCACCGGCCGGCCAGGGCGGGCCGGCCGCCGGCGGGACGGTGGTGGGCGTGGTGCAGGCGGCCGACGCGGTGGACGGCGCGACGACGGCAACACAGGCAACAGCGAGGAGAGCCGTGCCCACGAGGCCCCCGCCCCGGCGCAGCGATGAGATCACGCCGCACGCTAACAACACATCCAGCGACGCGCTGCCCCGTCGCGTAGGGTGCGCGGGGTGGGAACGAGCTTTCAGGTGGTCGTCGCGGCCGGCGACGAGAACGCGGTACGCGCGGCGGTCGCCGCGACCGGGCAGGAGGCGGACGTCCGGGCCATCGGCGAGTCGCGCTGGGCGGTGGTTCCGGCCACGACCGAGCATGAGGCGTACGCCGAGACCGACGAACTCGCCCGCCACCTGAGCGAGCCGGCCGGCGCCGTGGCCGCGTCGTTCCAGGTCTTCGACTCCGACGTGCTGCTCGCCGGCCTCTACCGGGCCGGACGGCACTACCACGACTATCTGTCCGACCAGGCCTACCTGATGGAGTACTGGGAGGACGACGGCACCGAGCTCATGGTCGACATGCTCGGCCGGCCGTACGGCCCCGACGACGAACCGCCCACCGGCCCCTACGGCGCCGACGTGGCCGCGTTCCTGCCCTTCGCGGCCGGCCCGGTCGACTCCGACGCCGTGGCGGCGGCCCTGACCGCCACCACCGAGATGGCCGAGGACCAGTTCCACCAGCTGCTGCACGCCCTCAACATGAGAGCGTTCATGTAAACGCGCGGACCAGCAGCACCAGGCCGATCGTCGTGCCGAAGGTGACGATGAGCGCCCTCAGGACACGCTGCGGCAGACGCCGGGCGAGTCGTGCCCCCACGTACCCGCCGACGATCGTGGCCGGCGCCAGAACCAGCACCGCGCCCCAGTGGACCGGCCCGAACAGGGCGAACGCCACCACGGTGACCGCGCCGACGGTCGCCGACAGCACGTTCTTGAGGGCGTTGATGCGGTTGAGCGTCTCGTCCAGCACCAGCGCGAGCGCGGCGACATACATGACACCGAGCGCGGCGCCGAAATAGCCGCCGTACACCGCGCCGACGAACACGACCACCTGCAACGTGATCGCCTGCCGACGTGCGCTGAGGGCCCGCGGATGCCCGACCAGCCCGCGCAGCCGATCCTGGAAGAACAGCGTGGCCGCCGCCGCCAACACCAGGAACGGAACGATCAGTTCGAACGCCCGGGCCGGCGTGAGCAGCAGCAACGCACATCCGCCGGCCGACCCGGCGACGCACGCGGGCAGGACCGCCGGAATCCGCCGCCGTTGCCCCGCCAGGTCGGCCCGGCTGCCGAGCACGCTCGACACGTATCCCGGGAAGACCGAGACGGAATTGGTGACATTTGCCGCAACGTTTGGCAATCCGGTCACGATCAGGCTGGGAAACGTGATCAGCGACCCGCCGCCGGCCAGCGCGTTGACCCCGCCGGCGACCACACCGGCAAGGATGAGCAGAAGTACATGTCCAAGGTCCATGGCAAGGTTGAATGTACGGGCCGCGTAGGATGGGCCGTGCGACGGGCGAGTCGGCTGGGCGGTCGCGTCGGTGTTCCCCGCGAACGCCGCCGAGGAACGTCCGGACTCCGCAGAGCAGGGTGGTTGTTAACGGCAACCCGGGGTGACCCGCGGGACAGTGCCACAGAAAGCAGACCGCCGGTGGGTTCCGCCCGCCGGTAAGGGTGAAACGGTGAGGTAAGAGCTCACCAGCATCCCGGGTGACCGGGATGGCTCGGTAAACCCCACCCGGAGCAAGGCCAAGCAAGGCAGCTCACGGCCTCACGGCCGGGGGCGCCGGCGCAGGCGTTCGAGGGCTGCTCGCCCGAGCCTGCGGGTAGGCCGCAAGAGCCTGCCGGCAACGGCAGGCCGAGATGGATGACCGCCGCCGGTGCTTCGGCACCGGAGACAGAATCCGGCGTACAGGCCGGCTCGCCCGTCGCCCTCCTGATCAGGGTGCCGCTCACTCTGTTCGAGCCGGCATCGGGAACGTCGCCCGTCCGCGTTCCGGTGACGCTCTGGGCCGAAAGGTCTGCGTGCCCGCAAAAGCCGCGTCAGGTGGTCTGGTGGCGGCGTTCGCGGTAGGTGCGGGTCTTGTGGCGGTTGCCGCAGACGGCCATGTCGCACCAGCGGCCCCGGCCGCTGCGGGAAGTGTCGTAGAAGGCCCAGTGGCAGTCGGGGGCCGCGCACAGCCTGACGCGTTTCCAGTCGCCGGTGGCCGTGTTCTCGGCGATCGTCTCGATGATGGCGTCCAGCCACGGGCGGCCCGAAGCGGCGGTCAGGCGCAGGCCGCCGGAACCGTCGGAGCTCAGCCGCAACGGGTGGTCGAGAACCGTCGCCTCGCCCAGGAGGGACCCGCGCAGGGCCGTACGCAGGGCGACGGCGGCGGTCAGGTCGGCTTCGGTGGCCTGGGGCGGCAGGTCGTGGGCGGCCAGCCAATCCGACAACGCCGCGGGGGAGGTCAGGTGTTCGCCGGGGTCGTGGTGCTCGCCGTGGCGGCGGAAGGTTCGCTCGTCGACGGTGTTGAGGAACTCCTCGACCAGCTGCAAAGTGGGCACGACACCATCTTAGCCGATTACCGGTGTTGACTCGTGACGACACCGGTATTAGCGTTCACTGGTGTGAGAGAGATGCTGAGTGTCACCGACGCTGACCTTGACGATCTGCGGGACCGGCTGCGCCGCACGCGGTGGGCCACCGCCTGGCCGGTCGACCCCTGGGCGGCCGGCACCGACGGCGACGAGCTGCGGCGGCTGGTCGGCTACTGGCAGACCACGTACGACTGGCGTACGCACGAAGCGGCCATCAACGCCCTGCCCTCGCACGTCGCCGACGTCGGCGGAATCGACGTCCACTACCTGCGCTACGACGCCGAACGGGACGGCGCCCGGCCGATCCTGCTCGCCAACGGCTGGCCCAGCTCGTTCCTGGAGCTCACCGGCCTGGCCGACCGGCTTTCCCACCCCTCGCGGTACGGCGGCCGTCCGGACGACGCGTTCACCGTGATCGTGCCGTCCCTGCCGGGCTACGCCGTCGCGCCGCCCCGGCCGTCCCTCGCCGGCCCGCCGCACACCCACGACCTGTGGCACCGGCTCATGCACGACGAACTGGGCTTCGAGCGGTACGCCGCACACGGCTCGGACGTCGGCGCCGGCGATGTCAGCCGGCTCGGGCAGGCGTACCCGTCGGCTCTTGCCGGTTTGCACGTGCTCGACGTGGCCGACCCGCCGGAGTACGACGAAGCCGGGCTCTCCGACGACGAACGATCCTTCCTGGCCGTTCACCGGAGATGGCACGAGACCGAGGGCGGCTACCAGCACGAGCAGCGCACCCGGCCGCTGACCCTGGCCCAGGGACTGTCCGACTCGCCGTCGGGGCTGCTGGCCTGGATCCTCGAGAAGCACCGCGTCTGGAGCGACGACTACTCCCGGTTCAGCGACGACTACCTGCTCACCCAGGCCTCGCTGTACTGGTTCACCAACGCGATCTCGACGTCGTTCCGGCCCTACTACGAGCGCGGCCGGCAACTCGTGCCGCCCATCGAACGGGTCGACGTGCCGACCGCGCTCGCCCTCTTCCCGGCCGACATCGGCGGGCAGCAGCCGCGCAGCTGGGCCGAACGCACCTACCACCTGACCCGGTACACGGTGATGCCGCGAGGCGGACACTTCGCCGCCTACGAGGAGCCGGAACTGCTGGCCGAGGACATCACCGCCTTCTTCCGTACGCTGATCTGATCAACCCCAGATCGTCGCCCCACCTGTCGAGGACATCGCCGTGACCACGCTCGCGGGCCAGCCGTTCGACGTCCGAGAACTGCCCCGCCGGATCGTTCAGGGCCCGCTCCGGCAGGTCGCCCCACGGGTCGCCGAGCGGATAGGTCCGCAATTCCCACCGCAGATATTTGTTGTACGGGCGGAGCCGCCCGTGCAGCGCGAAAACCGTGGTCAGCAGCCACGGAATGCTCTCCGCCCGGTCGAGCGCGGCCGCCGTCGGATGGCCGTCACGGTCGCTCTTGGCCGCGCGGTAGAGGAAGTTCACGTACCCGTCGAGACTCTCGCGCGACCAGCGCCGCGCCTCCTCTGCGGTCGGGGTGGCCTGCCGGTCGACCAGCTCCCGCACGCCGCCCCGGTCGAGCACGACCCGCGCGCCGCGGAAGGTGTATCGCATGTAGGTGTCGCTGGTGTCGGCGAGTTGCTCCGGCGTGCACGAGAACTCGTCGACCTCACGGGTGCGCCGACGGGGACGCGTGCCGGTGGTCACCACGCAGACGTCGACGTCGGACTGTCCGGTGGCCGTGCCGCGCGCGTGCGAGCCGGTCAGGACGATGCCGACCACCAGCGGATCGGCGGCGATATCGTCAAACATCGACGGTCTCCACCTGGATCAGCGCGATGTCACCCGGGTTGAGCCGCTCGGCCGTACGGATCGCCTTCTTCACCGGCAGCACGTAACACCGGCGGCCGGCGTCCGGGAAGATCGACGTACGCCAGTTGCTGCCGCCGATCGCCGCCCGCACCCGCACCGACCCGAAACCGCGGGCCAGCCCGCCGACCAGCTCGCGAATCTCTTCCGACTCGTCGACCGGCAGGCTGACGAACGTCCAGCTGTCATCCCGCCGGGCCGCCCAGACCCACAGCTCCGACTCGAACTCCACGATCACCGCGCCAGCATCCCAGCCGCGCCTTCCCGGCTCGCGGTTGACCCACGTCATCGACTTCGGGCGCCAGGGCATGGGCAGGGTTTTGTGGCGGCGTGACGCAGCGCTGAGATCAGCCGTGCGGCCGTGGTCGCGCGCCCGAAAGGGACTCCCGCCTTACTGCCGAACAGGGACGTTGGATCCTCGGATCAGGTTGGGCGCTGTGTGCGGTATTGGCCGGGTGCCACGTCGTAGGCGCGTTTGAACGCCTTGCCGAACGCGTACTCCGAGCCGTAGCCGCAGCGGGTGGCGACCGTGCGGAGCGAGGCGTCGGACTCGCGGAGGAGACGGGCCGCGGTCGTCATACGCCACCAGGTCAGATACGTGAGTGGAGGCTGGCCGATGATCGTGCTGAAGCGTTTGGCGAACGCCGCGCGGGACAGGCCCGCGACCGCCGCGAGGTCCTCGACGGTCCACGGCTTCTCGGGGGAGCGGTGGATCTGGCGCAGCACGGTCGTGATGGCCGGGTCGCGCAGCGCCGTGGCCCAGCCGGCCGTGTCGGGGGGCTGCTCCGCCAACCACGCCCGCAGTACATACAACAGCAGCATGTCGATCAGCGCCGGGAGCGCCGCCTCGGTGCCGGGGCGCGGGTCCAGCAGCTCGCTGCCCAACAGCTCCACCGCGCTGCGCAACGACGGGTGCTGCCCGGCCCGCGCCGGCAGGTGGACGACCGCCGGGAGGTCGGCCAGCAACGGGTGCGGGCGGGCCGGGTCGAACAGGTAGTAGGCGCACAGCAGCTCGGTAACCGCGCCGGCACCGTCGATGTGCATTTCGTCCAGTCGCGTGGCGTCGTCGGGCCGCGGCTCGTAGTCGACGATCGGGCGGCCCAACTGGTCGACGAGCGCGTAGCCGTCACCGTGCGGGGTGAACAGGACGTCACCGACGCCCAGCGCGACCGGCTCGCCATGGTCGGACACGAGCCAGCAGGTGCCGGCCAGGACGACATGGCAGCCCGCCGCCCTGGTCTGGCAGAAGCGCACACCCCACGGGGCGCGGCTGCTGGTGCGAGCCGCCGTCGGGCTGCTGGTGCGCATGGCCATCAGCACGTCGCTCAGCGCATCCACTCCGAAGACTCTAAGACATCTTTCTGAGCTTCTGAGCCATCCACGGTCTTCCCGTTCGTTCCTAACGTCGAAGGCATGACATTCCACGTTGTTGTCGGTGCGGGCCCGACCGGCACGGCCACCGCGCTCCTGCTCGCCGAGTCCGGGGACCACGTCCGGGTGGTTACGCGACGCGGCGCCGGGCCGGCGCACCCACGGATCGAGCTCGCAGCCGCGGACGCCACGTCGGGGCTGCCCGACCTGGCCAAGGGCGCCGCCACATTGATCAACTGCGCGATGCCGCCGTACCACCGATGGCCGGAAGAGGCCCCCGCGTTGTCGGACGCACTGCTGAACGCGGCCGAGCAGACCGGCGCGGGGTACGTGAACCTGTCCAACGCCTACGGCTACGGCCCGGCCGACCGGCCGCTGACCGACGACCTGCCGCTGCGCCCGACCACCATCAAGGGCCGCGTACGGGCGCGGATGTACCGCGACGGCCTCGCCGCGCACGAGGCCGGGCGGTTGCGGTTCACGGAGGTCCGGCCGGCCGACTACCTCGGCGTGGGCGCAATGGCCCTGTTCAACTGGTTCATCGGCCCCCAGGTGCGGGCCGGTCGGGAGGTCGTGTTCCCGGCCGACCTGGACGTGGCCCACAGCTGGACCTACACGGGTGACGTGGCCAGGACGCTCGTCGCGGTGGCGCGATCCGAGCGGTCATGGGGCAGTGCCTGGCACACGCCGCAGACCTCGGACATGTCGATCCGCGAGCTGGCGACCCGGTTCGCGACGGTGGCCGGCCGCCCGCAGCCGGCCGTCCGCGCGATGACGCCGCTGGAGCTCCACACGGCGATGGTGGACCCGCTGATGGTCGAGTCGGCGGAGATGCAGTACATGTACCAGCGCGAGTGCGTCCTGGACTGGTCACGGACGGCGGCCGAGTTCGATCTGAAGCCGACGCCGCTCGACGATGTGTTGCGGGAGCTGGCCGCCGCAGCCCTGGGTGATCCGTCCGATGCGGCCTAGGTGTTCCGCCTGAGAGGTTGGCGCGTGGTGCCGATGTCCCTCGCGAGGGGGAGGCGGTTGGCGCTCGCGCGGGAGGTCCGGACGCCCGCCGGTTTCTAGCGTTGACGGCATGGTGGTGATTGGCGCTCGGCCGCTTGTCCGGTTGAGCCGGCCCTGGTTCTGGCCGCTCGGGTGGGGCGGGGCGTTTCTCGGCTCCGTGCTCGGCGGCGGCCAGCTCGTGCCACCGGCGCGGGGGCTGTTGCTGGCGTTGCTGCTCGGGCCGTTGGTCTGGGTGTCCGTGCTGGCGCAGAACGATCTCCATGATCTGCCGACCGATCGCGTCAATCCGCGTAAGGCCACGGCGCCGCTGGTCACGGGTGTGCTCGGACCGGAGGTGGTGCGGCGCTGGCACCGGGGGAGTGCCGCCGTCACGCTGGTTGTGGCGGCGGCGCTGGGGCCGGCCTTTGTGGTGGGTGCGGCTGTCGTGCTGGGGCTGGGCTGGGCCTACAGCGCGCCGCCGCTGCGGCTCAAGGCGCGGCCGGGGCTTGACGTCGCCGTCAACGCGCTGGTCGTGGGGGTGTTCGCGCCGGCGGCGGGGTGGGCGCTGCATCGGCCGGTCACGGCGTACCCGGGGATCTGGATCGTGCTGGGGTTTCTGCTGGCGGCGGCGCTCTATCTGCCGACGACGGTGATGGATGAGGCCAGCGACCGGGCGGCGGGGCTGATGACCTCGGCGGTGCGGTGGGGGGCGGAGCGCTGTTACCAGGCGGGGCTGGCCATGTGGATCGCGGCCGACGGGTTGTGGTTGAGCCGGGAGCCGACGGTGGCGCAGGTGGTGATGGCGCCGGCGGTGATCCTGGGGTACGCGGTGCTGGCCCGCCGGCCGTCGATCGCCACCATGGCGGGGGTGGTGGCCGTTTTCGCCGTGCCGGCCGCCGAGTGGCTCACCCGGCAGGCCGGGCTCCCCGGCTGGTGAAGACGCGGGAGTGAACCCGTCCGGGGTGAGAGCGCGCGGGGCGGAGTCACCAGGTGGCGAAGACGCGGGCCTGGCCGCCGGAGCCCTGCTCGTAGGGGATCAGACCGACGACGATGGTCGCGCCCGAGGGCGGGACGCGGTTGAGGTTGGCCAGGTTTTCCAGGCCGTAGCGGTCGGCGCCGAGCAGGGTGACGTGTACGTCGAACGTCTCCGACGGCGCCGGATCGATGCTCATCGTGTCCACGCCCAGCGAAGCCACCCGCCGGTGGCGCAGCAGCCACTCGCAGGCCTCGACCGAGAAGCCGGGGAAATGGTTCCGGTACGCGCCCGCGTCGCCGACCTTGGCGCCCCAGCCGGAATGCATCAGCACGGCCGCGCCGTCGGGGATGCGGCCGTGGCTCCGCTCGTACCCGCGCAGGTCGTCGACGGTGACCATGGTGTCGGGCTCGCGCGCGGCACGGGCCGCGATGTCCACCACGACCGCCGGGGTGATCAGCTCGGACAGGCGCAGCTCGGTGGAGAGGCGCCCGCCCTCGGCGAAGTGGCCGGGCGCGTCGACGTGCGTCCCGGTGTGCTCGATGATCCGCCACTCCTGCATGTAGTAGCCGTCGTGGGGAATGCTGGTGTAGACCCGCCGGGACGGCTCCTCGCCGGCGGTGAAGGCCGGGAACGACGTCGTGTACGGGTACGTGAGGTCCTGCAGGTGGCGCCCGGGCACGGGACGGCCGGTGGGGGCGGCGGACGCGGCCTCGGGGCCGAGGGCGGCGGTGGTCACGGCGGCTGCCGCCCCGATCACGGCGGACCGGCGGGTGAGCTGCGAGCACTTCTCGGTGCACATGTCGTCGAGCATCCCATTCCGGTGCGCTACCGCTCAACAACCGGGAAAAGTCGCCGAAGAGTGGGACGTGAGGTTCGGATGGGTCCGGGCGGACCGCCTGGCCGCGAGCACGGTCGCCGCATGCGGGGTGCTGCTCGCCGGATATCTGGTGTTCTATTTCGGCGGCTGGGGATCGGAGGCGGTCCGGGTCACCGTCGCGGACCTGGCCAACATGCCCAACGCGCTCGTCCTGGCCGTCTTCGGCGTCCGAGTGGCCCGGCAGCCCGAGCAGGACGCCGGCACCCGGCGGGCGTGGTGGTTGATCACCGGTGCGCTGTCCAGTCTGGTGATCGGCAGCGTCGTCTGGTTCGCCGAGCACGACCTGCTGCATCGCGACAGCTATCCGGCCGTCTCCGACTACTTCTTCCTCGCCTTCGTTCCGTTCATGCTGGCCGGCCTGCTCCTGCTGCCCGGCCCGGAACGCAGTCGCCAGGACCGGATCCGGCTGGCCCTGGACGCGCTGATCGTCGGGGTCAGCGCGTTCATGGTGCTGTGGTACCTGGTGCTCGGCCCGCTGCTGGCCAGCCGGGACGCCGGATGGACCGAGCTCGCCTACTCGACCGCGCTGCCGATCGGCGACCTGCTGCTCGTGCTGGCCGTGGCCATGGCCCTGTTCCGGCGCCCGGGCCGGCAGCGGCCGATGTCGCTGCGCCTGCTGACCGGTGCCGTGGTGCTGCAGGTGGTGGCCGACACCGGTTACGCCTGGAGCGCCCTGCACGGCGGCTTCACCGGCACCAACTGGTCGCATCTGGCCTGGCTGTTCGCGTACTACCTGATGGCGGTGGCGGCGTGGCGGGCCCATCGGGAGGCGGCCGAGCCGATTCCCGGCGAGCGGGCGGCCCGCTCGGCGGTCAGCTGGCTGCCGTACGCCGGGGTCGGCCTGGCCTACGCGCTGCTGTCGGCGGTGGCCGGGCGGGGCTCCGACCGCGCCCTCGGCGGCATGATCGTCGGCGCGGTGCTGCTCACCTTCCTGGTGGTGGCCCGGCAGATGTACGCGCTGCGGGAGAACCGCGACCTGGCCGTCACCGACAGCCTGACCGGTCTGGCCAACCGCACCCTGATCACCGAGCGGCTGGCCCAGCTGACCGGCCAGCCGCTGCGGGACGGCAAGCACACCGCGGTGCTGGTGATCGACCTCGACCGGTTCAAACCCATCAACGACACGTACGGGCACGACGCCGGCGACGCGGTGCTGCTGGCCGTGGCCACGGCGCTGCGGGCGGTGATCCGGGCCGGGGACACCGCGGGCCGCCTCGGCGGCGACGAGTTCGCCGTGATCATCAACAACCTGCCGACCATCCGGGCCGCGCTGGCCGTGGCCGAGCGGCTGTCGGACGCGCTGCGTACCCCGGTGATCTTCGGTGATCAGCTGTTGGCGGTGGAGGCGAGCATCGGGGTGGCGGTGCGCGACGCCGAGGCGCCCGGCGGCGAGATCCTGCTGCATCACGCCGAGACGGCGACCGCCGCGGCCAAACGCACCGGACGGTGCACGGTCTACTCGGCCGAGCTGGACACCCGCAGCCGGGACGCCGATCTGCGCCGGGGGATCGCCAACGACGAGTTGGTGGTGAACTTCCAGCCGGTGGTCCGCCTGGACACCGGCCGGCCGGTGGCGGTGGAGGCGCTGGTCCGCTGGCAGCATCCGGCGCGCGGGCTGCTGTTCCCGGGCGAGTTCATCGAGCTGGCCGAGGAGACCGGCGCGATCGTGCCACTGGGCGAGTGGGTGCTGCGCGCCGCCTGCCGGGCCGCCGCCCGCTGGCGGTCCGAGATCCCGGCCGCCCGTGACCTGCTGCTCAGCGTCAACCTGTCGCCCCGGCAGGTGGTGCAGGCGCGGCTGGTCGAGGTGATCCGGGTGATCCTGGCCGAGACCGGGTTCCCGCCCGGCCAGCTGGTGCTGGAGCTGACCGAGAGCGTGGTGCTGGAACCGGACGCGCTGACCGTGGAGCGCCTGGAGACGCTGCGGGACATGGGAGTGCGGTTCGCGGTGGACGACTTCGGCACCGGGTACGCGGCCCTGACGTACCTCCGGCGGCTGCCGGTCAGCGTGCTCAAGATCGACCGCTCGTTCGTGACCGGGATCGCCGACGACGAGAAGGAGCGGGGCGTGGCCGCGGCCGTGGTCGGGCTGGGTGCCGCGTTCGGGCTGACCGTGGTGGCCGAGGGGATCGAGACCGAGGAGCAGGCGGACCGGCTGCGCGAGATGGGTTGCGCCCTCGGGCAGGGCTTCCACTTCTTCCGGCCGCTGTCCGGCGAGGTGCTGGAGCAGCGGCTGATGGCCGGCTCCCAGTAGATTCGGCGGATGGATGCGGATCTGGTGGTGGTCGGCGCGGGCATCGTCGGGCTGGCCGTGGCCCGGGAGCTGCGGCGCCGGCGGCCGGGCGACTCGGTCGTCGTGGTCGACCGGGCCGACCGGGTGGCCGCCCACCAGACCGGCCACAACTCCGGGGTGATCCACGGCGGCGTCTACTACCCACCGGGGTCGTTGAAGGCGCGGTTGTGCGTGCGCGGGGCCAGGATGATGTACGAGTACTGCGCCGCCCACGACATCCCGCACTCCCGGTGCGGCAAGTTGATCGTCGCCGCCGATGATTCGGAACTGACCCGGTTGGAAGCGCTGGAAGAACGCGGCCGGGCCAATCGGGTGCCGGGACTGCGCCGGATCACCGGTGCGGAACTGACCGAGATCGAACCGAACGTCCGCGGGGTGGCGGCCCTGCACGCGCCGGACACCGGAATCGCCGACTTCGCCGCGGTGGCCCGGTCGCTGGCCTCGGAACTGGACGTCCGGCTCGGCGTCGACGTGCGGCGGGTCGATCCCAGCGGTGCGGTCGAGCATGCCGGCGGCCGGCTGACGGCACGGCGGGTGGTGGTCTGCGCCGGGCTGTGGTCAGACCGCCTGGCCGCCGGAAAGGGCCCGCGGATCGTCCCGTTCCGGGGCGCCTACCTGCGGCTGCGGGCACCCGTCACCGGCCACATGATCTATCCGGTGCCGGACCCGCGGCTGCCGTTCCTCGGCGTGCACGTGACCCCGCACGTGGACGGCCACACCATGCTCGGCCCGACCGCGCTGCTGGCGCCGGCCCGGGACGCGTACACGCTGAACCGCTGGCGCCCCCGCGACCTGTGGCAGACCGCGACCTGGCCCGGCACCTGGCGGCTGGGCCGGCGGTTCTGGCGGACCGGCCTGCACGAGCTGCGGATGGCCGTGGACCGGCGGGCCTTCGTACGCGAGGCCGCCCGCTACGTACCGTCGCTGACCACCGCCGACCTGGACGGCACCGTCCACGCCGGCGTGCGGGCCCAGGCCCTGGGCCGCGACGGCGCCCTGGTCGACGACTTCGTGATCGACCGCGCGGGCGTCGTCACGCACGTCCGCAACGCGCCGTCACCGGCCGCCACGTCCGCCTTCGCCCTGGCCGAGGAGATCGCCGGCCGGGTCCTCGCCGGCTGACCGCAGCGACCGCTGATAGTCGGTCGGGGTCCGGCCGTACCGTCGCTTGAAGGCCTTGCCGAAATGGCTGCCGTCGGCGAAGTGCCAGCGGGCGGCCACCTGGGTCACGCTCGCCGGGCCGGACAGAGCGAGCCGGGCCTGCTCCAGCCGCCGGGCCCGGATGTAGCCGGACACCGACTCGCCGCCGGCCGCGAACGCCCGGTGCAGCGTACGGACCGAAACGTGCAACGCGCCGGCCAGCAGCGCCGGGGCCAGCGCCGGGTCGGTGAGGCGGGCGTCGGCGAGGTCCTTGGCCGCCCGGACCAGGGCGTGGGCCAGACGCGGCTCGGTGTCGTCGAACCGGCCCGCGGCGACCGCCCGGACGAGCTCGATCAGGGCATCATGAGCGGCGCGTACGCCCGGCGCGGTCAGCTCGCCCAGCGTGTCGTGGACGGCGCCGACGTGGGCCAGCAGCACCCGCACCTCGGCCGACGTCACCGGCCCGGTCACCGTGCGGCCGCCCAGCAGTGACTCGAGCAGGTCCCGGGGCAGCCGCAGCACCTGGGCCGCGGTGTGCCGGCCGACCTCGAACCCGGACCTCCGCCCGCCGGGCCGGAGCAGGAACCCGCCCCCGGGCACTGTCGCACCCGGCCCGGCCAGCGTCCACCGTCCCCGGTGTACGGCCCACAGCTGCACCTGGTCCTCGGTGTCACCGGTCTCGTCGGCGGTGCGGATCAGCGACTCGGTCCACATCGTCGTGATGGCCACGTCGTGCAGCCGGGCCGCGCGTACCCGGCCGCGGAGATAACCCGAACTGAACGCCGGCAGCGGGAACGACGCGCCGATCGACGCGAGCCAGCCGGAGCGGAAGGCGTCCATCCCGCCCGGGCCGCCGACCTCCAGCGCCAGGGTTCTGGTGCCCGTCATGTCGCTCATGTTCGGATCGGCGGCGCTCAGATACAAGCCCCGGCCGGGCCGGGCGGCCAAGGTTGACCCCCGGACACACCCAGCAGAGAGGACGATCGTGAAACTCGGTCTCTACATCGCCGACTTCACCTTTGCCGACGGACCGGGCGGCCTGGGCCCGACGTTGGCCCGGATCGCCCGGGAGGCGGAGGACGCCGGGTTCGACCGGCTCGCCGTGATGGACCACCTCTGGCAACACCCGACCGTGCACCCGGAGCGGGCCGAGGAGTTCGAGATGCTCGAGGCGTACACGACGCTTGCCCATCTCGCCGCGCACACCTCCCGGGTCAAGCTGCTGGCCCTGGTCACCGCGGTCTCCTACCGGGCCCCGGCGATGCTGGCCAAGCTGGTCACGACGCTCGACGTGCTGTCCGGGGGACGGGCGATCCTCGGGCTCGGGGCCGGCTCGTACCCGGAGGAAGCCCGTGGTCTGGATCTGCCCTTCCCGCCCCTGGGCGAACGGTTCGACCAGGTCGAGGCGACGCTGCGGGTGTGCCGGGACATGTTCGCGGGCCGCGGCGACCGGCTGAATCACCCGGCGCCGCTGAGCCGGCCGCGACCGCCGATCCTGGTCGGCGGCGGAGGCGAGACGCGGACGCTGCGGCTGGTGGCCGAGTATGCCGACGCCTGCAACTTTTTCGGTGCCGACGACCTGCCCCGCAAGCTGCGCCTGCTGCGGGAGCACTGCGACCGGGCCGGCCGCGACTTCGACGAGATCGAGAAGTCGGTGATGCACGGCTACTTCGACCCCGACGACGCCGGCCTGCCGGCCGACCTGGAGCGGTACGCGGCCCTGGGCTTCACCGTGGCCTATGGCGGCGTGCCCCGGGTGGACGAGCCGCGGCAGCTCCGGGCCATGGCCGAGCGGGTGATCCCGGCGGCGGCCAAGCTCGGCTGAGAATATTCTCCGGACCGGAGTGCACAGAACCGGGCGCAGCCGCATCTCAGGGAATGTGACCAACGAGAACCCGGAAACCATTCAGCTCGGTGAGGCCCTGCTGGGCGCCGAGCAGCAGCCCAAGAACCGCCGTCGCCGTCTGATCGCCCAGACCGCCGGTGGCGCGCTGCTGGGGGCCGCTGTGATCAGCGGTGCCTTCGCGCTTCCCCACGCCTTCTCCGCGAAGTCGTCGGACACCTCCGCCGGCGTCGGCGGGACCGCTGTCGTGCAGCCGGGCGCCGCCCCGGCCGCCAGCGCGTCCCCGCTCAGCCCGACCGAGCTCAACAAGAAGCTCATCGAGGCCGGCAAGCTGCCCCCGGCCGGCGACGACGCCCACCCCAACGCCGGCCCCGGCATCTCCAAGGCCGAGGAGAAGGCGCTCGACAAGTACTTCGCCGCCGGCTACGAGCTCGGTGAGGCCCGCAAGCTGCAGAAGATCTGGAAGATGGAGGACAAGGAGCTCCTCCAGGTCAAGTCCATCGCCGGGCAGAAGCTGCTGGACGGCAAGAAGCTGCCGATCAAGCCGGGCAACACCGCCCCGCCGCAGACCTCGGCCGAGCAGAAGCAGGTCGACGCCTTCTTCAAGAAGGGCTACGACTACGACGACGCCGCCCAGCTGGCCAAGCTGTGGAAGCTGGAGAGCCCGTACGACGGCAAGGTCGCCGGCGGCAAGAAGATCCTGGCCGGCGAGACCCTGCCGATCAAGCCCTGATCAAAGCACGCCCCGGCTGGTTACCACGGCCGCAGCCGTCAGTCGTCCCCGACGACACGGTTGCGGCCGTTGTGCTTGGCGGCGTAGAGGTTGCGGTCGGCCCGGGACAGTACGGCCGACGGCGACAGATCGCCGTCGAACACCGTCGTGATGCCGATGCTCGCCGTCACCGGCAGCGTGCCCGTGATCGTCGACCAGGGATAGTCGGCGATCCGCCGGCGCAACGCCTCGCAGCGTCGCTCCGCCTCGTCCGCCTCGGTGGCCGGGAAGATCAGCACGAACTCCTCGCCGCCCATCCGGGCCGCGAACTCCCGCTCGCCGGCCGCGTCGCTGAGCAACTGGCCCAGGTGCTGCAGCACGGTGTCACCGGTGTTGTGCGACAGCGTGTCGTTGATTCGCTTGAAGTGGTCCAGGTCGACCAGGGCCAGCGACAACGGCGTGCCGTCGAAGGACACCTCGCCGAGCAGCGCGGGCATCCGCTCGTTGACGTACCGGCGGTTGTAGAGGCCGGTCAGCGCATCCCGGTGAGCCATCTCGCGGAAGTGCTCGCCGACCCGGCGGGCCTCCTCGGCGTCGTAGACGGCCTGCAGCGCGTGCGCCCGGGCCTCACGGGCCAGCGAGGACAGCGCGTTCATCTCGCCGTGGAACGCGCGGTGCTCGTGGTACGCCTTCTCGAACTGCCCGGTCGCCGCGAACAGGGCGGCCTGCTCCTCACGGCCCAGCGCCCGGATCCGGTGCAGGCCACGCTCCTCGGCCAGGGCCAGGACGCCGCCGAGCGCCTGCTGGGCCTCGTCGTAGCGGCCGGCCAGCCGGCAGGCCAGCGCCAGCGAGTGCAGGCAGATGGCGATCGCGTCACCCTCGTTGCCGTCCACCGTCGACGCCGGGTCGAGCACCGCGCGCAGGGTCGCGATGGCCCGGTCGTAGTCGCCGGTCATCATCTCGATGCGGGCGATCGTGTCGAGCTGCCCGGCGCTGAACGAGAACGCGTGCTTGGCCTCGATGTCGCGCATGCGCTGGACCAGGGCCAGGGCCAGCGGCTCGTTCTCGCGCTCGTACTCGGTGTAGGCCATGCTGTTCAGGATCTGCACGGTCAGCTCGCTGTCGCCGGCCGCGATGGCCAGGTCGAGCGCCTCCTGGAAGCGCCGGTCGCCCTCGGCGTGGTGGCCGTTCTCGTCGACGGCGATGGCCATCCGCACCACGTGCCGGGCCCGGATGTGCGGCGGCACGTCGTCGGGCAGGCAGGAAACGCACTCTACGCCGTGCGTGTGCGCGGACTCCAGGTCGCCGACCAGGCGGTAGAACATGCTGAGTTCCTGATGCGCCCGCGCGGTCAGATAGCGGTGACCGTTCTGCTGCGCCCAGGCCAGCACGTCGTGGGCCTCGCGGCCGTTTTCCTCGATCTTGCCCTCGCGCAGGCCGACGCTCATCACGACCAGGCGGGCGCGCTGGGCGATCTCGGTCTCGCCCAGCTCCTCGGCGCGCAGACGGATCGCGGTGGCCGGTTCGACCAGCGTACGCAGCGCCGACACGGGCCGTGCCTCGAGCTCGACCACGGCGTCCCGGAGAACAGCCGCCTCATCCTCGACCAGTGCGGGGGCGGTCACAGCGCGGCTCCCAACGTCATCGTCGACCAGCGCATCGCGGCCATCACGCTGCCCACCAGGTCCTCCCCGCGGTATGCGGTGGCGGCTTCGGTCAGGTCGCCGTGCTCGTACGCGCTGACCACCCGCAACACCTGCCCGAGGGCCCCGGTGCCACGGGTCAGCGCCGTCCCGATCTCCGGGCTCAGCGGCAGCTGGTGCGCGAGCGCCGCCGGCGTGGTGCCGAGCAGCTGCGCGACCGCCGAGATCAGGCCGGCCATGAACGCCGCGTCCGGGCTCACCGTGAACGACGGCGCGATGTTCTCGCACAGCCGGGCCCGGGTCAGCGCGTCGCCCATCTGCGCCGGGGTGGCGTCGGAGGCCTCCTCGACGGCCATCAGCATCGCCCAGCGGCGTACCTGGGCCAGACCGACCAGGACCACCGCCTGCCGCACCGACGACACCCGCCCCGGCATGCCCACCGCGGCCGAGTTCGTGGCCCGCAGCAGCCGCAGGGTCAACGCCGGATCGGCGGCGATGATCTCCAGCACCTTGTCCAGGTCACCGTCGGCCCCGCTGAGCGCGCCGAGCAGCTGCAGGCTGCGCATCCGGGACGGGGTGAGCGCGGTCGCGGTGAGCACCTGGGGGCGGCTGAGCACGTAGCCCTGCCGCAGCTCGACGCCGAGCCGGTTGGTCAGCGCCAGCTGCTCGCCGGTCTCCAGGCCCTCGGCGACCAGCACGATGCCCGGGTACGCGCGGCTGCGGCGCACCGCCTCCTCGACCTCGGCCGGGTCGGACTTCAACAGATCGAGCTTGACGTACGAGGCCAGCGGCAACAGTCGCTCATGGGCGGTGCCGATCTCGAAGTCGTCGAGGGCGATCCGGTAGCCGGCCTCGGCCAGCGCGGTCACGCCGGCCACCACCTCGTCGTCCACGGTGATGCTCTCCAGCACCTCCAGCACCACACCCTCCGGTCCGAACGGGAGGATCAGCTCGCCGACCAGGAACTCGCGGGTGACGTTGATGAAGCAGGTGCGGTCGCCGACCACCTCGTCCACGCCGAACTCGGCGAACGCGTTGAGGATGACCTGGCTGGTGGCGTAGGCGTCGCGCCGGTCGGCGTCGATCGCGTCCATCCGGCCGCGGAAGAGCAGCTCGTACGCCACGACATCACCGGCCGCATCGAAGATGGGCTGGCGGGCCACGTGCACCAGGCGGGTGCCGGGGCTGAGCGACGGTACGGGCGGGGGGATCACGAAGCGTCAGATCGACGCGACCGGCCCGATCCTGAGGTTTTGGGCCGCATGAGGTTCCCGGGCGTCGTGGTCACCCGCCGCGGCCTGACCCCCGCCGGTCGGGCCGGCGGCCATCGGAGACGGCCGGGCCGATCAGCCGGTCCCGTACGGCCAGCCGTCCCCGGTGCAGCCGGGACTTCATCGCGGCCAGACTGAGCCCGAGCGCCTCGGCCACCCGCCGGCCCGGCAGGTTGTGCAGGTCGCGCAGGATCAGGACGGCGCGCTGGTCGGCCGGGAGAGCGGCGATCGCGGAGGCCATCCGCTCGGCCTCCCAGCGGCGGAGCGCCTCATCCTCGGCCGAGGGCGCGTTTCGACCCGTGATGTCCGGCTCCGGGCGCAGCATCGCCCGGCCCCGGCGCAGGCACTCGTTGGCGACGACGCGGAACAGCCACGAGCTCAACGCACCCGCGGTCCGGAGCGTGCTGATCCGCCGGTACAGGATGATCATCGCCTCTTGGGCCGCGTCCTCGGCGTCGTGACTGTTCGCGCACAGGGCGAAGGCGAACCGGCGGACGTGCGGGTGCGAGCCCGCCACCAGCTCCGTGAGTGAGGCCTGGTCGCCGGCCCGCGCCGCCGCCACGATCCGTTCCGCCGGCCAAGCCGATCTCGTCACCGTACGCACCTCCCGGACGCGTTTCCCGGCCGGACGGACCGGCCGGTCATCAGAGGGCGGCGACCCCGGAAAGGATTCCCGGAATCCTTCTCGCCCCCGGCCGCCTCTCATGCCGAAAGAGACCGTCGAAGGGACTAGATCATGGGGTACGGCATTCTGCTGGTGCACGGCGCCTGGCACACCGGGCGGACCTGGCGGCACCTGGCCGCCCGGCTGCGGGCGCGGGACATTCCGGTGGCCGTGGCCGAATTGCACCGCGGCACGCTCGCCGCTGATGTCGAGGCGGCGGCCCAGGCGGCTAAGTCGCTGGGCGGACCGGTGATCGCCTGCGGCCACTCGTACGGCGGGATGGTGATCTCCGGTCTGCCGCCGGAGCTCGTCGCGCATCTGATCTATCTGGCCGCCCCCATGCCGGACGCCGGCGAGACCACGCTGGGGATGATCGCCCCATTCCCGACCGACCTGCTCAGCTGTCTGATCCCGGGGCCGGGCGACACCACCACCATCGACCCGGCGCGGGCGGGGGAACTCCTGCACCACCAGCTCGCCCCGGCCCGGCGCCGGGAGCACGTGGCGGAGCTGGTGCCCCAGGTGATGACCGCGGGCCACGAGCCCGCGGCCACGGCGACCTGGCGCTCACGGCCGAGCACCTACGTGATCTGTGCCGAGGACCGAACGGTGCATCCGAGCCTGCAGCGACACCTCAGCACCCGGGCCACCTCGTCGGTCACGCTGTCCAGCGACCACGGCTGCTACCTCTCCCACGAGGAGGAGGTGGCCGCCCTGCTCAGCGAGCTGGCCAACGGTTAGGCACCGATGTCCGGGACTAGGCGCGGGTCAGCTGGGAACGCAGGTGGCGGCTGGAGGCGCTGGACACCTGCTCGGCCACCGCGTCGCGGATCAGGCTGCTGCGATGCCGGACGTGCCCGTCGCCGTCCTCGGCCAGCAGGTGCGCGTGGACCAGCCGGTCGATGCAGGCCAGCACGTCGGTCACCGGGCGGCCGGTGAGCCGGGCCAGATCGTCCACGGTCAGTTCGCCGAGGGCGGCGCACAATCGCAGCACCTCCCAGCCGGGTTCCGGCATCCACCCGGTGCGGGTCCGCGCCACCTGCATGGCCACCGCCGCGGTCACCTCGGGCCCGCGCTCGGCCACCGCGACCAGCGCGGCGATGCCGCCGGTGCGTTCGGTCAGCTTCTCGTCGAGGCGTTCCAGGTCGGTTTCGGTGAGCGGGCCCAGCCGGAGGACGAGCGGGCTGCCCAGGCCGCCGATCGGGCGGCCGCGGATCTGCGACGGGTAGCGGTAGGTGAGCACCACCCGCAGCTTCGCGCAGTGGCGGCCCAGCCAGGCCAGTTCGGCCACGCTGACGTCGTCCAGGTTCTCGGCGTCGTCCACGGCGATGAGCAGCGGCTCGGGGCCGCACAGGGCGTCGGCGATCGCGGCCAGTTCCTCGCGGCGCAGCGCCCGCTGTTCGGTCATCGCGGCCTCGACGGTGGCCGGCACGACGCCGCGGACGCCCAGGTCGGCCAGGGCGCTGTGCAGCCAGGTGAGCCGCAGCGCGCCGGCCGAGGCGGGGCCGTGGCCGATGCCGACCCGGGCCGGTGAGCGGCGGCGCAGTTCGTCGAGCAGGGCGGTCTTCCCGGCGCCGCTCGGGCCGACCAGGTGGACGACGGGTACGCGGTCGTCGCTGAGCAGAAGCTCGATCTCGGCGTTGCGGCCGAGGAAGCGCTGCCGGGGTGCTTCCGGCACGGGACCGGGGCGCGGTTCCTCGGCCGGCGGGGAAGCCAGCGCGGGGGTGGAGGTGCGGCTGAGCAGGACGTTGCGCTGCAGTTCGGCGGTACGGGCGGACGGCGCCACGCCCAGCTCGTCGTCCAGGGCCTTGCGGCACCGCTCGTAGAGGCGCAGCGCGTCGTCGGGGCGCCCGAGCGCGGCGGCGGCCATCATGCCGGTCTGGTAGGCGGCCTCCAGGAACGGGTCGAGTTCGATGGCGGCCAGGGCCAGGCGCAGGGCCCGGGCCGGGTCGCGGTCCATGATCCCGTCGGCGATCTCCAGGTTGGCGTTCTGCAGCACGCCGCGGACCTCGTTGCGGACCGGTTCGGCCCAGTCGGCGTACGGGTCGTCGGCGAACGGCAGCTCGTGCGCCAGCGTGCAGATCTCCTGCTGTACGGCGAGCCGCTCGGGTGTCCCGGTGGCGACCAGGTCGAGGCCGCGGATGCGGTGGTGCAGGTCGGCCAGGTCGAGCCAGGCGCGGGTGGTGTCGAAGAGGTAGCCGCCGGCCCGGGTGACGATGAAGTGCGTGGCGGCGGTGCCGTCGGGCTGGAGGCGGCGGCGGATCACCGAGACGTAGTGCTCGAGCGCGGCCACGTGGTTGCCGGGCAGGTCGCGGCCCCAGACGGCGTCGGCCAGGGCGTCCTTGGACTGGATCCGGTCGTAGCGGGCGGCGAGCACGCTGAGGACCTGGCGGGCACGCCGCGGCAGCCCGGTGGCGGGCAGGGTGATGCCGTCGTCGCCGGCCACGTCGAGCCGGCCGAGCACGCGAACCCGCATGGCGCCCTCCTGTAGGACCTGCTGTTCAGATCGGCAGGCGGACGCCCGGCCTGAAGCCTTTCGTCCGGGTAACCGCTTCCCCATGTTTCACACTGATTTCCTCAGATAACGCGGATAGACGTGCGTTGATGATGAGAAAGCGCTTCCCCAACAGGCATACTCCCGACACCGTTTCCCGCGGAGGTTATGAGATGCGCAAATCCCCCTTCCTCAGATCCCTGCTCGCCGCCACCCTGGTCGCGAGCGTCACGGTGATCGCCGCCGCCACTCCGGCGCAGGCGGTCACCCGCACGGTCCAGGCCGAGTCGTACGCCGCCCAGTCCGGCGTCGTCCTGGAACAGACCGGCGACTCCGGCGGTGGCCAGAACGCCTCCTACCTCGCCAACGGCGACTGGATGCGCTACGACAACGTCGACCTCGGCGCGGCCGGCAACCTGGTCGTCCAGGCCCGGGTCGCGTCGGTGCCCGGCGGCGGCACAGTCGAGCTGCGCACCGGCTCGGCCACCGGCCCGCTGCTGACCACGTTCACTGTCACCGGCACCGGCGGCTGGCAGACCTGGGCCACCCTCAGCAACACGGTGGCCAGCCACCCGACCGGCGCGCAGACCGTGTTCGCGGTCCTGCGCAACGGCGGCGGCGACTTCGTCAACATCAACTGGTTCTCGTTCGGTGACGGCACGCCCGGCGGACCCGGCTGGGTGGACCTGGACCAGGCGGCCTGGCAGCAGCAGCTGGCCCAGTTCAACGCCATCCCCAACCGGACCATCCCGCCGAACGCGGTCCGGGTGCCGGAGTTCAACGCCACCTGCTCGTACAGCCACTCCAAGCCGGACGACCCGATCGTGTTCCCGAACATGCCGGGCGCCTCGCACATGCACAGCTTCCTCGGCAACCCCAGCACCAACGCCGCCACCACGACGCAGACGCTCCTGCAGAACGCCGGCACCACCTGCCGGCCGGGCCAGGACCTGTCGGCGTACTGGATCCCCAGCCTGACCGACCGCGGCCAGGTCATCGAGCCCAACGACGTGGTCGTCTACTACGGCTCGCGGCTGCCCGACCCGACCGCGACCAAGCCGTTCCCGCAGGGCTTCCGGTACATCGCCGGCGACGCGCGGCGGCAGGTGCCGACCCCGGCCGGATCGGTCAACGCCTTCTACTGCGCCGGGCCGGGTGGCGAGATCGGCCGCAGCGCGGACGGCAACTGGCCGATCTGCGCGCCGACCGCCAACCTGATGTTCCAGCTGGTCTTCCCGGACTGCTGGGACGGCATCCACCTGGACAGCCCGTCGCACAAGGAGCACGTCGCCTACACGTACAACGGCGTCTGCTCGGGCCAGTTCCCGGTGGCCATCCCGTCGGTGTCGTTCCTGATCGCGTACCCGACCTCGGGCAGTTCCCAGGGCTTCACGCTGGCCTCGGGCATGGCGTCCTCGATGCACGGTGACGCGTGGATGGCCTGGGACAACGCCGCCCTCGGGCAGCGGGTCAAGAACTGCGTCGTCCAGAACGCCAAGTGCAACAGCGCCGGTAACTACTAGTACCCCCTAGCCGGACGGGGCGGCGGTCGCATAACGTCGCGGGTGGCCATCGATGTTTGTCCATGGAGGCTTCCCTGTGCACGTGCTGCTGACCGCCGCCCTCGTCCTCTCCATGGCTCCGGCCCCGGCCGCACCGGCGGCGGCTCCGCACGAGTGGGGCATCGGCCCGGCGCGACTCGCCCTGGAGGACGGGCGGCTGAGCTTCGGGCTGGACCCGCTGCCCCCGGCGCCGATCGGAATCCGCACGACGGCCGCCGACCTCAGCAGCGGGCTGTCGTTCGTCCGGCGCAGCAACCGCACGGTCCGCGAGAAGTACACGATGACCACCGGTAAGCAGCTCAAACGCGACACCACTCTGCGTGAGTCGACGTTCGACTTCACCGGCGCGGGCGGGGCGCGGCTCCAGGTGGTGGTGCGGGTCTCGGACGAGGGTGCCGCCTACCGGTACGTGCTGCCGGACGGAGCCACCGTCACCGGCGAGGCCTCGTCCTACGCCATCCCGGCCGACGCCGGGGCGTGGCTGCTGCCGTACACCCCGAACTACGAGGAGACCCGGATCCAGACCACGGCGGGCGCCGCCCCGGCCGCCGACTACGGGTTCCCGTCGCTGTTCCGGATCGGCGAGAAATACGTGCTGCTGAGCGAGTCGGATGTGGACGGCCGCTACGACGGAGCACGGCTGACGCACTCGAGCTCCGCCTTCAGCCCGGCCAAGGGTGGCGGTGGGGCTGCGGTCGGCGCGTACACCATCAAGCTGGCCGACCCGCGGATCACCGCGACCGGACCACTCAGCACCCCGTGGCGCGTCGCCGTCGTCGGCGACCTCGCCACCGTCACCGAGAGCACCCTGACCGACGACCTCGCACCACCATCCAAGATCGAGGACACTTCCTGGGTACGCCCGGGCGTCGTCGCCTGGTCCTGGCTGTCCGAGCACGCCAGCCCGGCCGACCCCGTCCGCCAGAAGCAGTACATCGACTTCGCCGCGCGCAACCGCTGGCCCTACGTGCTGATCGACGAGGGCTGGAACGCGTCCTGGGTGCCCGACGTGGTCCGCTACGCCCGGTCCCGCGGCGTCGACGTGCTGCTCTGGTTCCACTGGAGCGCGTTCGACACCCAGGCCGAACGCGACACCACGCTGCCACTGATCAAGTCGTGGGGCGTGGCCGGCGTGAAGATCGACTTCATGGACTCGGACAGCCAGGCCCGCTTCCAGTGGTACGACCAGATCCTCCCGGCCACCGCCGCGCAGCACCTGATGGTCAATTTCCACGGCGCCACCATCCCCCGCGGCATCCAGCGCACCTGGCCGCACGTGCTGACCCAGGAGGCGGTACGCGGCGCCGAGCAGTTCCGCACCCGCGCGGCGACCAACACGATCTTCCCGTTCACCCGCAACGTCACCGGCGGCATGGACTACACGCCGGTGACCTGGGCGGTGACCGACCGGGACACCACCGACGCCCACGAGGTGGCGCTGTCGGTGGTGTACGAGTCGGGCTGGCAGCACCTGGCCGACCGCTTCGAGACGTACGAGTCGCATCCCGAGGCCCTGCGCACCCTCGACCAGATCCCGACCGTGTGGGACGAGACCCGCCTCGTCTCAGGTGCACCCGGCGCGTCGGCGGTCATCGCCCGCCGGTCGGGCCGGCGGTGGTGGATCGGCGGCATCAGCGCCGTCGCCGCCCACACCGAGTCCATCGACCTCTCCTTCGCCGGCGCCGGCCGCTGGCTCGCCGAGACGCTGCGCGACGGTGACCACGGGCTGATCCGGGAAAGCCGCATCGTCCGGCGGGCCGACGAGCTGGCCGTGCCGGTGGCCACCAACGGCGGGTTCGTGACCGCGCTCTGCCCGTACACCGGATCGGCGACCTGCGACCAGCCGATCGAGCCGGTGCCGGCGACGACCTTGACCGTCGACCCGCCGTCCGCCACGGTTTCGCCCGGCCAAGCCGTCCACGTCTCCGCCACCTTCACCCTGCCGGCCGGCGGCCCGATCACCGACGTCCGCCTCGCCCCCGCGTCCGGCGGCGACCCGGTCACCGCGGCCCGCCTCCGCGGCGGCCAGTCCCTCTCCGGCGACTGGACGCTGACCGCCCCCACCGGCGTGACCGGCCCGGCCGACCTGCCGATCGTGGCCACCTACCGCTGGCACGGGGAGACCGTGCACGTCGAGCAGGCGGTGCGTCTGTTCATCCCGCCGCCCGCCCCGACCGGCGACGCGTGGGTCAGCGACCTGCCGTTCCTCAACGAGTCCAACGGCTGGGGCCCGATCGAACGCGACCGCTCCAACGGCGAGAACGCCCCCGCCGACGGCAACCCGATCACCCTGCGCGGCACGGTATATCCCAAGGGCCTCGGCACCCACGCTCCCGCCGAGGTGACCGTGTGGCTGGGCGGCGCTTGTACGTCGTTCACGGCCTCGGCCGGCGTCGACGACGAGGTGACCTCCCCCGGCTCGGTGGCCTTCGAGGTGCTCGGCGACGACCGTTCCCTGACGACCACCGGCGTCCTGCGCGGCACCGACCCGGCCCAGCCGATCACCGCCGACGTGACCGGCGTCAACCGCCTCACCCTGCGCGTGACCGACGGCGGCGACAACAAGAACTTCGACCACGCCGACTGGGCCGCTGCCCGCCTGACCTGCGGAACCTAGGGTCGGGCGGCCGAGGACGGCGACGGGCGCGTCCGGCCCCACAGCGGCCTGATCCGCGACGCCGTGGCCGAGCAGCTGACCTGCGCGTGACAGCAGGCGGTCCCACAACCCGAAGTGGTAGCCCCGCGCGGTATTCCTGGATGGAATACCGCGCGGGACTACCACTGGGGGTGGGGCCTGCGGTCAGTTGGTGACGGTCACCGCCTGGGCCAGGGCCACCGCGCCGGTCGAGGAGACGACGCTGACCGTGCGGATCGTGCCAGGGGCCGGGCCGGTGACCCGGACGGCCCAGGCGCCGGTCGTGTCGACCGAGGCCGCCGCGCCGATCGTGCGGCCGGTCAGCGTGCTGCCCAGGACCACCTGCACCCGCTGCCCGGCGAGCAGGCTGTTGGTGCCCGAAACCCGCCATTCGTTGTTGCCGGTGCGGTAGCGGGCGGTGATGCCGCCGATGAAGTTGTCCGCCGCGGGCCGCACGATCACCTGGTCGGTGGCGATGCCGCCGGGGTTGCGGACGGTCAGCTCCAGCACGATCGGCGCGTTGTCGAAGACGAACGCCGGGTTCGGGCCGGGGGTCGCCGGCAACGTCTGCGCCGGGTAGGTGAAGGTCGGCTTGGCGCCGGTCGCACCGGTCAGCGTCACCGCGGGGCCGGACACCTGCCGCCACGAGTAGGTCTCCACCGCCCGGGAGCGGCTGCCGTCCAGGGCCACCGCACGGCCACGCACGACGGTCTGGTCGACACCGGCGTCGGCGGTCGGCGCCTGCACGTCGATCACCTGCTCGGTCAGGGTCACCGGCTGGCTCACGCCGCCGGGGCCGGTCACGGTCAGGGTGAACGCGTAGTCACCGACGGCCGTGGGCACGAACGTGGCCACCGGCTGGTCGGCCCCGGCCAGGGTCACCGCCGGGCCGGACACCTGGGTCCAGGCGTACGAGTCGATCTGGCCCGTCGACCCCGAACCGTCCAGCTGGACAGTCTGGCCGACCACCACCGGGTTGGCCACCGTGGCCGCCGCGACCGGACGGTCGGGCAGGAACAGCCGGCCGGTGCCGGTCAGCGCGGCCGTCGCCGAGCCGCCGCCCGAGGAGCGCACGGTGATCGACGGCGGGGGCGCCTGCACGCCGGTGAACGGCTGGCCGGTGATCGGGCCGAAGCCGTCGACGGTGAGCACGCCGGGGCTGGCGTCGTCGTCCGACGAGGTGGCGCTGACCTGCAGGCGGCCGTTGTTGGCGTTGTACTGCACGCCGGTGATGCGGACGACGTCGACCAGCTTGGCCGTCTTGCGGGCCACCGGGCGGTCGCTGTTGTTGACGACCTCGATCGTCGCGCCGTCGGGGACCTCGGTGGTGACCGGGAACCGGCCGTAGTACTTGCCGTTCTGGCCGCGCAGCCGGGTGCCGCGGAAGCCCAGCGCCGGGTTGCTGGCCACCTCGATGGCCTGGCCGGGCTCGCTGGTGGCGTACACCTCGACGAAGCCGGTGCCGTCGGCGTTGGTGGTGTAGGTGGCCTGGTCGATGTCGACGCCGGCGTTGGTGGCGAACCGGCCCTGGACGCTGAACAGGTCGTTGAAGCCGACCTGGGCGGTGACCGCGCCGGTGGCCGGGTCCAGCTGCTCGATCCGGACGAAGTTGGTGTTGTACGGGCTGCCGACGACCTTGTGGTCGACGCCGGGGTCACCGGTGTAGCCGGCCGGGGCGGCCGGCAGCACGGCCGGGTCCCACTTCAGGAACGGGCCGACCCGGCTGTTGAGCGCCTGCCCGAAGGCCAGCGGCGTGGTGCCGATGTCCTCGGTCATGTTGACGCCCTTGTCGGTGGCGACGATGTCGTCGATGCCGTACGGGTGGGTGATCCGGAAGCGCTGGCCCTCGGGCGCGGCGAACCGGATGCGGATCCGGCCGAACACCATCTGGTCGCCGTCGATCACCTCGCCGTTGGCCCAGGCGCCCTCGAGGTCCAGGCCGACCGTGGCGCGGACGCCGTTGGCCAGCGTCACGGTGGAGCCGGCCAGCTGGTAGAAGAACTCGCCGGGGAAGTTGTCCGGGTACGAGACCGGCAGATCCGGGTTGGGGACCTCGTCCAGCAGCACCGGGCACAGCGGGTCGTCCGCGGTGACACAGGCCTCCAGCCGGACGTTGTTGCTGTCCCGATACCAGGCCGGGAAGCCGTGCTCGGCGGTCGGGCCGACCTGCACCAGCTTGCCGGTTCGCGGGGTGGGCGGGGTGATCACGACGGCCGACGCGGTCGTGGCCACCGGGGCGATGACCGCCACCATCACGCCGAACGTAAGGCCGAGGCGGCTGAGCGTTCTCCTCATGGGACTCCTATCGGGGTCAGCACAGAGGGGAAGATTCGGACACGCTCCAGTGGCCTGGCTCACGCAATCCTGAAAGGTTCCTGAGTCCTAGCGGATTTTGTCCAGCTCCGCGAAGAAACGCAGCCAATGGGCGGAAACTTCGGGCATGGTGAAGGGCTCGCTGCTCTTCAGCGCGCCGGCCCCCATGGCGCGCAGGCGTTCCGGGTCCTCGATCAGCTCGCACAGGGCGGCGGACAGACCGTCGACATCTTCCGCGGGTACGAGGCGGCCGTTCACGCCGTCCTCGATGACCTCGCGCGGGCCGGTCGGGCAGTCGAAGGCGACCGCCGGCAGCCCGTGCGACATCGCCTCCAGCAGAACCATCGGCAGCCCCTCGAAACGGGAGCTCAAGACGTAGATCGAGGCGGCCGCCAGCTCCTTGTCGATCTGCCGGGTGATGCCGGGCATGCGGACCGAATCACCGAAACCCAGCTCCGCGGCCCGGGCGATCAGCTTCTCCCGGTCCGGGCCGTTACCGAAGATCGAAAGCCGCCAATCCGGGTGCTTGGCGTGCACCGTGGCCCAGGCCTCGACCAGCAGGTCGAAGCCCTTCTGGCGGGCGAACCGGCCGGCCGCGACCACATAGCGGGCGTCGGGCGACGAGCTCGCCCCGGCCACCGGCGGAATGCCGTTGGGCACCCGTTCCAGGCGGACGCTGTCGCCCAGCGCGGCCCGCCAGTCGGCCAGGTCGTGGTCGGTGAGCACGGCGACGGCACTCAGCCGGGGGTACGCCCGGATCAGCTGCTTGCGCAGCGTCGGCTTGTAGGTGCTGAGGTTCATGTGGTCCTGGCCGATCCGGATCAGGTCGCGAGGCGCGTACCGGGCGGCCAGGAGGTTGAGCCCCGGGCGGGTGGTGATGAGCACGCCGTCCCGTTCGCGCCGGAAATACCGGACGATCGCGAGGTCGAGCAGCGGGTCGAAGCGCTGGAAGCGGAAGTCCCGGCCGTGCGGCAGCGGATTGCGGAAGCGCCGCGTCTTGCGCCAGAACCGCGAATTTCCCCCCGGCGGGTCGGTGAACCGGGAACCGTCGTCACGCAGGCCGGTCAGCGAGACCAGGTTGACCCGCGGGTCGAGCGGGAAGACCGGCCGCTCCCGGGTCCGCAGCACGCTGGCGATCTCGACGTCGTGCTCGGCGCACAGCGCGTTCGCCTGATTGATGACCGTGCGGATGGTCCCACCGGCACCATAGGCGTTGTTGAGCACGTAGCGGATTCTCACCGGCCACACGATAGCCGTCAGGTGCACCGGAGGTTAACGAGCCACACGATATGGTCAGGCGTCGATCTTCCGGCCTGGGGGTGCCATGAAACGTAGTGCTCTGTTGTCCACGTTGACCCTGCTCATCGGCCTGCTCGTCGGTGCCGCCCCGGCGCGGGCGGCGCCACCCGACATCGCCGACCAGCTCCGCGCCGTACCCGGCCTGACCATCCTCGCCGAGGACCCGCCACCCGCCGCCGGCCTGCGCTTCTTCCACCTGGCCGTGACCCAGCCGGTGGACCACCGGGACCCGTCGGCCGGGACCTTCGAACAGCGGATGACCCTGCTGCACGTCGGCACCGACCGCCCGATGGTCCTGCACACCACCGGGTACGGCGTACCCGACTACGCCTTCCGCAGCGAGCCCACCCGGCTCGTCAACGGCAACCAGCTCTCGGTCGAGCAGCGGTTCTTCACGCCGTCCCGCCCCGAGCCGGCCGACTGGACCGACCTGAACATCTGGCAGGCCGCCACCGACCACCACCGGATCGTTGTCGCGCTCCAGGAGATCTACACCCAGAAGTGGATCTCGACCGGGGCCAGCAAGGGCGGCATGACCTCGATCTACCACCGCCGGTTCTACCCCGGCGACGTCGACGGCACCGTCGCCTACGTGGCGCCGCAGGACGTCAACGAGCAGGAAGACTCGCGCTACGACCAGTTCTTCACCCGGGTCGGTACCGCCGCCTGCCGCAAGGCCCTCGACGACGTCCAGGTCGAGGCCCTGAACCGCCGGGCCGCACTGGTCGCGAAGTACGAGGCGTGGGCGGCGGCCAACGGTCGCACCTTCACCATCGTGCACGGCGCCGACCGGGCCTTCGAGTTCATGGTGAACGGCACGACGTGGGCGTTCTGGCAGTACAGCGGGCTCGCGCAGTGCGCGCAGGTGCCGTCGGTCAGCGTCAGCAACGACGCCCTGCTGGCCTGGATCGACCAGATCTACGGATTCGACTCGAACACCGACCAGGGCATCACCGGCTACGTGCCCTACTACTACCAGGCGGCCACCCAGCTCGGTTACCCGACGCCGAAGCTGCGCCACCTGGCCAAGCTGCAGCACTACCGGGGCGAGGACGAGGCCAAGTCGTACGTGCCGGAGGCTCTGGCCCCGAAATTCCGGCCGAACGCGATGGACGACATCGACCGGTGGGTACGCGGGTCGGGCAGCGAGCTGCTGTTCGTGTACGGCCAGAACGACCCGTGGGGTGCCGAGCCGTTCGAGCTCGGCAGCGGCACCCGCGACTCGCTGAGCTACATCGCGCCCGGCGCCAACCACGGTGCGTCCATCGCCGCCCTGGTGCCGGCCGAGGCGGCGACCGCGACGGCCGCCGTGCAGCGCTGGGCCGGCGTCACGACTTCGTCGCCCGCGGCGAAGAGCGAGTCCGCTGTGGACGAACGCGACCCCGCCCTGGACCGGCGGTTCAGTCTGCGCGGATGAGATAGCCGACGCCTCGGACGGTGTGCAGGGCGGCCGGCCGGCCCAGCTTGCGCCGCAGCTGAGCGACCAGCACGTCCAGCACGTTCGAGGCCGGCGGCAGCAGCTCGTCCCAGGCCGCGGCGATCAGCTCGGCCCGCGCCACCGGCCGCCCGGCCGCCCGCACCAGACGTTCCAGGACCGCGAACTCCTTGCCGGTCAACGTCAGCGGGCGGCCGTCGCGGCGGGCCTCGTACCGCTCCGGGTCGACCTCGATGCCGGCGTGACTGGCCGTGGCCGCCGCCGTGACCCGGCCCGACCGGCGGCACAGGCTGCGTACCCGCACCACCAGCTCGGCCGTCGCGAACGGCTTGCTCAGATAGTCGTCGCCCACGGCCAGCCCCTCGACCCGGTCGGTGGTGTCGCCCCGCCCGGTCAGGAACAGCACCGGCACGGCCCAGCCGCCACGCCGCCGCCCGGCCACATAGTCGAGGGCGTCGCCACCCGGCAGCATCCGGTCGAACACCGCGCAGTCGTACTCGTTGACGCTCAACGCCAGATCGACCTCGGGCAGGTCACTCGCGGTGTCCACAGCGAACCCGGCCCCCCGCAACGAGGCGTCGACCGCGATCCGGAGATCGTCGTCATCCTCGGTGACCAATACCCGCACCAACCACATATTGCCCTAAGCGGTACGCGCCAGCAGCCCCCGATCGGCCGCCTTCAATCCGGCCTGGAAGCGGCTGCGTGCCCCCAGCCGGGTCATGATGGCCGCCATCATCCGGCGCACCGTACGGACCGAGATCCCCAGCCGTGCCGCCGCCGACTCGTCCGTGCAGCCGGCACTGAGCAGGGCGAGCAGCTCCCGCTCGCGCGGGCTCAGCCCCGCGCCGTTGGTCACCTCGCACGGGGTCAGCGGCGCCGCCGACACCCACAGCTGCTCGAACAGGGCCACCACGGTGCCGACCAGGCTGGGCAGGCGGACCAGCGTGCCCGGGAGCAGGGCCAGCACACCGTCGACCACTGTCGCGTCAGTCGGCACGACCGGCACGGTGCGGACCTCGGCGCCGGCCGGGGCGAGGCGGCCCATCCGCAGGGCGAGCACGGGCTGCTCGCGTACCCCATCAGGAAGCAGAACCCGATAACGGACCCCGCGCCGCAGATTGTCGTGGTCGGCCCGCCGCAGCGCCGCCCCCGACGCCAGCGTGACCAGCACCTCGCGGCTGGCCGTGGCCAGCGCCGCATCGATTCCCGCTTGGGACATGGACATCAGAGCTTCCCCCCGATCGGCAACGAGGCCAGAACGGCGGGCCCGTGCCGCCCGTCCAGCCGTACTGCGCTCCTGCTGACTTCTCGCGCGGCCCGCTCGGCTGTACCGGCGTCCCGAGCCGCCACCCGGATCACCGAGTCGCCGTCCGGCCACCGCGCCACCGTGACCGCCACGTCCCCGCCCGGCTTCAAGAACCGCGCGGCCGGCCCGGTGCCGCGGAACGTGATCTGGGTGACCGGCCCCGACCGCCAGTGCCGCCAGGTCTCACACGCCGGCCCCGCGTGGGCGATACCGCCGAGCACCGCGGTCAGCTCCCGCCCCGACAGCAGATCGGGCCGTACCCGCCGCAGCACGTTGTCGAGCGCCACCCGCAGCTGCTCATCACCCGCGAAGTCGGCGTCCCGCACCACCGTTATCGCCAGCCACGCCGACGGACGGTCCTGCCGCGGCCCGAGATGGCCGACCCACTGCAGGTCGATGCGGGGGCCGCCGCTCTCGCCCTCGAAGCGGGGAAAATCCACTTCCCGGGTACGCGCGACGACCGTCAGGCCTCCCGCCCCGACGAGCACGCCGGCCGAGGTGAGCCTGGTGTTCGCCGGCAGCGGCAGGTGCTCGCCCGCGAACACCCGGCGCCGGGTGACGAAGCCCAGCCACCGACCGGCGACAGTGGACAGCCAGTCGCCGCGGATCCTTGCCGCGCTGACGATCAGGGTGAGGGCGGCCAGTGCCCCGGCGCCGGCCGAGCCCCGCAGAATGGCGACGCAGCCGAGCACCACGCCGATCTGCCAGACCGCGATCCGCAGAGCCGTCGCGCTTCGCGGGTTGCCTCGGCCCGGCCGCGAGATCGTCGCGCCTGGCGGGTTGCCGGTGCTCAGCCGCGAGATCGTTGCGCCTGGCGGGTTGCCGCTGTTTTGCCGTGAGATCGTCGCGTCCAGCGGGCTGCCGCTGCCCGGCCCAATCCGCAAGATCGTCGAATTTCGTGGGCCGCCGCCTCCCCCACCCCGTGCACTGGGTGGGCCTGAACGTAGCCGCTGGGTACGACGATTTTCGTCGTCCGTCCACAGGCCCGGCGGGACGGGTGCGACGGGCGAACCCGCGACCTGCGGTTCCGGCGCCGGGACGGTGACGGACGCCACGGACGCCACGGGTGGGACAGGTGGGACGGGCTTGGTGCGGCGGGCGGCCGCCACCACGAAACGGGCCGTTGTCATACCGCCGCCCTCCGCCCCGCGCCCGCCGCCGGCGCCAGCGAGATGCACGTGGCCCCGTCCAGCCGGCCAGGCCGGGCCCGCGCCGTGATCAGGGTCAGGCTTCCGGCGCCGGCCGGGAGCAGGGGCCAGATCTGGTCCCGGGTCTGTGCGTCGTCGAGGACCAGCAGGACGCGCCGGCACGCGATCGTCGAGCGCCACAGGGCCATGCGTTCGTCCAGATCGGCGGGGATGTCTTCGCGGGGCAGGCCGAGGCCGCGGAGCAGGCGGTCGAGCAGCGCGCCGGCCGGCTGTCGCAGGTGGACGAAGAACTGGCCGTCGGGGTAGTCGGGCTTCAGCCGGTGGGCGGCGTGCACGGCCAGGGTGGTCTTCCCGCTGCCGGGCGGGCCGGTGAGCAGGATGAGCGGGGTGGGGCCGGTGGCGGCGCGGCGGATGTGGGCGAGTTCGGTGCCGCGCCCGAAGAGGCGTACGTCGCGGGGTAGTTCGCGGCGCGTGGGGGAGAGTGCGTGGGTGAGCTGCGGCCCGGGGGTGACGCCGAGTTCCGTGCGCAGGATGCGCGCGGCTTCGCGGGCGGCCAGCTTCGCCTCGGTCGGCTGGCCGGCCGCGTTGAGTGCCCGAACCAGCAGCGCCCACGCCGGCTCCCGGAGCGGGGCCTCGGATGTGAGGCTGCGCAGCGTACCCACGGCCCCGGAGGTGTCGCCCAGCTCGAGCTGCACCTCGGCGAGTTGTTCGCACAGCTGGAGCCGCAGATCGCCGAGGGCGAGCGCCGCCTCGGCGGCCGACTCGACGCCGCAGTACGGCCGGCCCCGCCACAGCTTCAGCGCCTCGCGCAGCAGCCCGAGCGCGTCCGACGGCGCGGGGGCCGACGCCGCCTCGGCCGCGAGCGTCCGCGCCCGGTCGGCGTCCAGTTCGCCGGGCCGCACCCGCAGCCGGTAGGCGTCGGCCTGGCGGTCGATGCGGCCGGCTCCGTCCACCTCGGGCAGGAGGCGGCGCAGCTGCCAGACGTACGTCTTCAGGTTGGCCGGCGCCGACGGCGGCATGACCGTGCCGGACCAGGTGGCCTCGGCCAGCTGGTCCACCGTGACCCACGCGTTGGGGTGCCGGAGCAGTGTGGCCAGCACGGTCGCCGGTTTGCCGGCGCCGAGCCGGCGCACCCCGGCGGGGGTGTGCAGCTCGATCGGGCCGAGGATGCGAAACAGCATGGGGCTACCATCCGCCTGCGCGCATGAGGATCCGATGACACGAGCCGGTGGAGGTGCGGGCGGTGCGGGTGATGGTGGTCGAGGACGATGACGACCTGCGGCTGGCCGTGACGACCGAGCTCGGCGGGGCCGGTTTCGAGGTGGCGCAGGCCGGTGACATCGCGTCGGCCGACGAGGTGCTGGGAGCGCGGGAGTTCGACTGTGTGGTGTTCGACCGGATGCTGCCGGACGGCGACGCGATCGACTACGTGCACCGGCGGCGGCAGCAGGGGTGGGCGGTGCCGGTGCTGTTCCTGACCGCGCGGGACACGATCGCCGACGTGGTGGCCGGCTTCGAGCACGGCGGCGACGACTATCTGGTCAAGCCGTTCGCGGTGGCCGAGATGACCGCGCGGGTGCGGACGCTGGCGCGGCGGGCCGGGTCGGGGCGGCCGTCGGTGCTGCGGCACGCCGACGTGGTGCTGGATTCGGCCCGGCGGCAGGTGCGGCGGGCGGGGGTCCTGCTGGGTCTGACCAACCGGGAGTACGCGGTGCTGGAGTTCCTGATGACGCGGGCCGGTTCGGCGGTCAGCCGCACCGACCTGATCGAGCACTGCTGGGATTCGAGCACCGATCCGATGTCGAACGTGGTGGACGTGGTGATCAAACGGTTGCGCGGGAAGCTGGGTGAGCCGGAGGTGCTGCACACCGTACGCGGGCGTGGTTATCGGATCGGTGGTGACGCGTGACCGGCGCCTCGGTGCTGGACCAGCTGCGCGGGCTGCCCGGCCGGCTGGCCCTGTGGGTGACCCTGTTCAGCGCGGTCGGCTGTCTGATCTGCGCCGGTCTGCTGGTCCGGTCCGACACCAGGCAGCGGGAACTGCGGATGGACGGCGCGCTGAGCCGGGTCACCGGCAGCGTGCAGCGGGTGGTCTACGAGGACCAGGACGCGGTGGTCACCACCGATCTGGCCAAGGACCCGCTGAGCAACTCGTGCCCGGAGTTCGAGGTGCTGCCCGGGCCGACCACGCGGTTCGCCTCGTTCCACAGCCTGCTCGACTGTGTCCAGGCGCCGCCGGAGGTGACGCGTGGGCTGGCCGAGGCCGCGGTGACCAGCGGGCAGGTCCAGTCCGGGTACGAGACCGCCGGCGATCACCGGATCCGGGTGTACGCCGAGCCGTTCCGCTTCCGCAGCGGGCAGTACGCGGGCGCCGTGGTGGCCGTCTCCGACCCGTCGGACGAGCTGGCCGCGCACCGCACGTTCATTCTTCTCCTGGTCGGCGGGGGTGTGCTGCTGCTGGGTGCCATCGGGGCGGCCTCGTTCCTGCTGGCGGTGCGCGCGATCCGGCCCGCCGCGGGCGCCCTGGAGCAGCAGGAGGCTCTGCTGGCCGACACGGCCCACGACCTGCGTACACCCGCGGCGGCGTTGCGCGCGCTGGCCGAGGCGGCGGTGGCCAACCCGGCCGAGCGGGCCGAGCTGCTGCCGCGGACGGTCGAGCTGGCCCGCCGGATGGGCACGATCGTCGAGGGGGTGCTGATGCGGGCCCGGCTGGCGGCCGGCGTGGAGCCGATGGCGATCGAGCCGGTGTGGCTGGATCAGCTGGTCGCGGCCGTGGTCGAGGAGACGCCGACGGGCGACGCCGCGGTCACCGTGACCACGGCGCCGACCAAGGTGCGGGCCGACGCGGGGCTGATTCAGCGGGCGGTGGGCAACCTGCTGGAGAACGCGCTGCGGCACGGCCGGGTGGAGGGCAAGCCGGCGGTCGTGCAGGTGACAGTGGCCGGCGGCCGGGTGATCGTGGCCGACCAGGGCCCGGGTATCGACCCGGCGATGGCCAAGGAGCGGTTCGACCGGTTCGCCAGCGGTGGCGGGTCGAGCGGGCTGGGCCTGGCCATCGTGCGCTGGGTGGCCCAGTCGCACGGCGGCACGCTGCGGGTCTTCAACGCCGACGGGGGTGGCGCGATCTTCGAGTTGTCGCTGCCCACGGCGCCCGATTGATCGTCACGGATCCGTAATGGACCGATCATGTACACCTTCTTCTATGCTCGCGAGGGTGACCAGCCGACTCCTTCGCGCACTGCGGCCGGCCCGCGGCGGGCGCCTGCCGCTGGCCCTGCTCGCCCTGGTCGTGGCGATCGGGGTGACGGCGGCCGTGTCGGACGCGTCCGCCTCCTCCGGCGGCCTGCACTTCGCGCCGTTCGGGCACTGGACGGCCCAGCCCGCGCAAAATCGCATCTTCCACGTCAACGGCTCCACCGGCACTGTCGACGCCGAGTTCGAGGCGCGCGGCCTGAAGCCCGGTGACCAGGTGGTGCAGGGCGACGCCGCCGGCTACGTGATCAGCGACCGCCACGGCCTGCGGTTCGGCAAGTCCAACCTGATGGTCGAGGACGGCTTCACGATGCCGCCCGCCGCGGCCGGCGAGCAGCCGGTGGGGCTGGAAGCCCGCGGCGGACCGTATTACGTCTATCCCGAGCTGGGCCGCATCGTCCGCCTCAGCGGCGCCGACCCGGTGTCCATCGCGGCCGGTCCGGGCGGGCCGCTCGGCACGACCGTGGTCACCCCCGACGGCACCCTCTGGGTCCAGCACCGCGACTCGAACGGGCTGTGTTTCCTCACCCCGGACGCCGACCGGGTGACCTGCGGGCCGGCCGCCCCGGCCGGGCACACCGGCGGGCTGACCGTGGTCGGCAAGCGGGCGGTCTTCGTGGACACCGAGAGCGACACCCTCACCCCGGTCGACGCCAACGGGCTCGGCCGGCCGGTGCGGATCGGGCGTGACCTGCCGGCCGACGCCAAGATCGCGACCACCGACGCGGCCGGTCGGCTCGCGGTGCTCGACCCGGGCGGCCGGCGGCTGCACCTGATCGACGCGTCGGGGCTGGACCAGGGCCGGGTGTCGACGGCGGCGACGGTCGAGGTGCCGCCCGGCACCTTCGAGACGCCGGCCGTCGGCCGGGACTCGGTGGTGCTGCTCGACCGGGGCGGTAACCACCTTTACACGTACGACCGCGACGGCCGCCGGCAGCGCGACCTGCCAGTGTCGGCCGGCGGCACCGGCAGCCGGCTGACCCGCGGCGAGGACCAGCGGATCTACGTCGAGAGCGGCGAGGGCAAACGGGTCCTGGTGGTCGGTGACCGGGGCAAGGTCGACCCGGTGGAACTGGTCGCGCGACCGGGCAAGGGCGACCGCGATCCGGTGCCGCCGCCGGGCGAGACGACGTCGCCGGCCGGCCCGACCCAGCAGTCCGACCAGAACACGCCGCGGCCCGGCGCCGACAAGGGGCAGTCGCAGGGGACCGTACCGCCACGGACCCAGCAGCCCAGGCCGCCCAAGCCGCCGGCCGGGCCGACACGGACCGGCACTCCGAAGAAGACCACCGCGACCAGCAATCCGCCGTCACCGCCGGGCATCCCGTCCGGGCTGAAGGCCACCGTGTCCGGCGGCTCGATCAAGGTGACCTGGAACGCCGCCAACGCCAACGGCTCGGCGGTGACCGGCTATCGGGTGACCTGGTCGGGTGGGTCGAGCGGCAACCGTACGGTGAGTGGCGGCAGCCGGTCGGCCACGCTGAGCGGGCTGACCCGGGGCAAGACCTATCGCATCACGGTGGCCGCGCAGAACGCCGGCGGGCGCGGCGCCGCCGCCTCGACGAGGGTGGTGCTGCCGCCCGCGACGACCCGATCGGTGACCGTGTCCCGCGGCGACCCGGCCCAGCACGGCGACGACTGCAATCCGCCGGAGTGCGCGTACATCAAGGTCGTGATGCGCGGTTTCAAGCCGAAGACCAGTTACCAGATCGACGTCTACTCGCGCGACTGGGGAAACTTCAATCCGGGGGCCGCATTGTCGACCGATGACAAGGGAAATCTGACCGTCTCCCACCACTTCCCCTACAACGGGACGGGTGGACCGGTGTGGGTGGTCGTCGACGGGCTGGAGTCCAACCACGTGTCGTGGCCGTCGTGACCGCGGCCACCACCGCGGCGGCCATCGCGGCCAACGTGCGCGAGGTCATCAAGGGCAAGGACGAGTTGGTCCGGCTGGCCGTGGCCGGCCTGCTGGCCGAGGGACACCTGCTCATCGAGGACGTGCCCGGCCTGGGCAAGACCACCCTGGCCCGGGCGATCGCGCGCAGCATCGGCGGCACCTGGAGCCGCATCCAGTTCACCCCCGACCTGCTGCCCGGCGACATCACCGGAGTGACCGTCTACCGCCAGCGCGAGGAGGAGTTCGTCTTCCACCCGGGCGCGGTGTTCGCCAACGTGGTCGTCGCCGACGAGATCAACCGCGGCACCCCCAAGACCCAGTCGGCCCTGCTCGAGGTGCTGGAGGAGCGACGGGTCACGGTGGACGGCACCGCGCACCCGGTGCCGCGGCCGTTCCTGGTGGTGGCGACCCAGAACCCGATCGAGCTGGAAGGCACCTACCGCCTGCCCGAAGCCCAGCTCGACCGATTCCTGATGCGGCTGACCGTGGGCTACCCGGACCGCGAGTCCGAGGTGGGCGTGGTGCTGGGCAGCGCGGCCGGCACCACGCCCGACGACCTGCCCGCCGTCGCCGACACCGAGACCCTGCGGAAGGCCATCGACGAGGTACGCGGCCAGCACGTCGACCCGGCGGTGGCCGACTACGCGGTCCGCCTGTCCGAGGCCACCCGTGAGCACGCCGCCCTGCGCTACGGCGCCAGCGTCCGGGGCAGCATCGCGCTGGTCCGGGCGGCCCGGGCCATCGCCGCGATCGACGGCCGTGGCTACGTCACCCCGGACGACGTCAAGTCGGTGGCCGGCCCGGTGCTGGCCCACCGCCTGATCCGCACCGCCGAGGCCGAGCTCAACCTGCGCAGCACCGACGGGATCGTCGCCGAGGTGCTGGCCGCGGTGCCGGTGCCGACCGCGAGCGCCTGACCGTGCGGCTCACCGGCCGGGGCGTCGCGGCCTCCGTGGCGGCCGTGCTGCTGCTGGCGGCCGGCCTCTGGCTGCGCCTTCCGGTGCTGACCACGCTGGGCGTGATCGTGGCCGGGGCGGTGCTGACCGCGGTCGCGCTGACCGCGCCGCCGCTGGAGGTCGAGGTGCAGCGCGTGGTCCACCCGGACCGGGTCGAGCGGGGCCGGCCGGCGTTGGCCCGGGTGCGGGTGCGGAGCACGGGTCGCCGGCGGCAGACCGGCTTCCACGCCGAGGACTCGGCCGGCGGGGCGGTGCGCGAGGTGCGGCTGCCCGGGTTGCTGCCGGGTGCGGAGGCGACCCGGGCGTACGAACTGCCCACCGCCACCCGCGGCAAGCTGACCGTGGGCCCCCTGACGCTGCACCGGGCCGACCCGTTCGACCTGGCCCGGCGACAGCTGCCGGTGGGCGGCACGACCACGCTCTGGGTGCATCCGCGCCGGCACGCCGCCCGGGCGCTGATCGCCGGCGTGCCCCGGCACCATCACGACGGCGCACCCGACCAGACCCTGCGCGGGTCGGTCGAGTTGCTCGACGTCCGCGAGTACGTGCCCGGCGACGAGGTCCGCCACCTGCACTGGAAGGCGACCGCCCGGACCGGCCGGCTGATGGTCCGCGACCTGGCCGACCCGCGCCGCGGCCGGACCACCGTGCTGCTCGACAACCGGCCGCGGGCGCTCACCCCGACCCTGTTCGAGGAGGCGGTGGATCTGGCCGCCTCGCTGCTGTGCGCGTCGACCCAGGCGACACAGGACACCCGGCTGGTCACCTGGTCGGGCCGGACGGTGGCGGTGCAGGGCGGGGCGCTGGCCACCCGGCGGCTGCTGGACGAGCTGAGCGAGGTGCGGCAGGACGCCACCGGCGACGCCCCGGTGCTGCGCGCGGGTGGGGGACTGGTGCTGGTCACCGGGGGCGGGACGGCGGTCGAGGCGGTGCTGGCCCGGCGTACCGGCTTCGCCGAGGTGGTGGTGGTCGCCCTGGGCGGGTGGCTGGAGGCTCCGGCCGGGGTACGCGTGCTCCGCGCGCTCGGCGCGGCACAGGCGGTGCGACAGTGGAACGACTCGATCGGCTGAGCGGGCGCGCGGCCGGTCCGGTGCTCGCCGCCGCCGTGGCCGGGCTCTGCTTCGCGCCGGTCTACGGGCTCACCCGGCTGCTGGTCCCGGTGCTGGTGCCGGCCCTGGTCGTGCTGGCCGTGACCGTGCTCTGCGGGCTGCGGCCGGCCCTGGTCGACTGGCGGCCGCTGCTGTCCACGCTGGCCGGTCTGCTCGCGGTGGCCGAGACGCTGCTGTTCGGCACCACGCTGGCCGGGCTGCCCACCGGGCGTACCCTCGGCGCCCTGGCCGGCGGGGTGACCAGCTCCTGGCGGCTGGTGCTCGAGTCGACCTGGCCCGCGCGCGCCGACGCCGACCTGCTGCTGTTCGTCCCGCTGCTGGTGACCGCGGCCGCGGTGTTCGGCGCCGAGCTGCGGCTGCGGCTGCGTGCGCCCCTGGCCGCGCTGCTGCCCAGCCTGGCCGTGCTGGTGGTCGGTCAGCTGTACCGGGCGCTGAGCCCGGGTGTGGCGGTGGCGGCGGCGCTGGCCTACGCGATGGCGGCGGCGGTCACGCTGGCCTCCCGGGTGACCCTGGCCCGGCTGGCGGCGGCCGGCGCGGTCAGCGTACTGGTGGCCGGCCTGACCTTGATCTTGTTGCCGGACCGGCCGGCGCGGTTCTCGCTCTACGACGGGCGGCCCGCCCCGGTGGACGCGCTGCTGCCGGCCAACCCGCTGGACGAGATCGCCTACCGGCTCGACCATCCGGACGCCGAAGTGTTCCGGCTGACCGGCGGATCCGATGTGGACCGGTGGCCACTGGTGGTGCTGGACGACTTCGACGGGGCCAACTGGAACCCGACCGGACAATACCGGCGGATGGGCCGCTCGCTGCCGCCCGGCCCGCGGGTGCTGGTCGGCGCCCGGCAGCGCGGCGCCGAGGTGACGGTGGCCGACACGGGCGGGCCGTGGCTGCCCAGCCAGACCTGGCCGGCCTCGGTGGACGGGATCGCGCCGCTGGTCGTGCCCGAGTCCGGCGTGCTGCTGCGACCGGACGCCGGGACGGGGCCGGCGCGCTACACGATCCGGTGGTGGCAGCCGGACGTCGACTGGCCGACGCTCTCCCGCCTGCCGGTCGACGCCGGTGCCCCCGGCGGCCTGAACCCGCTGCCCGACCCGCCGGACGACGTCGTGAAACTGGCCGAGCAGGCGATGAGCGGGCAGCGGCCGACCTTCCAGGGCGCCCTGGTGCTGGAGAAATACCTGAGCACGCACTACCACGCGGCGGGCGGGCCGGGGCGGCCGACCGGGCACGGCTGGCCGCAGCTGCGGAACTTCCTGCTCGGCACGCGCGACGGGACGAGCGAGCAGTTCGCCGCCGCATACGTCGTGATGGCCCGGGCGGTCGGCATCCCGGCCCGGCTGGTGGTCGGCTTCCGGACGCCCCGGCCGGCCGCCGACGGCTCCATCGTGGTGCGCAACAGAGACGTACTGGCCTGGCCCGAGGTGGCCGTGCAGGGCGTGGGGTGGGTGGGCCTGGACCCGACCGGGTCGGCCACCGGCGCCACCACCGGAACCGGGCTGTCGGCCGCGACCGCCGAGGCCCGGGCCGCGTTGCCGCCGCTCGGTGAGCTGCGCGAACCCGAGATCACGCCGGTGGCGCCGGGTCCGGGGCCGGCGGCCGGGCCGGGAGTGCCGTGGGTCGCCCTGGTGGCGGCGCCGCTGGTCGGATGGCCGCTGGGCGTGCCGGCACTGTGGACGGTGCGGTCGTGGCGGCGGCGACGACGTGGTGGCGCGGCGGCGGTGCTGGGGGCGTGGGCCGAGGTGCGGGATCGGCTACGGGCGTACGGGGTGGCCGTCACGCCCGGCATGACCGTCCGCGACCTCGGTGCCGCGGCGCGGACGGTCGCGGACGACGGGACCGTCGGGGACATCCGGGAGCTGGCCGGCCTCGTCGACCGGGCGCTGTGGGCGGGCGGACGGGTCGGGGCCGAGGACGTCACCCGGGCCTGGGCGTCGGTGCGGGCGGTGCGCCGGGGACTGGGCCGGGGCGGGCGGCTGCCGCGCGTACGCGCCTTGCTCGACCCCCGGCCGCTGCTGCCGCCGGCTACTGGCGGCAGGCGGCGCCCCGGATGGCCTTGGGCGCGCTGACCACCGGTTTCCCGCCGTTGGTGGCCCGCACCTCGAAGCAGTAGCGGCGGCCGGGCTCCACCCGCACGTCGGTGGTCGTCACGCGACCGACGATCCGCACCGTGGCCTCGGCGCCCTCGGGGGCCACACCGATCCCGTAGTCGAGGCCGGGCACGCTGCTGGTCCATCGCAGTGTCACCACATCACCCCGGTCGACCGGGTCGGCCAGGGCCAGGGTCACCGCGGGCCCGGACGCGCTCGGTGCCGGTGCGGCGCTCGACGCGGCGGCCGGCGGAGGCGGCGGGACGTCCATGTCCTTCGGCCGGTTCAGCACGAGCAGCACCGCCACCACCGCCAGCAGCACCGCCACCGCGGCCACCAGCACCGGCGGCTGGGTCAGCCGGCGGGGCCGCTCCGGTCCGAACTCGATGATCGGCGCACCGGCCGGTCGCGGCCCGTCGCTGGCCGCCCCGGCCAGCCGTGCGCCGACGTCGGCCGGCCGCCGGTCGGGGTTCTTGTCCAGCAGCTCGCCGACCAGCTCGCCCAGCCACGCCGGCAGGTCGTCGCGGTCGATCGCGGGCGGCGGTTCGGTCAGCACGCGCAGCAGGTGGTCGCCGTCCCGTTCGCCCGGCCGGGCCGGGAACGGGGGAGTACCGGCCAGCGCCAGGTGCAGGATCGCACCCAGCCCGTAGCGGTCGGCCCGCGCGTCGAGCACGGCGTCCCGGATCGTCTCCGGGGCGCGGAAGCCGATGTCGTGCCCGGGCGGCCAGGCCCGGCGTACGGCCGCCCCGAAGTCGGTCAGCACCGGCTCGCCCGACTCCCGGAACAGCACGTTGCCCGGGGTCACGCCGCCGTGCACGACGCCCGCGGCGGACAGCGCCTCGGCCAGCGCCCCGCCCAGCGCGATCGCGTCCGGCACGGACAGCGGCCCGAACGCCTCGATCAGCTCCGGCAGCGACTGGGTGCACAGCTCGCGGCGCAGCGCGGTGCGGCCGTCGGGCAGCTCGACGATCGCGTCGGCGACCACGATCGGTGCGGTCGCGGCCGGCCCGGCCAGGCGGCGCAGCTCGGCCTCGACCTCGCCCCGGGTTCGCCGGTCGAGCCGCCCCGGCAGCACCTTCAGCGCCCACGCGGCACCGCTGCCGGCCTGCACCGCGGCCAGCGCCGAGCCCGGCGGGTCACCCAGCGGCACCAGGTCGCGGTACTCGTCGTCGATCGTCATGGCGCGCTCATCCTCGTGTCCGCTTGCGGCCGTGGCCGTTCCGTCGCGGCGACGGCCAGCCCATCGTAGAAACGCGAGCCGCCACCCTCCACCGCCCGGCAGCTTGCTGCCTCCCTCGCGATACCCGAGGACGCGATGGGCTACCACTTCGTCTTTGGAGAGGTTCATGGATGTCACCGGGCTTGTTCGGGTCACCGTCGCCGCACCGACCCGCCGGGTCGACCTGGCCCTGCCCGACCGGGCGCCGGTCGCCGAGATGCTGCCCGGCCTGCTGCGCCGGGCCGCGCTCCCGGCCGACGACCCGGACACGGGCTGGGTGCTGCGGCGACCCGACGGCACCCTGGTCGACCCGGCCGCCACGCTGGCCGCGCAGCACGTTCGCGACGGCGAGGTGCTGCACCTGGTGCCGGGCACACTGGTCTGGCCCGAAATGGAGTACGACGACCTGGTCGACGCGATCGCCGGCGCGGCGCGCGAAGGCCGGCGCTGGGGGCCACGGCACACCCGGATCGCCGGCCTGGCCGCCGCCGTCCCCGCGGTCGCGCTCGTCCTGGCCGTGACCGCGCAGGCCGGCGCCGGGCCGGTGGCGCTGCTGGCCGCGGTGGCCCTGCTGGCCGGCGGGACGGTGCTGGCCCGGGCCGGCGGGGACTCCGGGGCCGGGGCGGTGCTGGCCGGGCTGGCGTTGCCCCTCGCGTTCGCGGGCGGGGAGCTGACGGTCGGCGGGCCGGTGCTCGGGGGATGCGCGGCGGTGCTGGTGGCCGCCACGGCCGGCGGGATCGGGGTGGCCGACCGGGTGCCGGTGTTCGTCGCGGCGGCGGCCGGTGCGCTGCTCGGCGGGGTGGCGGCCGGGCTCGTCGTGCTCGGGCCGGTCACCCCGCCGGGGGCGGCGGCGGTCGTCGCGGCGGCCGTGTTCCTGTTCTCGCCGCTGGCCGGGCCGCTGGCCGCGCGGCTCGGCCGGCTGCCCGCACCGGCCCTGCCGCGCACCGCGGCCGACCTGGTGCGCGACGACCCACAGCCGGCCCGGTCGGCGGTACGCGAGGCCGTAATCCGCAGCGACGCGCTGCTCACCGGGATGCTGTGGGGCGGGGCGCTGACCGCGTCGGTGGCGGCGATCGTGGCCGCGGCCGGGCGCGGCGTGTCCACAGTGCTGCTGCTGGCCGTGATCGCGTCCGGTCTCGGCGTACGCGCGCGCATCCATCCCACCGTGCGCCACCGCCTGCCGCTGCTGATCGCGGCCGGTACCACCGCCTCGGCCCTGGCCTGGCGCCTCCCGCACCCGCCCGCGCTCGCCGCGCCGGCCCTGCTCGTCCTGGCCGCGCTGGCCGTCGCCGCCGGCCTGACCTACAGCCGCCGCCCGCCCGGCGCCGCCCTCGGCCGGTACGCCGAGATCCTCGAGATCCTGCTGGTGCTCGCCTGCGTGCCGGTGCTGTGCGCCGTGCTCGGCCTCTACGGCCTGGTCCGCGGGCTGGCGGGCTGACATGGCCACCCGCCGCGACCTGCTGCAGGCCCACCGTTTTCTGGGCCGGCGCGTGCACTCGGCCCTGGTCGTGCACGAGACCGATCCGGAACAGCCCCCGCTGCGCCGGGCCGCCGTGGCCGCGTGGGGCAGCGTCGCGCTGGCCGTGGTGGCGCTGGTCGCGGTGGGCGCGTACGGCTTCTTCGTACCCGGCGGCAACAACGCCTGGCGCGACGGCGAGGCGGTGATCGTGGTGAAGGAGACCGGCGCCCGCTACGTGTTCGTCGACCAGCGGCTGCACCCGGTCGTCAACTACCCGTCGGCGCTGCTCGCGCTGGGCCGCAACGTGCCCATCCGCACGGTGTCGCGGGAGTCGCTGGTCGGGGTGGCGCGCGGTCCCGCGATCGGCATCCCCGACCTGCCGGACACGCTGCCCGCCGCCAACCGCCTGGCCACCGGCGGGTGGTCGCTGTGTTCGCAGCCGGCCACCGGCCCGACCGGAGCCGCCGCCGACACCTCGGTGCTGCTGGCCGGGGCCGACCCGCCCGGCGCCCGTCCGGTGGGGGAGCGGGCGCTGCTGGTCGAGGTGCCCGCGTCCGGCGACGAGTACCTGATCTGGCACGGCCTCCGGCATCAGATCCGGCACACCGATACGGTCGCGGTCGGGCTCGCGCTGCGCGCCGAGCCGGTGGCCCGGGTGGGGGCCGCGCTGGTCGACGTGCTTCCGGCCGGTGACGCGATCGCTCCTGTTCCGGTACGCGGGTCCGGGCGCCCGTCGCGGGCCGTCCCCGGCCGGACCGACCTGCGGATCGGCCAGCTGCTCGTGGTCGACACCGGTGGGGAACGGCAGCACTATCTGGCCGAGGACGACCGGCTGCGGCCGATCTCTCCGTTGCAGGCCGACGTCCAGCTCGCGGCGCCCGTGACCGTGCCGGCCTACCCGGGCGACGAGCCGGTGCTGATCCCGCTCGGGGTGTCCGCGGCGGCCGCGGCGGCGACCGGCGGGCCGGAGCCGTCACCGGGCGCGCCGCCGGCCACGCGGCCGTCCTTCGCCCCGGCCGGCGACGGCCCGGTCTGTGTCACGTACGACGACGGGTCGGCCGTGCCCCGGCTGCGCGTCGGTGGCGTCCTGCCGGCCGAGACCGTACCGACCCGAGGCCGGACCGACGACGGCCTGCCCCTGGCCGACCGGGTGTACGTGCCGCCCGGCCGCGCGGCGGTCGCCGAGGTGCTGCCCAGCGCCACCGCGCCGACCGGGACGCTGGTCCTGGTGTCCGACCAGGGCCGGGCCTATCCGCTGGCCACTCGGGACGTGCTGGCCGTGCTCGGCTACGCCGCCGTCCACCCGGTCCGGCTCCCGGCCGGCCTGGTCGCCCGCGTGCCCGTGGGCGCCGGCCTGGACCCGGCGCACGCCCGTGACCCGCTCTGACCACCCTCCAGGATTGCCCGTCCGTACCCGGGCCGGTGGTTCCGGCTGGTTCGCGGTTGTGTGGCCCGGTCAGGATGGGCCGGGTGAGCGACGCGACTATCTCGACCGACTATCTTGTGGTGGGTGCCGGTGCCGCGGGCATGGCCTTCGCCGACTCGATCGTCACCCATTCCGATGCCGACGTGGTCCTGGTCGACCGGCGGCACGGGCCCGGTGGCCATTGGATCGACGCCTACCCGTTCGTCCGGCTGCACTCGCCGTCGGCGATCTACGGGGTGAACTCGCGGCCGCTGGGCCAGGACGCGATCATCCCGGACGGGCTCAGCGCCGGGCTGTACGAGCAGGCGACCGGCGCGGAGATCTGCGACTACTACGACCGGGTGCTGAACGAGCAGCTGATCGCCTCGGGGCGGGTCCGGTTCCTGGGGATGCACGAGTACGAGGCCGACGCGTCCGGCCGCCACCGGCTGGTGTCCCGCCTGACCGGGGACACGGTGGACGTCACGGTCAACCGCAAGCTGGTGAACGCGGCGTACCTGGAGAACGACATACCCGCCACCCACACGCCGTCCTTCCAGGCCGACCCGGGCGTACGCCTGGTGCCGATCAACGCCCTGGCCCGGCTGAGCGAGCCCCCCTCGGGGTACACCGTCATCGGCGCCGGCAAGACCGGCATCGACGCGGTCCTGTGGCTGCTCGGGAACCAGGTCGACCCGGACCGAATCCGATGGATCATGCCCCGCGACCCGCTTCTCCTCGATCGGGCCGGCTTCCAGCCGCTGGACCAGGTCCCGTCCCTCATGGACGCTGTCTCCCGGGAGATCGAGGCGATCGCCCGGGCCACCTCGATGGACGATCTGGTCCGCCGGCTGGAGACGCACGGCCGGATGCTGACCTTCGACCCGGCCGTGCCGCCTACCATGTGGCACTGTGCCACGGTCAGCCGCCGGGAACTGGTGCAGTTGCGCCGGGTCCGCGACGTCGTGCGCCTCGGCCACGTGCGGCACATCGGGTCCGGTGAGGTGACGCTCGACCACGGCACGATCGACAGCGACGCCGGCCAGCTGTACGTCGACTGCAGCGCGGGCGGGCTGAACCGGGCCCCCGCGAAGCCGATCTTCGAGGCGGACCGGATCACGGTGCAGTTGGTGCGGACGTGCCAGCCCGCCTTCAGCGCGGCCCTGGTCGGCTTCGTCGAGACCGTCCGGGAGGATGACGCCGCGAAGAACCGCCTCTGCCCGGTGAACCCCTACCCCCGCACACCGCATGACTGGCTCCGGGGTACCGCGGTGACCCTGACCGCCGCCCGGGTCTGGGCCGAGAACCCGGACGTGCAAGAGTGGGTGGACAGCTCGCGCCTGAACTACCTGAAGGACGTCGCCCGGCATGCCGGCGAGCCTTCCATGGTGGAGGCGACCCGGCGCCAGAAGGAGTTCCTGAAGCCGGCCGTGAACCGAATTCCCGAATTGCTAGGCGAAATCGGGCAACCATGATCACCGGGGCTTTGTTTCCGCTGGCGACCTCCGCTATGGTTCGGCGATTTTGTAAGCCGACCCAACAAGGAGACGGGCTTTCCATGACCGCCACCACCGCCACCGGCCAGAAGTCCTGGCTCGTCGCGCTGCTGCTCAGCTTCTTCCTCGGCGTGCTCGGCGCCCACCGGTTCTACGTCGGCAAGATCGGCACCGGCGTACTCATGCTGATCACCGTGGGTGGATTCGGCCTGTGGGCACTGATCGACCTGATCACGATCCTGATCGGCAAGTTCTCGGACAAGCAGGGCCAGCCGCTCGCGCGCTGACCCGCACCGGGCACGGCCAAGGCACCCGGGACCCTCGCGGTCCCGGGTGCCGCGTCGTATCGGTCAGGCGGCCTGCCAGAGGCCGATCAGGTTGCCCTCGGTGTCGTGAACGTAGGCGCTGAAGCCCATGTCGCCGACCGGCTGGCGGCCGATCGCCACCTTGCCGCCGAGCTTCTCCACCCGGGCCACGGCGTCGTCCAGGTCGTCGACCCCGATGGTGATCAGCGGCGCCTGGATCGGGCCCTGCCGGTGCAGCATGCCGCCGTTGATGCCACCGGCCTCGCCCGGACGTCCCGACTCGTCCGTCGGCGTCGTCGTCGCCAGCACGTACTGGAACTGGGGCATCGGGTTGAGATCCCACCCGAACGCGTCCCGGTAGAACGACGTCGCCCGCTCGCCGTCGTCGAACGGCACCTCGAAATGGACCACTCTGTCCATGCTGACCTCCCGGCTTTTCCGCAGGTTAACCCGTCGGTCAGTGCTCCGGAAGGGTCTTGGCCGGGCTGGTCGCGGCGAGCCGCCGGACCAGTTCGGCGTCGAGGTTGGGAGCCCGCGGGTCCTCGCACGCCGGCAACAGTTCACGGGCCTCGCGGTACGCCGTGCGGGCCCGGTCGTCGCGGCCCGCCCGCCGCCACGCGTCACCCGACGCGCGCAGGGTCGTCGCGGCCAGGAAATCGGCGCCCAGTTCCCGATAGAGCGCCACCGACCGCCGGTAGCTGGCCTCGGCCGCCTCGTTGTCACCCAGGCCGGACTGGGCGGCGGCCAGGGTCTCCCAGGTGTCGGCGCGCCAGAACGGGCCGTGGTCGCCGGCCAGGTCGAGGGCCTCCCGGGCGTACCCGGCGGCCTCGGCGAAGCGGCCGAGTTGCACGCAGTGGTCGCTGACCAGATTGAGGACGCGGGCCCGGTGGGCGGTGCCGGCACCGGGCGGGCGCGCGTCGAGCATCCGCAGGCCGTGCGCGAGCGCGTCCTCGAACTCACCGGCGTTGCTCAGGACGTAGGCGATCCGATAATCGGTGACGGCGGTCTGCTGGTGATCGCCGATGGCCGTGAAGATGTCCAGGGCCCGGCGCAGGTGCTGCTCGGCCGCGGCGTGCCGGCCCAGGTTGGACTCGGCCAGCGCGACACCCCAGAGGCTGTGCCCCTGGGCGACCGGATCGGCCGACCGCTCGGCCGCGGCCAGGCCACGGTTCTGCGACACCTGCAGGTGATGCCAGAGGCCGTGCCGGTTCAGATAGTCGCGCAGGGCCCAGGCCAGCCGCCACAGATGCCCGTCGAAGCCACCTTCCCGCTCGGCCACGTCGAAGACGGCCAGCAGCGCCGGATGCTCGGCGTCGAACCAGGCCCGGGGGTCGGGGTCGGGAATCAGGGCACCCGGGGCGGCCGGCTCCGGCTCGGCGAGGTGAATCGACCGGAAGATCCGCTTGGCCGCCGTGGTCGTGGTGTGCACATAGTGGTCGAGCAGCCGCCGCAGCGCGGGCCGCCGCTCGTCGTCCCCCCGCCCGGCCGACGTCTCCCGGCCGAACGCGCGGACCAGGTCGTGCATCGCGTACCGGTGCGGAAGATGCTCGGTGAGCAGCGCGGCGCCGACGAGCGACCGGAGCACCGCGCGCGTCTCGGCGGCCGGCCGGGCCAGCATGCTCGCCGCCGCCTCGACCGTCAGATCCGGCCCCGGATGCGCGCACAACAGCCGGAAGGCCTCCGCCGTCCGGGCCTCGAGCCGGCCGTACGACCAGGACAGCACCGTACCGACATCGATCGCCGCCTCGGTGGTGCCGAACGCCTCCAGCGTGCCGTGGGTGGCCGACAGCTCGGCCGCGAACCGGGACAGCGGCAGATGATCCTGGCCGGCGACGCGGGCGGCCACCACCGACAGGGCCAGCGGGAGACGTCCGCTGAGCTCGACGATGTCGCGGGCGGCGGCCGGCTCCCGGCGTACCCGATCGGCACCGACCCGGGCGGCCAGCATCGCCAGCGCCTCGTCGTGGCCGGGCGGGTGCAGGGCCACCACCCGCGCCCCGGCCCGCACCGCCAGCTCCGGCAACGTTCCCCGGCTGGTCACCACCACGAGCGAATCACCCGGGCCGGGCAGCAGGTCGCGGACGTGGTCGGCGGTGACCGCGTTGTCGAGCAGCACCAGCATCCGCCGCCCGGTCGTCAGCTCACGGAACCGGGCGGCCCGGGCGTCCAGGTCGGCCGGGATCGGCGAGCCGAGCGCCCGCAGGAACCGGTCGAGGATGTCGTTCGCGGTGGCCGGTGGTTCATCGCCGTACCCCCGCAGCTCGGCGTAGAGCTGGCCGTCCGGATAGTTCGCGGCGACCCGGTGCGCCCAATGCAGCGCGGTCGTCGTCTTGCCGACCCCGCCCATCCCGGCGAACACGATCATCGGGCTCGGCCGGTCGAGCAGCGCGTCGGCCCGTTCCAGCACCTCGTCACGGCCGGTGAACAGCGCCAGCGGCGCGGGGAGTTGCCGCGGCACCGGCGCGGACGGCGGGACGTCGGGAGTGAGGCCGGGGTCGGCGCGGACGATCCGCGCGTACAGATCCCGCAGGGCCTGACCCGGGTCGACGCCGAGCTCGTCGGCGAGCAGCCGGCGGCAGTCGTGGTAGGCCGCGATCGCGTCGGCCTGCCGCCCCGACCGGTACAACGCGGTGATCAGCAGCGCGCGGAGGTGCTCGTCGAACGGCGACTCCGCGGCCAGCACCCGCAGTTCCGGCTCCAGCTCGCGATGCCGCCCCAGCTCCAGATCGAGCTCGATGCGCTCGACCTGGACGGCGAGCCGGCGCCCGGACAGGGCCAGCCGGTGGCGTTCCGCGCCCGGCCCGGGCAGATCGGCCAGCGCCGGCCCGCGCCACAACTCCAGCGCCCGTCGCAGACCCCCGGCCGCGGTCTCCTGGTCACCGGCCGCCCGGGCCTGCTGGGCCGTGGCCACCGCGTCCTCGAAGGCGACGGCGTCGACCTCGGCCCCCACGAGCGCGTACCCGTGCCCCGACGACACGATCGCCGCCTTGCCGAGCCGCTTACGCAGCCCACTCACATAGGTCTGCACGATCGCCACCGCGCTGTCCGGCGCGGCACCGCCCCACACATCGGCGACCAGCTCATCGGCGGTGACGGCCACCCCGCGGCGCAACGCCAGCGCGGCCAGCAGAGCCCGCTGCTGCGGGGGCCCCGCATCCCACTCGGCCCCGTCGACCCGCACAACGACCGGCCCGAGAACGCCAATCCACATGGGGTGAGGGTATTGAGCGGTGTCTAACCGGTCGAACCGATCCGGGTCAGCGCGGCCTCGACCAGTACCTCCGGCGCCTCCTCGGGCACCCAGTGGCTGACGCCGGGCACGCTGACGAACCGGAAGTCGCCGGTCACCCAGTCGGCGCAGTGACGCGCGGCGGTCGCGCCGATGGCCAGGTCTTTGTCGCTCCACACGAAGGTTGTCGGCACGGTCACCGCGGGCAGGGCGGCGCGGCCGCCCGCCGGCCGCGCGCGGTACCAGTTGATCGCACCGGTCAGCCGGGCCGGGTCACGCATCGCGTCGACGTACAGCCCGGCCCGGTCGCCCGCCCCGGCCAGCGCCCGGCGGAGCCAGGCGAAGTCGTCGGCCCGCGCCGCGTCCTCACCGTCCGGTGCGGCGAGCATCGCCTGATAGTCGAACTGCTTGCGCTGGGTCTCGTCGTCGCGCAGGGCCTGGGCCATCGCGTTCGGGTGCGGCACCGACACCGCGGTCAGCGTGCGGACACGATCCGGGTGCAGGGCGGTGACCAGCCAGGAGACGACGGCACCCCAGTCGTGACCGATCAGGTGCGTCTCGGGTACGCCGAGCGCGTCCAGGATCGCGACCGCGTCGCCGGCCGCCTCGAGCACGGTGTACTCGGCCGGGTCGGCCGGCCGGGCGCCGGGGGAGTAGCCGCGCTGGTCGTACGCGATGGTCCGCAGCCCCGCGGCGTGCAGCTCGGGCCGGATGAGCTCGAACTCCCGTTGATCCTGCGGAAAACCATGGAGCAGCAGCACGGGTACGCCGTCGGCGGGTCCGTCGATCGTCACGTCGAAGGTGAGCCCACGTGCCTCGATCTGCTTCATCGCCATGGCATCCCACCCTAGGGAATACGGGCGCGAACGGGGTGAACAATGTGTCGATGGCCACCTCCGAGGAACGCCTCACGGCCGTCGTGACATCGTCACGCTGGATGACGAACGTGCTCGACACCGTGGCCCGCTCCGGCCTGCCCGACGCCTGGGTGGCCGCCGGGCTGCTCCGCGACCTGGTGTGGGGCGAGCTGTTCGGTCCGGGTTTCGACCCGGCCGGGGTACGCGACGTCGACGTCGTCTACTTCGACCCCGTCCACCTCGAACGCCGGGACGACGACGAGGCCACGGCGGCGCTGACCGAGCTCTGGGACGGTCCGCCCTGGGAGGCGAAGAATCAGGCCGCCGTCCACCTCTGGTACCACGTGAAGTTCGGCGGCCACCCGCGGCCGCCGTACCGGTCGATCGCCGACGCCGTCGCCACCTTCCCCGAGTACGCGACCGCTGTGGCCGTACGCCGCACCGCCGCGCGCGCCCTCGAGATCTGCGCGCCGCACGGCCTGGACGACCTCCTGGCCGGCGTCTGGCGCCGCAACCCGGCCCGCGTCGATGTGCCGCGTTCCCGCGAGCGCCTGGCCCGCCAGTGTCCGGCCGCCCGCTTCCGCGGTGTGACAGTCATCGAACCGTGAGCTCGACCTGATCGCGGCCGATCCCCGGCCGGACGCGACTGGTTCACCGTGATCCGCGTGGGGTGAACGGGTTCGGTGGGCGCTCGGCGTGCCAGTAGTCCTCGCGGATCGGGTCGGGCTCGTCGTCCGGGCCGGACGGTCCGGTGAGGAAGCCGGGCGTGGCCGCGAGCGAGGCGGTTCGGCCGCGGAGTTCGGGGGGTACGCCGGGCACGTCCTGAACCGGGCGGGCACGGTGGGCACTCGCCTCGTCGCCGGGTTTCGCCTCGCCGTTGTGGCCGCCGCCCCGGCCGTGCCGGCCCGCGCCGTAGAACGGTGGGACGAACCGCCCGCCCGCCGCCCGGGTCGCGGCCGTCCCGGCCGGGGTCGCTCCGGTCGCCGCGGGGGCCATGCCGCTCGCGGTCGGGACGGAACCGGTAGGAGTGCGGCCGGCCCGGGGGACCGCGCCTCCGCCCATGAGGGGCCCGATCCCAATCCCACCACCCGGTGAACCGGGGATGCCGCCGCCGCTGCCGAGGGCGGGGCTCGGGGACGGGCTGAGGGGCGACAACGTGGGGGCGGCGCCGGCCAGGCTCGGCGTGAAGGACGGGTCGGGGGTCAACGGCGAAGGAACGTCGAACGGCCGGGAGGCGGCGGGTATGGGCGAAGCTCCGAGCCCGGTCCCGGCGCCGCCACCGATGGCCGGCGAGGTCGCGGCCCTGGGCGACGCACCGCCACCGCCGCCGCCCGCCGCTTGAGCCGTACCCGCGCCCGGACCGCCTGGGGCCGTACCCGCGCCCGGACCGCCTGAAGCCGTACCCGCGCCGGCGCCGTCCGAAGCCGTACCCGCGCCCGGGCCGTCCCAGGCCGTACCCGCCGCGGCCCGGGACACCCGTTCGGCCGCCTCCGCGAACCGCTGATCGAGCTCACCCATCATCGCGTTGGCCCGCGACACGATCGCCGCGAGCGCCGCCTCCACCGCGCCCGGGTCGGCGCCCACGATCCCGAGCTGCCCCAGCGTCTGCGTGAACACGTTCCACAGCTGCCGCACACCGTCCACAGTGGTGCCGACCGCCGCCGCCAGCGCGGTGACGACCTCGGGCAGGCCGGCCGCGGCCAGCGTCTCCCGCCAGTCGCGGACGGTCGTGGCGCTGCCGTCCATCCGCTCCGAGCACCGCGCGCCGACGTCGTCCGGCCAGCACGCCGACACGGCCGCCGACGCGTGGCTCAGCTGGTCGGAGGTGTCGCCGAACCGGTCGGCCACGGTCTGCCAGGCGTCGCGGCTGCGGTCCAGCACCGGCACGTGCGCCAGCTGCGCCTCGGCCTGTCGCAGGACCTGCTGCATGGCCGTGACCAGTTCAGACAGTCCCACCGGGCACCCCCTGGGCGGCGTCGTTCTCGGCCGTGTCGTAGAAGCCGGCGCCACCGCGGACGGCCGACGCGTACGCCGGAACCCCCGCCTCGACCGTCGTGCAGAACGCGATGATCTCGTCCGCGACCCGGCCCACCGCCGCGCTGAAGGCCTGGCAGCCGGGCATCGGGTCACCGCAGACCAGGGCGGCCTGCCGGGCCGTGGTGGCGGCGGCCTTGGCGGCGGTGGCGGCGGCGGGGTCGAGCCGGTCGGCCACCTCGCGCAGCCCGCCGGTGTCGGCCACCATGAAGTCGGTCATGTCGTCATACCTCCGATGCGGGTGGATGCCAGGCGAGCTGGACCGTGCGTGGTGGCTCGCCGCGGGTGATCAGCCGGCCGCGGCCGGGTGGCAGGTGATCCGCGCGCAGCCCGCCGAGCAGCGGCCCTTCGGCGCGGTCGCCGCTGAGCAGGATGCCGGGCGTGCCGATGTCGCGGAGCCGGGTCAGGAACGGTTCGAACAGCGCCCGCCCGGCCCCGCCGCTGCGCCGGGTCACGATCAGGTGCAGGCCGACCTCACGGCCCTGGGGCAGGAACTCGAGCAGCGGCAGCAGCGGGTTGTCGGCCGTGCTGACCACCAGGTCGTAGTCGTCGACCAGGACGAACAGCTCGGGCCCGCTCCACCACGAGCGCCGGCGCAGCTGCTCGGGCGTCACGCCGGGCCCGGGCAGCCGCTGCCGGACGGCGTTGGCGGTCTCGGTGGTCAGCCGGCGGGTGCCGGTGCCGTCGGTGCCGTGGCCGAGCAGATGCGTGGCGGGCACCTCGCCGAGCAGTCCGCGCCGGTGGTCGACGAGGATGATCCGGGCCTGCTGGGGCGTGCGGCCGGCGACGATCCGGCGGGCCAGCGTGCGCAGGAAGCCGGTCTTGCCCGAGCGCCCGTCGCCGATCAGGATCAGGTGCGGCTCGGCCCCGAAGTCCACCCGGGCCGGCCCGAGGTCCTGTTCGTCCAGGCCGACCGGCAGGTCGAGGCCGTCGTCGGGCGCCGGCAGGTCGGTGTGCGGGACCAGGGCGGGGAGCAGCCGTACGCGCGGCGCCCGCTCGGCCGGCCACCGCTGGGCGACGGCCTGCACGAGGGCGGCGGTCGCGTCCCGCAGGCCCTCGTCGGCGCGTACCCCGTCGATCCTCGGCAGGGCCAGGTGCATCTGGTGCTTCGACGGTGCGACGCCGCGCCCCGGCGCGTTCTCGGGCACGCGCTGGGCCTGCGTACGGTCGATCATGGTGTCGACCGGCTCGCCCAGCCGCAGCTCGACCCGGGTGGCGAACAGGTCGCGCATGGCCGGCCGCAACTCGAACGACCGCGCGCACGACACGACCAGGTGCACGCCGTAGGCCAGACCCCGCGCCGCCAGATCGGTGAACCGGTCCTCCAGGTCCTCGAACTCCTTGCGCAGCGTCCCCCACCCGTCGACGACCAGGAACACGTCGCCGTACTCCTGCTCGGTGTGCTCGCCTCGCGCCCGCGCCGCCCGGTAGGCCGCGATCCCGTCGATGTCACGCTCGGCGAACCACCGTTCCCGGTCGTTCAGCAGCGTGGTCACCTGGGCGACGGTCCGGCGTACGGCGCTCGGGTTCTGCCGGTGCGCTACCCCGCCGACGTGCGGCAGCCCGCGCATCGCGGTGAGCCCGCCGCCGCCGACGTCGAGGCAGTAGAACTGCACGTCGCGCGGCCGGTGGGCCAGGGCGAGGGAGGCGATGAGGGTACGCAGGGCGGTGCTCTTGCCGCTGCGCGGCCCACCCATGACGAGCACGTGGCCGCCGCCGGCCGACAGGTCCACCTCGAAGGGGTCGCGCCGCTGGTCCAATGGCTTGTCGACAATCCCGATGACCGCGTGCAGGTGGTCCCGGCCGGCCGCATCGTCCAGGGTGGGCGGCTGGTCGAGCGGCGGCAGCCAGACCTGGTGCGCCGGGGTGCCCTGCCCTGCGAGCCGTTCGACGAGGATGTCGAGCAGGCTCGCCCCGGTGTCACCCTCCGCGCCCCTTTGCTCTGAGCACAAATATGCATCGCTGGTCAGAGCCTCGCGGTCGGGGTGATGCGTGTTTGTGCTCAGAGCTGCGGGGTCGGGGTGATGCGTGTTTGTGCTCAGAGCTGCGGGGTCGGGGTGATGCGTGTTTGTGCTCAGAGCTGCGCTGCCAGGGTGATGCGTATTTGTGCTCAGAGCAAAGGGCGACGGCGGCAGGTACGCGGCGGTCCAGTCGAGCAGCTCCGGCTCGGCGGCGGGCGCGACGGTTTCGGCCGCGGCGAGCGAGGACCGCGGGTGCACCCCCGACACGTAGGCCGACCGGAACCGCACCAGCGGCTCGGTCCCGTACTGGAAGAAGCCGTGCCCCGGCGCCCGCGGCAGTTCGAACGCGTCGGTCACCCCGATCACCGCCCGGCTCTCCAGCGCCGAGAACGTCCGCAGCCCGATCCGGTACGACAGGTGCCCGTCCAACCCGCGCAGCCGCCCCTCCTCGAGCCGTTGACTGGCCAGCAGCAGGTGTACGCCGAGCGACCGGCCCAGCCGTCCGATCTGGACGAACGTGTCGATGAACTCGGGCTTGTGCGACAGCAGCTCGCTGAACTCGTCGCAGACCACGAGCAGGGTCGGCACCTCGGGCAGCGGCGCACCGGCCGCGCGGGCCCGGTCGTAGTCGCGGAACGACGAGAAGTCCCCGGCCGCGTGCAGCAGTTCCTGGCGGCGCAGCAGCTCGCCGTTGAGCGCGTCGGTCATCCGGTCGACCAGCGACAACGCGTTCACCAGGTTGGTGATGACCGCGCTGGTGTGCGGCAGCGCGTCCATCCGGGCGAAGGTTGCACCGCCCTTGAAGTCGATCAGCGCGAAGTTCAGCTCGCTCGGCGGGTGGGTCAGGGCGAGCGCGAGGACCAGCGTACGCAGCAGCTCCGATTTGCCCGAGCCGGTCGCCCCGATCAGCAGACCGTGCGGGCCCATCCCGTCCTGTGCCGACTCTTTCAGATCCAGTTCGATGGGTACGCCGTCCGAACCCAGGCCGAACCGCACCCGCAGCCGGTCCCGGGGCGGCCGCGGACGCCAGCCGCGGTCCGGCCGGTGCGTCCACGGATCGCCCAGCCCGAGCAGGTCGGCCAGGCCCAGGTCGGCGGCGAGCACCGGTTCACCCTTGTCGCCGCCGGCCAGCCGCAGCGGCGCCAGCTGCCGGGCCAGCCCCTCGACGGCCGCCGTGGCCAGCCCGTCGGCCGTGCCCAGCACGGTCCGGCCGTCCACCCCGAGCACCGCCAGCTCCCCGCCCAGCGACACCTCCAGCACCAGCGTGCCGTGCTCGACCGCCCGGGGCGACGCGGTCCCCAGGTCGAGCACCACCACGCCTTCCAACCCGCCGCCGTCCTGCCCGCCGCCGACCGTCCTGGCGGTGTCCTGGACGATCACGATCAGCGGGCCGCCGGCCGGGTTGCGGCCGCCCGGGTCGAACCGGGGCCGGTTGGCCAGCATCCCCTCGAGCAACTGCTCCAGCGCGCTCCGCCCCGGCGCGACCAACCGCACCGGCCCCGCCGCGTCGGACAGTGCCGGATGGCCGGCGTGCGGCAGCCACTTCACCCAGTCCCACTCCGGGAGGCGGGCCGGTTCGGCGCAGACCGCGACGCGTACGTCGTCCGGGGCGTGCAGGGTGACCAGCTGGGCGAGCATGGCCCGGACGAGCGCGGCCGCCTGTTCCCGGTCGCCCTGGACGTGCACCCGCGCGAACCCGGTCAGCGGCAGGGCCAGCGGCAGGCCCGGGATGGCCGCGTGCGCCCAGATGAACCGCCGCAACGCCAGCGCGGACAGCGGTTCCAGCTCCTCCAAGGGCTTGGTGCTGGGCGGGACCAGGGTGATCGCCGGTGCCTGCGGGCCGCTGCCCACGCGTACCACCGCGAAGTCCTCGTCGTCGGCCCGCCGCTCCCACAGCCGGGGCCCGGCGGCGATCGCCCACAGCGTCTCGGGTCCCGGGTGCAGGAAGGCTGTGGCCGCCCGCTGGCGTTCGACGTCCCGGCGCATCCGGGCCCGGTGCTGGGCCAGCCGCCGCAGGTAGAGCCGCCGCGCCTGAGCCATCGAGGTGCTGCTCGGCCCGCCCCCGCGCAGGACCAGGACGAGCACCAGCACCAGCGCGGCGCCCCCGATCACGCCGAGGACGACCAGCCGCGCCGTGCCGCCCAGCCCACCGGTCGCGTTGAACCCGTAGAACCCCAGGATCCCGACGACCGGCAGCACGTAGAGCGCCTGAGTCCACTGCCGGTCGCCCGGCGGCGGAATCTCCGGCGGCGCCTCCAGCAGCAACTCTCCGGACGGCGGTTCCGGGGCCGGGCGGCGGGCCGGGCGGCGGACGGTGACCGTACTCATGCGGCGATCGTCGCGCCGTCGGCGCCCGCCCGACCGATCCTGGCAGGAAGGTGCCGACCCCCCTCGGTTCCCGTCGCCGCCCCCTACCTTCGGTGCGCAGGATCAAAGACAACCGAAGGGAGTGAGCGGTGGCCGGCGAATGGTTGGACGGCGTCACCGAATCAATGGATCGAGGTGCGCTCGGTGCGGCGACCGCCTCGGAGCGCCTCACCGCGCACCGCCTGGCGGTGGTCCAGGCCGCCGAGGACCTACTGGCCACCTGGCGCGGCGATCTGGCCCCCGCCAAGTTCCAGGCCGTCGTGCACGCTTTCGACGAGGGCATGACCCGCCTGGCCGGCGGCGCCGAACGCATGGGCCACGCCGTACGTTTCTCGTCCGGCCGCTATGTCGACGCCGAGGACGCCAGCGGTTCCGGTATGGCCCAGGTCCTCGGCTTCAGCGACCTGACCACCACCAACCCCGCCTCGGCGGTCTGACATGGGCGAGATGAAGGTCGACTTCGTTGCGATGCAGACCGCGGCCGACAACCTGCTGAGAGTGCTCGGCACCATGGAGGCCGACATGGGCGACTGGTCCAGCAACCGGGCCGCCACGTTCGCCGACTGGCTCGACGACGTGGGCGAGTCGTTCAACGGCGGCACCCAGGCGATGGAGCAGGTGGCCGAGGCCCACCGCACGATGGGCATGATGACGAAGAAGGCGCTGGAGGAGGCCCTGGCCCACTACGTGGGCGCGAAGGTGGCGGCGGCCGCCCAGGTCGGCGCGGTCTGGGGGCGGTAGCCCGGACCGCCGGTGGCGGGGGAGCGGCGCCTGTTGCCGCTCCTCTGTCCCGGCCACTCGCCCGCACCGACGGTGTCGGCCGAGCTCCAGCGGGCCGTCCGAGAGCGCACTAATCCCCATCGATATGATGGGGATTAGTGCATTCTCGGGGGAGCGCCGAGCAGGAGCGCGACGCACGCTTCAGAACAGATTGACGGGTACGTCGACAGTGGCTGGTTGTTCGGGGAGGGGCGCCGCCCGGCGGGGTCGCCAGTTGCGCCGGGTCAGCAGGGCTCGGCCGGACACCAGCAGGAGACACACCGCGACCGCGACGATCGGGTACGCCGGGAAGCTTCTCGGTGAGGGCTTGGCCCGCAGCGGTGACACGGGTGGCGCGAGGGCGGCCGGCGCGCTGGTCAGGCCGTCAGTCACCGCCCGGTACGGGTTGACCAGGCCCGCCCCGTAGGCCCGGCTGCCCCGCCCGCCCGGCGCCGGAGTGGCCGTGGCCAGGATGCGGGCCGCCACCTGGGGGGCGGTCAGCTCGGGCCAGGCCGAGCGGACCAGGGCCGCGGTGGCCGTCACGAACGGGGCCGCGAAGCTGGTGCCCTGCAGATACTGGTGGCCGCCGGCCCGGGTGGCGGCGATCACCGCGCCGCCCGGTGCGACCAGGTCTACCTGCGGGCCGATCTGCGAGCCGGGCAGCCGCTGGCCGTTCTCGTCGACCGCGCCCACCCCGAGCACCCCGGGATAGGCCGCGGGGTACGACACCTCGGGGGTCAGGCCCTGCTGACCGTTGCCGGCCGCCGCCACCACGAGGACGTCCCGGGCCACGGCGTGGCGGATCGCGTCGCGGATGCGCGGGTTGTCGCCGGCCCCGGCCAGGGACAGGTTCATCACCGTGGCGCCGTGGTCGGCGGCGTACCAGATGCCGCGGGCGAGCACATTCGGGTCGATCATGCGGACGGCGCCCTCGTCGGTGAGGCCGCGGTCGCTCACCCGTACGGGCAGAATTGTCGCGCCCGGAGCGAGACCCGCGAAGCCCACGCCCGCCGCCGGCCGGGCCGCGACGATGCTGGCCACGGCCGTACCGTGGGAATCGCAGTCGAACGTGCCGGGCAGGTCGCCGGCCAGGTCGAAGTCCTGGCCGCGCAGCACCGCGCCGCGGGACCGCAGCTGGGGGTGGCCGGTGTCGACGCCGGAGTCCACCACCGCGACCGTCACACCGGCGCCGGTGCTGAACGGCCACACCGCGGCCGGGTCGAGCGTCCGCTGCGCCCACGGCTGAGCGGTGATCAGGGGACGGGCCGGCGGCGGATCCGAGCAGGCGCCGGCCGGCGGGACGGTCAGGGCGGCGGCCAGCAGAACAAATCCGATTCCCATCCTGGCATCGTGGCTTCCGGCCCCTGACCAGTGTCGATGCTGACCGGATGCGGTCACGGCGACTTTGCCACAGGTGTGCACAAACCCGCTCCCGCGCGCGTCTAGGGGATGTGTCTCACCCGAAGCACCGGCTCCGCAAGGCGATGGAGGACCACGAGTATCTCGCGCCCAACGCACTGACGGTCTACGACCGGGTCAACGTGCTGTCCCAGATCTACCGGCGCCGCCGGGTGATCATGCAGTCCGCGGGCAGTGCGGTGCTGGGTGCGGGGCTCCTGGTCGGCCTGGTGCAGATGCATGCGTTCATCCAGGGCGGGGCCAAGCCGCCGGTGGTCGGTGCCATGGTGTCCGACCCGCCGTCCACGCCGCCCCCGTCGCCCTCGCCTGCGGCTTCGGCCTCGCCGGAGGATTACGGCCGCTCCGAGCTCGACGCCTTCTTCAATGCCGGGTACGAGTGGGACGACGCGGTCAAGCTGGCCCGCCTGTGGAAGATCGAGGATCCGACCAACGCCAAGATCGAAGCCGGCCGCCGCCTCATCGCCGGCCAGCACCTCCCGCTCTAGCGTTCAGAACTCCAGCACGGCGCGGTAACGGGGCTTTCCCCGGCGTACATGATCAAGGGCCTCGTCGATCCGCTCGACCGGGAAGACCTCGGTGCGCGGGCGGATGCCGTGCCGGGCCGCGAAGCCGAGCATCTGGCGGGTCACCATGAGGGAGCCGACGACGCCGCCGGCCACGCTGCGTTCGGCCGGAAGCAGGTTGATCGGGTGGAAGCTGATCGGCTCGTCGACGATGCCGACCGAGCAGAGCACACCGCGGGGCCGGACGGTGGCCAGATAGCGGTCCCAGGGCAGGTTGGCCGAGACGGTCGACAGCACGAAGTCGAATGTGCTCGCCACCCGGTCGAGCCCGTCTCCGGCCGAGGTCACGAAGTCGTTGGCGCCCAGCTCGCGGGCGTCGGCCGCCTTGGCCTCGGTGGTCGAGACGGCGGTGACGTGGCAGCCCCACGCGGCGAGGAATTGGATCGCCAGGTGGCCGAGGCCGCCGACACCGACCACGGCGACCCGGTCGGTGGGCTTGACGTCGTGCCGCACCAGCGGGGCGAACACGGTGGTGCCGGCGCACAGCAGCGGACCGGCGTCGACCGAGGCGATCTCGTCCGGGATCACGTGCACGTGCCGCCAGTCGCCGGCCCGGACGGTACGGGCGAAGCCGCCGCCGGTCCCGCGCAGCACCGTGTCGTCCTTCTGCGGGCACATGCTCTGCCGGCCGCTCAGGCACCACTCGCACGCGAAGCACGAGCCGGCGATGGCGCCGACGCCGACGCGCTGCCCGACGTGCAGGTGCCCTGGCGGGACGGCGTCACCCAGCGCGCTCACCACGCCGACCGCCTCATGCCCGGCGACCAGGGGAAACGTCGAAATGCCGAACTCGTTGTCGATCATGCCGAGGTCGGTGTGGCAGATGCCGCAATGGGTCACGCGTACGTCCACCTCGAGCGGCCCGAGCGGCGGCTGCTCCACGTCGAGGGCGGTGACCGGGCCGCCGGCCTCGCGTACGGCGTACGTCGTCGTCATGGTGAGCCCTTCTTTCGAACTAACTGGTTCGTTCGAAAGTAGCAGCTGTCCGCGACGGGCGCGAATGGCCTGGTAGCTACGATCGGGGACATGCCCGCCCGCGATTCCGACGCCACCCGCCGCCGGCTGCTGGAATCGGCCACGGCCGAATTCGCGGCGTACGGGGTGGCCGGCGCCCGGGTCGACCGGATCGCCGCGACGGCCGGCGTCAACAAGGCCCGCCTGTACGACTACTACGGCGACAAGCTGCGCCTCTTCGACGCCGTGTTCCGCCACGAGGCCGACGCGGTGACCGACTCCAGCCCGTTCACGGCGCTCGATCTGCCCGCGTACGCGGTCCGCCTCCTCGACGTCCTCACCGAGCGTCCCGCCCTGGCCCGGCTGCTGACCTGGGCCCGCCTCGAACAGGTGACGAGCGATACCTTCGACACCGGGATGACCCTCGACGACGCCAAACTGGCCGCCGTCACCGAGGCCCAGCAGTCCGGCGCCGTCACCGCCGCCATCGCTGCCGAGGACATCCTCAAGCTGACCGTCTCCATGGCCTTGACCTGGTCAGCGGCGAGCCTGACCCACTACGGAGCCGAGGACACCGAAGCCGACCGGCAGCGCCACCGCGAGGCCCTGTCCCTGGCCGTGTCCCGGCTCCTGAACCCCTGAGGATCCGCCCGCCTCGGCGTCACCGGCCGAGCATCGCCTCCAGCTCGGGGTCGGGCAGCAACTCCCGCACCTCCTGCGCGCACCGGCAAGCCGCGGCCACCTTGGCCGCCCACGTCAGCGCCTCGTCCCGCGTGGCCACGTCGACCACCACGAAACCGCCGATGACCTCCTTGCTCTCCGGGTAAGGGCCATCGGTGACCAGCCCGTCCGTACCCACGACGCTGGCCCTCTGCCGCTCGAGCCCGGCCCCGTACACGAACACCCCGGCGTCCACCGCCTCCTGAAGCACCGCGTGCGCGGCCTGGCCCACCGCGCCCAGATCCGCCTCGCTGATGTGATCCATCCCGCCGTCATCGAACGAGATCAAGTACCGCGTCATCGTCTGGCTCCCTTGTCCCGGCGCCCGCGTCCAGCCGCCGCCTCACCCGTTCAACGAACGACTCACCCTGGATCCGACACCGTATGAGATCAAGATTCACAGGCGAGACCATGGTCAATGCCAACCAGCCCCTCGGCCGGTCAGCTCTCCCCGGGCAGCGTCACCCGGACCCGCAGGCCGTCGTTGCCGTTGGGCGCCGCGGTGATGGTGCCGTCGTGGGCGCGGGCGATGGAGCGGGCGATGGTGAGCCCGAGACCGGCGCCGCCGCCGTGATCGAGGCGGCTGCCGGAGCGGCGACGGAACGGTTCGAAGAGCGAGTCGACAGTGGCCGGCGGAATGTCGTCGCCGGTGTTGGCGACGGTCAGGGCGGGGTCGCCGGTCACCTGCACATCGATGGTGCCGCCGGGCCGGTTGTATTTCACGGCGTTCTGCAGCAGGTTGGCGATCATGCGTTCCAGCAGGACCTGTTCGCCGCTGACCAGTCGCGGGCTGAGCGTGCTGGTGATGACAAGGCCGGCGTCGGCGGCGCGGGCGCGGTGATCGTCGATGACCTGCTCGGCGATGATGTCGAGCCGCACCGGGGTCCGGGAGATCAGGCCCCGGTCGGTTTCGGCCAGGACGAGCAGACCCTCGATCAGTCGTTCGTTGCGCTCGTTGGCGTCCAGCAACTGGCCGGCCAGCAGGGCGAGCTGTTCGGGGGTACGCGCGGTGGCCAGCCCGACCTCGACCAGCACCCGCTGCACCGCGAGGGGGGTGCGCAGCTCGTGGGAGGCGTCGGCGGCGAACCGGCGCTGAGCCTCGTAGCCGGCCGCGACCCGGTCCATCATGGCGTCGAGGGCGCGGCTGACCCGGGCCAGCTCGTCCCGGCCGGGGCCCGGCCGCATCCGGTAGCCGAGGTTCTGCGGGCCGATCTTCTCGATCAACGGCGTCAGCTCGCGGAGCGGGCGCAGGCACCACCACAGGGCCGGACGGCAGACAGCCAGAAACGCGATCAGCACGACGACCAGCGCGATCCCGGGGCCGAAGCTGGGCCAGTGCCTGATGTAGGGGCACGGGAAGGTGGTGACCTCGACGTTCGGATACCCCGAAGCGCACCAGTCCAGACCGAGCTCCCACCACAGCTCGACCAGCCGGTCGGCGATCTTCGGCGCGAACTGGGCCACGACGAGCGCAGCCGCGCACAGCAGAAGCAGCCGTGGCCTCATACGCCGAGCCGACAGCCGGCCCCGACCACGGTGTGCGGCCCGTCCCACACCTGTTCCAGCAGCACCCGCACAGGCTGGCACAGCCCGGATAAAAGATCCATAAGGAGGTCGCCGACGCTCTCCGTACATTCATAAAGGAACTGTCGGTGCCGCTCTGACATCCGCCGTACGGCCGCCTTGATGTGCTGGCGCCATGCCGAAATCACCACTCGTTCTCGCCGCCCCGCTACTGATGGCCGTCCTGTTCCTGGGCGGATGTTCCGGCGGCGCCGACGCACCCGCCTCGACCGCGTCCCCCGATCCCGCGGTCGAGGCGGTCAGCAAGACGCGTGACTTCGCGAAGTGCATGCGCGAGGCGGGCGTGGACATGCCGGATCCCGACGCCGACGGCGCGGTCGTGGTGCCGCCGGCGCCGAAGGGGGCCGACGAGGAACAGGCGAAGATGCAGGCCGCCTCCGAGAAATGCAGCCCGCTGCTGCCGAACGGCGGCAAACCGGAAAAGCCCACGGCGGAGGAACTCGCGCGGATGAAGGCACTGGCGCAGTGCCTTCGGAAGAACGGCCTGCCGAACTGGCCCGACCCCGACCCCAACATCGGCGAGGTCCCCCTCAAGGAAACCGGGTACACCGCCGAGGAGGCCAACAAGGCCCTGGAGAACTGCGAGTCCCTGAACAAATGAGAAAGCGGATCGTGGTCGGCGTCCTCGCGGCGGTGACGGTCCTGGGTGGCGCGGGCGCGGCGGTGGCCGTCTCGCGCCGCCCCGCCACCCCGCCCGCGAAGCCGGCGCCGCCGGTCACCGCCGAGGTCAAGCGGGAGACGCTGACCAGCCGGACCACCGTCGCCGGCGATCTGGGATACGGCGAGAGCATTCCGATCCTCACGAAAGCCGGCGGCACCGTGACCTGGCTGCCCAGCATCGGCACGAAGGTCGCCCGCGGTGATGTCCTGCTGCGGGCCGACAACACCCCGGTGGTGCTGCTGTACGGTCTGCTGCCGCTCTACCGCGAGGTGCGGCCCGGCGTACGGGGCCCCGACGTCGCCCTGGTCGAGAGGAACCTGCGCGATCTGGGCTACGCGGGTTTCACCGTCGACGAGGAGTACACCGAGCTGACCGGGGCCGCCGTGCGCCGCTGGCAGCGGGACCTGGGCCGCGAGGAGACCGGGGTGGTGGACGCCTCCTGGGTGGTGGTGACCGACGGCGCGATCCGGGTCGCCGACCGCCGGGTACGGCTGGGCGCGCCCGCGACCGGCGAGGTGCTCGCCTACACCGGGGCCGGATCGGTGGTGACCGTGAACGTGAAGGCGGGCGCGGCCGGCTGGGCCCGGCCCGGGGTGAAGGTCAGCGTGACGCTCCCGGACGGCAAGGAGACCCCCGGCAGTATCGCGTCGGTCGGCGCCAAGTCCGAGCCGGGCGAATCGAGTGAGGAGCCGACCGTGCCGGTAACCGTGAAGCTGACGAACCCGAAGGCGGTCGGCAAGGTTCGCGAAGGTCCGGTCAAGGTCGCCTACGTCCGGGAGCAACGGCGGAACGTGCTCACGGTGCCGGTCGCGGCGCTGCTCGCACGGCCCGAATCCGGGTACGGCCTGGAGGTCGCACCCGACGGCCGGTTGGTGCCGGTCGACGTGGGGATGATCGCCGACGGCCGGGCCGAGATCAGCGGCGGCGACGTCGCCGAGGGCATGGCGGTGGGGATGCCGTCGTGATCGCCATGACGAATGTCCGCCGGGTCTATCCCGGTGGGGTCACCGCGCTGGACGGGGTGACGCTGAGGGTCGAGGCCGGTGAGATGCTGGCCGTGGTCGGACCGTCCGGTTCCGGCAAGTCGACGATGTTGCACCTGCTCGGGGCGCTGGACCGCCCGTCCACCGGCACCGTCCACATCGACGGCCACGACGTCGGCGCGCTGCCCGACCGGGCCCTGGCGACGCTGCGGGCGCGTACCGTCGGATTCGTCTTTCAGCAGTTCCACCTGGCGGCCGGAGTCTCCGCGCTGGACAACGTCGCCGACGGGCTGCTCTACACCGGGGTACGCCGCCGGGAGCGCCGGGCTCGCGCCGCCCAGGCGCTGAGCCGGGTCGGGCTCGCACACCGGGCCCGGCACCGGCCGCACGAGATGTCCGGCGGCGAGCGGCAACGCGTCGCGATCGCCCGGGCGGTGGTCGGCGACCCGCCACTGCTGCTGGCCGACGAGCCGACCGGCAACCTGGACACCGCCGCCGGGGCGGTCGTCATGGGCCTGCTGCACGAGCTGCACCGGGCCGGTACCACCATGATCGTGATCACCCACGACCGGGACATCGCGGCCGCCCTGCCTCGCCGGGCCGAGATCCGCGACGGCCGGCTGGTCGGTGGAGATCCGCGTCGGCCGGCTGGTCGGCCTGCTTCGCCGGGTGGAGATCCGCGTCGGCCGGCTGATCGGTCTGCTTCGCCGGGTGGAGATCCGCGTCGGCCGGCTTTGCCGGGTGGAGATCCGTGCGACCGGCTGGTCGCCGGATGAGCCGCCTGCGCCCCGCCCGGCTGGCCTTCAGTGATGTCCTCCGCCTTGGTGCGGCCGGCCTGCGGGCCCGGCCGCTGCGAATGGTGCTGTCCGCGGCCGGGATCGCGATCGGGATCGCCGCCATGCTCGCCGTCGTCGGCATCTCCGCGTCCAGCCGGGCCGGGCTCGACCAGGCCATCGCCGCGCTCGGCACCGACCTGCTCACCGCCGCACCCGGCCAGACCCTTACGGGCGACAAGGCGGTCCTGCCGCCCGAGTCCCTCGCCATGGTCGCCCGGATCGGCGGCATCCGGGAGGTCAGCGCGGTAGCCCGGCTGGACGCGAAGGTCTACCGCAACGACCACATCCCCGTCGGGGAGAGCAGCAGCATCGCCGTCTTCGCGGCCCGTCCCAACCTGCTCGGCAGCCTACAGGCGACCACCGCCCGCGGCCGCTGGCTCGACGCCTCGATGCCAGGGGCGCCCGCGGTCGTGCTCGGCTCCGCCGCGGCCGAGTGGCTCGGCATCAAGACCCCCGGCCCCCGGGTCTGGCTCGGCGGCCAGTGGTTCTCGGTCATCGGCATCCTCGCACCGGTTCCACTCGCACCCGAGGCGGACGCGGCCGCACTGATCGACTGGACGACCGCCGCGGATTTGCTCGCCTTCGACGGCCGTCCCACCACCCTCTACACCAGATCCGACGAAACGGCCGTCGAGCGCGTGCAACAGCTTCTGGCCCCGACCGTCAGTCCTGCCGCGCCACACGAGGTCAAGGTCTCCCGGCCCTCCGACGCGCTGACCGCGGCCCGCGCGGCCGACGCCACACTCGACGGCCTGTTGCTCGGCCTGGGCGCGGTGGCCCTGCTGGTCGGCGGCGTAGGTGTCGCCAACACCATGGTGATCTCGGTCCTGGAACGCCGCGGCGAGATCGGCCTGCGGCGCGCGCTCGGCGCCACCCGGCCGCACGTGGGCCAGCAGTTCCTGACCGAGTCGCTGCTCCTCTCCGCCCTCGGCGGCAGCACCGGCACGGCGGCGGGAAGCTTGGTCACCGCCGGCTGGGCGTGGTGGCGAGACTGGCCGGTGGCGATCCCGATCTGGGCCCTCGGCGGCGGTTTCGCGGCCACGATCGGGGTCGGAGTGGTCGCCGGGCTGTATCCCGCGATCCGCGCCGCCCGGCTGAGCCCGACCGAGGCACTGGCCGGCTAGAGCCTGATCGAGCGGTCCTCTGGCATCAGCGAAGGTTGGCCATCAGGTGCCGTTGTACCGGTTCGTGAAGAGGGGTGGGCACCAGGTCGACGAGGGCATCACGGTCGCACCACGCGACCTCGGCCAGTTCCTCGGAATCCGCGACGTAGGCCGTCCCGGCAACGACTTCGCAGGCGAAGTAGTACATGGTCCGGCCGGTGTCGGGATGAACGCGCCGGCCGAGGTCGCCCGTCACCTGCACCTTCAGCCCGGTCTCCTCGAAGGCCTCCTGGACCGCGCGCCCGGCCGGTGCTTCTCCTGCCTCGACTTCGCCGGCCGGGAACTGCCACGAGAGCCGGCCTTCGCTCACCCTGCGACGGGCCAGAAGAACCTTGCCGCCACGAACGATGACTGCGGCCGCGACGGCAGGTCGGTTTTCGTCGGTCATCACACGACTATAGTCGCACGACTATCCCTTGGTGTCCTGGCCCACGCGGCACGGACTCCACCTCATACCCCTGCCCGCTGCCCGCGTCGCGACGACGTGCGGGCGCACGTTCCCGGTGGCACCTGCTTCCGGCCAAGCCCAGCGGGCCCGGGGAAGCGGGTGCGCTCGGGCAGAAACCGGAAAATCTCATCTCCTCGTGAACCGGGACGGTGGTTCGGAACGTCGGGGAGGTACCAGCCAAAGCCCCTAGGAACTTTGTGAGGAGAGCCGTCAGCATGTCCGACGTACCCATTGCTTGGTTCACCGCTGAGGTCGCCGCGGAAAATCTCATCACAGGGGCGAGCGGCACCACGGCCAGTGCGACCCTCGAGCACCGGTCGACCCATGACGTCCTCAGCCTGACCTGGCTGTTCGCCCACCCGGAGCGGCTGTCGGCCGATCTTTCCCTCACCTCGGTCCGCCGGACCGGACGCTACCTGCAGGTGGAGCGGCTCTGGTGGATCTGGTGCAAGACCGAGCTCAGCCAGGCCCCAGCGACGATCAGCCGGGAGGATCTGGCGTTCGCGCTCGGCGCTTGGAGCCGGCTGACCGACACCGATGCGATCCGCGGCGCGAACCTTTACGGGCTGGCCGCCGGGTCGAAACCCTTGCGGACCCGCCTCATTGGTTTGCACCGGGCGCGGCAGGCAGTCGACGCGTTCTGCCGGCGACACGCCTGACGGTCCGCGCGCCGTCGGCTGGTCGTCAGAGCTTCGACTGGCGGTAGCTCTTCGTGCCCCAGGTGGTGTGCACTTGATCAGAAACTTGTCGAGTGCCCCCGCGGGACCCGGCCATCACGCCGCCCACCAGCCCGGTGCGGCGCCACAGGATCAGCGAGACAGCGACGCCACGCTGCTCCGCCAGCAGCACGTCGGCCGGGATGACCGGCCAGACCATCGCCGCCGACGGCGGCGGATGTCCCGCTGACGCGGTCCGGCCGGGCAATCCGCGAATGGGCGATGAACCACGGTGCGCCGCATCTCGTCCTAGAGGTCGTCGCAGGATCCCGAAGACAGGAGTGGTCATGAAGATGGCTTGGCGCAGTCGGATGATTGCCGCGCTGGTCGGCGTCGTCGTGGGCATGGCGACGGGTGGTGTCGCCCACGCCGGCGAAGTGGGTGTGCAGATCGACTCCGGAGGCGCGGGCGGGAACGGGTTCCTGCCCGACTCGTACGTGACCGGCGGCGCGACCGACACCAACCGCACCGGAGGCAACGGCCTGCCAAACTGGAGCCGGACCGTGGCCCACCCGATTCCGCAGGAACAATGGAACACGTTCCGGTTCCTCGAGTCCTCCTACCGCGTCCCGGGGCTGACGCCGGGCGCGAGCTACGAGGTACGGCTGTACTTCGACGACTGGTACTGGAGCAAGGTCGGGCAGCGGGCGTTCGACGTCGCGGTCAACGGCACCGTGGTGCTGAACGACTTCGACATCATCCAGACCGTTGTAACGGCCGGGGGCGACGGCCGCAACCTGGGTGTGGAGAAGGACTTCACGGTGACCGCCGGCAGTGACGGGACCATCGCCGTTGACCTGATCCGGGGGCCGGTGGATCAGCCACTGATCAACGCGATCGCCGTGGTTCCGGTCGGCTGACCGCTGGGCTGGTCGCCCGGGCCCAGGCGATATCCAGATCGGTCCGGGCGACCGGCGCAGCCCGATGGATGGCGTGCCGCGCCTGCCGTCCCGGATTGCGGCAGCAGGTACATCGGCACCGCCGCCACCGCTACTAGATTGGCTGGAAGCGCAACCGCTAGGGCGCGAGGGCCCGATGCGGTACGAGAAGGGCGAGTCGGCCGCCGCGGCCGCCGATTCGCCCTTCCCCGCTGCGCGGTGTATCCGTCAACTGGCAGGCCCAGAACCTGCGCCGGCGGAGCGGGTTCACCGGAACCCGGCCGCCGCGACGCCTGGCACAGTGACGCCGGGCGTCGCCGCTGGATCGTCACCGTGACGTCCGGCGCCGCCGCGGAATGGGCTACGGCGGCGCCGGCGCCGGATCGGTCACGACGGCTGCCGTGGCCGGCGAGACGTCACACGATCTCGACCAACCTCGCTGGACAGTGCACCTAGCCGTGGCCGCACACTAGACTGAACGCGCAGCTCGCGACCACGCATCCTTGCTTAGTCATCGCCGCATTGATCTGGCTTTGAGGATTCGGCAGAGCGGCCTAAAAACGACTAGCCCAGCCAGCTTGAGCCGTTCCCCGAGTCTCCGGAACCCTGAAAGAAGTTACCCCCTCCGGTTTCGCTCGCTGATGCAATGTTGGTACCCGCCAGCAGCGCGGCGACAGCGGTCACCAACACCGCAATGACGATGCCGATTGTCTTGCGCTTACCTCGTCGCACCTCTTCACCTTCCGTTCGGCCGAACGACATCTGCGGTCTGACACGGTCCCCCGCTCCTCCACTTCATTACGGTCCACGGAAGACCGCAGTTCAATGAAGGACCTCAGGATGTCTGGGCTCATGGAAATGCTTACGCTCGTTGACTGACCGATCACGAACTGTTGAAGCCGACCGCGGCGGGTCGTGTCTCGTGGATCAGCCGCGGCGGCGGATGGTCCGATCTGTATCGGACCCGGTGCGCCGCCGCCAGCCACGACGGATCGCCGTTCATGGCCGTTGAGCGTGGAGACATCCAAAGGTGATCACCCAGGCCGCCTCCTCGGCGGTCGGAGGTGGTCGGTCGACGAGCCGGCGGCCAGGAGGACGCGGACCTGCTCCTCGATCTGCCAGCCACCGCTGCCGGGCTGCCCGCCCCGATATTGCTCTCCCAGCCTGGCCGCCGCGCTCGCCGTCGTCGCGGCCATCACCGCCGCCCAACTGGTCCCGACCACCTGGCTCAGCCCCCAAGGACTCGCCCACCCGCCCTCGACCGGGATGGTGCTACGCCGCTCCTACTTCGCCGCCGCCGGCCGCGGGCTCGCCATCGCCGGGCTCTGGGGCATCGCCGCCGCCGTCGTCGTCGTCGATTTCCAAGACCCCGCCTACCTGCGCTGGACGCTCACGCCGCCGCCCCCATCGCGCTCAGCGCCCTGATCATCGCGGCAGTGCCCCCACGCATCCCCGCCGACCGGCTCACCACCTGGCTACCCCACATGAGCCCGCCGATCGCAACCTTCAACCTGTCCCGCCTGCTCAGCGAAAGGCAATAGCCCTCCTGCTGCGTCGAGTGTCGGCGTACCGCTTCGAGTGCAAAACTGCGCACGCCGCCATCGAGTCGAGAGCAGCTATCGACATCTGCGAGTGCAGCTGCGGGCTCGCGGTCGAGCTGGCTTTAGCAACGGCCGACAGTCAGTCAAGTTGGCCGTCCCGCGGCGTCCGGATCTGCCGATGTGAGCGCGCGCAAAAATGCCTGTGCGCGCCTACCGTGGACCTATCGGGATGGTCCAGCAACCCAGTTATTCCCCTACCTGAGAATGCCGGTGTGGCCGAGGGAATAG
>NZ_JBICSP010000014.1:254630-256345 GCF_043197135.1 Actinoplanes sp. NPDC049265 | reverse complement strand
TGGTGGCGCTGACCCGCCCGGTGGTGGCGCTGACCCGCCCGGTGGTGGCGCTGACCCGCCCGGTGGTGGCGCTGACCCGCCCGGTGGTGGCGCTGACCCGCCCGGTGGTGGCGCTGGCCCGCCGCGTGGTGGCGCTGGTTCGCCCGGCGGTGCTGGCCCGCCGCGTGGTGGCGCTGGCCCGCCCGGTGGTGCTGGTTCGCCCGGTGGTGGCGCTGGTTCGCCCGGCGGTGCTGGCCCGCCGCGTGGTGGCGCTGGCCCGCCCGGCGGTGCTGGCCCGCCCGGTGGTGGCGCTGGTTCGCCCGGTGGTGCTGGTTCGCCCGGTGGTGGCGCTGGTTCGCCCGGTGGTGCTGGTTCGCCCGGTGGTGGCGCTGGTTCGCCCGGTGGTGGCGCTGGTTCGCCCGGCGGTGCTGGCCCGCCCGGTGGTGGCGCTGGTTCGCCCGGTGGTGGCGCTGGTTCGCCCGGCGGTGCTGGTTCGCCCGGTGGTGTTGCCTGCGTGGTGGTGGTGCTGGTTCGCCCGGTGGTGTTGCCTGCCGATTACGCCCATGCGCGCCGGCACGCGAATGCGTCCCGCGTTCGCACGTTCTCCCGCCCGCGCTCTTCCGTCCGCCCGCGCCGGCATGCGAATGCGTCCCGCGCTCGCACGCTCTTCCGTCCGCCCGGGTTCCGACCGGCTGGCCTGCGGTTCGTGACCGGCTCGACTGCGGTTCGCGACTGGTCCGTCCAGGGTCCGCGACGGGCCTGCCTGCGGCGTTTCACTCGCGCGAGCCCAGCTCTCCTGCCGGCCTGCGACCGGGTGGCCTGCCCGCGACCGGGTCGCGCCGTGGGCTCAGGATTTCGTGAAGTCGACCTCGTCGGTGTCGAGGACGCCGGCCGACTTGCCCGGTGCGGTCTGGTAGCGCCAGTACAGGTTGGTGTGCTGGATGACTCCCTCTACGCTCGGCGCGCCCCAGGCCGACTTGTCGCCCGCGGTGTGCGCGTCCCCGATGAGGTAGGTGTCGTATCCCCGGGCGAACGCCCCGTGCAGCGTCGACCGCACGCATCCGTCCGTCTCCGCGCCCGACAGGTAGAGCGCACCCACGCCGAGCCCGGCGAGCACCTGTTCGAGATCAGTCCCCTCGAACGAGTCGCCGTGATGTTTCTGCACGACCGCCTCGCCCTCGGCCGGGACCAGCTCGGGCACGATCCGCCAGTCGTCGCTGCCGCGTTCCAGCCCGTCGTCGGAGTGCTGCACCCACACGACCGGCACGCCCGCGCTCCGCGCCTTGTCGACGAGCCGAGCCACGTTGCCCACGGCCCGGTCCCGCTCGAAGGCGCCGGCCACCACGCCGTTTTGCACGTCGATCACCAGAACCGCCGGGCGCTCGCGCCCCTCCAACGTCGTCATAGGCCCCAACCTAATGACCGGGTACGACAAAACCGGGCCGCCGGAAGTCAACCTCGTCGGCGTTGACGACCCCGGCCCACTTGCGACGCCGGGTGGGTGACGGGTTGTGGCGGGCGCCGGTCCCCGGTCGGTAATCGGCGGGCCGTCGTCGTAGCCGGCAGCGATCTGATCGCGCCAGTAGAGATCGGTGTGCCGGATGACCGCCTCCGGACCCGGCACACCCGACGCGGAGTCGTCGCTCGTGGTGTGCGCGTCACCGACGAGATCCGGGTCGTATCCGCGGGCGAACGCCCGTGCAGTGTCGACCGCACGCAGAAGTCGGTGTGCGTGC
>NZ_JBICSP010000014.1:149085-254538 GCF_043197135.1 Actinoplanes sp. NPDC049265 | reverse complement strand
GTGCGTGCCCGACAGGAGGATCGCGTCCGCGACGAGCCGCGGGAGCACATCGTCGAGGTTGTAGGTCATGCGTGGGGGGACTCCATGATCACGTACGGAGGGGCACGCAGAAGTCGGTGTGCGTGCCCGACAGGAGGATCGCGTCCGCGACGAGCCGCGGGAGCACATCGTCGAGGTTGTAGGTCATGCGTGGGGGGACTCCATGATCACGTACGGAGCGGTACGCAGAAGTCGGTGTGCGTGCCCGACAGGAGGATCGCGTCCGCGACGAGCCGCGGGAGCACATCGTCGAGGACGTAGGTCAGGAGTGCGGGGACTCCACGATCACGTACGGAGGGGGCGGATCCTGAGGCGGGTCGCCGCGGAATTGCTCCACCAAGGGCAGGTAGGGGACCGGATTGACGATCGGCGGGATGGGCTCGGCGCAGGGCTGGAGAGGGCCGGCCGGGACGACCGCACCGTGCTCGTCGAGCAGGCCGAAACCGTAGCCGTGCTCCCGTACCCCTCGAATGATCTCGGGCAAGGCTGTCACGGCGGCCCGGCCGGACGGCGTGTCCACGTTGCCGTCGTGCAGCAGCAGGATCGCACCGGGCGCCAGGCCGGCGAGGAGCGAGTCGCGGATCTGTTCGGGCGTGGTGGCCGCATCGGGGTCGGCCGCGAACACGTCGACGCCGACGATCGTCCGGTAACCGAGGCCGGCCAGCACATCCCGCCCCGCATCGTCGACCGCGAGGAACGGTGGCCGCATTCCCCGGAACGGCATCCGCACCCCGGCGGCCCGCAACGCCTCATCGGTGTCGATGATCTCGCGCCGTATCGCCTCGGGCGTCAGCGTGGCCAGACGTGGATGAGTAAAGGTGTGGTTGAGCACCTGGTGTCCTTCGCGAGCCTGGAAGGCGGCGAATTGCGGGTTGGCCGCCACCCGCATTCCGACGTCGAAGAACACCGCCGGCACCGTCTCGCGCCGTAGAACCTCCAACGTCCGCGGCCGGAACGAAGAAGGCCCGTCATCGAAGGTCAGGACCACCCACCCGTTGGAAGGTCCCGAGCCATCCGGGCCGCCGCTCGCGAAGACAGAGGACGTGGTGCCGGGAGTGGCCGGGAAGGGCGGCGTGGTGCCGGGAGTGGCCGGGAAGGGCGGCGTGGTGCCGGGAGTGGCCGCGAAGGAAGGCGGGGGCCCGGAAGGCGGGGAGTTGGGAGCGGTGGCGGAAAGGGCGGAGCGGTGAGTGGCGGGGGAGGGGAAAGCGGAGGTGGGTGAAGGGGAGGGGGAAGGCATGGTCATGGCTGGGGGTCGAGGAGGCCGAGGCGGTGGGCGACGGCGGCGGCTTCGACGCGGTTGGCGACGTTGAGTTTGGCGATGATGCGGGAGACGTGGACGCTCGCGGTCTTGGGGGAGATGTAGAGGCGCTCGGCGATGCGGCCGTTGCTCTGGCCCTCGGCGACCAACTGCAGCACCTCGCGCTCGCGGGCGGTCAGGATCTCGGTCGCCGGCTGGGCGGGCGCGGACGAACGCAGACCCAGTCGCTGGGCCAGCGTCTCGGCCCGGGCCAGCAGCGGGGCCGCCCCGAGCGCACCGGCGATCTCGGCCGCCTCCTCGATGGCCACCCCGGCCTCGGCGCGGTCGCCGGCCCCGGCCTCCGCCTCGGCGAGCCGCAGCAGGGCCGCCGCCAGCGGGTAGCGCTGGCCGTCGTCACGCCACTCGGCGACCGCCTCGCGCCAGTGGGCCGGTTCGTGGCTGAGTGTGGCGTTCACCTGCGCCGCATACGCCCGGTCGACCGGGTAGCGCACCCTCGGCCAGCGCGCCTGCAACTGCACCAGTTCGATGAGCTGCCGATCGCCGAGCCGGTCGGCCGCGTCCGCCGCGGCCGCGATGGCAGGCCAGCCGTACCGCGAATTGTCGGTGACGGTGGGCTCGGTCAGGGCGGCCTTGGCCGACATCCGGATCATGGCGTCGTCGCCGAATTCCAGCGCGCACAGGATGCGCAGCTCGAGGAGGTAGAGCCGGGTCTCCTCGTGAAGATAGGCCCGGCTGAGGAAGCCGAACGCCCGGGACAGCAGCGCCTCTGCCCCCTCTCGCCCGCGGACCAGCCGCAGCCAGGCCCGCAACCGCAGCACCGGCAGGACGAGCGTGCCCGGCGGGTCGAGCCTGGTCGCCTCGGACAGCCGCCGCTCGGCCTCGTCCCACTGCCCGAGCGCGATCTCCGCCTCGGCGTAGTTGGACAACAGATAAACCCCGGTCGTGCGGCTGATGCCCGCCTTGTCGGCGTGCGGCACGCCTTCCCACGCGGTGTCGGCCGACTCCAGGTAGCGGCCGACCTCGTACAGCGCGTCGGAGATGTTGACCAGCGCGTACGCCAGGTTTTGCAGGTCGCTCTCGCGGCGGGCGGTCTCGGCGGCCCGCCGCATCACCGGCAGAGCCTCGTCGAGCGCCACCTGACCGGCGCACAACCGGCCGAACGTGACAGTCGCCGCCACCTCGGCGGCCAGGTCACCCAGCTCGGCCGCGCCGGCCATCGCCTCCTGTGCGACCTCGGCGGCCAGGTCGACATCGACCCGGTTGAGCGTGTGCGCGACGTCGGCCAGCAGCTTGACGCTTTCCGGGGTGCGTGGCTGCGCCCGCAGGATGCGAACCGCCTCCTGTGACTCGGCCGAGCCGTCGCTCTTGCCGGCGTTCTGCAGCAGCTTGGACCGCCGCACCAGCAGCCGGGCGACCCGCATCGGCTCGTGCTCGTAGTCGATGCCGGCCAGCGCGTGCTTGGTCAGGCTGAGCGCCCGCATCGACTCGCCGGCGTCGATGGCCACCAGCCCGGCCTCCTCGAGCAGGTCGAGGTGGCGGGTGCCGAGCAGCGCCTCCGCGTCTGGCACCTGTTCCCACAGGTCGAGGACCCGGTCGAGCAACCGGGCCTGCTCGCCGAACGCATAGCGCCGCCCCGCCTCGACCGCCGCGGCCCGGGCGGTGACCAGGGCGCGCGGGTGATCGTGGGCGGCGTGCCAGTGGTGCGCGATCTCGGCCGGCGCCCGGCCGACCGACACCAGCCCCGGATCGCCGGCGATCACTTCGGCGTAGCGCGCGTGGAGCCGGGCGTGCTCACCCGGCAGCAGGTCGTCGTGCACCGCCTCGCGCACCAGGGCGTGGCGGAACTCGTACTCTCCGCTGGGGTCGACCACGATCAGCTGGGCGGCCACCACCACCCGCAGCGCCGACTCCAGCTCGGGCTCGGGCACCCCGGCGACCTCGGCCAGCAGCCGATGACCGAACCGGGTGCCGCCGACCGCCGCCACCCGCAGCACCCGCTGGGCCGCCTCGGACAGCTGGTCGACCCGGGACAGCAGCAGGTCGCGCAGGTTGTCGGAGATGTCGCCGCACTGGTCGCCCGACGCGGCGATCTGCTCGATGAAGAACGGGTTGCCCTGCGCCCGCTCGTTGAGCGTGTCGACCAAGCCCGGCTCGGGCTCGGCCCCCAGCAGCTGGGCCAGCATCTGCGCGGTGCCCTCGCGGTCGAGCCGGTCGAGCTCGAGCCGCTGCACGCCGCGCACCCGGTCGAGCTCGGCCAGGAACGGCCGCAGCGGATGCCCCCGATGCAGCTCATCCGTGCGGTAGGTGCCGATCAGCAGGACACCCGGCAGGCGGGCGGCGCGCATCAGGAACCCGATCAGGTCGCGGGTCGACCGGTCGGCCCAGTGCAGGTCCTCCAGGACCAGGACCAGCGGCTGAGCCTCGGCCAGCCGGCCGAACAGGGCCGCCACCGCCTCGAACAGATGCCCGCGGCGGGTGTCGCCGCCCGACTCGGGCGGCCCGAGCTCGGGCAGCAGGCGTACGAAATCGTCGTCGCGCCCTTGAAACACCCCGGTGCCGTCGCGCTGGATCAGCTCGCGCAGCGCCCCGGCGAACGGCGCGTAGGGCAGGCCTTCCTCGCCCAGCTCGAGGCTGTGACCGGTCAGCACCTGCGCGCCGTCCGCGGCCGCAGCCCGGACGAACTCCTCGATCAGCCGGGTCTTGCCCACCCCGGCCTCGCCGCCGACCAGAACGGCCGACGGCTCGGCACTGCGGGTGCGTTTCAGAGCGTCGCGGAGCTGCGCCAGATCGGCCTCGCGGCCGACCAGGGCGTCGGTGCTCCGCACGCTCGCCGTCATGAGGTCGAGCATGCCATGGGGGTACGACCGAATTTCGGCCCCGACGGCGCCCATCACTGCGCTGGCGCACGCACTGCGGCGGCCCTCCGGGAGGCACGGCCGAAGCGCCGGTGACGGCCGGCCGGCGACGCGGCGCGCGCGTTGCGGTGGGCGGCGGCCTCGCGACGTAGCTCGTCGGCACGCAGGTGGTGCAGGTCGAGGATGGTCTGTGCGTCGGTGTAGGGAAACATTCGCGTGCTCCTCGCGTACATCGTCATCGGTGTTGTCTTGGTGAAGACGACTCTCCGCGTGAAGGCAGGCGGGGCGCATGGGGAGCGGGCCCTATGTTGGGGCGGGCAGCTACCTTACGTTTCGGCGCTGAGGTGCCTGGGCGGCGTAAGGGCCTTACTGCTCACCACTACACTCGCGGGTATGGCAACTCCCGAGGAGAAGGTGTCGTTCGGCACCCGGCTCAAGCAGATCGGACAGGTCTTCGCCTTCACCGCGAAACAGGACAAGTGGTTCGTGCCACTCCTGGCCGCGGCGGTGCTGATCCCGATCGCGCTGACCGTGCTGTTCGTGCTGCTCGGGTTCGGCTGGGTGGTCATCCCGCTCGGGGTGATGCTCACGCTGCTCGCCGCGCTGATCGTGCTCAACCTGCGCTCGAACGCGGCGATGATGAACGTCGCCGAGGGGCAGCCGGGCGCGGCCGCGCAGATCATCGAGAACATGCGCGGTGACTGGCGGGTACGCCCCGCGGCCAGCTCGACCACCCAGTTCGACATGGTGCACGTGGTGATCGGGCGCCCCGGCGTGATCCTGCTCGGCGAGGGCCAGGCGCAGCGCGTCCGCAGCCTGCTTGGCCAGGAGAAACGTCGCCTGTCGAAGGTGATCGGCAACGCGCCCATGTACGACTACATCGTCGGCCAGGGCGAGGGCGAGCTGTCCGTACGCAAGCTCCGCACGACCTTCCTCCGCCTGCCCCGCAACCTCAGCGGCAAGGACGTGAACGCCCTGGACAAGCGTCTGGCCGCGCTGATGGCCCGGCCGCAGATGCCCAAGGGCGCGATCCCCAAGAACATGCGCCCGTCGAAGGGCCAGTTCCGCCAGCAGCGCCCCCGCTAGGACCGGGACTTAAGGACGACGACGGAGCCCGCCAGACGGTCGTGCCAGCCGCGGCGGGCCTGGTCCATGATCACGGCCGGAACGAGCAGGGCGAGGAGTACGGCCCTGAGCAACCCCTTGGCCAGGCCGATCGCGCCACCGTCGTCGATCGAGACGCACCGGACGCCGGCCAGTGCCATGCCTGGCGTCTGTCCGAACAGGCCGATGAAGAACGTGTTGAGCAGCACCAGCACCACGACCGGCGGCCAGGCCACCGTGCGCGGATCGCCGAGCAGGCTGCCGACCAGAAGGCACAGTGCCCAGTCGATCATCAGGGCCGCGAAGCGCCGGCCGAAGCCCGCGAGCAGGGTCGACTCGGGGTCGAAAGCGGGTGGGGTGGATTTCTCGCGAGCTGCCACGAGAGCCCAGGTTACCGGGGTAGCCTCCGTGAGGTTGCGGCAGATCACAGCCTCCGTAACACGGCGGAAACAATGGGGATACGGCCGGGCAACGGCGGGCCCATAGCGTCGCGACCAGCCTAGCGACGAGGCGGTCCATAGCCGCCCGGTTCGAAATTTCCTGTGCCAGGAGGATGTGTGTTCGCCAATCCCGAGGAACTCCTGCGATACCTCAAGGATGAGGACGTCAAGTTCGTCGACGTACGCTTCTGCGATCTTCCGGGTGTGATGCAGCACTTCAACATCCCGGTCGAGTCGTTCGACGACAGCGTCATCACCGACGGCCTCGCCTTCGACGGATCCTCGATCCGCGGATTCCAGGCCATCCACGAGTCCGACATGATGCTCCTGCCGGACGTCGCCACCGCGTTCATCGACCCGTTCCGGATCCACAAGACGCTGGCGCTGAACTTCTTCATCCACGACCCGTTCACGCGTGAGGCGTACTCGCGTGACCCGCGCAACGTGGCCAAGAAGGCGGAGACCTACCTGGCCTCCAGCGGCATCGCCGACACCGCCTACTTCGGTGCCGAGGCGGAGTTCTACATCTTCGACTCGATCCGCCACTCCACCAGCGCGAACGAGGCGTTCTACCACATCGACTCGATCGAGGGCGCCTGGAACTCCGGCAAGGAGGAGGAGGGCGGCAACCGCGGCTACAAGACCGCGTACAAGGGCGGCTACTTCCCCGTCGCGCCGGTCGACCACTACTCCGACCTGCGCGACCACATGGTCCGCCGCCTGGTCGAGTCCGGTTTCACCGTCGAGCGTTCGCACCACGAGGTCGGCACCGCCGGCCAGGGCGAGATCAACTACAAGTTCTCGACGCTGCTGCATGCCGGCGACCAGATGCAGTTGTTCAAGTACATCATCAAGAACACCGCCTGGGAGCACGGCAAGACCGCGACCTTCATGCCCAAGCCGCTGTTCGGCGACAACGGTTCCGGCATGCACACCCACCAGAGCCTCTGGCTGGGTGGTGAGCCGCTGTTCTACGACGAGACCGGGTACGCCGGGCTGTCCGACACCGCCCGCTGGTACATCGGCGGCCTGCTGCACCACGCGCCCAGCCTGCTGGCCTTCACGAACCCGACGGTCAACTCGTACCGTCGCCTCGTGCCCGGCTTCGAGGCCCCCGTCAACCTGGTCTACTCGCAGCGCAACCGCTCGGCCTGCACCCGCATCCCGGTGACCGGCAGCAACCCGAAGGCCAAGCGCGTCGAGTTCCGCGTACCGGACCCGTCGTCCAACCCGTACCTGTCCTTCGCGGCCCAGATGATGGCCGGCCTGGACGGCATCAAGAACAAGATCGAGCCGCCGGCGCCGATCGACAAGGACCTGTACGACCTGCCGCCGGAGGAGTGGGGCACGGTCAAGCAGGTGCCGGGTTCGCTGGACGCGGTGCTCGCCTCGCTCGAGGCCGACCACGAGTTCCTGACCGCGGGCGGCGTCTTCACCGACGACCTGATCGAGACCTGGGTCGACTGGAAGCGCGCCAATGAGATCGACCCGGTCCGCCTGCGCCCGACCCCGCACGAGTTCGAGATGTACTACAACGTCTGACCCTGTCTGAGCCCGTGACCAGCGGAAATGCCTTCCGATCTGATCTTGGGCACAAGTTGGGCACAACGTAGCGAGCGGCGGTCATGCTCGGCTCCCAGCCGATATGGCCGCCGCTTTGCGCATGCCAAGGGCTCCGTCGACCAGCGACCGGGTCCGGTCGAGCGCGTCCGGCCACTCGTGCACGTACTCGTTGAGCGTGATCGTCGGCGTCGAGTGCCCGAGGGCGAGCTGCACCGTCTTGACGCTCGCCCCGGCGTGGATCAGCAGCGTCGCGTAGTAGTGGCGCAGACCGTGGAAACCCCAGCGAGGCGGCAGCCCGACCTGGGTGCGGACCGGTGCCCACGTACGGGAGAACGTCGACGCGTTCACTGGCTCACCGCTGGCGGCGCGGAACACCAGCTCGGCCGGCCGACGGGTCGGACGCCGAGGGTCGGAGTCGTCATCGACCTCCACCGGCGGCAGGTCACGTCCATCGAGGTGTGCTCGCAGGGCCGCCGCCACGACGTCCGGCAGCTCGACCGTCCGCACACTGGTCTTCGTCTTCGGCCGGCCGAGGTACGGCGGACGGCCCTTGTGCATCTTCAACTGCTGGCGAACCGTCAGCTCAGCCCTGCCGAAGTCGATATCACCCACCTCCAGCCCCAGGACCTCACCGAGACGCAGACCGCAGCCAGCGGCCACGTACACGGTGGCCGCGAGCCGGTCAGGCATCAGCTCGGCCAGCCGGTGCACCTGCTCCGGCTCCGGGATCACCCGCTTGTCGCGGTCAATCCCGGGTAGGCGGATGTCGACACAGGGTGAGCTGGCGATCAGCCGGTCCCTCACCGCCGCCGCGAAGATGGCGTTGAGGTAGCCGTACACCACCCGCAGCGTGGTGGGTGCCAGCACCCGACTACGGTCCTTCACCCACGCCTGAACCTTGCTTGGACGGACCTGTCCGACCTGCATCTGCCCGATCCCCGGTGCGATGTGCAGCCGGATGGCGTGCTCCACCCGGATAGCCGTGCTCTCGATGTGCAGCTGGTCAGCCCGCCACCGCTCAGCCAGAGTCGCCACGGTGACGCGCCCGGCCCGGTCATCGATGTACTGACCCCGGCTCAGGTCGGCATGAACGTTGGCGTCGTACCGGTCGGCGTCCGCCTTGCGCTCGAACAGACGCTCCCGGGACTGGCCCAGGTTGTCGACCCACCGGACCCGCCAGCGCTTCCCCCGCCCGTGCTTGGCTGACGGCAGCCGCTTGCCGTCCGGGCCGCGCTTGGTCAGGTACCACAGGTCATCGACAGCCATGGCTAGACCTCCCGCGAGGCAAGCCAGGCCCGCAACGCCGCCGGGTCATACCGCAGATGCCGACCGACCTTGAACGCTGGCGGCCCAACACGGTGGTGCCGCCACTGATAGAGCGTCGCGGTAGGCACACGGAGAAAGGCTGAGACGTCGTCGACCGTCCACAGCTCCTCCACGACCACCGCTGACGCGGATGATGTCGCCATAGGGTTCCTGCTCCTAATCCGAGAGTCCAACCGCCTGGCTCCGAGCGGAGCGTCAAGGCGGGCTTGACGGCTGACGGCCGTTCATGCGGCCAGGGTCGGTAGGGCCTGCCTGGCGGCTTCGGCGTGCTCTCGGGCCATTGCGGCGGAGGTGTTGGCGAGTAGGGCGTCGGCGGTGGTGTGCCATCCGGCGCCGACGAACTGCAGGAAGTTGACGATCAGCGTCGTCGGCTCTGTGGGCGCTTCGGCTGGACTGTCCGGGCCGCTGGATGCGTTGCGGCGGAACACGATCCGCTGTTCGCGTAGCCTTCCGAAGGTGGTCGAGTAGCGGCGGGACTTGGTGAGGAAGTGTCCGCCGAAGCCGAGCATGTGCGCCCAGCGGCGTAGCCGTCGCCAGCCGTCGTGCCGGCCGAGCCAGACCGATGCCCAGACGAGGCGTTCGACGTGGGTGCCGGTCGGGTTGGCGTACAGCTCGACCGTGGCGAGGTCGCCGCGGTCGAGGCGGGGTGAGGTGTGTCCGGTGATCTCGGTGGCTTTGGTGGCGTACTTGGCGAGGTAGGCGGCGACCTGAGCGTCGGTCACCTCACCCTGCCCGGCGACGGTGACCACCTTGGTCAGCACTTGGTCGCCCCAGCCGATCTGCCAGCCTTCCGGTCGGGCCGGGTGCGCCTCGATGGTGAAGTGGACCGTGGCGGCGGCGTGGTCGATCGCGACCTTGAGATCGTCGGCGTCGATGCCGGGCGGGGGCGGGACGACCGCGTTGGGGTCGGTGGGGTGGACGCCGTCGAGGCGGGCGATGGCGTGGAAGTGCACGACGCCCCGGCGTTGCATCTCGGCGGCTTTGCCGAACGACAGCCGTACCGGCGGCACCCTTTTGGGCTTGCCGGAGGCGGAAATCGTTGCTACGTAGGCTATCCCGCGTGCTTTGCAGAGGCGGCGCAGGTGCCGGTTGACGGCGATGGTGGTGCGTCGCCACAGTTCGCCGGCCATGACGTTCCAGACGGTCTGGCCGTCGTGGTCGTAGCAGTCCAGGCACAGCGGTGTGCCGAGGCGGTGGTCGTCGGCGTCGTGGCGGGCGAAGCAGGCCAGCCGCTGGCCGTGCGGGCAGAGGGCGAGGTCGCGGCGGGCGTGGCAGGGTTCGGGGCGGCAATCGCAGTCGGTGCGGCGGGTGCAGGTGTGCCTGCGGACGGTGCGGGTGTGTACCGGCCCGAAGCTGGGTGCGGTGAGGGTGGGGAACACGGCCGGGTGGTGTGCGACTTCGTCGGGGACACCTTTGCCGCCGACCAGGCCGGTCCGGACGACGTGGTAGGCGTCGCGTTTGTACAGCTGTGAGCAGGAGGGGCAGACGCTGTCGCGGCGGTTGCCGCAGGGCTTGTAGATGACCCCGTCCGGCATGTCGGAGGTTGAGCGTTCGGCGAGCAGGCGGCCGGTGGCGGCTTCGATGGTGGCGATGGTGCCGGCCAGCCGGACCGGCCGCATGCATGCGGACGCGGATTTGACGTGACTGAGCCAGGCTTCGTAGTCCGGGCGGGCGGCCCGGGCAATGGCCTGCTTGTGCAGGTCGGCGGAGCGTCGCCACCAGACGGGCACGGTGGCCAGCTCGGCGCACTCCGCCGTGCCCGAGGCCGCGAGGGCGTCGGGTGCGACGGGGAGCGCCGTGGCGGTCATGCCTGCCGGGTCTCCGGGTCGAGGTGGCGGGGCAGGTCGTCGCCGGTGATGGCTTCGACCAGGGCGGAGCCGATCAGTTCGGCCACCGGTGGGGTGACGGCGTTGCCGAACAGGCGGACTTTGGCCCGCTTGGAGCTTGCGGCGGTGGCGTAGTGGGGGTCGAAGGCCATCGCGGCGGCGATCTCGTGCGGTTCGAGCATGCGGAACCGCACGTCGTCGAGGTCGATACGCCCGGGGGTGTCGGGGTGCGCGAGGCCGTACCGGTCGCGGGTGGGCAGCGTGCCAACCGGCTCGGCCGCCGGGCGGGCAGTGGTGGCGGTGCCGTAGTACGGGACGAGCAGCATCTGCTCGTGCCCGGGCGGGATGGCCACGCTCTGGTTGCCCTGGGCGGTGACGGTGCGCACGGGTTCGGTGGCCGGGGTGGACAGGTAGGAGCCGTGGTCGCGGGCGGTGTTCTGCCGGGTGATCAGCGGGGGCAGGGCGAGGCCGTGGTGGTTGCCGGAGGCGGTGACCGTCGACAGCGGGTCGGTGGCCGGGCGGGCGCGTTCGCGGTCGCCGCCGCCGCGCAGGGGGGTGATGAACGGCCACGCGGCGATGCCGTCGCATTCGCGGGTGGTGCGGGCGGGCATCGGCGCTGTTCCGGGGTGGGGGTGGGTGCGCCAGGTGCCGCCGGCCGGGGCGAGGAACGGGGGCAGGGCGTAGCCGGTCTCGTTGCGGCAGGTCTGGGTGCGCAGGGGCAGCTGCGCTGGGGCGGCTTGTTTGCCGTCGCGGCCTTCCACCGGGACCATCAGCGGCGTCCAGAAGCGGTCGATCCCGGCCCGGATCCGGGCCAGGGTCGCGTCTTCGAGCGGGTCGAGGCCGTGCTGTCCGCGGTCGCCGATGCGGATGCCCGGCAGGGTGGGGTCGATGGCGGCCAGGGCGGGCAGCACCTCGGGATGGACCTGTGTTCCCCGGCAGCCGATCGTCGGGCATTGGTAGATGTATTGGGTGCCGTAGGAGCCCATGTCGCGGCCGGGTTTCTTCCACACCTGGATCGCGGACACCTGCCGTTCGCAGGTCGGGCACCACGCGGCCGGGCGTAGCCACTTGTCCCAGTCGGGGGTGCGACCGAGACTGACATGCCAGTAGGCGACGAACGCCCGGTTGCGGGACTGCGGGGCGCGGCGGGCGCGGACCGGTTGGGCGTGCATCGAGTTGAACGCGATGACCCGCACCTGGTAGCCGAGTTTGCGGATCTCGCCGAGCCAGGCATCCCACTCGTGCCACAGCCGGACCTGGATGACGTTCTCCACCATCCCGGCCAGCACCGGCTTCCCGCGTTCGGCCATCGCCCGCAGGTAGCGCGGGATCTCCCGCATGAGCAGCCGTGACCGCTTGTACTCCTCGCGCCGCCTGACCTCCTTCGCCGTGAGCGGGCGGGCCAGGTCGAACAGGGCCGGTTGCTCCGCGTTGGCCCGGTCGAACTCACGGCGGACCCCGTTGGCGGTGGTCCAGGCCGGGCAGGCCGGAGACGCGACGAAGATCTCCGCGTACGGCATCCGATCGACGGACAGCTTGGTGATGTCTTCCTGGAACACCTGGGCGTCCGGGTGATGCAGCGCGAACGACTCGATCGCGTCCTTCATGTGGTTGGCACCAGCGGAGATGCGCACCCCGGGGATCAGGGACCAGCCGTGGCTGGTACCGCCGATGCCGGAGAACTCGTCGTAGACACCCAGGCTCACCGGGTCACCTCCCCGGCCGGTCGCAGCGCCGCACGGCGCGAGGCGATGAGAGCGCCGAAGCCGTGAATGTCGATGGAGACAGCACCGGCCGCGAGAGCACGGGTGCGCATGCTGTCGACGACGTCGTAGTGGTAGTGCACGCAGACGCCGTCCGGGGCCGGGCAGGAGGCGTAGCGGCAACGGGCCTGAAACCAGGCGCGGCGCAAACCGAGGCGAGCGGCGAAGGCGTTGAGTTCGGTCGGGGTGTCGGCGGTCAGGTGCGACCACCGGCCGGTGAGCCGGCCAACAGTGGCGGGACAGCGGTAGTTGTCGACGTACACGGTCACGGGTGGCGCTCCTTCAGGGTTTGTGGGGTCGGCTCGTCGGCCGGGGCCGTGCCCGAAGCAGGAGATGCTTCGGGCACGACGCTCAATCGGCGAGACGGTCAGCGGTTTGCCTTGACGGGGTTGCCGTTGACGGTCGGGATGGGTGTGGTGAGGCTGTCCGGGCCGAGGTCGAGCACGGCCAGGGCTTGGGTTGCTTGCGTGGAGTCGATCCGCAGCCGGGCGGCGAGTTGGCTCGCTTTGATCGCAACGCCGGTCTCGGTTCGGTACTGCTCGGCGATCTCGCGGGCCTTGACCAGCAGGGCCGGGTCGACGGGCATCGGCAGGGGCAGCTGTGCAGGCTTCGGCTCGATGACAGGAATGTCGGTGGCGGAAGCGGCCAGCGGCTCAACCGGTGCGGTCGGCGCGGTCTTGCGGGGTTGAGGCTTGGAGGTGCCAGCAGCCGGCCGGGTGGCGGTCGGTCGCAGCGGAACCTTCGTCGGGCTGGGAGTGACCCGGGCGGCAACCTCGGCCGGGGTCGGCACAGGCTCGGTCCGGGGCGCCGTCACAGGTTCCGGCGTCGGTGCCGGTTCCGCAGTCGGCTTCGGATCGTCTGCCGGCCGGGGCGCTGTGATGCTGGGCGCCGGGACGGCGGGCAGGGTCGGGGCTACGACCGTGATGGGGGTCGGAGCCGGGGTGGGCACGGTCGGGGTGTGCACGGGCCGGGTGGCCGGTGCGGTGCCGGACGCGACTGGGGTGCGGTCGAGTTCACGGCGGATCAGGGCGCGCATGTGCACGGCCAGGGCGGCGACGGCCGGAGGCAAGGCTCCGACGACCGCGGCCAGGGCCACGCGCCACAGTTCGTTGGTGGTGGATTGGGTTTCGAGCAGGTGGTAGGCGGACTGGGCGACGATGCCGATGCCCGCCGCACCGTAGGTGTTCTTCTTGGCGAACTCGGCCACCGTCGCCGGGACCGGGGACATCCACAGCACCAGAGCGACGACGACGTAGCCGTCGATCGCGACCGGCATCAGCCACGCCACCCGCAGGGTGACGTCGAGGGCCGGAAGTGTTGCGGTGCCGGTGAATCCGGCCAGGACCGCCATCGCGATCCAGGTCGAGGCCGACAAGGCGAACGAGGCAACCAGGACCGCCCAGGAGGCGACCGAAGCGAGCCGGGGTTCGCCCGTGCGGCCGGTGGTATTCGATGTGGTTGCCACTGCCGTCACCAGCCCACGCCGACGAAGGCAGCAGTGATAGCGGTGGCCGCGAGGGCAGCGCCGAGCAGGTCGACGGCCGCGCGGATCCGCTGGTATTTGCGTTGGGCGCTACGCGCGAGGACCCAGAGGGCTTCGACGCGTTCCTCGTAGGAGGTGCCGCTTTCGCGGAGTGCCCGGCGCAGGGCCGTGGCGGTGGGCGGGGTGGCCCAGCGTACGAACCCGTGGTTGCCGCCAAGCGCCGGCCGGATGGCCAGGCCGAGCAGTACCAGAGCCGCCCCGATGAGGCAGGCGGCCAGGACGGCACCGGCGACGGCGAAGCCGTGCAGGTGCACCTTGGCGAGGATCGCCGCGCCGCCGGTGAGGGCGGCCAGGGACAGACCGGTCAGGATCGACCCTTTCGTGTCGGCCCGGCCGAGTTGTGCCTGCACGTCGGCGATCTCGGTGGTGAAGTAGTCGGTGGTCATCGGGGGCCTCCCGAGGACTCCGGCCCGTTGGTGGTGGGGTGACCGGCCTCGATGAGGGCGGCCATGATGCGGTTGGCGTAGCGTGCGCCAGCCACCGAGGCGATCGTGTGGAGCATGGTGATAGCGCCGTTGGCGTCACCGGCCTCGATCGCGTTCTGCAGGTCTTCCAGCAGCCCGTGGACGAGCAGCCGTTGGACAGTGGCCCAGAGTGCGGTCATCGCGCACCCCGCGTCCGGGACTCGTCCCGAAGAAGGGAGTAGCCCATGATCAGGGCGCGGTTGTAGCCCTGCTCTCGCAGCGTTGCTTCAACCTGGTGGACAGCCTCGATGGCAGCCAGCGGCTGGGCGAGCGACACTTCGACATTGGCGAAGCCGATGCCGCGGCTACCGATGTACTGGAAGCCGATGAAGTAGACGTACGGGCACGTCGGCCGGACGTTGCGGAGTTCGGTTTTCGGGTGGTTGTTGTGATTGGTCATGAGGCGAGGTCCTCTCCGTGAGGGTCGAACAGGGTTGGTGCACGGTCGGGACCAGGCGAGGTAGGGGCCGCCGGCCGGACCGTGCCGCGCTTGCGCGGTTTGGTGGTTCCGATCAGGTTGGCGAACTGGACAGGGGACAGACGCTCAACAGCGCTCGGATCCTCGTTACGGCGTCGCCGCAGCAGAGGCCGGACGGTGGCGTTGGTAGGGCAATCCGGTCGCCCGTCGTCGGGGTAGCGGAAGCCGCAACCCGGGCAGCAAGAGGCGGCCGGGTCACCGGGATGGTGGTCGGCGAACACCTGCACGAGGGTCGCCACGCTCACGCCCAGACCAGCCTCGGTGAGGCGCTGGTCCAGGGCGTACTTGGAACGGGACTTGTCGCCGTAGCGCTGTTGCGCGGCCTGCCGGGACACGCCCAGCCGGGTGGCGATCTCGTCCCACGAGTAGGAATAGGGAGACTTACGCAGGCTGGTGACCGCCAGACGCGTCACCGCGTCCACCTCGGCGGCGAGACCGGCCAGCGAAGCCAGGGTTTCCACGTCGCCGTTGGCGACGCGGCGGCCGTACGCGCGCAGGATCCTGCGGGCGAACGCGTCGAACTCACGGTTTTCCACCTGACGCTTGACCCGCTTACGCGGCTTGCCTGTCAAGGTGGGCTTGACGGTGTTCTTGCTCATCAGGCGTCACCGCCCTGACGGGGTACAACGTGGTCCCCGGTGTGCCACGGGTTCTCGCAACGAGCGACGTAGCCGTCCCCGTCGTCGAGGACGAACAGAACGTGCAGCTCCGTGCTCCCGCAGTTGGGGCATTCCCCGTGCGGCGAGGTGACCTTTTCGGCCGTCTGATCAGCGGCCCAGATCCCGCCGCGCGTCAGCAGGTCGGCCAGCGCGGCCTGATCGGCGTTCTTCTTGTCGATCGCTCGCAGGGCGTCGATCAGTTCGTGCGCCGGCCGGGCGGCCGCGTCGCGCAGGACGTGGGTGACGTCTTCGAGGCGACGGCCCTTGGCATCGTTGAAGTCGTAGGATTCCGAGCCGTTCTCGGCCAGCAGGTACCGGTCGAGGTGCAGCACGGCCGCTTCGAAGTCGAGGAAACCGGGGTCGTCGAAGTGGTGCGCCGGTGCGTCGACCGGGCCGCCGTAGCAGACCATGCTGATCGCGCCGACCAGGCACGCCGGGGGCGTGAAGCTTCCCGACGTGGCGTCGTAGTAGGTGCCCTGGATCCAGCCGTGCCGTTCCAGGTAGGTGGCCGCTGAGCGCAGCACCCGGGCGGCGGTCTCGTCATCGGTCTCGGTGACCAGATCGACCGGGCAGGTCGACTCCGCCGGCTCGGGGGCGGTCACGACGTAGCCGTACTTGTTGTTCGCCGGGACCGCGATCACACAGTCCGGGCAGAACGGCACGTCCCACGCGTAGACGCCCGGCATCGACTCGCCGCACTTGCGGCTGCAGGACACTGGCGTTGCCGGGCCCCCGTCGTGAGAGGGCTCTTGGCCGCTGGTCTTCGCCAGCTCCAGCAGGCCCGCCTCAGTGACCGTGTAGCCGTGGGTGCAAGCGACGCCGTGCTGCTTCTGCCAGACGGTGAAGCCTTCGAGGGTCGGGATCCGATCCTGGTCCAGTTCGTTCTGGCCGAAGGTCTCCAGCTGGTCATCGCGGCAGTCGGGGCAGCAGGCTCTGCCGGTGTCAGGGTTGTCCTGTTTTTGGGTAGGATTCATTACGCCGACTCCTTCCGTCGGAAGTGGGTTGGTGATGGGGCGGCGGCACCAGCTCTTGCTTGGTGGTTGGATCTGGTGTCGTCCGCTCGGACCGAGGTCCGGGGTTGCAGTTGTTGGTGCTGGTCAGTGCCAGTGCTGCACGATGGTGATGCAGCGGTGTCCGCCGACCGCAGCAGCGATCGAGAGGACGACCACGACGGGGACGGCGAGTACGCCGAGCCCGACAGCGGTCCAGAGCAGCCAGCCAGCGACCACCAGCGCGGCCAGGAAAGCCAGCGCGAGAATCGCGCCGAAGCCGAGCCAGAACCGGCGGACTTTGGCGTCACGCTCGCGGATCGCGGCCTGCCGCCTGACCCAACGGGCGTAGACGATCTCGTCCTGCCGCAACTTCTCGGCGTAGGCCTGCTCGCTGACGAACACGACCGGAGGCTGTTGGTGGTCCAGGTACCGGACGGGTGCCTGAGCCTGCGGGACCGCGAGGCCGCTACGAGACATCGGCGGCCGGCGGGTGGGATACCTTTTGGTGGTCACGGATCGAACTCCTTCCAGTGGCGTTGCGCTGTCCGCCCGAAGGTTTCGGGAGGTCATGTGAGGCGCGTCAAGCCGCCGCCGGGACCGCGCTCAGGTGCGGGCGGGCGGCGGTGGCAGTGGCGCGCAGTTCGGCCGCGTAAGCGGCGATGGCCGCGCACGTGCGGTCATCCAGATAGGCGGTCTTGACCAGCTGTGGACTTCCGCCTTCAGCGATCAGCAGGCCGGCGCCGGGGTTGTTCGGGCTGACCGCGTTAGCGGACCAGCCCTTGTTGGCCCAGCCGTGCCCAAGCACGATGTCCGACGACGAATCGTTGGTGCACCGTCCCGCGAACCGCCACGCGAACAGGTCACGCAGCGAGGTCGGGATGATGTCCGAGCTGGGGCGTTGGGTGGCGGCGATGACGATGATGCCGACCGCCCGGCCACGGGCGACCAGGTCGCGAAGCAGCGCCGCGAACTCCTCGCGCTGCTTCTTGTCCCCGGTCGTGGCCGAGTAGTAGGCGATCTCGTCGATCGCGACCACATAGGGCAGGAACGCGTCCGCAACCCAGCTGATCTCCCCGGTGACCGGTGACAGGGTCGGGACCTTCTCGACGACCTTGCGTCGCTCGGCGTCGAGCAGGAACGCGTACCGGTTGTCCATCATCTTCTGCAACTTGGTCAGCAGGACCAGCGCTTGGACGATGTTCGGGCCGACGAACGCGTCAGCGCATCTACGCCACTGCCCGAGTTCGACCTGCTTGCCGTCCAACAGGATCAGCTTGCAGTTCAGGCACAGCGCCGCATAGGCGACCAACACGTTCAGCAGCGCCGACTTACCCGCGCCGGGCTCGCCGCCAATCAGCAGATTCCGCCAGATCAGCCGGACCAGCACCTGCACACCGAACTCGTCGATCCCGATCGGGACCGGGTCGAAGATGGACAGGGGCAGACCGGGCTTGACCGGGCCGAGTGAGCCGTTCACGGCGACGACGTGCTGCACAGCTCAGCCCTCAGACCTTCGCCGGAGCAGCCGGAGCGGCGATGCTCCACTCGTCGTCCTGCGGCACGTCCGGGGTGAACCCGTCGTTCTTGCTGCCACGGTTCATCTTCTGCACCTTGACCTGGGCGAAGCGCAGGCTGGGGCCGATCTCGTCGACGTCCATGCCGTACGCGGACCGCTTGTCGCCCGTTTCCTTGTCCTCCCACCGGGTCAGCTTCAGCCGGCCCGACACGATGACGCGGGTGCCCTTGGTCAGCGACTCGGCGATGTGTTCGGCCAGGTCACGGAACGCCGTGCAGTTCATGAACAGCGGGTCGCCGTCCTTCCACTCCCCCGACTGGCGGTCGAGGGTGCGCGGCGTCGACGCGATCGTGAACTTCACCATCGCCGTGCCGGACGGCAGGAACCGCAGTTCCGGGTCGGCGGTCAGGTTGCCGACCATGGTCAGGTTGGTTTCGTTGGCCATCTCAGTTCTCCTTGTCGGTGATGGCACGGGACTTCACTTGCACAGGCACCCAGCCGTAGGAGGTCATCCGCGACCCCCGCGACGTGGCGGTTCGGGTGCCGGGTCTTCGATGTCGGCCAGCTCCAGGCCAACCGGCGACACGGCCGGGGACACCGGCACATCCGCCTCGGTGTTGCCGCGCAGGCTCGGGATGAACAGCGCCAACGGCGAATCGATCCGGCCCGCCAGCGGGTCACGGCGAGCGATGTCGACGCGCAACAACGCGGCGTAGCGCTCTGACGCGGGCGCGATCCGGACCTGCTTGGCGATACACGCCACCGCGATCAGCGACGCCTTGCCATCCAGGTCTTCCAGCGACAGGCCCGGGCGAAGCCACAACCACACCCGTTCGCCAGCCAGCGTCGGCCGCGCCCACAACAGCAACGGCAACGCAGCCGGACGGCCGCCGGTCACCCGCACCTGCGAACGCACCAGCGTCGCGAAGCACAACCGCAGCCGGTGACGAACCACCAGACACCACGACCACGCGTAGACGAACCGACGCGACCGCGACGGCACGAACACCGCCGCCACCAACGCCAGCAAGACCGCCGAAGCGACCCACCAAACCGTCACATGTGCCAGCGCGACCCAACCACCCACCGCGAGCACCGCGGCCGTGATCTCGAGTGACCACCACCAAAGCGACCGCAGCACCGGCCAGACCCGCACCAGCACCGCTGTCACCAACGCGGCGACCACGCCGGCCAGCGCACCTAGCACCACCGCAAGCAACAGCGGGCAGAACACGCTCAACACCGCCGTCACCAGCGCGTCGAACCCCAGGCCCACGACGAGAGCCGATACGCCGGCGCGCCTGGCGTACCACTGCGACACCGGCGGATCGACGATCGCGAACTCGCTCACCGTGCGGTCGAAAAGTTTCCTTCCCACGATCACTCCCCTCCAATATTGGCTAGAAGATCTATGTTGTCTAGCCAAATTTACGGATGAAGTTGGGACACGGTCAAGGGGTGATGCGAAATTGGCTAGACAAATCTTGCTCATGCCATGTAGAAATGGGCAGTGAGGGCAGGGCAGCCGATGTACCGGAAGATCGCTAGCGAGCTTCGAGAGAAGATTCAGTCTGGCGAGCTCCCGCCCGGGTCGCTGCTGCCCACCCAGCAAGAGCTATCCGAGCGATACGGCGTAGCCCGCATGACTACACGCCAGGCCGTGGCGGAGCTGATCAACGAGGGCCTGGTCGTCAGCCACCAAGGACGCGGCGTTACGGTGCGTGACCGCCAGCAGATGGTCTATCGGCCGCAGGACGGGTGGGAAGCCCCGACAAGCCCGACGATGGATCGCTTCACTGCCGCTTTCACGCGACATGGACGGAACCCGTCCATGGAAATTGAGATCGCGGTCGTCAAGGCTGACCCGCTAGTCGCTGAGCGACTCGGGATCGAGCTGGGCTCCAAGGTGGTCGCGCGAAAGCGCATCATTTCCCTCGACGGCGAGCCCTTCCACATCAACGACACCTACTACCCCTACGCGCTGGTGCACGACACCGAGATCATGGACCCCGCCGATATCCCCGGCGGAAGCAACTACGTGTTGGCCGAGCGCGGGTACCGTGAGCGGTACGCCATCGATGAGTTTTTCGTCCGCATGCCGACGCCCGATGAGATCGGCCGTTTGCGGCTCAGCGCAGGGACACCCGTCGCGATGCACGTCGTAACAGGTTTCACGGCAAGCGAGGAACCGGTTCGGTGTGACGTCTTCGTCTTACCCGGTGACCGACACGTGATCATGTACGAGCGGATCCACCCGATCGATGACCAAGGGCGCCCCATCGGGAGCACCGGGAGAAGTCACTCGTGACCCTGGTCATAAGGGCTGCGCGAGAATCCGACCGAGACATCGTCGCCGGCCTGTGGAACGGTGCTTCCGCGTGGCTCCGACAGTTGGGCCAAGATCAGTGGCAATACCCGGTCAAGCTCGACGGGATCGAGGCAGCGATAGAGGCAGGAACCTGCTGGCTGATCGAGCAACCCCCATATGTCACCGTCGCGACGGTGACGCTTGACCGTTTCGCCGACCCACGCCTCTGGCTACCGGAGGACAAGCCGGAAGACGGTCGGTACGTCCATCGGCTGGTCGTGAGCCGCGACGCCGGCATCCGTCACCTGGGCTCCGCAGTCCTCGACTGGGCCAGTATGCGCACAGAAGCAGCGGGAGCCCGCTGGCTACGTCTCGATGCGTGGACCAGCAACACCCAGCTGCACAAGTACTACCTGGAACACGGATTTCACCTGGTTCGGACGGTGCAGGCACCGGGCATTCCATCCGGCGTACTGTTCGAGCGCCGAGCCAGAGTAACGCTCGGCCTAGGTCCGGCCATCCGAGAGCTCACTGAGGACGGCTGAACACGCCGCAGCCCGGTGAGAACTTTCTATACGTCTTCAAGGCGGCCCTTCGGGCCGCACGCCGCAAGGGTTCTGCCGGCCGACCGCGCCTTGCCGCTTCGCTCACGGCGCGGCCCGGCAGTCCTCGCTGCGGCTACCGGGAGACGCGAAAGAGCCTCGATCATCCGCCGAGGATGATCGAGGCTCTACAAACCGGCTCTTTCGATCGTCGCTAGACGCAGCCGTCGATCTTGGTGTAGCGCCCGGAGTCGCTGTCGGACAAGGCCGCGTGGGTGAAAACCCGAACTTCTTGCTCTGTCCGAGCCCGGTATTCGAGACCTCCCCCGACCCAACGAGTCCAGAACCCTTCCCCATCGCTGAAGGTCAGAGCAGTCGGCACGGCGTCCGAGATTCCCGCCTGCTGAAGTGCTGGACCCAGAAGCGATAGCGAAAGCGTGGTGCACGGGGGAACGCTTGGCATCGTCACGTATATAACAGACCTGTCGGTCTTAAGGTAGTTGAAGCCGGCCGAGTAGAGTTCGCCGTTGGACGCGTTCCTCACATTAAGTGTCAAGTCAGCGGTGCTGGACCACCAAGTGACCTTCCGCGCGCTCTCGGACCTCCGGTTAGCCAGCTCCTCGGCCTTTTCCCTCCTCTCCGCGTTCATCGCGTTGATCTCCATCTGGTCCTTCACGATCTCCCGGGACTGCGCGGCGGACTGCGCCTTGAGCGCGTCGCTGGCAATCAGAGTCGATACAAGCGCAGCGCCCACGCTAAGGACCGAGGCGGTCGCCATCACCCAGTCGGGCGCACGACGCCGGACAGAATCCCGGATGGAGGAACGTTCGGCGGTCCGCTCAGCCTCAGCGGATGAGTAGCTTCGCGGAACGTAGAGCCCGTTCGGTCGCCGATGCCACGGCTCCGAGAGCTGCATTCTCTTCTTCATTTCACTTACCAAGGTAAATGGGTTCCGCAAGCGCTCGGAGGGCGGCATCACTGCGCCTCCGGCGGGCAGGGCCTCCGGCCCTACGACCCGGACAGGGCCTCCGGCGGCCGGGGCTCCGCCCCTGGACCCTGGGGTGCTCTGGGATGTCCCAACACCGGCGGGGAAGCATCGCGCACCGGAGGCCACCAGACCGCGCTCGGCTGGTCCAGGTCGTTCGTCCAGTGGGGCGCTCCACCTGGACCAGCCGAGCGCGGCCCGGCCGAGCGAGGCTTGCGCGACGGGATGCCCCACCAGGTTACTCGCGACGCCCGCCTGAAGGTCAAACCCGCGAACGACGGTCAAGATCGTTCGGCCCAACCAGGGCACAAACCCGCCGAGAAACCAACCGAAAACGATGACAATCGATGCCCACTGTTGAAGCAGGTCAGACGGCCGGTCACCGCCATCGCGCCAGGTCACGGCGAACGCACGGTTGGTTCGAGATGTACTACAACGTCTGACCCGTACGGTCATCGAAACGGCGGTCGCGCTCCCGGCGCGGCCGCCGTTCCGTCTGTCTTGATCAGTACCATCACTTCGGTGTACGAGCACGTCTCGGTCGTCATACCGACCACCGGCCGGAACTCGTCGCGAACGACGCTGGAGGCGCTCGCCCAGCAGGATCAGGCCCCGCCGTTCGAGGTGATCGTGGCGGTCGACGGCGGGCCCGCGCCCGACCTGAGCGGCGTCGCCCGGCACGCCGAGTGCACCGGCGTCGAGGTGGTCCGGCTGCCGGATCACCGTGGTGTGAGCGCGGCCCGGAACGCGGCGATCGAGGTGGCCCGCGGCGACCTGATCGGATTTCTGGACGACGACGTCGAGCCCGATCCGCGGTGGCTCACCGTTCTGGCGCGGGGGCTGGAAACCTTCGACGGCCTGGCCGGCCGGATCGTGGAGGACGTCGAGCCCGGGCCGCTCTCCCGACTCCGGCGGCTGGCCTTCGACAATCGAGACCGGGTCAACACGCGGGCCGGCGGGCCGGTCGACTATCTCAACGGCGGCAATTTCGGCGTACGGGCGGATCTCCTGCGGCGGGCCGGCCGGTTCGACGTACGGTTCGTCAAATCCCAGGACCGCGAACTCGCGCGCCGCATCGTCCGCTCCGGCGCGATCATCGGGTACGCGTCCGACCTGATCGTGCGGCACCGCGGCGACTACACCGTCGCGGGCCTGGTTCGCGGGCGTTACCGGGCCGGGCGGGCCGCTGCCACGATGGCGGCCGGAGGTGACCTGACCTCGGTCGGGCCGCGGACCGTCCGGGACACCTACGGCGCCGGTCTGGTCCGGCTCGCGTTTCGGCACGGCCTTCGGATCAGTGCGTACGCGGCATTGTCGATGACCGCTCATCGAGCGGGACGGATGAGGACGGTTGAAGGCACGCCTCAGGTGTCGTCCTGGCCGGACTCGTTGTCGTAGCGGTTGTAGACACCGCTCATCGCACCGTCGGGGTCGAGGTGCTGCAGGATCGCGTCGGCGATCTCGGTCAGCTGGGCGAGCTGCCGCGGGGTCAGAGGATCAATGACATGGGTACGCACGGTAGCGACGTGACCGGGTGCCGTCGCCTGCACCTTGGTCCAGCCCGCGTCGGTCAGCCGTGCGTTCGTGGCCCGCTTGTCCTGCGGGCATGGGAAACGCTCGACCAGGCCGCGGTCCTCGAGCCGCTGCACCACGTGGGACAGCCGGGGGAGCGTGGCGTTCGTCTGCCGGCCCAGCTCGGTCATGCGCAGCGTGCGGTCCGTCGCCTCGGAGAGCATCGCCAGCACGAAGTAGTCGAAGTGGGTCAGCTCGGCGTCGCGGCGCAGCTGCCGTTCCAGTACGCCGGGCAGCAACTCGACCACGGCGGCCAGCCGTACCCACGCGGCGAGTTGCTTCTTGTCGAGCCAGGGCGAGTCCATGGTCACATTCTCCCTCGAAAAGGTTGTAGCAACAACTCGCGTACGGCTATGGTGTTTGTTGTAGCGACAACCTATTGATCAGGGAGCGCATCATGAGCCACGTCACCATCCTCGGCACCGGCAACATGGGCCAGGCCATCGCCAACGTCGTCACCAAGGGTGGCAACTCCGTCGAGCTGTTCAACTCCTCCGACGTCGCCAAGCCGATCACCGGCGACATCGTGATCCTCGCGGTGCTCTACCCGTCGATCGCGAAGGTCCTGGAGGAGCGGGCCGACCAGCTCGCCGGCAAGATCGTCGTGGACATCACCAACCCGCTGAACTTCGAAACCTTCGACTCGCTGACCGTCCCGGCCGACGGCTCGGCCGCCGCCGAGATCGCCGCGAAGCTCCCGCAGTCCCGGGTCCTCAAGGCGTTCAACACCAACTTCGCCGCCACTCTGCACAATGGAACGGTCGGCACCGAGCCCACCACGGTCCTGATCGCCGGCGACGACACCGACGCCAAGGCGCTGCTGGCCGGCATCGTGTCGGCCGGTGGCCTGAAGGCGATCGACGCCGGTTCGCTGAAGCGGGCCCGCGAGCTCGAGGCGACCGCCTTCCTGCAGGTCACCCTGGCCGCCGGCGAGAAGGTCGGCTGGACCGGCGGCTTCGCCGTCATCGCCTGACCGCCCGGCGAGCCTGTGGACAGCGCCCAAAGTTGTCGTACCCGGCCGCTACTTTGACGCCCACCCAGTGCCGGGGTGGGGGAGGGGGCGGCCCGCCGCGACGCTCAAGATCATCCAGGCCGGCCGGTGTCGACTTCGGCCGGTGCGGGGCTGTAGGCGCGGCGGGATGGCGCCGGCTTCGACTGAGGCGGGGTTGTGGGCGTGGCGGGGTGGCGCCGGTTTCGGCTGGGGCTGGGTTGTGGGCGTGGCGGGGTGGCGCCGGTTTCGGCTGGGGCGGGGTTGTGGGCGCGGCCGGATCGCGGAGGGGGCGATCCGGCCGCGAAGTCGCGTTAGGCGCCGAAGAAACTCAGGGTCGCCTGGGTGAAGACGTCCGGCGTCTCCTCCGGCACGTAGTGCCCGCATTCCGGCACCACCAGGTCGGTGACGTCCGTGGCCACCCGGCGCACGTCGGCCGCCACCCCAGCGCCACGGGACGTCGCGCCGCCGATCGCCAGGACCGGCATCGGCAGCGGAGTGCGGGAGCGCTCCAGGTTCTGGGCGATCGTGATGTCCAGGGCCCGGTAGTACTGGAAGCTCGCGTGCAGCGCCCCGGGCCGGCGGAGGGCGTCGACATACACGCCGACCACCTCGGGCGGCATGGTCGACGGCGTGGCGCCCTTCACCGCGAACTGGTCGCCGAAGTAGACATCCTCGCGGCCCTCGACCAGCCGCTCGTTGACCGACGGCAGGCGGTTGAACATGAAGTGCCACATCTTCTCGACCGGGGGATTGGCCGTGGGCAGGGCGCCGGGGTCGGTGGACAGGCCGGGCAGGGCGGCTTCGGCCAGGACGAGCTGGGTGACGCGGCCGGGGTGGTCGGCGGCCAGGGCGTACGCGATCATCATGCCGACGTCGTGACCGATCAGCCGGAACCGCTCGTGGCCCAGCAGGGTCATCAGCCGGGCCAGGTCGCCGCCCGCCGTGGCGCTGTCGTAGCCGTCCTCGGGCATGTCCGAGCCGCCGACGCCGCGCGGGTCCACCGCGATCACCGAATAGTGCTTGGCGTACGCGGGCATGACCTTGCGCCACTGCCACCAGAACTGTGGCCACCCGCCGACCAGCAGTAGCGCCGGACCGGATCCGCCGGTGACCGCGTGCAGGGAGATGTCGCCGAGGTCGTAACGCTCGCTGCGGAACTGGTCGGCGAACCCCTCGGGGAGGCCGGGCACCTTGTCGACGGTGACGTCCATGGGTTTCCTTTCGAAGTTGCTGAACCACCTAAGCCGGTTCCGAGACCGTAGCGTAGACGATAGCGAACCGGCTAGGGTGGTTCCGTGTTCGAGATCCAGCAACCTCTGTCGCTGCTGTTCACCAAGACGGCCCGATTCCGGCTCGAGCCGGCGCCGCGGGAGCAGCTGCGCGATCCCTCGGACCTGACCGCCTGGCTGGCCGCCGCCGGGCTGAGCGCGCCCGGGTCGCGGGTGAGTGACGAGCTGCTGCGGGAGGCGCGCGAGCTGCGGGAGGCGATCTACCGGTCGGCGCGCGCGGTCGCGGAGGCGGCAACGGTCCCGCCCGACGACCGCGACCTGCTGAACGCGTGGGCCGACCGGCATGACGCGGTACGCGTGCTCGGCGACCACGGTGCCGGCTGGCGCTTCCCGCCGGCGCACGCGGCCCGGTCGGCGCTCGCGATCGTGGCCGTCGACGCGGTGGACACCGTCGGCGGGGCCAGGGACGGGACGATCAAGGTGTGCGAGGGGGAGGGCTGCGTCGCGGTCTTCCTGGACAACAGCCGAGGTCGGTCACGCCGCTGGTGCTCGATGGCCACCTGCGGCAACCGCGCCAAGAAGGCCGCCATGCGCAACCGCGCCGAGTAGGGCCGGGCTCAAACGATGCCGAATAGGGCCGCGCGCCCAGCCGTGCCGAGTAAGGCCGAGCCCACCCGCGTTGAATGAAGCCGGGCTAAGCCGCGCTGAGTAAAGGCGGCGCTGAATGAAGCCGGGCCAAGCCGCGCTGAGTAAAGGCGGCGCTGAATGAAGCCGAGCTAAGCCGTACTGAGTGAAGGCCGCGCTGTATAAAGCGGGGCCAAGCCGTACTGAGTAAAGGCCGCGCTGAATGAAGCCGGGCCAAGCGCGCCGAATGAGGCCGGGCTCAGCCGCGAGCGTCCAGCGCCTGCCGGTAGAGCCGCCCGGCACGATACGAAGACCGCACCAGCGGCCCGCTCATCACCCCGGCGAAGCCGATCGCCTCAGCCTCGGCCTGCAGCTCGATGAACTCCTCAGGCTTGACCCAGCGCTCCACGGGGTGGTGCCGCGGCGTCGGCCGCAGGTATTGCGTGATCGTGATGATCTCGCAGCCGGCGTCATACAGGTCGCGCAGCGCCTGGGACACCTCGGCCCGCTCCTCGCCCATGCCCAGGATCAGGTTGCTCTTGGTGACCAGGCCGGCGCCCCGGGCCGACGTGAGCACGCCCAGCGAGCGCTCGTAACGGAAACCGGGGCGGATGCGCTTGAAGATGCGCGGCACGGTCTCGACGTTGTGCGCGAGCACCTCGGGCGCCGCGCCGAAGACCTCGGCCAGCTGGGTCTCGTCGGCGTTGAAGTCGGGGATCAGCAGCTCGACGCCGCAGCCGGACTGGAGCTTGTGGATCTGGCGGACGGTCTCGGCGTAGAGCCAGGCGCCGCCGTCGGGGAGGTCGTCGCGGGCGACGCCGGTGACCGTGGCGTAGCGCAGGCCCATGGTGGCGACCGACTCGCCGACCCGGCGGGGCTCGTCGGCGTCGAACTCGGCCGGCTTGCCGGTGTCGATCTGGCAGAAGTCGCAGCGCCGCGTGCACTGGTCGCCGCCGATGAGGAACGTGGCCTCGCGGTCTTCCCAGCACTCGTAGATGTTGGGACAGCCCGCTTCCTGGCAAACCGTGTGCAGACCCTCACGCTGCACCAAACCACGCAACTGTGTGTACTCCGGGCCCATCTTCGCCTTGACCTTGATCCACGGAGGCTTCCGTTCGATCGGAGTCTCGGCGTTGCGCGCTTCGATGCGCAGCATGCGGCGGCCCTCGGGAGCGATAGTCACAAAGCCGAGGTTACGCCGGATCGCGGCAGCGTTGGCCTTTGGGCGACGTGGCTCACGTGACTGGCGGTGTGAGTGCCCTCACGTGACACGTGTAAACCCGCTTTGCCGGGGAGTCGCCCCCTGTTAACGTCCGGTCCATCGGCTGTGACGGAACCAAGTACCGCCTCGATCACGCCGGCCGAGAGAGCCGCTCGACTGCTGTGAGTGCGGCCCGGCGCCGAGGTGGGAAGACACTCCTGAGCTGCGGCAACACCAAGAGGCGCCGAAAGGCGCGAAGGTGTGGTGGCACCGCGAGGATCCCGCTCGCCCACACCTCCCTGGGGCAGCACCAGAGGAGGTACCAATGCAACGCATTCTTTCCACCGAATTGCCGATGCACCCCGGCGAACAGGTCACTATCGCCGGGTGGCTGCACCGCCGCCGAATTCTCAAACAGGTCGCTTTTCTGATCGTCCGCGACGCCGCCGGGCTCGCCCAGGTTGTCGTCACCGACCCGGCCACACGCGCGGAGATCGAGGCGATCTCCGAGGAGAGTGTGATCGAGGTGACGGCCAAGGTCAGCGTCAACGCGGCGGCTCCGGCGGGGGTCGAGCTCATTTCGCCACGGGTACGCGTACAGAGCGCTGTGTCCGTACCCCTGCCTCTCGAACTGCACCGCCCGGAACTCACCGCGACCCTGCCCACCCAGCTGGACCACGCCGCTCTCGCCCTGCGCCACCCCACGCGGTCGAGAGCGGTGAGGGTGGCCGCCGCGGCGACCGAGGGTTTCCGGTCGGCGCTGGCGGCACAGCGGTTCGTCGAGATCCACACGCCCAAGATCGTGGCGTCGGCGACCGAGTCCGGCGCCAACGTCTTCGCTCTCGACTACTTCGGCCGGCCCGGCTATCTGGCCCAGTCGCCGCAGTTCTACAAGCAGATGATGGTCGGGGTGTTCGAGCGGGTCTTCGAGGTCGGCCCGGTGTTCCGGGCCGAGCCGCACGACACCGGCCGGCACCTGGCCCAGTACACGTCACTGGACGCCGAGCTCGGCTTCATCACCGACCACCGGGACGTGATGGCGGTGCTGACGTCGGCGCTGGCCGGGATGGCGGCGGCGGTCGAGCCGTGGGCTGCCTTGGAAACACCGAGTGAGATCCCGGCGGTGCACTTCACCGAAGCGCTGAAGATCGCCGGGGCTCCGGAGGACGAACCGGACCTGGCGCCGGCGCACGAGCGGGCCGTCGGCGCGTGGGCGAAGGAGAAGCACGGTTCGGAATTCGTGTTCGTCACCGGTTACCCGATGGCGAAACGTCCCTTCTACACCCATCCCGACCCGGCCGACCCGCGCTACTCGAACGGCTTCGACCTGCTCTTCCGCGGGATGGAGCTGGTCACCGGCGGGCAACGGCTGCACCGGTACGAGGACTACGTGACAGCCCTCGACGGTGACGTCGAGCCGTACGCGGGCTATCTCGACGCCTTCCGCTACGGCATGCCCCGGCACGGCGGCTTCGCGATCGGCCTGGAGCGCTTCGTCGCCCGCCTGCTGGAGGCGCGCAATGTCCGCGAGGTCACCGCGTTCCCCCGCGACCTGCACCGGATAGCGCCCTAGGCCGGCCGGACAAACGCCTCAGAGCAGTAGCAGGACGGTGGTCCCGATGACCACGGCCAGCGGGATCACCGTCATGCTCAGGAAGATCGCCCACGAGATGCCGTGGGCGTAGTTCAGCGTCACACCGCCGCCCGGCCGCGGGATGAACACGCGCGGGTCGGTCGGATCCTTCTCGAAGGCCATGCTCTAGGTAAGCAGAGTGGGCAGGTGACGCTCGACCACGGGCTGCACCTCGGCCACCGTGACGTCGCGGCCCAGCTCCCAGGAGAGCGAGGTGACGCCGGCGTCGCGGATGCCGCACGGCACGAACCGGTCGTAGTTCGACAGGTCGCAGTCGCAGTTGATGGCGAAGCCGTGCTGTGTCACGCCCCGGGCCACCCGGATGCCGATCGCGGCGATCTTGCGGTCGGGCCCGCGGTCGTCCGCGCGTACCCAGACGCCGCTGCGCCCTTTGATCTCGACCCGGGTCGCGGTCACGCCGAACTCGGCGCAGACGTCGATCAACATCTGTTCGGTCCGCCGGACGTACGCGACCACGTCGATCGGGTCGGGCAGCCTGAGGATCGGGTAGCCGACCAGCTGACCCGGACCGTGCCAGGTGATCTTGCCGCCGCGGTCGACCTCGACCACCGGGGTGCCGTCGAGCGGGCGGTCGGCCGGCTCGGTGCGCTTGCCGGCGGTGAGGACGCTGGGGTGCTCGAGCAGGAGGACGGTGTCGGGCTGCTTGCCCTCGGCGACGGCCTCGTGGATGCGGCGTTGCTCGTCCCAGGCCTCGCGGTAGTCGACGAGGCCGGGCCGCAGAATGGTGAGCGTCGGGCTGGTCACGCCGCCAACGCTACTCCGGCCGCCGCGGGTGGTCATCGGCCTCCTCCATCCGCTTCCCGTGGAGCGCGCGAAGCGAGTCGAGCGCGACGGCGGTGAGAACGGCGCGGCCGACACCGGCGCGGCCGAGCAGCTCCATCCCCCGGGTGACGGCGACGAAGTAGACCGCCAGCGATTGCACGTTGGCGTCCTCGGGGAGATCCCCGTTCTCCCGTGCGTGTTCCAGGCATTGACCGTAGATCCCGGCGAGCTCTTCGATGCCGGCCTTGGTGGCCGTCGAGAGCGGATCCTCCTCGCCGGTCGATTCGACCAGTGCCCGCGTGGTCAGCGAGACCCGCCGATCACCGCTGCTGAACTCGATCGCCATCCGGAGCATGTGACCGCGGATCAGTTCCAGCGGCGAAGCGTCGTCGTGTCCGAGCGCTTCGGTGACGGCGCGGGTCGCCTCCTCCCGATCCTCGGAAAGGGCCCGGAAGAACAATTCCCGCTTGCCGCCGAATGCGTTGTACAGGCTCTGTTTGCCCAGACCGGTCGCCCGCACCAGGTCATCCAGCGTCGCGGCGGCGAGGCCGTGCACGGCGAACACCTCGCCGGCGCTGCTGACGACGTCGCTCTCGACGAACTTGCGGGGACGAGGCATGTGAGCCAGCTTACGTTATTGACTGTACGGTCAAAAACCCTGTTAGCTTGGCCGTCATGACGAGTAACGAAGAGGTTGTCCGCGAGGCCTACCGGCTGGCGGAAGGGAACGCCCTCGACGCCGGCGGTTTCCGCGCCCTGTTCACCGAGGACGGAACATTCAACGACATCCCGAATTCACTGACCTTCCGCGGGGACCAGATTCCGCAGGCGGTGAACGGCTTCGCCGGCGTCTTCCCCGACGTCCACCGGGAACTGCTCGAAGTGCATGCGCTCGGTGACGTCGTCGCCGTCGAACTCCGCATTCAGGGAACGCATCGCGGCGCATTCCCGACCCCGGCCGGCGAAATCCCGCCGACCGGTAACCGTATCGACGTACCGACGGCGGATCTCTGGTTTCTCCGGAACGGAAAAATCGAACGGTTCGACTGCTACAACTCGGCGAACGTGCTGCTCGCTCAAATCGGGGCCGACCCCGATTTCAAGTCGGCGATCGTGGCCGTCACGGGAGCATGAATCGTGTATCAGATCAAGACCTATACCCTGCGCACGACCGGAGCGCTTCACCAGTACGCCACCGTGCACTGGCCGCGGCACATCGTCGGCATGCCCAAGTTCGGTGTCACCGTGCACGGCTTCTGGACCGATGACCAGGCCGGAGCGCACCGTCTGATCGCCCTGATCTCGTTCCGGGAGGACGTCGACCCCGCCGAATTCCTCGCCGCCTACGGGGCCAGCCCCGAACTGGCGGCTGACATGCGGGGCTTCGACGTCAGCGACATCCTCGGTGTCGAGGACCTGCTGCTCGACCCGGTCGCCGGATCGCCGCTCACCTGAGCGGTGGGCCCTACTGCCCGGGTGTGACCGGGTCGACGCCGGGGCGGATGCGCCAGAACAGCACGTCGTCGACGCGTTCGGGCTCGCCGAACAGATCACGGGCGGTCAGCTCGATCGCCGCCCGGAATTCCGGACCGTCCGCGCCGGTCACCCGGTCGGCCAGGAACAGGCCCTGGATGTTCCAGTGGGCCAGATCCTCACGGGCCCGGATCCGGTCGGCCTCGGTGACCTGCGGGACCTCGCCGTACCGGCCGGCCCGGGCCAGCAGCCAGTCGGTCCAATGCCAGCGGGCGCCGATCTGCCCGGTGCCGTCGTGCCCGCCCGGCCCGAGGAAATAGCCGTCGGGGATGCGGAACTGCTTGCCGCCCCGGGCCATCGTGTACGCCTGCCAGCGCTGCGCGTCGGCCGACAGGTTGCTGGCGAACGGCAGCGAGCTCAGCGAGGCGTCGTCGTCCACGTACCGTTTCCAGGTGCCGTCGGCGATGAACTGCGGCTCGACCGCGCGTGTGGTCGTCAGCAGGGGCAAGGGCATGATCGGGACCAGAGCCACCGCGTACGCCGCTCCGAACGCGGTCTGTGCCGCCGACGGGATCGTCCGGTCGCGCAGCAGCAGATCGCCCAGCATGGCCAGCACCACGCCGAAGACGCCCACGAGCACCAGCGCGAACCGGGCCGGCAGGGCCGAGTCGAACAGCGGCAGATGGGCCAGGGCGGCGTACGGCAGCGGGATCGGCGTCTCCTGCTCGAAGATCTGCAGCCGCGGCCCCCAGGACAGCACCACGAAGGTGACCGCCACGACGATCAGCGCCCGCAGCGTCGCCCGCCGCCCGGCGTCGGCCCGTTTCCAGAGCGTGACCAGCCCGGCGATGATCAGCACGACCATCGGCAGCCCGAAGAACGACGTCTCCTCGGTCGGGTTCGGCGCCAGCCAGGCGCTGTCCAGCCCGGCCCAGCCGGCGAAGCTGCGCTCGGCGTAGCTCAGGTACGACGCCACGTCCTCGACGTAGTGGCGCTGGTTGAACCCGGTCCCGGAGAAGCTTTGCGGCCCCGCGAAATGCATGTACAGGGGGTACGCGAGGAGCGCGCCGGCCACCACCGCGGTGACACCCAAGCCCTTGAGCATGGTCGTGAGCGCGCCCCGCGCCTCGGCCCGGGTCGCCGGGGCCAGCGCCCACGCCGCCAGGAAGACCGCGCTGGCCAGGGCGGTGAAGAACAGCCCCTCGGCCGCGATCGAGAACCCGGCCGCGACCAGTAGGCCGAGGACCAGCCCGTTGCGGATCCAGCGGTCCTCGCGCAGCTTGAGCACCCACCACAGCACCAGCGGCGCGATCCAACCGGCGGACCAGTTCAGGTGGCCGTTGGCGTGCGACACGAAGCCGGGCGCGAACCCGCAGAACAGCCCGGCCACCGCGGCCACGCCCCGGCGGGTGGTGGCGTGGCGGAGCAGGAACAAATACCAGACGAACGCCGCTGCGGCCAGGTTCGCGGTCAGGATGATCACGAAGCTGACCTGCGGGCCGAGGAAGTGGCTGATCGGCGCCAGCGCCACGATGTAGACCGTGATGGAGGTGTTGGCGGCCAGGTTCACGCCGTCCGGCGCGTTCATCATGTCGGTGAAGAACGGGTCGGCGCCGTGGCTCAGCAGGTACCACCCATAGCCCAGCAGCCACTCGAAGAACGCCTGGTCGCCGGCGTTGCGCTGGAGCACTTTGCCGTACGGGTCGGCCCACAGCCCCTGGGTCACGTAGACCGCGACGGCCACCGACACGGCGGCCATGATCAGATGACCCGGCCACCGGCGGCGTACCGCGGACGGGGCGGCGGGCTCGGCGGGCGGGTCGGACGACTCGGCGGGCGCGGTGGCGGTGACGGACATCGGCTACAAGCTAACAGCCGCCGCCCCGTGATCAGGAAGCCGCGCTCGGCGTCTGGCCGACTGCCACCCGCAGGGCCGACTCCAGGGTCGGGTGGTTCCACCGGAATCCGGCCCGGCTCAGCACCCCGGGCATCACCCGCTTGCTGCCCAGCGCCTCCTCGGCGAAGCCGCCCAGCGCGATCTGCAGCGCGAACCCTGGCACGAAGGTCACCGCCGGCCGGTGCAGCACGCGGCCCAGGGTCTCGGCGAACTCGGCGTTGGTCACCGGCTCGGGCCCGACGACGTTGACCGGCCCGCTGATCTCCTCCTGGTCCAGCAGGAACTCGACCGCGCGCAGCCAGTCCTCCAGCGAGAGCCAGGGCAGGTATTGCCGGCCGCTGCCCAGCCGGCCGCCCAGCCCGGCGCGGAAGATCGGCATCTGCGGCTTGAGCAGGCCGCCGTCCTGGTGCAGGGGGAGCCCGCTGCGGAGCAGGACGACGCGCGTGCCGGCGTCCTCGGCCGGCCGGGCCGCCGCCTCCCACACCCGCACGACGTCGGCCAGGAAGCCGCGGCCGGCCGGCGAGTCCTCGGTGACCCGGCGGTCGCCGGTCTCGCCGTACCAGCCCTCGGCCGAGCCCTGCAGCAGCGTGCGCGGCCGGTCGGCCGCGGGGAGGTGCTTGATCGCGCGCGCGATGGTCCCGGTCGTGTCGACCCGGCTGGAGCGGATGACGCTGCGGTACGCCGCGGTCCACCGCTTGTCGCCGACCCCGGCCCCGGCCAGGTTGATCACCGCGTCGGCCCCCGCCACCAGGGCGGGGTCGAGCTGCCCCTGCGACGGCGACCAGGTCGCTTCATCCGTCGACTCGGCGGGCCGCCGGACCAGTCTGGTGACGTCGTGCCCAGCCTCTCGCAGCCGCTTCGCGAGCGGGACGCCGAGGAAACCGGACGCACCGGCCATGAGGATCCGCATGATCCCCATGATGCCCCTTGTCGAACAGGTTCAAAACTGAGTTGGATGGCTTCGCTTCGCTCCGCGCGCGATCGCCCCCAGAATGCCGATGAGATGGCCACGATTTCCGATATCCGCGAACCCGGCGGGCATCAGAAATCGCGACCATCTCACCGACGGGGCGATCGCGTGGGGCTAGCTCAATTCAGCCTCGAAGGCGCCGCTCTCGAGGCGCTGCTTCATCGTGGTGAGGAAGCGGGCGGCGTCGGCGCCGTCGACGATGCGGTGGTCGTAGCTCAGGGCCAGGTACATCATCGAGCGGGGCACGATCAGCTCGCCCAGGTTGGGGTCGTCGACGACCACGGCCCGCTTGACCACCGCGCCGGTGCCGAGGATGCCGACCTGCGGCTGGTTGATGATCGGGGTGTCGAACAGCGCGCCCCGGCTGCCGGTGTTGGTCAGCGTGAACGTGCCACCGGACAGCTCGTCGGGGCTGATCTTGTTGTTGCGGGTGCGGTCGGCCACGTCGGCGATCCGCTTGGCCAGCCCGGCCAGGTTGAGGTCGCCCGCGTCCTTGATCACCGGGACGATCAGGCCCCGCGGGGTGTCGACCGCGATGCCCAGGTGCTCGCCGTCGTGGTAGGTGACCGTGCCGGCCTCCTGGTCGATCGACGAGTTGACCGCCGGGTGCTCCTGCAGTGCCTCGACCGTGGCCAGGGCCAGGAACGGCATGAAGGTCAGCTTGACGCCGTGCTTGGCCTGGAAGTCGGCCTTGGCCTTCTGCCGCAGCTGGGCGATCTTGGTGACGTCGACCTCGACGACCGTGGTGAGCTGGGCCGAGGTCTGCAGCGACTCGACCATCCGCCGGGCGATCACCGCACGCATGCGGGTCAGCTTCTCGGTGCGGCCGCGCAGCGGGCTCGGTGCCGCCTTCGGCGCCGGTGCCTGAGCGGGCGCGGAGGCCGGGGCGGACGACGCGGCCGGAGCCGGCTTGGCCGCTTCGGCCTTCGCCGCCGCCGCTTTGTCGGCGGCCTCGATGACGTCCTGCTTGCGGATCCGGCCGCCGACGCCGGTGCCGGTCAGCGAGGACAGTTCCACGCCCTTCTCGGCGGCCAGCTTGCGGACCAGCGGCGTGACATAGCCGGCGTCGCCGGAGCCACCGTTGGACGACGACGCCTGCGCGGCCGGAGCGGGGGCGGACGGTTGCTGCACCGGCTTGCCCTGCTCCACCTCGGGGGTCGGGCCGGCGTAGGACTCGCCGGCCTCCGACACCTGCGGGGCCGGTTTCGACTCGACCTTGGGCGCCTCGGCCTGCTGCGGCGCGGGGGCGGGAGCCGACTGCTTGGGAGCCTCCTGCTTGGGAGCCTCCTGCTTCGGTTCGGGCTGCGACGGCGCCGGGGCGGACGACCCGCCCGACGACGGGGTGCCGATGATCACCAGGTCGGCGCCGACGTCGGCGGTCTCGTCCTCCTGAACCTTGATCTCCAGGACGGTGCCGGCCACCGGCGACGGGATCTCGGTGTCGACCTTGTCGGTGGAGACCTCGAGCAGCGGCTCGTCGACCTCGACGGAGTCGCCGACCTGCTTGAGCCAGCGGGTGACGGTGCCCTCGGTGACGCTCTCGCCCAGCGCCGGCATCTTCACCGGGGTGCCCTCGCCGCCACCGCCCGAGCCATCCGGCGACGACGTCGCGTCACCGCCCGAGCCGCCCTGCGACGAGGCGTCGGCGGACGGCTGCTCCTGCTCGGCCGGCTGCTCCTCGCGGTGGCTCGCCTCTTCCTGGGCCAGCGGCGGCTCGTCCTCCTGTTCCTGCTGCGACTGGGCGGGGGCCGGGGCGGAAGAGCCCGCGTCCTCGTCCTCGCCGGAGATCACGGCCAGCTCGCTGCCGACATCCGCGGTCTCGTCCTCACCGACGACGATGCGGGTGAGCACGCCTGCGGCGGGGGAGGGGATCTCGGTGTCGACCTTGTCGGTGGAGACCTCGAGCAGCGGCTCGTCGGCCTCGACCCGCTCGCCCTCCTGCTTCAGCCAGCGCGTGACGGTGCCCTCGGTGACACTTTCACCCAGCCGCGGCATGGTGACCGATGTCGGCATGTTCTGTGACTCCTAACCAGTGCTTGCGGGTGGATGAAATCAGGCGTGAGCGTGCAGGGGCTTGCCCGCGAGCGCGAGGTGCGCCTCGCCGAGCGCCTCGTTCTGCGTCGGGTGGGCGTGGATGAGCTGGGCGACCTCCTCCGGGAAGGCCTCCCAGTTGTAGATCAGCTGCGCCTCGCCGACCTGCTCGCCCATGCGGGCGCCGATCATGTGGACGCCGACGACCGGCCCGTCCTCGACCCGGACGAGCTTGACGAAGCCCGCGGTCTTGAGGATCTGGCTCTTGCCGTTGCCGCCGAGGTTGTAGTTGTACGACTTGACCTTGTCGGCGCCGTACTTCTCCTTGGCCTTGGCCTCGGTGATGCCGACCGACGCGATCTCGGGGTCGCAGTAGGTGACCCGGGGGATGCCCGCCTCGTCGATGACCGCCGGGTTGAGGCCGGCGATCTCCTCGGCCACGAAGATGCCCTGGGCGAAGCCGCGGTGCGCGAGCTGCAGGCCGGGGACGATGTCGCCGACGGCGTAGATGTTGCCGACGCCGGTGTGCAGGCGCTCGTTGGTGATCACGAAGCCGCGGTCGAGGGTGACGCCCTGCTCCTCGTACCCCAGGTCCTTGGTTGTCGGCCCACGACCGACCGCGACCAGCAGTACCTCGGCCTCGATGGTCTCGCCGCCCTGAATCGTGGCCCGCACGCCGTTCTCGGTGTGCTCGACCTTCTCGAACGGCTTGCCGACCTTAAAGTTGATCTTACGCTTGCGGAACGCCCGCTCGAGCGCCTTGGAGATCTCTTCGTCCTCGGCCGCCACCAGCCGGGGCAGCGCCTCGAGGATGGTCACGTCGGCTCCGAAGGACTTCCACACGCTGGCGAACTCGACGCCGATCACGCCGCCGCCGAGCACGATCGCGGAACTGGGCACGCGGTCGAGCTTGAGGGCGTGCTCGCTGGCGATCACGCGCTTGCCGTCGACCTCGAGGCCGGGCAGCGAGCGGGAGTAGGAACCGCTGGCCAGGATCACGTTGCGGCCGGTGTAGCGCTTGCCGTCGACCTCGACGGTGTCCTTGGCGACGAGCTTGCCGTGGCCGGGGATCACGGTGATCTTCTTGTTGGTGGTGAGCATGCCGGTCAGGCCCTTGAAGAGCCGGCCGACGACACCGTCCTTGTACGAGTTGACGCCGGCCATGTCGATGCCGACCAGGTCGGCCTTGACGCCGAACTGCTCGCTCTCGCGGGTCTGGTCGGCGATCTCGGCGGCGTGCAGCAGCGCCTTGGTCGGGATGCAGCCGCGGTGCAGGCAGGTGCCGCCCAGCTCGGCCTTGTCGATCAGCGCCACGGTCAGATCAAGCTCGGCGGCGCGGAGCGCGGCGGCGTATCCACCGCTGCCCGCCCCGAGGATCACGATGTCGAATGTTCCGCCGTCTGGCTGGCTCACGGTCAACTCCCTAAGCATCGTTCCGCTGCGGGTCACACAAACGAAACGGTCACAGTCGTCCTGGCCATCTTGTCACTTGCGCACGCGGTCGATGCACTCAGGTGCCCAACGACATGCGCACGCAAAGTACGCTTGTGGCTAAAGAACGTGAGGAGGGCTCGGTGGCCTGGTTCCGCCGGCGCAGGGAGCCGGGTCGTACGACCGATCGTGGTGCGGATCGTGCTGGTTTGGAGCACCTCGCCGATTTTGTCCGATCCCGTCGTGGCGTCGAAGGCTTCATCGAGCCGCGGACGACGGTGACCGAGACCACGTTGTTGCTCGTGGCACACGACGGCGAGTGGACCCGTCGCCGCGTCGACTCGCCCGAGACCGCCCGCCGCTTCGCCCACCAGCTCGCCATGCCGGTGTACGACGTGAAGCTGATGGGCTACCCCCAGCGCATGCGCGACTACAACGCAAGGAAGAAGGCCGAGTAGTACGGCGTCGCTGCGCTCCGCGAGCGTGCGCCCCTGATGCCGATGAGATGACCCACCGCTTACTGTCGCCCGCAACGCCGCGGGCGCCAGCGAACGGCGCGCCGTCTCATCGACGGGGCGCCCGCGGGTACCGTGAGATAAGTGGTTAGCCAAGCTAAAGAACGGCGATTCATCGCGCCGCTGCTGCTCGGGTCGGCACTGAACCCGATCAACAGCTCGATGATCGCCACCGGGCTGGCCGCGATCGCCGCCGACTTCCGGGTCGGGCCCGGCGCCGCCGCGCAACTGGTCTCGGTGCTCTACCTGTGCAGCGCTGTCGCCCAGCCCACGATGGGCAAGCTGGCCACCCTCTTCGGACCCCGGCGGGTGTTCCTCGCCGGCGTGACGATCCTGCTGGCCGGGGGACTGCTCGGCGGCTTCGCCCCGAGCTTCGAGGCGCTGCTGGTCGCCCGGGCGCTGATCGGCATCGGTACGTCGGCCGGCTACCCGACCGCGATGGCCCTGGTCCGCCGCCGCGCCGACCGGCTCGGAACGGGCGTACCCAGCCGTACCCTCGGCAATTTCTCCATCGCCGCCCAGGTCACCATCGTCGTCGGCCTGCCCCTGGGCGGGCTGCTCAACGGGACCTTCGGCTGGCGCGGGCTGTTCCTGGTCAACGTGCCGCTGGCGCTGATCACGCTGGCCGCCACCTGGTTCGCGGTCGAGCGGGACGAGCCGCTCCGGTCCCGCCGCGGCACGCTCGCCGCGCTCGACCTGCCCGGCATCGCCCTGTTCGCCGGGGCGATCGTCGCGCTGCTGCTGTTCCTCGGCGACCTGACCCACCCCCGGTGGTGGATCGCCGGCCTGGCCCTGGTGCTGCTGGCCGCCCTCGCCGGCTGGGAGCCGCGCGCCCCGGAACCGCTGATCGACCTGCCCATGCTCGGACGCAACGGTGCCCTGCAACGCACCTATCTGCGGCAGTTCCTGGCCGGGCTGGGCAACTACACCGCGCTGTACGGGGTCAGCCAGTGGATGGAGGAGGGCGCCGGCTACTCGTCGCTCGCGGTCGGCCTGATCATGCTGCCGCTGTCGGTGGTGAGCATCGGGCTGGCCCGGGTCGCGTCGTCCCGCGGCTGGGTGCGGTGGCCGCTGGTGGCCGGGGCGTCGGCGCTGATCGCCACGGCCGGCGTGATGCTGGCCGCCGGCCACGGCTCCGGGGTGGCGCTGATGCTGGCCATCTCGACGATGTTCGGGGTGGCCAACGGCTTCAGCAACGTCGCCAACCAGGCGGCGCTCTACACGCAGGCGCCGGGGGAGCGGATCGCGGTGGCGGCCGGCCTCTACCGGACCGCCAACTACCTGGGCGCGATCTTCTCGGCCAGCGTGATCGGGCTGAGCTTCGGGGCGCGGGTCGACGACGCCGGCTTCCACCGCGTCGCCTGGATCGTGATCGGCATCGGGCTCGCCGCCCTGGCCATGCCCCTGCTCGACGGCACCGTCCCCACCACAGTCAAAGACAGTGGTAGCCCCGAGCGCCGTCCGGGCCGCGAATAGCGCCCAGCGCTACCACTCGGGAAGCGCCCGCTCAGCCGTTGGCGGCGGCGATCGCCCGTCGATCAGATGGCCCGGGTTTTCTGACGCCCGCGGGTTTGCGGGCGGCAGAAAACCCCGAGTCATCTCATCGGCCTATCGGGGCGATCACCCACGGAGCGGAGCGGAGTCAGCAGCAATGTCGTCGATCAGGGCGAGGAAGGTGCGGACGGGCACCCCGGTGCCGCCCTTCGTGAGATAGCCGCTGGGCTCGCCCGAGTTGAACGCCGGCCCGGCCACGTCGATGTGCGCCCAGTCGACACCCTCGGCCACGAACTCGCGCAGGAACACGCCACCCTGCAGCATGTGGCCGGCCCGGTCCATCGAGCTGTTGGTCTGGCAGATGTCGGCGATCTCCGACTCCATGCCCTTGCGCACCTCGTCCGGTAGCGGCATCGGCCAGGCCGGCTCGCCGACCGACTCGCCCGCCGCCTTGACCCGCTCGCAGGTGGCCGGGTCGCCCATCACGCCGGCGATCCGCTTGCCCAGCGAGATCACCTGCCCGCCGGTCAGCGTCGACGTCTCGAACAGGTAGTCGGTGCCGTCCTGGCAGGCGCGGGCGATCGCGTCGGCCAGCACCATGCGGCCCTCGGCGTCGGTGTTCAGCACCTCGACCCGCTTGCCGTTGAACATGGTGATCACGTCGCCGGGCCGGTACGCCGTACCCGACGGCATGTTCTCGGCCATGGCCAGGTAACCGGTGACCGCGATGCCGGGCTCGAGCGCGGCCACCGCCAGCATGGTCGCGCCGACCGCGGCGGCGCCGGCCATGTCCGACTTCATCTCCCACATGCCGGCGGCCGGCTTGATGCTGATGCCGCCGGTGTCGAACGTGATGCCCTTGCCGACCAGGGCCACCCGCTTGGGGTCGGTCACGCCGGCCGGGGTGTAACTGAGCTTGACCAGGCGCGGACCGGCGGCGGAACCCTGGCCGACCGCGACGATTCCCCCGTACCCACCGGCTTTGAGCTCGTCGAAGTCCAGCACCTCGACCTGCAGGCCGGTGCCCTCGGCCGCGGCCACCACCGCGTCGGCGAACGCCGGCGGGCGCAGGTTGTTGGGCGAGGCGTTCACCCAGTCGCGGGTCTGCCGGACGGCGGCCGCCACGATCGAAGCGCGCGAAACCTCGGACCGGGCCGGCTCGTCGGCCGCGTCGGGCACGTGCACCTGCAGCGCCGACACCGGCTCGCGGCGGCCGGGCTGCGGCTTGGTCTTGTAACCGGCGAACCGGTACGACCCCAGCAGCGCACCCTCCAGGATCGCCCGCAGCACGCCGGGCGCGTCCGCGTCGTCGGGCACCGGCAGGGCCAGCGCCACCGTCTCGCTGCCGGCCAGCGCCCGCACCACCGCACCGGTGCCCCGGCGCAGCGTCTCGGGGGCCGGCGCCGAACCCGACGGCTCGTCGCCCAGCCCCACGGCCACCACCAGCGGCGCGGTGATCGTGCCGAGCGTGGCCAGCTTGGTCACCTCACCCGGCGAGCCGGTCGCCCCCAGCAGGGCCAGCGTCGACGTCAGCTTGCCGTCGAACGCGGCCGCGATGCTCTCGGCGCCGGCCGCGGGCAGCAGCGCACCGCCCTCGTCGGGCTGGCTGTGCAGGCCGATCACGATGGCATCGACGGCGAGTTCGGCGGGATCGGTGTCCACCAGGCTGAGACGGGGCTGGGTCACGCGGGCTCTCCGGGAAGTCGGGAGCCGGTGTCGCCTGTGGGCGGCGCCGGCGCTGGCGAGGCTCGGCGCGGTGCGGCCGGGCCCTGAGTGCTCAGGCGACTCTAACCGGCACGGTGATCACGGGTAAGTTGACTCCATGCTCCAGCACTCGCCCTTACACGAACGGCACCTCGGCCTCGGCGCCAAGCTCGCGGAATTCGGTGGCTGGGAAATGCCGCTGGAGTACGCCGGGGGTGGCGTCATCAAGGAGCACACGGCCGTGCGTACCCAGGCCGGGGTCTTCGACGTCTCGCATCTGGGCAAGGCGCGGGTGGCCGGTCCGGGCGCGGCCGAGTTCGTCAACCGCTGCCTGACCAACGACCTGGGCCGGATCGGGCCGGGCAAGGCGCAATACACCATGTGCTGCGACGAGTCCGGTGGCGTGGTCGACGACCTGATCGCCTATCTGTTCGGCGCGGACGACGTGTTCCTCATCCCCAACGCGGCCAACACGGCCGAGGTGGTGGCCCGGCTGCGGGCCGCCGCGCCCGAGGGCGTCACAGTCACCGACGAGCACACCGGCTACGCCATTCTGGCCGTGCAGGGTCCGGCCGCCGAGGACGCGGTCCGCGCGCTCGGCCTGCCTGTCGGCCACGAGTACATGTCGTTCACCGCCCAGGACCGCATCGTGGTGTGCCGCACCGGCTACACCGGCGAGCAGGGCTACGAGCTGGTGGTGCCCTGGGACGAGGCCGGCCCGCTGTGGGACAGGCTGATCGCGGCCGGGGTGCGACCGTGCGGGCTCGGCGCGCGCGACACCCTGCGTACCGAGATGGGCTATCCGCTGCACGGCCAGGAGCTGAGCCTGGACATCACCCCGGTGCAGGCGCGCGCCGGCTGGGCCGTCGGCTGGTCCAAGCCGGCCTTCTGGGGCCGGGACGCGCTGGTCAAGGAGAAGGCGGACGGTCCGCGGCGGGTCCTGCGCGGACTCGAGCTGACCGGCCGGGGGATCCCCCGGGGACACATGCCCGTGTACGCCGGTGAGCACGCGATCGGCCTGACGACCAGCGGGACCTTCTCCCCGACAAAGAAGGTGGGCATCGCCCTCGCTCTGATCGACAACTCCGCCGGCCTCTCCGACGGCGACACCGTGGAGATCGACATCCGCGGCCGCCGCGCCGAGGCGCGACTGGTCAGGCCGCCGTTCGTTGACACCTCTGTGCGATGACCTGATCGGCGTGGCGACCTATGCTCGGGGGGTGAGCAGTGACCAGGGCCGATGCGCCGGGCACGTCTGTCTCGCCTTCGACAACCGTGCCGGGCTGGAGCAACGCGCCCGGGACTTCCTGGCCGCGGGCGAGGCGGCCGGCGAGCTGACCAGGTTCGTCGCCGCCGACCGGCCGGCCCTGCCGCTCCCGTTCCTGGCGTTGGGCGAGCGCTACCCGGACGGCGCCGTCATCGACCCCCGGGCCCAGGTCGCGGTCTACGCGGCGGCGACCGAGGAAGCGGTGGCGACCGGTTACACCGGCCTGCGGGTGGTGGCCGACGTCACCCCGCTGGTACGCACCCCGGCCCAGCGCGACGCCTTCGCCCGCTACGAATTCCTCATCGACCGCTACATCCCGGATCATCGGTACACCGCCATGTGCGCCTACGACCGCACCGAGCTCGGCGACGACGTGATCGCCGAGCTCGCCTGCATGCATTCCCGGGCCGACGCGACAGTCCCGTTCCGGCTGCACGCGTGCCCGCCGGCCGACGGCAGCGCCGCGCTCACCGGCGAACTCGACCTGACCGCCCACGACCTGCTCACCACCACCCTGGCCCGGGCTGACCTGCCGCCCGCCGGCGAGGTGGTGCTGCAGGCGCGTGGCCTGCGGTTCGCCGACCACGAGGCGCTGCTGCGGATCCAGCGGTTCGCCGACGACCACGACACCACGATCGTGCTCCGCGGGGCCAGCGGCGGCCTGAAACGTCTCGCCGACCTGCTCGACCTGTCCCGTCTGCGTGTCGAGGCCACCCGATGAGAACTGGCGCCGCCGCCGGCCACGAGGGTTACTACCACGAGGCCGTCTACTACTCGTCCGACGACGAACTGCTGTCGGTGCTGGTCCCGTTCCTCAGCGAGGGCAGCGAGGCGGGCGAGCCGACCATCGTGGCGCTCGGTGAGCGCAACGCCACCCTGGTCCGGTCGGCGCTGCCCGCCCGGTCCAGGGTCGAATACCTGACCGGCGGGGCCGTCTACGCCCGGCCGACCGCGGCCATCCGCTCGTACCGGCGGCTGCTGGCCGGCCACCTCGCCGCCGGGGCGCCGCAGATCCGCATCATCGGCGAGCTGCCCGCCTCGGCGTTCGGCGCCACCTGGGACTGGTGGACGCGCTACGAGTCGGCCATCAATCACGTCTACAACGACTTTCCGCTGTGGAGCATGTGCGCGTACGACCGGCGTACCACGGCCGAGGACCAGCTGGCCGAGATCGCCCGCACCCACCCGCGTACCGCGTGCCCCGACGGCACCCACCCGATCTCCACCGCGTACGTCGAACCGGTCACCTACCTCAGCGAACCCCGCACCGAGGCCGCCGACCCGCTGCAGGCGGCGCCGCCGCTGGCCGACCTGCCCGAGCCCACCCCGGCGTCGGCGCGGGCGGCGATCCGGTCGGCCAACGCCGGTGCCGTCATCGGCGACGACGACCTGGAAGATCTGATCGTCGCGGTCAGCGAGGCGGTCACCAACGCCCTGGTCCACGGCCGGGCGCCGGCCACCATGCGGGTGTGGGCGGGCGACGGCCGCATCGTGGTCACCATCACCGACGCCGGCCCCGGCCCCAAGGACCCGTTCGCCGGCCTGATGCCGGCCACCGACCGGGCCACCGGCGGCCGTGGACTGTGGATCGTCCACCAGTCCTGCAACTATGTGACCGCGGTGTCCTCCCCGGACGGTTTCACCCTCCGCCTCACCGCCGGCAACCCGGGTTGAGCCCGCCCACATGAGGGCCGGCGCCACGGCGACGGCCCTCGCTCGCCCGGATCGACGGCGGCTGGTGACGCCGGGGCGGTGATCAGGACCGGCGCATGGTCCGCCGGTCAGCGGGGTGCGGTCCCGGCCGCGGTCATGCTGGTCCGGCCGGCCGTCGTGCCGGTGGCGCCGGCCGGCTGGGTGAACGGCTGGGGCGCGTCGGAGCAGATCTTGCCGGCCGCGGGCGGCTTGCCGGTCAGCAGGTAGGTGTCGACCGCGGTGGTCACGCAGGTTCCGCTGCCGTAGGCCGTGTGGCCCCAGTTGTTGCTGGACAGCAGGCGGGAGTTCGGGAGCAGCTTGCTCGACGACACCGCGCCGGCGTAGTTGGTGACCGGATCCAGGAAGGTGCCGACGACCAGGACCGGCGCGGCCGTGCGGCGGTTGAACGGTCCGGTGTAGGCGTCCTCGTCGCGTACCGTCCAGCTGTTGCGGGCGCACTGCGGCTCGTTCCAGCCCCAGAGCCGGCCGAAGTGGAGCGCCTGCCGGTCGACGCGGGCCACCGCGGCCGGGTAGACGCCCGCGTCCGCCGGGTGCAGCGCATCGGTGCAGGTCACGGCGCTCAGGGCTTCGGTGCTGTTGTCGTAGGCGTCCGCGTCCCCGGTGTCGGCCACCGTCGCCTCCGTCGCTGCCTTCGCCTCGGCCGCCAGGCGCTGGCTGATCGGGTCGGTGGAGCCCCCGTCGAGCGCCGACCGCACGTCGGCCGCCAGCTGGGTCACGCCAGTGACGTCGGCGATGTTGTGCGACAGCAGCCCGCCGATGGCCTCGTTGATGAAGTCCGCGTACGTGAACGGGACTGGTTCCTCGCCGCCGGTCAGCTCCAGGGGCTTCGCCTGCAGCCGTTTCGCCACCGTGTCGAAGTTCCGCACCGGGTCACCGGCGGCGAAGGCGCACTTCGTCTCGCCGGCCCGGTCGCAGCGCTTCAACAGCTCGACCAGCGCGCCGTGGGCGCCGGCGCCCGCGCGCAGCCGCTCCTCCATGATCTGCTTCGTGTTGCCCACCCAGGCCGTCGGGTCGATCACGCCGTCGACGGCGACGGCGCGGACCCGGTCCGGGAACATGTTGGCGTAGTACTGGCCCAGCACGGTGCCGTAGCTACGGCCCAGGTAGCTGAGTTTCGCGTCGCCGACCGCGCGGCGCAGCACGTCCATATCGCGGACGACCTCGGCGGTGGACATCGCGCCGGTGATCGCCGGGCCGTTGGCCGAGCAGGCCGCGCCGAACGTCTTCGCACCCTTGACGAACGCCTTTTCCTGGGTCGCGCCGAACGGGAAGATGACGTCCTGGTAAGCGAGGGCCGCGGTCTGCTCCTCGACCGAGGCGAAGCAGCGGACCTGGGTGCTTCCGCCGATGCCGCGCGGATCGAATCCGACGACGTCGAAGCGATCGAGAACACCGGCGCTCAGATAGGACGGGGCGTCGAGTGCGAATTGCGTGCCGGGCAGGCCCGGACCCCCGGGGTTGATAAACAGACTGCCAATTTTGCGGCTCGGATCCTTTGCTTTGATCTTCAGCACCGCGAGGTCGACGGAGGCGCCACGTGGCTGATCGTAGTCAAGCGGCACCTGCACGGTGGCGCATTCGGCCGTGTCGTTGCACGGCACCCAGTTCAGCTTCGGTGTCGGCACCGAGTCAACCCGGGCTTTCTCGGCCCGGCCGGTGACATCGGAGGTCGGCTGGGTGGCCGCGTCCGCCCCGACCATCACGGCCGCGGCTGAAGCGAAAACCACCCCGGCCAACGTCGCGATCAGCAGTTTTCGCTTTCTGGACGGCATGAGGGGGCCTTCTTCCGAGAATGACCGCGCCGGTCGCGATCATTCCTGAAAAACGTCGGCCCGGCGGAATTGTTCAGCTCCGCTTCCTTAACTTGTTCTTAGCGGCGGAGCGTCCTGATCCCGTTACCGGAAAACGCGAATATGGTCGGCCGCGGCGTATTCAGAGGGCCAGGCCGACCAGGGTGAGAGTGGTCGCCAGCTCGACGGCGGCGCCGAGGACGTCACCGGTGATGCCGCCGAAGCGGCGTACCGCGTGCCGCACCAGCAGGACCACGCCGAGCAGGGCGGCGGCGACGGCGGCCGGCCCCTGCCACGGACGGCCCGGCACCGCCCACCAGGCCGAGGCCGCGACGGCGGCCGCGATCGCCACGCTCAGCGGTACCGGAACGGTGGCCGCGACCATCGCCCCCAGCCCCTCGGGGCGGGCCGGGGGAACGCCGCGCCGGCAGGCCAGGGGGAGGGCGGCGCGGCCGGCGGTCCAGGCCACCACGGCCGCCGCCGGTGTGATCGCGGCCGCCTGCACCAGCAGCGTCAACGCGATCGCGGCGACACCGAACGGCCCGATGTCCGGCTTCTTCATGATGGCCAGGGCCTCGGCGTCGCGACGGTAGGAGCCGAGCGCGTCGACCGTGTCGGCCAGCCCGTCCAGGTGCAGGCCGCGGGTGAGCAGCACCGCCGCGGCCACCGTCACGCCGCCGGCGACCAGGTCGGGGGAGCCGGACAGGAGCCAGCGCAGGCCGGCCAGCAGCAGGCCGAGAAGCAGGCCGACCAGCGGCGCCACGCTCATCGCCACGCCCGCCGCCCGGCGGTCGATCCGGCCCGCGCGGACCGGCAGGACGGTCAGGGTGGTCAGCGCGAGGCGGAGGCCGTTCAATCCGTGTTTTCGGCGAGGGCCGGGTGCGTGGGCAGCGCGCCGGCCAGACCGATCACGGTACGCAGGACCGGCAGCGCGGTCAGCGCGTTTAGGCCCTCGCCCAGATCGAGCCCGAGTTCCGTCACCGGCGTCAGGCCGAGTACGTCGGCGCCCTGCTGGACCAGCTCGGACGTGCCCGCGTCGGCCAGCAGACACCAGTGCCGGGCCTGGCTGCCGAGGTCGCGGGCGACCAGGCCGGCGGCGATACCCACCGGTCCGTCCAGCAGCACCGGCAGCCGGTGGGCGGCCGCCCCGAGCAGCGCGCCCGTCGCCACGGCCACGTCCGCGCCGCCGACCTGGGCCAGGATGTCCAGGGCGCCACGGGACTTGGTGCGGATCCGGTGCAGCCCGTCGCGTACGGCGGCGCAGCGCACCATCCAGGCGTTGTCGTCGATGGTTCCGCCCGCGGCCAGCACCCGGGGCAGCACGGCCACCGGCTCGGCGCCCGTGGTGGCGGCCAGCACGGCCGTGGCGGCCGCCTCCGCGCCCGTCCCGCAGGCGGCGATGACCAGGGCGTCCTTGCCGTCGGCGCGGGCTGCCGCGGCCAGCTGCCAGCCGTGCCGCAGGGCGGCCTCGACCTCGCCGGCGTCCAGCACCGGGCCGTCCTCCATGGCCCCGGAGCCGGCCGCGCGGACCACCGCGACGTCGGCGCCGGCCTGCCCGGCCAGCCGGATCAGCGGGCCGGTGCCGGCCTCGGCCTCGGCTACCCGCCGGTCGACGTCGGCCGGGTCGGTGCCGGCGCCCGAGCCGCCGGCGTGCGTGCCCGACAGCAGCAGGACGCGGACCGCGGACCACGGCTGCGGGGTCACGGTGCCCTGGGTGGCGGCGGCGAACTCGACCGCCTCGCCCAGCGCGCCGAGGCCAGCGCCGGTCAGGTCGAGCGTGCCCAGGCGGTCGTGCGCGTCCGGGCCGGCGTCCTGATCGGGCATCGGCAGGTCCATGCCCGACTCGAACACGATATCTGAAATGTCGGAAAAGTCGGACTGGATGGTGGCGGGCTGAACCGGCGTCGGCTCCACCGACGGAGCGACCAGTTGCTGCGCCGGGCGCGGCCGGCCCGCCGCCGCCTTGATCCAGGTGTGCTGGCCGGCCACGACCAGAGCGACCCGGTCGACGACCGCGGCGAGCGCCTGGTTCGTCGTACCCAGCGCGTCAGCGAAAGCGCGACCCACCACCGTGGCCGGCACCAGCGACAGCCCCACCTCGGGGCTCACCAGCACCACCCGGCCCGCGCACTCGCGCACCGCCTCGGCCAGCGCGGCCACCATGGCCACGTCGTCCTGAGGCTGGTTGGCCGGGTCGAGCAGGGCGGCCACCCAGCCGCCGAGGTCGTCGATCAGCAGCGTCTCGTCCGGTTTGGCCTCGGCCAGCACCGCCGCCAGCCGCGCCGGATCGGGCCCGGTCTCCTCGGTGGACCAGGTCTGCGGGCGGCGCCGCTGATGCGCCTCGATGCGGCCCATCCACTCGGGGTCGTCCTCGGCGCCGACCGCGGTCGCCACATAACGGACCGATGCCGCGTCGGCCACCAGTTCCTCGGCGAATGCGGACTTGCCGGAGCGGATGCCCCCGAGCACCAGCGCGGTGTTCCACCGATCAACGGACATGCCCCGTACCTTAGGCCTTGGCCCAAATTCACCTGCGAGGCGGGACTTCGCCAGGCGAATTCGGGCCTCGGCCTGAAGCGCTGACGCACAGAGCGACGCCGTAGGGTGGAGACCGCTGTGCAGCTAGTAGACAAAGGGGGCGGCGCATGCCGTGGAGTTGGCGGTACGAGGGCGTCGACGGGCGGCCGGTGGCCGGACCGACCGAGACGTTCAGCAGCCAGGCCGACGCCGAGTCCTGGATCGGTCAGGCCTGGCGTGAACTGGCCGCCGCCGGGGTCACCAAGGTCGTGCTGGTCGAGGACGACCGGGTCGACTACGACATGAGCCTGCTGCCGAGCGAATGACCGGATTCCCGGCCGCCCGGCCCCGGGCGCCCCGCAACGCGTTCGTGCCCAGCCCCGTCTTCGTCGGCATCGTGGCCCTGACCGTCGTCGCCGGCTGGATGACCTGGACCGGCTTCGGCAACGTCAAGGTCGACGTCTTCCTGCTGGTGATCAGCGGGTGGCTGCTGTCGCTGTGCCTGCACGAGTACGCCCACGCCATCGTCGCCTTCTTCTCCGGCGACCACGAGGTGGCCGAACGCGGCTACCTGCGCCTCGACCCGCTGAAATACACCCACCCGCTGCTGTCCATCATCCTGCCGATCGTGGTGGTCATCCTCGGCGGCATCGGCCTGCCCGGCGGTGCCGTCTGGGTCAACCACGAACACATCGGCAGCAAGGCCAAGCTGTCGCTGATCAGCGCGGCCGGCCCGCTCACCAACATGGTCTTCGCGCTGGTTCTGGCGGTGCCGTTCCTGGCCGGCCTGGGCCCGCAGATCGAGGGCACCACGCTGCTCGGCGACAGCGGCCACCTGGAATTCTGGGCGGCGCTGGCACTGCTGGCGGTGCTGCAGATCACCGCCAGCGTGCTCAACTTCCTGCCCGTACCCGGCCTGGACGGCGGGAACATCCTGCAACCATGGCTGAGCCCGCCCTACCAGCGGGCATACAACCTGTTCGCCCCGTACGGCTTCATGCTGCTGTTCGTGCTCCTCTGGCAGTCCCAGCTGAACGAGTTGTTCTTCCGTTTCGTCTACTGGATCGGCGAAGCCCTCGGCGTGTCACCGGCGCTGTCCGCCACCGGCTACGAACTGATGCGCTTCTGGTCCGACTGGCTGGGCTGAGACCCGGGTCAGGGCCGCCGGGGCGGGCTGACCGTCTTGGCCGGGTCGAACTCGGCGATCGGCTGCAGCACCTGGTCGATCGCCTTCATCAGGTCGTCCTCCAGCTTCACACCGGACGCCTTGACGTTGTCCTCCAGCTGCTCGGGCCGGGACGCGCCGACGATCGCGGCCGAGACGTTCGGGTTCTGCAACACCCAGGCCACGGCCAGCTGCGCCATCGTCAGGCCGGCCTGCTCGGCCAGCGGCTTGAGACCCTGCACGGTGGCCAGCGTCTCGTCGCTCATCAGGCGCGAGATCATGTTCGCGCCGGACTTGTCGTCGGTCGCCCGGGAACCGGCCGGCGGCTGCTTGCCCGGCTGGTACTTGCCGGTCAGCACGCCCTGCGCGATCGGCGAGAAGACCACCTGGCCGATGCCCAGCTCGATCGACGTGGGCACCACCTCGGCCTCGATGACCCGCCACAGCATCGAATATTGCGGCTGGTTGGACACCAGCTGGATCTTCAGGTCCTGGGCGAGCTCCCAGCCGGCCCGGATCTCCGACGCCGTCCACTCCGAGACACCGATGTAGAAGGCCTTGCCCGAGTGCACGATGTCGGCGAACGTCTGCATCGTCTCCTCGAGCGGCGTCGAGTAGTCGAAGCGGTGCGCCTGATAGAGGTCGACGTAGTCCATCTGCAGCCGGCGCAGCGACCCGTTGATCGACTCCATGATGTGCTTGCGGGACAGGCTGCGGTCGTTCGGGCCCGGCCCGGTCGGCCAGAACACCTTGGTGAAAACCTCCAGACCCTCCCGGCGCTCACCCTTCAACGCCCGGCCCAGCACCTCCTCGGCCCGGGTGCCGGCATAGGTGTCGGCCGTGTCGAAGGTGGTGATGCCCAGGTCGAGGGCGGCCCGCACGCACGCGGCGGCGGCCTCCTCCTCGACCTGGGAGCCGTGGGTGATCCAGTTGCCGTAGGCGATCTCGCTGATCAGAAGGCCGGAGCGGCCGAGATGACGATGTTCCATGCAGTCAGTTCTAAAGCACCGGCTTCGTGTCCGCCAACAGCTGATCGATCTCGTCGACCACGTCGGCCTCCGTGCGGTGCACCGTTTCGATGAGCGGCTCGCCCTCCCGGTCCAAGGCGCCCCAGCGGCCGTTGCGGTCGGCGATCAGGAACGCCACCGGGTGGATGACCAGCGCCGGATGCACCGGCGCCACGACCAGCTGCCCGTTCCTGTCGATCACGCCCAGCCGGTCGCCGGCGTCGACGATCGCCAGCCCCTCACGGGTGAAGCCGTCCACCCGCCGCCCGCCGGTCAGCACGGTGGCGAAGCGCCGGTAGCGCGGCTGGACGACCGGGCGGGCGTACCGGTCGACCGCACCCCAGCCCCCCGCCTTGACCGCCGCCACCCCGTTGCGGAACGGCAGCACATCCTCGAACCCGCCCGGCACCACCAGCCGATTGCGGACATCGATCGCGAACCAGCCGCCCCGGACATCGCGCGACACCCAGGCCAGCCCCTCATGGAACGGCCGCACCTGCACATAGCCCCCGAGCACGGACTTCCCGTCGGCGTCGACCAGCTCCCAGGTCCGCGAGCCGTGCCGCTTGGCCCAGGCCAGCCCGTCCTCGTACCGCTGAACCTCGGCCCACGTCTCACCGACCTCCAGCGGCTCCGGCGACGGCTTGCCCAGAATCTCGTCCGGCGTCCGCTGATACGGACCCCACCCGTGCTGCCGGATCTTGTCCATGACCAGATCCAGCGCCAGCTCGGTCCGATCCGGGTCGTCCCCCCGCCGCAACTTCAACGCCTCGTCGAACCGGCTCATCGCCTCCATGTACCGGTCCTGCTCGAACGCCGACCGCCCCGCCAGATCGAGAATCTCCGCCCGCAGCCGATCCGGCAACTCAGGCGAGTTCGCGTCCTCGAACAGCCGGTCCGCCTCGGTGTAGTCCCCCCGCCAGCGCAGCACGTTCGCCAGCCGGGCCTGCACGATCGCGGTCCGCCGCAGCTCACCGGTGCGCTCGGCGTGGGTCAGCGCGGCCCGCCCGTCGGCCAGCGCGAAATCGAGGTCGCCGAGCACCCGCGACACCACCGCGCGCAGACTCAGCAGGCGGGCGCGGATGGCGTCGCGTTCGGCGTACTCCAGCTTGTCGGTGAGCCGGTCACGAACGGCCCGGAGCTGGTCCGGGTGGTCGGCGACCTCACGCAGGGTGCTGGGTTTGAAACGGAATGGGTACGCGGACAGTACCTGCTCGGGGTCGACCAGCCGGCTGCGTGGGTCATTGGCTGATTGCCCCACGCTCCGGGTTGACCCGGTGGTCACCCCCGGGGCACCCGCCCCGATAACCGCCGCCGCCAGCCGTTCGCCCGCCCCCGCGACCGCCCCCTCAGCCCCGCCGCCGTCAGCCTCCGCCTTCTCCGCCGCCTCGGCCTCAGTCCCGTCCCCGTCCCTGTCAGCCTCCGCCTCCGCCGCGGCCTCGTCCCCGTCAGCCTCCGCCTCAGTCCCGCCGCCGTCAGCCGCCGCCGCGGTCTCGACTCCGTCAGCGTCTGCCTTTTCGGCCGCCCCCGCGACGGTCCCCTCAGCCTGGTCCTCGTCAGCCTGGGTCGTTGGCGTCTCCGCCTCTTCTGCGACCTCCGCTACCTCACTGTCCGCCTTGGACCCGGCGGCCTCTTCCCCCAGCCCCGCGTCCGCGGCCCCACCGTCGGGCGCATTCTCATCGCCTTCCGCACCGACCGGCCCATCCGCCGCCTCGGCTTCCGCTGCCGTGCCTTCCGTGCTGCCGGGCTGATTCGCTGCGTGGGCTTCCGTGCTGCCGGGCTGATTCGCTGCGTGGGCTTCCGTGCTGCCGGGCTGATTCGCTGCGTGGGCTTCCGTGCTGCCGGGCTGATTCGCTGCCTCGGCCTCCGCGCCGACCGGCTTGTCCGCGGCCTTCTCTCCCGCCCCGGCGGCGACCGATGACGCCGCCTCGTCCGCATCGCCCTCATCGTCGTCCGCCGACTCACCCCGCTCCGGCGGAAAACTCTTGTCCGCCAACGACGCGGGCCGCTCCATCCGGGCATCGGTGTTCGGCTCGAACCAGGTAGGCCGCTCCTCCTCCTCAGCCTCGTCCTCCGGCTCCTCCACCGGCGCGACCACCGGGGCAGGCGAAACCGGCTCAGCCTCACCCGGAGGGTCCGTAGTCTCCGCCCCGAGCCCACTCATCTTCAGCAGCCAGCCAAGCCCACGCTGCTCGTCGCTCTCCTCCGACCCTCCCGGCCCGTCGACCCCGGGTCCCTCTTCGCGGGACGCGCTCGAATCAGCCCCGCCATCATCTGACTCCGTCCGGCCCGCCCCCGGCGAGGCCGGACTGTCGAGTCGGCTCGCCGCCGCATCCGAGGCAGCAACGCCAGTCGGCGCCGTGTCTCCCGGCCGCACATCCGGTTCGCCGGAGATCGGCCGGTCCGAGTCACCCGACGGAATGCTCGGCGCGCCGGAGGTCGGCTGCGCCGGGCTGATCGGCCAGGCGGAATTCGGCTGCGTCGGGCTGGTCGGCTGGGTGGAGTTCGGCTGCGTCGGGCTGGTCGGCCGGGTGGAGTTCGGCTGCGCCGGACTGATCGGCCAGGCGGAATTCGCCTGCGCCGGGCTGGTCGGCTGGGTGGAGTTCGGCTGCGCCGAGCTGGTCGGCCGGGTGGAGTTCGGCTGCGCCGGGCTAGCTGGCCAGGTGGGACTTGGCTGCGGCGGGCTGGTCGGCTGTGCGGAGGTCGGCGCCGAAGGACTGCCGGGCCACGCCGCCGGTGCTCCGGAGGCCGGGCTGGTCGGGCGTGCGGTCTGTGTACCCGTGGTGAGGCTGGTCGGGCGTGGGGTGGGGGTGCCGGAGGTCGGGTTGGCTGGGCTCGGTGCATCCGACGTTGGGCTGGCGGGGCTGGTCGGGCGTGCGGTCTGTGTACCCGTGGTGAGGCTGGTCGGGCGTGGGGTGGGGGTGCCTGAGGACGGGTTGGCTGGGCTCGGTGCATCCGACGTTGGGCTGGCGGGGCTGGTCGGGCGTGCGGTCGCCGCATCCCAGGCCGGGCTGGTCGGGCGCGGGGTCGGGGTGCCGGAGGTCGGGTTGGTCGCTCGTGGGGCCGGTGCACCCGAGCTCGGGGTCGCCGGGCTGGCCGGGGTGCCGGCGGCCGGGTGTGCGGTCGGGGCGCCGGAGGTCGGATGGGCCGGGGAGACCGGCCACGCGGCCGGGGCGCCCCCTGAGGTCGGCCGGGGCGGTGCGGCCGGAGACGTCGGCTTGGGCGGGACCGCCGGTTGGAAGGCCAACGGCTCGGACATCGGCATCTGGGACGCCGGGGGAGTCCAACTCGGCTCGGAGTGGATCTCGGTGTCCTCGGAGACGATCTCGCCCTCGATGACGTCCGAGTCTTCCCAGGTGCTGTCGGTGGCCGGGCCGGCGAGGGTGCTGGCCGGGTCGCCGGCTTCATCCCAGGCGATGGGCTGCCCGGGGAAGGTGTTCGCCGGATCCCAATCGGCCGGGTCAGGTCGCCGTCCGACGCCCGTGCCCGAGCCCACGCCGGAGCCCGCGCCCGTGGCCGTTCCCGCGCCCATGCCGGAGCCCGTGCCCGTGCCCGTTCCCGCGCCCGTGCCGGGGCCGGGGCCGGGGGTTGGCGTGGCGGGTCGAACGCCGGGCGCGGACGGGGAGGAGGGACGGACCGGTCCGGCGAGAGTGCTGGCCGGATCAGCGGCAGGGGAAGTCCATGCGCCCGGCGCCGGTGGTCCCCCGAAGTGCGGTTCCACGCCGGACGGGCGCCGTGCGGACTCATCGCGCGAATCGCGACCGGGCGCTTGCCGGGCAGCTGGATCAGCGGCCGGAGAGACGTGCGGTCCACGCTGATCGCTGGCCGGTCCGCGCTGATCGTCGCGTGGGCCCCGCTGGCCCAGGGTCGGGCTGGTGTGCGGGCCGCGTTGGTCGCCGGATGGGGCGGCGTGCGGGGCTCGTTGGTCGCCAGGAAGGACGGGCGGGGCAACATGCGAACTGCGCGGGTCGGCGGGAGAGGACGTCGGCCGGCCGGGAAGGGTGGGCGGCGCGGATTGCGGGCGGCGTTGGTCGGTGGGTGGGCCGACGTGCGGGCGGCGTTGGTCGGTGGGTGGGCCGACGTGCGGGGCGCGTTGGTCGTCGGGTGGGCGCACGCCGGATACCGGGCGGGTGCTCGGGCCGGCCCACGTGTCCGCGGGGTTGGCGGGGCCGGCCCAGGTGTCGGCGGGGTCGGTTCCGGCGAGGCTCGGGTCGGCGATGCCCGCCCAGCCGGGGGCTGCTTCGCGTGGCTGTCTGGGCCTGGGCGGGACGGGGTCGTGCAGGGTCTCCGGTCGGCGAGGGGCCGCGTCGCGGGACGGTGTGGGTTGGCCTGCTGCGGTCTCCTGCGGTCCGCCGGGCCAGGTTGCCTCCGGGTTGGTGGGTGTGCGGTCCCATCCCGTGGGGGGCCGCGGCGCGGTGCGGGCGGCTGGGGACGGGGGAAGGTTGTCGGCCGCGGGGGACTGCGGGGTACGCCGGGCGGCTGGGGACTGAGGGAAGTTCTGGGCCGCGGGGGATTGGGGCGCGGTGCGGGCGGCTGGGGATTGCGGGGCGCTGCGGGTCGTGGGCGGTTGCGGGAAGTTGTGGGCCTCGGGGGGCTGCGGGGCGCTGCGGGTGACAGGGCCGCTTCGGGGGGCGGCGGGGGATTGGGGGGTGTTCCAGTGCGAGTCTGGAGGCTGGTGCTGCCAGGCGGAGGCGGGTGCGTCCCAGGACGGGCGGCTCGGGGCGGGTCTGCGGTCGGGGCCGGCCAGTGTGGACGCCGGGTCGGCGGACGGGTCGTTCCATGCCGCGGGATGCTGGCCGGGGCCGGCCACGTAGGGGCGCGGGCCGTCGTAGGGCTGGGACGGCTCGGCCGAACGGCCCGGGGGGAAGTCGCGCGGCGTCGGTTCGGAGGGGCGGCCTGGGGGGACGTCGCGCGGCGGCGGCTCGAAAGGGCGGCCGGCGGGAAAGTCGCGCGATGTCGGCTCGGTCGGAAAGTCGCGTGGTGCGGGCTCGGGGAGACGGCGGGGGCGGTTGTCGCGGTGGGTCGGCTCCGTGGGGTGGCCGGGGCGGGCGTCGCGGACCGTCGGCTGGGACTGGCCGTAGAAGGGGGCCGGCATGTCCTGGACGGGGGGCGGGGCGTCGCGGAAGGCTGGGCGCACGTCCTGGGGCACGGGGCGTGAGTTGTCGGCGGCGCGCGGCCCGGATGTGGGGTGGGCCGCGGAGGCACGACCATAGCTGTGCGGCGGCGGCTCGGCGGGCAGGCGTCCGGAGCCGTATCCGGGAGCCGGCGGGCCGGAAGGTGACCCGCCCGGTCCATGGCCGCTGGACGCGGTGAAGGGCGACCCCGCGGGGCCGTAACCGCTGGGTGGGCCGGCGGGGCCGTGGCTGCCGGGTGGGCCGGATGCCGAGCCGGCGGGGCCGTAACCGCTGGGTGGGCCGGCGGGGCCGTAGCTGCCGGGTGGGCCGGACGGCGAGCCGGCGGGGCCGTAGCCGCTGGGCGGGGCGGATGCCGAGCCGGCGGGGCCGTAGCCGCTGGGTGGGCCGGCGGGTGGGCCGGCGGGGCCGTAGCTGTGGGGCGGGGCGGAGGCAGGACCGGCGGGGCCGTAGCCGCCCGGCCCGTCCTGTGGCTGGCGCGGCTGCGGGACGGGGCCGCCGCGCCGGGGCAGCGGCTCGCCGGGCGCCTGCTGGTAGGGCTGCCCGGGACGGCCGGACGCGCGTGGCGGCACGCCTCCGCGTGGGTCGGGGGCGACCAGGTCGTTCCACTGAGGACCACGGGGACCGGCGGGTGGGCGGCCGGGCTCGGCGTACCCGGAAGATCTTGACCCTGAGTCACCGGGGCGGGGGGAGGCCGCCTCGGGACCGTGGGCTCGGGGGTCCGTTCCGAAGCCGGCCGGCGCCGCTCGACCGGTCGGGCGCTGCGGAAGCGCTCCCATCCCGTATTCGCCGGCCTCATAGATGGGGGTGTGCACGGCCCGCCGTCGTCGCCCGGGGTCGCCGGGATAGCGCTGGCCGGGCAGCGGTTCCCACTCCCAGGTGATTTCGTACAGCCAGGCCGGTTGGTCGTCCCAGCGGTCCGCGCCCAGGTGTGAGCTCCAGCCGTTCATCGGGCATCACGGCCCGACCTCTGGCGACGCTCTGTCACGGTGCGTTCCACCTCGTCGGAAAAGGCGCGGTGGCGGGGCATGCCACCGGGGTACAGTCGCCCGGCTCCACTGCGGGGGTTTGGAAGGAGCGTATCGACGTGGACGGGCTCGACGCCAGGGAGGGCGTGGTCACGTTCGGTGCACTGGTTCGGTCGGGGTTTCGGCGCTGGTCTACGTATCGGCAGGCCACGATAGCCGGTGCGTTCACAAATGTCGTGTTCGGCTTCCTTCGTTGTTATGTGGTGCTGGCCGTGGCCGCCGCGGGCACCGACAACACTGCCGGTGGTTATGACGCTGCGCAACTGGCAACCTACGTCTGGGTCGGCCAGGGGCTGCTGAGCGTGGTGGGGCTGTGGGGGTGGACCGAGCTGGCCGACCGGATCCGCACCGGCGAGGTGGCCGCTGACCTGCTGCGCCCGGTGCCGCCGGTGGTCAGCTACCTGGCCGCTGATCTGGGCCGCTTCGGGTTCGCGATGCTCACCCGGTTCGTGCCGCCGATGGTCGCGGGCGCGATCTTCTTCCCGCTGCACGCCCCGCAGCGGGCCGCCACCATCCCGCTCGGCGTGCTGTCGATCGTGCTGGCCACGGTGGTCAGCTTCGCGGGGCGGTTCCTGACCAACGCCACGGCCTACTGGCTGCACGACGCCCGCGGGCCGATCATCCTGTGGACGCTGGCGTCGGGGGTGCTGGCGGGGCTGTATTTCCCGCTGCGGCTGCTGCCGGACTGGGTGGCGGTGGTGCTGTACGTCGGCACGCCGTTCCCGAGCATGCTGCAGACCCCGGCCGATGTGCTGGTCGAGCGGGACGGGTCGCTGCTGCAGGCCGGCCTGGTGGTGGTCCAGGTGGCGTGGGCTGTGGTCCTGCTGGCGGCGTGCCGGCTGGTGCAGCGGGCGGCCGAGCGCAAGCTGGTCGTGCAGGGTGGCTGAGGAGCTGCGGGCGTACGCCGCGCTGATCGGCGGCCAGTTCCGGTCGATGGCCTCGTACCGGATGTCGTTCGTGATCGAGCTGGCGAGCAACTCGCTGACCACGGCCCTGGACATCAGCACGGTGCTGGTGTTGTTCGGCTCGACCCGGGCGGTGGCCGGGTTCAGCCTGGCCGAGGCGCTGCTGGTGGCCGGCCTGTCGTCGCTCGGGTTCGCTTTGGCCGACCTGCTGGTGGGCAACGTCGACCATCTCAAGCAGTTCGTCCGCACCGGCCTGATGGACGTGATCCTGGTGCGCCCGCTGGGTGCCCTGTGGCAGTTGTTGTGCATGGATCTGCCGTTCCGCAAGGCGCTGCGGTCGGTGCTGGCGGTGGCCGTGCTGGTGGTGGCCCTGCGGCTCAACGACATCGTCTGGACGCCGGGCCGGGTGGTGCTGCTGGTGGTGACGCCGCTGGCGGGGCTGGTGTTCTTCGGCGCGATCTTCGTGCTGAGTGCCAGCCTGGCGTTCTGGTGGGTGGACTCGGGCGAGATCGGCCACGCGTTCACCTACGGCGGGCGGGACTTCACGACGTACCCGATCGCGGTGTACGGCGGCTGGTTCCGCGCCGTCTTCGCGTACACCCTGGGCTTTGGTTTTGTCGCCTATCAGCCGGCGGTGGCCCTGCTCGGCCGGACCGATCCCCTCGGCCTGCCGCCCTGGACCGGTTTTCTCTCGCCGCTGGTCGCGCTGGTCGCGGCCGCTCTCGCCGCGCTGGTCTGGCGGGCCGGCATCCGCCACTACCGGAGCACCGGATCATGACCGTGATCGAGATGCACGACCTTCGCAAGGACTTCGAGGTACGCGTACGAGCGGGCCGATTCCGGCGCCGGAAACGGACGGTGTCCGCCGTGGACGGCATCGACCTGACCGTGGACCGGGGTGAGATGGTCGGCTACATCGGCCCGAACGGTGCCGGGAAGTCCACCACGCTGAAGATGCTGACCGGCATCCTGACTCCGTCCGGCGGCACCGTGCGGGTGTGCGGCCTGACGCCGGTGCCGCAGCGGACGAGGCTGGCCCGGCGGATCGGCGTGGTGTTCGGCCAGCGCTCGCAGCTGTGGTGGGACCTGCCGTTGCACGAGTCGTTCACGCTGCTCCGGCACATCTACCGGGTGCCGCCGGCCGACCACGCGGCCCGGCTGGCCGAGTGCCGGTCGCTGCTGGATCTGGACGACTTCCTGGACACGCCGGTGCGGCAGTTGTCGCTCGGGCAGCGGATGCGCGGCGAGATCACGGCGGCGTTGCTGCACGGGCCGGAGGTGCTGTTCCTGGACGAGCCGACGATCGGCCTGGACGTGGTCAGCAAGCAGGCGGTCCGTGGTTTCCTGGCCGCGCTGGGCGCGACCGGCGACGTGACGCTGGTGCTGACCACGCACGACCTGGCCGACATCGAACGGCTGTGCCGCCGGCTGGTGGTGATCGACCACGGTCATGTGGTGCACGACGGGACGATCGAGGAGCTGCATGCCCGGTACGGGTCGCGCCGGCGTCTGGTGGCCGACCTGGATTCGCCCCTGCCGCCGTCGTTCGCGCTGGCCGGGGCGACGCTGGCGGCGACCGAGGCGGACGGGCACCGGGTGGCGTTCACGCTGGAGTCGGCGACGGCCGCCGAGGCGGTGGCGGCCCTGATGGCCTCGGCTTCGGTGCGTGACCTGTCGCTGGTCGAGCCGGACATCGAGGATGTGGTGGCCCGCCTCTACACCGCCCGTTGACGTTGTCGATGCGGCGCCCCGGCCAAACGTCGAAGTGGTAGACCTGGGCGGTATTCGCGCCCCGGATACCGCCCGGTCCTATCACTGGGCATTTGACGATCGGAAGGCGTGACATGGCCAAGTACATGCTTCTCATCTACGGCGACGCGCGGCAGTGGGACGCGATGACCACGGAGCAGCGGACGGCGCACGAGGCCGCCCACGCCGCGTTCGCCCAGGCGGCGGGGAGCCGCATCGCCGGCGGCGAGGAGCTCGAAACGGCGCCGATGGCGACCACGCTGCGGGCCGATCCGGCCGGTGGCGTGCTGACCACCGACGGGCCGTTCCTGGAGACGAAGGAGGCGCTGGGCGGCTTCTACCTGCTCGACGCGGCCGACCTGGACGAGGTCATCAAGCTGGCGGCTCAGCTGCCCGAGGTGCGCGCGGGGCACAGCGGGGTGGAGATCCGCCCGGTGGTGGACCACGGTCCCCGATGACCGATGTCGTCGTCGCGGCGGTGGCGCTGGCCCATCGCCGCGACTGGAGCCGGGTGCTGGCCCGGGCCGCGCAGGTGACCCGGGATCTCGACCTGGCCGAGGAGTGCACGCAGGACGCGTACGAGCAGGCCCTGCGCACCTGGCCGCGGAGCGGCGTGCCGGATCGGCCGGGCGCGTGGCTGACCAGCGTGGCCCGCAACCGGGCGCTGGATCTGCTCCGCCGCGAGGAGCGGTTCCGCCGCAGGCTGCCGCTGCTGGTGGCCGGGGCCGCCGTGCCCGGCCCGGAGGACGGACTGGACGACGACCGGCTGCGGCTGATCTTCACCTGCTGCCATCCCGCGCTGGCCCGGGAGGCCCAGGTCGGGCTGACCCTGCGCCTGGTCTGCGGGCTGTCGACCGGTGAGGTGGCGCGGGCTTTCCTGGTGCCGGAGCCGACGATGGCGGCGCGGATCACCCGGGCCAAGAAGAAGATCGCGACCGCGCGGATCCCGTACCGGGTGCCCGCGGCTGAGGACCTGGCCGAGCGGGTGGGCGCGGTGCTCGACGTCGTCCACCTGATCTTCACCACGGGTCACACGGCGCCGGCCGGGCCGCGGCTGGTGCGCCGCGATCTGGTCGACAGCGCGATCGATCTGGCTCGTACGCTGCACCTGCTGATGCCGGCCGACGCGGCGGTCAGCGGCCTGCTGGCCCTCCTCCTGCTGATCGACGCCCGGTCCGGCAGCCGGGTGGCCGCCGACGGCCGCCTGCTCCTTTTGGCCGAGCAGGACCGCTCGACCTGGGACGCCGCCCTGATCGCCGAGGGTGCCGCCCTGCTGACCGAGGCGCTGCGCCGCCGCCCGCCGACCCGGTACGCCGTCGAGGCCGCCATCGCGGCCGTGCACGCCGAGGCGCCGACCTGGGCCGGCACCGACTGGTCGGAGATCACCGGGCTGTACGACGTGCTGTTGTCGCTGTGGCCGTCGCCGGTGGTCGAGCTGAACCGGGCGGTGGCGATCGGCCTGCGGGACGGGCCGGCGGCCGGGCTGGCCGCGTTGACGCCGCTGCTGGCCCAGCCGGCCCTGGCCACCTACGGCTATCTGAGTGCGGCCCGGGCCGACTTCCTGCGGCGGCTGGAGCGCTGGGACGAGGCGGCCGACGCCTACACGGAGGCGTTGGCGCTCACCGGCAACGAGACGGAGCGTGCGTTTCTGCGAGCCCGGCTGGCCGACACGCGAGAGTCGCGTTCACGGCCCTGATCCGCGCCGGGTCGCGGTGCGCCACGTCGGCTGAGGCCGGGCGTACCCCAAATGCCTTTAACGGTGTTCCATCACGAGCATGGCCCAGGTGCCGGGCTCGAGCGCCTCGTAGCGATGCGGGACGTCACCGGGGAACGCCACGTAGTCGCCCGGCGCGAGCTCGACCACGTCGTCGGACGGGCCGGCGACCAGGCGTCCCGCGCCGGCGACGACGTGCTCGACGCTGCCCGGGATGTGCGCCTCGGCCTCGCGCGGCTGGCCTGGTTCGAGGTACATCACGTAGACGTCGCGCCGGGTGTGCGACGAGCCGGCCGACAGCAGCGTGGCCGTGAAGTCGGCGCGGTCGGCGGCCAGCAGCGGGCCCTCGCCGGCGCGGATCACCCGGACCCGCGGCGCCGGCGGCTCGACCAGCTGGCTGAACGGGATGCCCAGGGCCACCCCGAGCGACCACAGGGTCTCGATGCTGGGGTTGCCGGTGCCGGCCTCGAGCTGGGAGAGCGTGGATTTGGCCACCCCGGCGCGGCGGGCCAGCTCGGCCAGGGAGATGCCGGCGCGTTCGCGCTCGGCGCGCAGAGCGGCGGCGATGGTCGCCAGCGGGGGAGTCGGTTGCGGCACGTTCGCTCCGGCGGTCGGTTCGTTCGGTTTGACGAACACTAGCGGTCGCGTTCATTATTTCAAACCATGCGTACGCTACGCCGAACGCCCGCCGATCGCCGGCTCCTGCGCGACGCGGCCGCCATCGCCGCCGCCATGATCGCGGTCGGCGCGTCGTTCGGTGCCATCGCGATCGGGTACGGCCTGCCGACCTGGGTGCCGTTCGCCATGTCGACGCTGGTCTTCGCGGGCGGCGCCCAGTTCCTGGCCGTCGGTCTGATCGCCGCCGGTAACCCGGTGGCCGCCGTCCTCGCCGGCCTGCTCCTCAACGCCCGCCACCTGCCGTTCGGCCTCAACGTCGCCCCCGTCATCGGCCCCCGCCGGCGCGACCGCCTGATCGGCAGCCACCTGATGACCGACGAGGTCGTCGCCTTCACCCTCCGCGAGGACGACCCCGCCCATCGTCGCCGCGTCTACTGGCTGATCGGCGTCACCCTGTTCACCTCGTGGAACGTCGGCACCCTGCTCGGCGTCCTCCTCGGCGGCGCCACCGGCGACCCGGCCACGCTGGGCCTCGACGCGGCCTTTCCGGCCGGCCTGATCGCCCTGATCCTGCCGTCCCTCCGCGACCGGGTGACCCGCCGGGTGGCCCTGTCCGGCGCCGCCATCGCCGTCCTGCTCACCCCGGTGATCCCGGCCGGCCTGCCGGTCCTGTGCGCCCTGTTGGGCCTGGCCGCCGTCTTCCTGCCGCCCCGCCCCCTCCGCCCACTTCGTTCAATTCGCCGGAAGGAGTCCTGATGCTCCTCGCGTCGATCCTCGTGCTGGCCGTCGGCACCTACACGATGCGCCTGGGCGGCGTCCTGCTCCGCGACCGCCTCCAGTTCCCGGACAGCTTCCAGCGACTGCTCCCGATGGCGGCCACTGCCCTGCTGGCCGCTTTGGCCACCACCGCCGCCCTGATGGAGGGCGCCCATTTCGCCGGCGTCGCCCGCCCCGCCGGCGTCCTGGTCGGCGCGGTGCTGGCCGGGCGCCGCATGCCCTTCGTGGTCGTGGTCATCGCCGCCGCGGCCACCGCCGCTCTCCTGCGCCGGGCCGGCGTTTCCTGAACCTTCCGAAAACCTTCCGCCGGTCTTCCCGGTTGATCGAATCCGCAGGTGAAGGGGATTTCCATTCGCCTTTACCGGCCGCCGCGCGTCTGGTGATCTTATTGCCGCCTCGGCTAGGCTTCGATCCATTGTCGGTCGCTGATCAACATGGGCTTTTCTCTTGAGTAAATTTGAGGCCTGGAGAAGAGGCGATGGCGGGTGCGCGAACGAGTGGATAGCGCATTGCCGCGCGATATCGGCATCCACAGCGCGACTCCGGCCCACGACGGCGACGACGATCTACCCGAATACGTCGAACGCGACTTCGACGTCAAATTGCGTGTGACGCTGTCCGCGCACCTTCCCGATCGGGGCTCCTTTCTCATCATGATCGGCGGCTCCTCGGCCGGAAAAACGCGTTCGCTCTATGAGGCGATCCGGGAGCTCGTCCCCGATTGGCGGCTCTTTCTGCCGGCCGGCGCCGCCGATCTGCTCGCGCTGAAGAACGCGCCGCCCAGCCGGACCGTGTTCTGGCTCGACGAACTGCAGCGATACCTGGGCAGCAGTCCGCCTCTCACGCCGGAATGCGTCCTGGCCCTGGAACGCAATGGCAACCTGGTGGTCGGCACCCTGTGGCCCGACCAGTACGCCCGCTGGTCGGCCGCCGGCGGCGAGACCCAGCAGCTGGTCAAGCGGGCCGTCCCGATCAGCGTGCCAGATACCTTGAGCGCGGCCGAGCTGCACGAGGCCAACCGGGTGGCGGAGCGCGACGGCCGGATCCGCAACGCCCTCGACACCGGTGATGCCGGCATGACCCAGGCCCTCGCGGGCGGGCCGAGCCTGGTGCTGTGCTGGGAACAGCCGTCCACTCCGTACGCGAAAGCGATCATCACCGCGGCGGCCGACGCCCACCGCGTGGGCGTGCAGACGCCGCTGAGCGAGGATCTGCTGGCCGAGGCGATGTACGGCTATCTCAAGCGGCACGAGCGCGGCCGCTCCGCGGAGCACTTCCTGCAGCAGGCCATGCCGCACGCCACCCGGCCGCTGCACGGCGACGTACGGGCTCTCATGGAAGTCGACGGCGGACGGCCGGGAACGCGGGCCGGCTTCGTCGTCGCCGACTACCTCGCCCAGCATCTGCGCCGGGTACGCCGGACCGAACCGGTGCCGGCCGCCGCCTGGTCCACCCTGGCCACCCGGCTGCGCCACCCCGACGACCTGCGCCGGCTCGCCGAGGGTGCCCGGGTCCGGCTCCGCTTCGGTCCCGCCGAGGCCGCGCTGACCCGTCTCGCCTACGAATTCCACGACGGCCGGTCGGCTGTCGTACTGGCCGACCTGTTCATCCGGCAGGACCGGCTGGACGAGGCGGTCAAGGCGCTCCGCCACCAGAAGGCGAGCCCGTTGGTGCGGCACAAGCTGGCCCACGTCGACGAGCTGCGGGAGCTGGTGGCCGACCTCCGTCCGTCGGCCGGTCCGGGCGCGCGTGATCTGTCCTACGAGGTGGCCGACCTGCTGGCCGACGGTGGCGTGTCCGAGCGGCTGCGCCGGCAGGCCGCGGAGGGTGACGCGATGGCGGCCGAGCGCCTGATCGAGCGGCTGGCCGACCGTGGCTGCCTGCGCGAGATCCGCGACCGGGCCGACCGTGGCGACCGGGCGGCGGCCGAGGCGCTGGCCGACCTGTACGTGGCCTGGGGCGACGAGGAGCTGCTGGTGGCCCGGGCCCGAGGCGGCGACCAGGCGGCCGAGCTCCGGCTGTCCAAGTTGCACCGGGTGTCGGCCCGGGGCGAGGCCGCGCGCTACGAGATCGACGCACTGCGGGAGGCGGTCGACGAGGGCAGCTCCCAGGCGGCGCTCGACCTGTGCACGCTGCTGTTCGACCTGCGCGACGAGGCGAACCTGCGGGCCGAGCTGGACGCCGGTACGCCCGGCGCGGCCGAGAAGCTGATCGCCCTCTACACCGCCCTGGAGCATCCGTCGCTGATCCACCTGCGGGCGTACGGCCTGGAGGCGGACGGCCGACTCGTCACCCCCGAGATCAACCCCTAGGCACACGGCGGAGGAACCCCATGCTGAACCCTGAGGAATACGCGTTCCTGATCATCCTGAAGGCGGTCGGTCGCGAGTTGTCGAACACCGAGATGGATGACCTTTACCAGACCAGGCTGACGGGAGCCACCCACAAGAAGCTGACCGGCGACCAGCTGGTGAGCTCGGTCAAGAAGGGCAGCACCTACTGGCTCACGCTCACCGACGCCGGGCGGAAAACACTCGCCGAGCCCCTGACGGTCGACCACGGGCAGACCCGGAAGGGGCGCTCCCCGGCCGAGCGGACGCTGTGGGGAGCACTGGTCGCACAGCAGCAGAGCGGTACCAGGAGTGCCCCACCGACCGAGGACCTGCCGGACCGGATCCGGGGCGCCTACCGGAAGCTCACTGGCGAACGAGGGGAGTGGGTCGGTCTCGCCTCGCTCCGGTCGACCCTCGCGGACGTGCCGAGGGCGGAAGTCGACCAGGCCCTGATCGCTCTGATGGACGATCCGGACGTCCGGCTCGAGCCGGAGAGCCACCGCCGCCGGATCGAGCCCGCGGACCGGGAAGCGGCGGTCCTCGTTGGCGGTGAGCCCCGGCACAAGCTGGCGATCGGCCTACGATGACCGAGGCGGAACGCAGGGCGCTGGCGGCGCTTCGCTTCAGCTGGGCCCAGGCGCCCGACGACGTCTGGCGACGCTCGCCCTTCCACGTCGACGGTTTGCACGAGACCGTGGTACGGGACGTGCAGGACAGCATCGCCGAGGCCCGGAACAGCCCCGACGCCAGTCCGGTGGGCCTGGTTCTGGAGGGCCGGCACGGCACCGGCAAGACCCATCTGCTCGGCTGGGTCCGCGAGCAGGTGCAGCAGCAGGGCGGCTACTTCTTCCTGATCGGGCTCCTCGACGGCCGCAACTTCTGGGAGGGCGTTCTGGTCTTCCTGCTCGACGGCCTGGCCCGCCGGATGCCGGACGGCGACACCCAGCTCCAGCTGCTTCTCCGGCGCCTGTCCTCGCGGGTCGGTGCGCCTCGCACCGCCCGCCGCGCGGTGATCGGCGACACCGGGCTGAGCCGGGGCGCGCTCGACGCGTTCGTGCAGGGCCTGAACGAGTTCGATCGGTTCGTGGCCCTGCAGTGCCGGGACACCCTGCGGGCGCTCGCCCTGCGGACCTCGGACGACGAGGAGCACCAGGACGTGGCCGAGAGCTACCTCGGCGGCGACGAGGCGATCCCGGTCGACCTGCGCGCCTGGGGGATCCGCAGGCGACGCAAGCCGCAGGAGATCGTCCGCGACATCTCCTGGCTGCTCGCCCTGACCGGCCCGACGGTCGTCGCCTTCGATCAGATCGACACCGCCCTCGCGCAGGCCGCGGCCTACGAGGACCTGGCCCGGCACGCCGACGACATCACACCGCGGCAGGCTGCCGTCGTGGTCGATCTGGCCAACGGGCTCACCGACCTCCGGGACATGACCCGGCGGACCGTGACGATGGTGACGCTGCTCTCCACCAACTGGGCGCTGATCGAGAACTACGCGACCGATTCGTTCTCGCCGCGGTTCCGGCGCTGCCTGGCGCTGCAGGGCATCCGGGATCCGCGGATCGCGCGCGAGCTGATCGCGAAACGGTTCGCCGATCGGTTCGCGGCCGTCGGCTTCACTCCGCCCTACCCGACCTGGCCGATCCAGGCGCAGGTCTTCGGCGAGACCAAGGACTACACCCCGCGCCGGCTGCTGATGGACTTCGATCGCCACATCCGCGCCTGTCTGGCCGGCGGCGCGGTGCGCGAGCTGCGGCGCCTGAGCGACGTACCCAGCGAGGAGCAGGCGACGCGGACCGTGCCGCCGGCCAGACAGGCCTACTCCGACAACGAACTGGCCCGGATCGTGGCCCGGTTCGAGGAGCTGAAGCGCAACGCCGACGTCACCTCGCCGCTCGAGCACGACACCGAGGACGGCACCTTCCCGGCGCTGCTGGCCGCCGGTCTGCAGGCCTGGATCGCCGAGCGCGGTGACAACGGCGCCCGGTTCAGCATCGACCCGCCGCCCAGTTCCAAACCGGACTTGCATGCCCGGCTCCGCCGCGACCTCGACGAGCGTTCGGAGGAGGAGCGGGCCGCGTCGGCCGACCAGACGAGTACGGAGGACCAAGCGCACTGGTCCTTCCGGGCGATCAGCGACACCCACCACGGCACCGCCGCCCTGCACCGCATCCGCCGGGCCCGCACCGCTGCGGGGCATCTGGCCGGGTTCTCCCGGCGCAAGCTCTTCCTGCTCCGCAACGGCGACTGGAGCCAGGCGGCCAAGACACAGGAGACGATCCGGGACTTCAAGCAGGCCGGCGGGGTGACACTGGCCGTGTCCAAGGACGACCTGCGCGTGCTCACCGCTTTGCGCACCCTCCGTGACGAGAACCCGGAGCAGCTGCAGGCGTGGCTGGTCCGCGACCGGCCGACCGAACAGATCGCCTTCTTCAAGGAGGCACTGGCCGATGCGGACGCGTGGCCGGGCAACGACACCCCGCCGGCCGTGCCGGAGGAGGCCGCACCGCAGACCTTCACCATCGGCCGGGGGATCGACGACGACGCGCCCGCCGCCGTCTCGCTGCCGGCGCTGCGCAAGCATGCCGCCATCTTCGCGGCGTCCGGCTCGGGCAAGACGGTTCTGTTGCGCCGGCTGGTGGAGGAGTGCGCCCTGCAGGGGGTGTCCGCCATCGTCCTGGACCCCAACAACGACCTGGCCCGGCTGGGTGACCCGTGGCCGGTGCCGCCGCCGGGCTGGGGACCCGGCGACGCCGAACGCGCTGCCCGCTACCAGGCCGACGTCGAAGTGCTCACCTGGACGCCGCGCCGGGAGACCGGCCGCCCGCTCAGCTTCCAGCCACTACCGGACTTCCGTGGCGTGCGCGACGACCCGGACGAGTTCGGGGCCGCGGTCGAGGCGGCGGCGGCCGCGCTCGCCCCACGCGCCAACCTCACCGGTCGCACGCAGCGCGTCCACCTGGGCACGGCGGTGTTGCGGAAGGCTGTCGAGCACTACGGAAGGCAGGGCGGCAACGACATCCGGGGGTTGATCGAGTTGCTCGCCGACCTGCCCGACGGGATCAGTGACCTCCGCGACGCCGCGAAGATCGCCGCCGGCCTCGCCCAGGCGCTGACCGCGGCGATGGACAACGACCCGATGTTCGGTGGGGGCGGGACGCCGGCCGACCCCGGCACGCTGCTCACGCCCTCGCCCGGGAAGAAGGCCCGGATCTCGGTCATCAGCCTGATCGGGCTGCCCGGCGACGACGCCCGCCAGGGTTTCGTCAACCAGCTCCAGATGAGCCTCTTCGCCTGGATCAAGCGGCATCCGGCGCGGGACCGGCCACTCCTCGGGCTGCTCGTGATGGACGAGGCGCAGACGTTCGCGCCGTCCGGCGGGATGACCGCCTGCACGCAGAGCACGCTCGCGCTGGCGTCACAGGCACGCAAGTACGGGCTGGGGCTGATCTTCGCCACCCAGGCGCCGAAAAATCTGCACAACCGGATCCCAGGCAACGCGGCGACGCACTTCTTCGGGCGGCTGAGCGTGCCCATCCAGATCGACGCGGCCCGCGAGATGGCCAAGGTCAAAGGGGGCGACGTGCCGGACATCGGCAACCTCACCGCCGGCGAGTTCTACATCGCGCTGGAGGGCGAGGCGCCGCACCGGGTGCGTACGCCGATGAGCCTGAGCCATCACCCCAGCAGCCCGCTCACCGACGAGGAGGTGATGAGCAGATCAAGACCTTCTACAGGTACGGAGTGAGCAGGCCGGCCAGGTCTCCGCGGCCGATCCGGTGCAACGCCCCGGGCAGATCGCCGAGCCGGTCCCGGTCGGCCAGCCAGTCCCACAGCCCGCGCGGCTCGTCACCGGGCCGGAAGCGACGCGCCTCGTGCGCGGGAACGCCGACGATGTCGGCCAGGTCCTGCCAGTCGTAGGTGAGCCGGCGGACGACCTCGAGCTTCACCCGGCCGGGAACCACGCCGGCCGGCCGCGTGGCCGACGTCGCGGCCGCGGCCGGACGCAACAGCCGGCCGAGCAGCGCGAACAGGACCTCGGCGGATGCCTTGGCCGCGAACGGCTTGAAACGGTCGTCCTTGTCCGGATCCGCGTGGTCCATCACACCCTTGGCGATCAGCCAGTGCGGCACCCGCCGCTCGTGCGCGATCGTGGCGATGGTCGCCGCCTCCATCTCGACGGCCAGGATGTTCCGCTGCGCGACGTTCAGGTGGTCCCAGATCCGCGGATCCGTCACCACCGCGCTGCCGCTGGCCATCGGGCCCGCCTCGACCACGAACGGCAACCGCTCCGGCCCGTCCACGGCCAGGTAGAGCTCGCGCTGGATGTGGTCGCGCCCGGCGTCGGTCAGGACCAGCCGGGACCGCTGCCACTCGATCAGGCCGTCGTCGGCCAGCCGGGCCAGCCGCCGGTTCCAGGTGCCCGGTGGGAAATAACGGGCGCGGGCGCGGTGCGTACGCGGATCCTGGCCCTTGAGCAGCCGTTCCAGATACCAGATGGCCGCGTCCTGGTCGGTCGCCGCCCCGAAGCTGGGCAGGTCCGACGGCTCGAAGTCCTGCACCGCCCGCTCCCACCGGCTGTCCAGCGGGAACTGCTGCGGCGCGGGCAGGAACCCGTCCGGCGTGTGCCGGCCCTCGTCCCACTCGTAGGCCGGCGAGGCGACGACGACGTCACCCGGTGCGGTGAGGCCGGGCCGGCCGGCGCACACGCCGCTCATTGCCAGACAGGCCGGCCGCAGCCGCTCGACCAGCGCGGTGGCGATCGGGCCGACGCCGCGCCCACCCATCCGGACCGGGCGGGCGAGCGCCACCGAGATGGTCCCCCGATCGCCGGCCGGCACCTCGGCTGTCGCGCCGGGCGCGAGCGGGTCCGAGTCGTCGTCCGACCACCGCACCTCGCCGGCCGCCGCTCGCGCCGCGTCGTACTCCTCCTTCAGCGCGGTGATCACGACGACGTCGACGCCGTTGTCGCGCATCCAGCTCCCTCCCCGGTTCCGTGGCCCGCGCCCCGGCGAGGGACGCGGGGGCCAGTTCCGCGCCTCGACGATCGAGGGACGCGGGGCCAGTTCCGCGCCTCGGCGGGGGAGGCGCGGCCAGATCCGCGCCTCGACGAGGGAGGTACGGGCCAGAGTGGAACATTGCCGTGCCCTTCTACCGCTTGCCTACCGGAGCGGGATCCCGCTGGCGGAGGGCGCCGTGCAGGAAGAGGTCGACCATCAGCCGACGGTCGCCGGACTCCAGGAGCGGCGGCCGACCGAACTGCATCTGCAGGAACACCCCGGCCGCCTGGGCGGGGGAGACGCGGAGCCCGGCCTCGTCCGGTTCGAACAGCTCGATGATCGCCGAGCGGGTCGCCGCCATCGACGCGTCCCGCCCGGACGATCGGTCCTCCGCCGCCGGCACCCTGTCGCGGGGTGGGCGGCGGTTGGGCATGCCCGAGGCGTGGATGGCGGTCATCACCGCCCCCATGCGGCCCAGGTGGGCGTCCAGGGCCTCGGCCGCCTCGACCAGCCGGTCGGCCAGCGGGGCGTCGAGCGGGATGGAGTGGAGTTCGCTGAGCATGGTCTCGGGGTTGAGCGCCTCGGCGATGCAGGCCTGGAGCAGGGCCTCCTTGTCGGCGAAGGCACGGAAGACGGTCGCCTCGCCGATGCCGGCGGCCCGGGCGACCTGGGCGGTGGTGACGGCGCCGCCGAACTCGGCGACCAGGGGCAGGGCGGCCCGGACGATCATGGACCGCCGCTCTTCGGGTGTCATTCCCGGCGCTCGGCGCCGGCCAGCCGGTTCAGTCATGCGCCAACCCTACGGAGTGAGTACTCACTCCGTCGAGCGATTAACCCCAGCGTGCCATTCGAAGAGCAACCACAGCGGTAGTCCTGCGTGCCATTCGAAGAGCAACCACAGCGGTAGTCCTGCGCGCCGTTCGCAGGGCAAGTGCCGCGCGGGCCTGGCACTGCGACAACCAGTGGTAGGCCTGGGCGGTGTTGGAAGGGCAAGTGCCGCGGCGGTCCTACCACTGGCGAAAGCGGTGGTGGAAGGCCTAGAGCTTGGCGCCGAGGTCGACGGCCGGCTTGGGTACGCGCATCCGGCGGAAGGTCAGCCCGCGCATGATGCCGTACAGGGCGAGCGACCCCATCCGCTGCGTCGTCTTGGGGAAACGCTCCTTGACCAGCGCCCGCACCCGTCGCGAGATCAGGAAGCTGTCGATGATCACGCCGACCGCGAGGACGGCCCAGAGCAGGTTGGACGCGAGCTGGACGGCCTGCGGCATCCGGGTCGACGAGCCGATCAGCACGATGATCGCGCCGGCGAAGAACCAGGTGCCCACGGTGCGGCGGCTGTCGACGATATCGCGGACCAGGGCCCGCTCGGGACCGCGGTCGCGGGCCAGCAGGTAACGCTCGTCGCCGGACATGCGGCCCGCGGCGGCCTCGGCGCGCTCCTCGCGGTTGCGCTCACGCATCTGCTTGTACGCTTCGCGCCGGTTGGTCGGCGCGGGCTCGGCCACCCGCCGCTGGCTGCTCGCCCGCTTGGGCGTCGCCTGACCCAGCTCCTTCTTGGAAGGGGTGTAGCTCTTGGGCCGGGCGGGCGCGACAACCTTCGCCTCCACCGACTCGGTGGTGGCGGGGGAGTCTTCGGTCTTGCGACGAAACAGCGAGGGCACGTCATGAAGAGTAACGAAGGGCGGCCCTCATACCGAGAGCCGCCCTCGTCACAGAACGAAATCAGAACAGGATCAGATGCGCTCGACGTGCGCGCCGAGGGCCGAGAGCTTGTCCTCGAAGTGCTCGTACCCGCGGTTGATCAGGTTGACGCCGTAGACCTTGGACGTGCCCTCGGCCGCCAGCGCCGCGATCAGGTGCGCGAAACCGGCCCGCAGGTCGGGGATGACCAGGTCGGCCGCGTGCAGCTTGGACGGGCCGGCGATGACGGCCGAGTGCTTGAAGTTGCGGCGGCCGAAGCGGCAGGGCGTACCGCCGAGGCAGTCGCGGTAGACCTGGACCGTCGCGCCCATCGAGTTCAACGCCTCGGTGTAGCCCAGCCGGTTCTCGTACACCGTCTCGTGGACGATCGACAGCCCGCGGGCCTGGGTCAGGGCGACCACCAAGGGCTGCTGCCAGTCGGTCATGAAGCCGGGGTGCACGTCCGTCTCCAGCGCGACCGCCTGCAGCTCGCCGCCGGGGTGCCAGAACCGGATGCCGCCCTCGTGCGCGGTGACGCCGGGCCGGCCGACCCGCTCGTCGGTGACCTCGAACTCGCCGCCGATCGACCGGAAGACGTTGAGGAACGTCATCATGTCGGCCTGGCGGGCGCCCAGCACCTCGATCTCGCCGCGGGTCGCCAGCGCGGCCGCGGCCCAGCTGGCGGCCTCGATCCGGTCGGGGATCGGGCGGTGGCTGTACCCGTGCAGCTTGGGCACGCCCTGGATCTCGATGACCCGGTCGGTGTGCACCGTGATGATGGCGCCCATCTTTTGCAGCACGCAGATCAGGTCGATGATCTCCGGCTCGATGGCCGCGTTGCGCAGCTCGGTGACGCCCTCGGCGCGGACGGCGGTGAGCAACACCTGCTCGGTGGCGCCGACGCTGGGGAAGGGCAGTTCCAGCTTGGCGCCGTGCAGGCCGTTGGGCGCGCTCAGGTGCATGCCCTCGGGCGCCTTGTCGACGACCGCGCCGAACTCGCGCAGCGCCTGGATGTGGAAGTCGATCGGGCGCGGCCCGATGTGGCAGCCGCCCAGGTCGGGGATGAACGCGTGACCCAGCCGGTGTAGCAGTGGCCCGCAGAGCAGGATCGGGATGCGGCTGGAGCCGGCGTGCACGTTGATCTCGTCGGTGCTGGCGGTCTCGACGTGCGTCGGGTCCATCACCAGCTCACCGTCGTCGGTGCCGTCGCTGACCTTGACACCGTGCAGTTCGAGCAGTCCGCGGACGACCTCCACGTCACGGATGCCCGGTACGTCGAACAGGCGGCTCGGCGACTCGCCCAGCAGGGCGGCCACCATGGCCTTGGAGACCAGATTCTTGGCGCCACGGACCCGGATCTGCCCGTGCAGCGGCGCACCGCCGTGCACAGCCAAGACGTCGTCGGTCAACGGAACCTCCAGAGGGGGCGGCATACCGCCCGGCGGGTATGAGGGGCCCGCAGAGCATAGCCCTGAGTGACAAGGACGGCAGTCACCACAAGCCGCGAGGTGGCACTAATCCCTGATGATTAAGACAACAGAAAGACACACCCGTGCGTACGGGTAACGAGCGCTAACCCTGCGTGATCGTCAGGGGAGGGCCAGCATCTGGTCCAGGGCGACCCGCGCGTGGTGTGCGGTGTCCGCGTCGACCACGATCTGATTGGGCACCCGGCCGGCGACCAGCTCCTCCAGCGCCCACACCAGGTGGGGCAGGTCGATGCGGTTCATCGTCGAGCAGTAGCAGACCGTCCGGTCGAGGAACATGATCTGCTTGTCGGGGTGGGCCAGCGCCATCCGGCGGACCAGATTGAGTTCCGTGCCCACCGCCCAGGCCGAACCGGCCGGCGCCGCCTCCAGCGCCTTGATGATGTATTCGGTCGAGCCGACCTGGTCGGCCGCCCGGACCACCTCGTGCCGGCACTCCGGGTGGACCAGGACATTCACGCCGGGTACGCGTTCGCGCACCTCACGCACGCTGTCGATGGTGAAGCGCCCGTGCACCGAGCAGTGCCCGCGCCACAGGATCATCTTGGCGTTCCGCAGCTGCTCGGCGGTCAGCCCGCCGTTCGGCTTGTGCGGGTCGTAGAGCACGCAGTCGTCGAGCTCGAAGCCCATCTCGAGGACCGCGGTGTTGCGCCCGAGGTGCTGGTCGGGCAGGAAGAAGACCTTGCTGCCCTGCTCGTACGCCCAGGTCAAAGCCCTTTTGGCGTTGGACGACGTGCACACCACGCCCTTGTTGCGCCCGACGAAGCCCTTGATGTCGGCCGAGGAGTTCATGTACGTGACCGGGACGACGTCGGCGGCGATGCCGAGCTCCTCGAACTGTTCCCACGCCGTCTGCACCTGACCGAGCACGGCCATGTCGGCCATCGAGCAGCCGGCGGCCAGGTCGGGCAGCACGACCCGCTGGTCGGGGCCGGTGAGGATGTCGGCGCTCTCGGCCATGAAGTGCACGCCGCAGAAGACGATGAACTCGGCGCTGGGCCTGGCCGCGGCCTCGCGGGCCAGCTTGAACGAGTCGCCGGTGACGTCGGCGAACTGGATGACCTCGTCGCGCTGGTAGTGGTGGCCGAGCACGAAGACGCGGTCGCCCAGCGTCTCCTTGGCCGCGCGGGCCCGCTCGACCAGGCCGGGGTCGCTGGGCGCGGGCAGGTCGCCCGGGCAGTCGACCCCGCGCTCGCTGGCCGGGTCGGTGCCCCGGCCGAGCAGCAGCAGGGCCGTGGCGGTGTTCGAAGGCTCAGTCCAGGTAGACGTCACGAGCCCCATGTTGGCACAGCGTGGCCGCTACCTAACCGTGGTGTTCACCACCTCCGCTGCTGGCGCCCCTGGAGCCGGGCCAGCAGGCGGCGGGCGCGGGCCTGGTTCTCCGGCTTCGCCATCTGGCGCCGGCCCTGCTCGACGATCCGCTGGCCTTGCGGGCCGCGGAGGAACTGCTGCAGTCGCTGCATGAGTGTGGCCATGCACCCACGGTGACACGGATTGCTGAGTGTCGCCTGTACGGTCACTCGCGTGCGCGTACTCATCTGTCCTGACAAGTTCGCCGGAACCCTGTCCGCGCCGGCCGCCGCCGAGGCCGTCGCCGAGGGCTGGCACCAGGCGAAACCGGACGACGAGACGGTGTCGCGCCCGCTGGCCGACGGCGGTCCCGGCTTCGTCGAGGTGCTCGCCGCGGCGATCGAGGGTGCCAACCGGCTGCCCGTGCGGACCGTGGATCCGCTGGGGCGGCCGGTGCCGGGCGAGGTGCTGGTGGCCGGGCGTACGGCGTACGTGGAAAGCGCCCAAGCCTGCGGCCTGCACCTGCTGAAGGAAGAAGAGCGCAACCCCGGCCAAGCCTCCTCGTACGGCCTGGGCCTGCTGATCGCGGCCGCCGCCGAGGCCGGAGCGACCGAGGTCGTCGTCGGGCTGGGTGGTTCCGCCACCAACGACGCCGGCGCCGGGATGCTCGCCGCCCTCGGCGCCGGCCCGGTCGACGTGGCCGGCTACGCCCTCCCGTACGGCGGCGCGGCCCTGATCTCGGCCGACAAGCTGTCCGGCACGCCACACCTGCGCCCGATCCAGCTGGTCGCCGCCACCGACGTCGACAACCCACTGACCGGCCTGCACGGCGCCACCAGCGTCTTCGGCCCGCAGAAGGGCGCCTCCCGCGAGGACGTGCTGCGCCTGGACGCCGCCCTCGACCACTTCGCCGGCGTCCTCGAACGCGACCTCGGCGTGCGGGATCTCCGGACCGTCCCCGGCGGCGGCGCGGCGGGCGGACTCGGTGCCGCGCTGATCGCCCTCGGCGGCCGCGTGGTGTCCGGTATCGGCCTGGTCACCGCGGCGATCGGGCTGGAGGCTGAGCTCGACCGGGCCGACCTGGTGATCACCGGCGAGGGCTCGTTCGACCACCAGAGCCTGCGCGGCAAGGTGGCCGCCGGGGTGGCCAACGGCGCCCGTGACCGCGGCCTGGCCTGCGTGGTGGTGGCCGGCCGGGTGGAAACCGGCATGCGTGAGGCGGCGGCGGCCGGTGTGACCGAGACGCACTCGCTGGTCGAGCATTTCGGCAGCACCGAGCAGGCCTTGGCCGAGCCCGCCCGTGGGCTGCGTGAGATCGGTGCCCGTTTGGCGGGACAATGGAGCAGGTGATCCCGGTGATCCGGGTCTCCGAAGCCTGGTCTCACGTTCGTATGTGAGGCGCGTCTCCTGGTGGCGAATTTGAGACTGGGCTTCGATTGGGAATCTTCCCGGACAGGGTTAGCGTTAGCTGTTGACGGCAGTACAGTCCAGCAAGCTGGGAGATCCGCAGTGACCACTGAAGCGCATACCGAGTCGACCGAGGCCACCACGGCCGCGCCGACCGGCGTCCTCCTGACCGACGTTGCCGCTGTCAAGGTCAAGGCCCTGATCGAGCAGGAAGGGCGCGACGACCTGCGCCTGCGCATCGCCGTGCAGCCCGGTGGCTGCTCCGGCCTGCGCTACCAGCTCTTCTTCGACGAGCGTTCGCTGGACGGTGACATCGTCGCCGACTTCAACGGCGTCGAGGTCGTGGTCGACCGGATGAGCTCGCCGTACCTCGCCGGTGCGACGATCGACTTCGCCGACCGGATCGACGCTCAGGGCTTCACCATCGACAACCCGAACGCGCAGAACTCCTGCGCCTGTGGTGACTCGTTCCACTGACAGCTCGAACATGACAAGGCCGCTCTCCTGAGGGAGTGCGGCCTTCGTCGTGCCGGTAGGCTCATCGGGCAACCCCCCGTTCACTACATCGAGGGCCGACATGAAGATCGCCGTTACCGGCTCGATCGCCACCGACCATCTGATGCACTTCCCTGGTCGCTTCGCCGAGTCCCTGATCGCCGACCAGCTGCACAAGGTGTCGCTGTCGTTCCTGGTCGACGACCTGGTGGTTCGCCGCGGCGGGGTGGCGCCCAACATCGCGTACGGGATGGGCCGTCTCGGTCTTGCCCCGATCCTGGTGGGCGCGGTCGGCGCTGACTTCGCCGACTACCGCTCGTGGCTCGAGCGGCACGGGGTGGATTGCGGCTCGGTGCACATCAGCGAGGTCGCACACACCGCGCGCTTCGTCTGCACCACCGACGACGACCTCAACCAGATCGCCTCGTTCTACGCCGGGGCGATGTCCGAGGCCCGCAGCATCGAGCTCGGCCCGGTGGCCGCCCGCGCCGGCGGCCTCGACCTGGTGCTGATCAGCGCCAACGACCCGGCCGCGATGCTGCGCCACTCGCAGGAGTGCCGCGACCGCGGGCTGGCCTTCGCCGCCGACCCGTCGCAGCAGCTGGCCCGCATGGACGGCAGTGACGTCATGGCCTTGATCAAGGGGGCCGACTACCTGCTGACCAACGACTACGAGCGCTCCATGCTCGAGACCAAGGCCGGGCTGACCAGCGACGAGGTGCTCGACCAGGTCAAGATCCGGATCACCACGCTGGGCAAGGACGGCGCGGAGATCACCGGGCACGGCATCGACCGGATCCACGTGCCGGTGGTCCCCGACGTCACCGCCACCGACCCGACCGGGGTCGGCGACGGCTTCCGGGCCGGGTTCTTCGCCGGCCTCAGCTGGGGGCTCGGCCTGGAACGCTCCGCGCAGGTCGGCTCGCTGGTGGCGGCCCTGGTGCTGGAATCGGCCGGCGGCCAGGAGTACGACGTACGGTCCGAGGACTTCGCCAAGCGGTTCACCAGCGCGTACGGCGCCGACGCGGCCGCCGAGATCGTCCCGCACCTGCCGGCCTGACCCGCGACATGACCGTGCTGGCGGTGTTCGCCGGGCTGCCCGGGGTCGGCAAGAGCACGCTCGCCGCCCGGGTGGCGAGCGCCCTGCCGGCCACGGTGCTGGCCGTGGACACCGTCGACTTCGCCATGCAGCGATACTCCGTGACCGAGCCGCGGCCCGGGTTCGCGGCCTACGGCGTGGTGGCCGCCCTGGCCGAGGAGCAACTCCGGATCGGGCACAGCGTGATCATCGACGCGGTGAACCCGGTCCGGGCCGCCCGGCAGCTCTGGGTCGACCTGGCCGAGCGGGCGGACGTGCCGCTGCGGGTGGTCGAGGTGGTGTGCGGGGATGACGCCGAACACCGCCGCCGGGTCGAGGCGCGGTTCGCGGCCCGCGACCACGACGGCGTCCCCGACTGGGTGCGGGTGCTCGAACGGCAGGCCGAGTGGGAGCCATACCTGGGACCGCGCCTGGTCGTCGACACGTTCCTCGCGTCCGAGCCGGTCGCGCCCGTCACGGCGTACCTCAGGCCTGCTTCCACAGTCATTCCCGAGGCGTGACCTCGCGAGGCGACTGTGGAAGTGGGCCATCACTGATTTTTCGTACCTCAAAGGCGTTTTCGGCTGTTTCGCCCAGGAACTCCTGGCCCTTCAAGCGGCACCACGCGGGAATGTCATTCGCCGCGGCCGGGTCGTCGGCCAGGACCCGGACCTCCGTTCCCACCTCCGCGTTCTTGAGCAGGCGGGCCAGCGCGATCACCGGCAGTGGGCAGCGCTGACCCAGGCAGTCGATCTCGATCACATCCCCGCCTCCGCCCGGATCCCGGTGACCAGCCCCGGCAGCACCGACAGGAAGCGGTCCACCTCGCCGGCCGTCGTGCCCCGGTGCAGCGACACCCGCACGTTGCCGTGGCTGAGCACGCCCATCGCCTCCAGCACATGGCTCGGCTGCAGCGTCGACGCCGTACAGGACGAACCGGACGACACCGCGAACCCGGCCCGGTCCAGCGCGTGCAACAGCGCCTCGCCGTCCACGTACAGGCAGGAAAAAGTGACCAGGTGCGGCAGCCGATTGTCCGGATCGCCCACCACCTCGACGTCCGGCACGGTCCGGGCCACCTCCGCGCGGATCCGCTCGACCAGCGCCGACAGCCGCTTCGCCTCGGCGTCGGCCTCCTCCACGACCGCGCGCAGCGAGGCCGCGGCCGCGACGATGGCCGGGATGTCGGCCGCGCCCGGCGGTTGAGGGCGATAAAGATCATCCATGGGGTACGGCGACCGCCAGCGCACCCCCTTCCGCACCACGAGCAGGCCCACCCCGGGCGGCCCGCCCCACTTGTGCGCACTGGCGGTGAGCATCGACCAGCCCTCCGGCACCGGCGCCCGGCCCAGCGTCTGAGCCGCGTCGACCAGCAGTGGAACCCCCGCCTCGGCGCAGTAGGCACCGGCCACCTCGACCGGCTGCACCGTGCCGACCTCGTGGCTGGCGCTGATCAGCGCGGCCAGCGCCACCCCCGGCGCCGACACCGCCCGGTCCCACGCCTCCAGGTCGAGCCGGCCGAGCAGATCGACCGGCACCGACGCCGCGTCGCCGTGCCGGGCGGCGATGTGCAGGACCGCCGAGTGCTCGATGGCCGAATGCACCAGCGACTTCTTCTGAGGGCGCCCGGCCAGGCCGCCCAGGACGCCGGCGTGCAACGCGGCGGTACCCGACGGCCAGAAGGAGAGCTCGTCCGGGCGTACCTCGAGACACTCGGCCACCGCGCCCTGGGCCGCCTCGAGCAGCAGGCGGGCCCGGCGGCCGCTGGTATAGAGCCGGTCCGGGTCCGCCCAGCCGTCGTCCAGGGCCGCATGCCAGGCCTCACGGGCCACAGGGTGCAGGGGGGCTGCGGTCGCGGCGTCGAAGTACGACGCCGCACCGTTCGGATCGGCGGAGTTTTCCACCTGGGAAACGGTATCGTCCGGTTGTTGAAGGTAGGCGCCGGGCGCGAGTCGGAGGTTCTCTGCGGTGTGTGTCGGAGGTCTGCTCCAGCGTGAGTCGGAGGTCTGCTCCAGCGTGAGTCGGTGGTCTCTCCCGCGCGTGTCGGAGGTCGCGAAGATCGGACCCCGGGCCGGGACGGTAGGGCCAGGTCGAGTAATGTGCGACCGTCGGTAACGCCTGGGCGTCGGTGTCCGGTTCGGCACGCGGGACGGCGCTGATTGGGAGGCATGGAACACGTGGGCGTAAAGAGTAGGGCCGCTCGGCCACGGGCCGCCCGGATCGCCGGGCTCGGCGCCGCGGCGGTCGGTCTGCTGACGCTTCTGTCCGGCTGCTCGCTGGAGGGTTTCGGCAGCGCCTTCGGCCACTTCGGCTGGCCGGGCCCGGGCGTGAGCCTGCAGGCCCACAAGATGTACGACCTGTGGATCGGCTCGGTCATCGCCGCGCTGGTGGTCGGCTTCTTCGTGTGGGGCCTGATCTTCTGGTGCATCATCCGGTACCGCAAGCGTGGCGACGAGCTGCCCGTGCAGACCCGGTTCAACATGCCGATGGAAGTCCTCTACACGGTCACGCCGGTGCTGATCGTGGCGGTGCTCTTCTACTACACCGCGATCGTGCAGACCGACGTCGACAAGCTCTCACGCAACCCCGACCAGGTCGTCGAGGTCGTCGCGTTCAAGTGGAACTGGCAGTTCAACTACCGCGACGGGCTGGGCAAGGACGCCAACACGGTGACCTCCACGCTCGGCTCCGACGACCAGATCCCGCTGCTCGTGCTCCCCACCGATCGCAAGATCCGGTTCGAGGAGACCAGCCCCGACGTCATCCACTCGTTCTGGGTGCCCGAGCTGCTGTTCAAGCGCGACGTGTTCCCCGGCAACGTCCGCAACCAGTTCGAGGTCACGCTGGACAAGGAAGGCCGCTACGTCGGCCACTGCGCCGAGCTCTGCGGCACCTACCACGCCTTCATGAACTTCGAGATGGTCGTGGTCTCGCCGCAGCGCTTCGACCAGTTCCTCCAGGCCAAGAAGGACGGCAAGGACACCGCGGAGGCGATGGAGGCGATCGGCTTCACCGGCAAGGAACGGTACGCCGTGACCACCCAGCCGTTCGACACCCGCCGGCACGGCAACAACTGGAACCAGTCCGGCCAGACGCAGATCACCGCCGGAAAGTAAGGATCTGAGTTGAAGACCGAATACAAGATCTTCGCGGGCGTCGCCGTCTTCCTCTTCGCCGCGGCGGCCGTCTACGGCACCTGGACCCACAACGCCAGCGGCGGCGTCGAGTGGATCGGCACGGTCGCGCTGATCATCTCGGGCCTGCTCTGCACGATGTGCGGCGGCTTCTTCTGGTTCGTCTCCCGCCGCATCGACCTCCGCCCGGAAGACCGCGAGGACGGCGAGATCGCCGAGGGCGCGGGCGAGATCGGCTTCTTCAGCCCCGGCAGCTACTGGCCGTTCGGGGTGGCGCTGTCCGCCTCGATCGCCGGCCTCGGCCTGGTGTTCTGGATGTGGTGGCTGATCGCCCTGGGTCTGATCCTGGTCATCTTCTCGGCGTCCTCAATGATCTTCGAGTACTACACGGGCACCCGCCACCCCGCCGAACACTGACCCCAGCCCCAACGTCTCCAGGCCCGCGCTCCCCGAGCGCGGGCCTTTCGTTTCCCCCAGCGCTGCCCGCCGGCCGCTCCCGCCCCTGCCTACCGCCCGCGTGGTCGGTGGTAGCTCCTGGCGGTGGCGCGCTAGCCGTACCGGCCCTGCCTACCGCCCGCGTGGTCGGTGGTAGCTCGTGGCGGTGGCGCGCTGGCCGTGCCCGCTCCTGCCTACCGCCCGCGTGCTCAGTGGTAGCTCCTGGCGGTGGCCTGGGGCTACCACCCGTGGGGTCGGTGGTGGCCCTTGATGGTGGCGCGCTGGCTGTGGCCGCTTCTACCTAATACTCGGGCGGTCAGTGGTAGCCCTTGGCGGTGGCACGCCGGCTGTGGCCGCTTCTGCCTACCACTCTTGAGGCCGGGCTGACGGGAGTGCCGGGAGTGGGCGATCAGGGCGCCTGGTGCACTTGGGTTGGGCTCGGGCCCCTCGGTGCCGGCGGCGACCACGGCTCGACTAGGCGGCGCGGCGCTGTTGGGGTGCTACGCCACGGAAGCGGCGGACCCGTAGTGAAAGCGGGAAGAGCATCTCGGCGGCGCCGCAGCGGGTGCACAGGAGTTCGGGGCAGTCGTCCTCGTGCCCGTCCGGGCACGGCGGGACCTCGAACATCATGTCGCGGTCGCAGATGACGCAGCGCAGTTCGCGTTCCTCCACGGGTGGCTCCTCTCTTCGTCGGAAGGTGGAATTCCCCGGTTCTCTCCCCGACGCTGCCACGAACCGCAGGTGAAGCGTGGTATGCGCCCCGGCGTGTCTCGTGTTTGCTACCTCACGCCCGCCCGTCCGCACCCGCTCTCGGCCTGCCATACCCTTGGTTCCGCGCCCGTGGCCGCGCTTTCGCGCCCGTGGCCGCGCCCGTTGTGCTCGCGCCCGTTGTGCTCGCGCCCGTTGTGCTCGCACCGGGTCATCGCGCTCACAGCTGCGCCTCTCGCGCCAGCGCCATTCCACGCTCGCGCGGTCAGTGGTAGCCCTTGGCGGTGGCACGCCGGCCGCACCTGCCTGGCCGCACCTGCCCCTGCCTGCCACTCGCTCGCACCAGCGCCTTGCGTGATCCGACCAGCGACCTCCGTGCTAGCGCCAGCGCATTTGCGTCAGCGTGCGGCGTGCGGCGTGCGGCGCGCCTGAGCGTGCGGCGCGCCTAATCGTGCGGCGCGCCTAATCGTGCCCGCCGGGCTGGTGGGCGACAGGCCGGCCGCTTCTCTCGGTCGCGGGGCGGTGTCAGGCCTCGGCGGCCTTGGCGGCCTTCGCGACCGTGACCCAGCGGTCGAGGAGGGCCGTGGCGGCGCCCGTGTCGACCGTCTCGGCGGCGCGGGTCAGGCCGGCCCGGAGCGTCTCGCGGAAGTCGCCCGGCAGGCCGGCGTGGGCGGCCAGCGCCAGGGACGCGTTGAGCAGCACTGCGTCGCGGACGGGGCCCGGCTCGCCGGCGAACATGCGGCGGGCCGCGTCGGCGTTGAAGGCCGGGTCGCCGCCGCGCAGGTCGCCGGGCTTGCTGCGGGGGAGGCCGAGCTCGGTCGAGTCGACCACGGTCTCCTCGACCTTGCCGTCGCGGGCCAGCCACACCCGGGTGGGCGCGGCGGTGGTGAACTCGTCCAGGCCGTCCTCACCGCGTACCACAACAGCGCTGTCGCCTCGCCGCGCGAACACCTCGGCCATCACGGGGGCCATGCGCAGGTCGAAGCAGCCGACCGCGGCCGAGTGCGGGCGGGCCGGGTTGGTCAGCGGGCCCAGGAAGTTGAAGAACGTGGGTACGCCGAGCTCGCGGCGGGTGACCGAGGCGTGCCGCATGCCGGGGTGGTAGCGACCGGCGAAGCAGAAACCGATGCCGGCCTCGGCGACCGTGCGGGCGACGCCGCGTGGGCCCAGGTCGAGCGGGATGCCGAAGCGTTCCAGCAGGTCGGCGGTGCCGCACTTGGAGGAGGCGGCTCGGTTGCCGTGCTTGACCACGCGCACGCCGGCGGCGGCCACGATGATCGCGGCCATGGTCGAGATGTTCACGGTGTGGGCCCGGTCGCCGCCGGTGCCGACCACGTCGACCGCGTCGGCCCGGACGTCGTCGGGCAGGTCGACCAGCGTGGCGGCGGTCAGCATGGCCTCGACCAGGCCGGCGATCTCGCCCGGCGTCTCGCCCTTGGCCCGCAGTGCCATGGCCAGGCCGGCGACCTGGACGGGGGTGGCGTTGCCGGCCATGATCTCGCCCATCGCCCAGGCGGTGTCGGCGGTGTCCAGTTCCTGGCCGGCCAGGACGTTACTCAGAAGGTGGGGCCAGGTGCGGTCGGCCATGCCGGCTCAGTCCAGCTTGCCCAGCGTGCCCAGGGGGATCGCGCCGTTGCGGCGGGCCCGGAGCATGCCGGCGATGGTCTGCCCGGTGGTGACCGGGTCGAGCGGGTAGAGCAGGGTGGCGTCGACCTGCGCGTAGGCGGCCAGCCAGCGGTCGGCCGCCCGGGCGATCACCACGCAGGTGGGCGGCGGGTCGGCGTACTCGTCCTTGGTCTGCCGGGCGATGCCGAGGCCGCCGGCGGGGGAGGCCTCGCCGTCCAGGATCATCAGGTCGATCTCGTACGTGTCGAGCAGGTTGCGGCAGTCCTCCCAGGTCGACGCGTCGGTGAACTCGATCGACAGGTCGGCCGCGGGCCGGGGGCCGATGGCCAGCCGGATCTTGTCGCGCACGGCGGCGTCGTCGCTGTAGAGCAGGACGGTGTACTTGTCGCTCATGTGTTCCCGCGCTCCCAGGGTCGTTAGCTGCAAGCAGATGGTAGCGAATCGGCTAATCAGCCGAGGGCTCCGGTCCTCTCGAGGCGGCGGTGGCCTCCTCGCGGTCGAGTTGCCGGTCGATGCGGCGCGCCTCACGTTCCGACTGCTTGATCCACTGCAACACCAGGATGCCCAGCATCGTGACGCTCACCACCTCACCCCCGGCCCACAGGATGCCACCGGCCACGACCTGGTCGTTCTTGGGATCGGCCCAGGTCAGGGCCAGGTTGGGGTACCAGTCGCCGCCCAGCAGCGTGGTGCTCTGCATGATCGTCAGGCCGAGGACGGTGTGGAACGGGACGCTCAGCACCATCAGCAGCGCCCGGCCCGGGTAGGGCCAACGGTTGGGCAGCGGGTCCAGCCCGAGCAGCGGCCAGAAGAACAGGCAGCCGGTCAGGATGAAGTGCATGTGGACCAGTTCGTGCAGCCAGGCGTGTTCGAGCGTGGCGCGGTAGAGGCCGGTGAAGTAGAGGACGAACGGGTTGGCCACGAACAGGCCGAAGGCGACCAGCGGGAAGGTGATCACCGCGGCCGGGCGGCTGTGCAGGACGGCCAGCAGCGTCTTGCGGGGCCGGGCTGTGGCCGTACGCAGAAAAAGCGTCACCGGCGCACCCAGCGCGAGGAAGATCGGCCCCACCATGGACAGCACCATGTGCTGGACCATGTGCACCGACAGCAGGGTGGTGTCGTACGCCTCGACGCCGCTGACCGTGACCGCCGCGATCGAGCCGAGCCCGCCCAGCAGGAAGGCCACCGTGCGTCCGGCCGGCCAGGCGTCCCCGCGCTGCCGCAGCCGCCACACGCCGTACAGGTAGAGCGCGGCCGCGATCAGCAGGAACAGCGCGATCAGGCTGGCCAGGTGGACCTGGGTGAAGATCGCGCCGACCGTGAACGGGGGAGGGAGAGTATCCCCCGCGCCGGGGAGTGGAGCAGGCGTTTCGGCGAAGTGCACTGTTCGAGGCTAGGCCTTCCGCTCTGGTGATCGTTATACCGGGGCGCGACACACGCCGGATTAGGCCCCCCGCGACATGTTGTCCTGATCGCGGGGCAATAATGAGCCCGTGACTGCGGCTTCAGCCATCGACAAGAGCAGGATTCACTCGCTGACCCGACCCAACATGGTCAGCGTGGGGACCATCGTGTGGCTCTCCAGCGAGCTCATGTTCTTCGCGGCGCTGTTCGCGATGTACTTCTCCATCCGGGCGGCGGACTACAGCCTGTGGGAGAAGCACACCGAGGCGTTGAACATCCCGTACGCGACGACCTTCACCGTGATCCTGGTGCTGTCGTCGGTCACCTGCCAGCTGGGTGTCTTCGCGGCGGAGAAGGGCGACGTGTTCGGGCTGCGACGCTGGTTCACGATCACCTTCGTGATGGGCCTGATCTTCGTGCTCGGCCAGGCCAACGAGTACCGCAACCTGGTCACCCACGAGGGCATCACGCTGCAGGCCGACGGCTACGGCTCGATGTTCTACCTGACCACGGGCTTCCACGGCCTGCACGTGACCGGCGGTCTGATCGCCTTCATCGTCTACATGATCAGGACGACCATGGGCAAGTTCACGCCGGCCCAGGCGACCTCGGCCATCGTGGTCTCGTATTACTGGCACTTCGTGGACGTCGTGTGGATCGCCCTGTTCGCGATGATCTATTGGCTGCAGTGACCATGGACCCTCGCCCGCCCGTCCGTGAGCAAGGTTCGACACAAGAGGACACCCGCAGATGACTTCTGACCCCCACGGCGGCCCACGCTTCCGGGCGTTCGCCCGGAAGCGCCGCGCTCCCAGCCGGGCGCGCCGCCGCCTTGGTGCCGCGGTCCGGATGATCGCCGCCCTGGCGCTGGCCGGCGGTGTCTACACCGCGTTCACGCCGAACGCGTCGGCGCAGGACGACCGCACGCTGTCCAGTTCGGCGCAGGAGGGCAAGGCGCTCTTCGACAACAGCTGCATCACCTGCCACGGGCGGGACGCGCAGGGTGTCGAGGGTCGCGGTCCCAGCCTGATCGGCGTCGGCTCGGCCGCGGTCGAGTTCCAGGTCGGCACCGGCCGCATGCCCATGGTCCGCCAGGAGGCGCAGGCCGAGCAGAAGGCGCCGCAGTTCAACGAGGCGCAGACCAAGCAGCTCGGGCAATACATCCAGGAGCTCGGCGGCGGTCCGCAGCTGCCCTCGGGTGAGCTGGTCGACAACCTCGAGAGCAACCCCGACGCGCTGGCCCGTGGCGGCGAGCTGTTCCGGGTCAACTGCTCCTCCTGCCACGGCTTCGGTGGTGGTGGCGGTGCCCTGTCGTCGGGCAAGTTCGCGCCGTCGCTGCACGACGCCACGCCGCAGGAGATCTACGGCGCCATGCTCACCGGCCCGCAGAACATGCCGGTGTTCGGCGACAACGAGCTCTCGCCGGACGAGAAGCGCGAGATCATCACGTACGTCAACTTGCAGCTCCAGCAGGACAAGGATCCGGGCGGCATCTTCAACCTGGGCCGCTACGGTCCGGTGACCGAGGGTCTGGCGATCTTCGTCATCGGCATCACGATCCTCGTCTTCGTGGCCCTTTGGATTGCGGGGAAGTCATGACGGTTGTGCACGACGGGTCGCACGGCACCGGCACCGAGCCGGTCGACGTGCAGGACCCCCGGCTGTCCCGCTTCGAGATCATCAGAGAGGGCGCGCGCCGGGACGACATCGAGATCGTCACGTACGAGTCGCAGTTCCAGGGCCCCAACTCCAAGGCCGAGAAGCGGGTCGTCCGGAACATCTCGCTGCTGTTCCTGCTCTCCGGCCTGGGTGCGCTGGTCTTCCTGATCTCGTACATCTGGTGGCCCTGGGAATACGAGCTGGGCCACTCGATCAACGACTACTACACCGCGGTGCTCGGCATCTCCCTGGCGGTCTCGCTGCTGTCCCTCGGCTTCGCGATCCTCGCCTGGGCCAAGAAGCTGCTGCCGCACGAGGTGTCGATCCAGGACCGGCACAACAACCCGTCCAGCGACGACGACCGGCTGATCACCGGCCAGACCATGGCCTACATGGTCGACGAACTCGGCGTGCAGCGGCGGCCGCTGCTCAAGGGCGCGATCGGGCTCGGCCTGGCGCCGCTCGGCCTGGTCGCCGCGGCGCCGCTGATCGGCGGGCTGATCGAGAACCCGCACAAGGGCGACGAGCCGATGATGTTCCACACCGGGTTCGACCCGGTGCCGAACGAGGGCAAGCCGGTGCGGCTCACCCGGGCCGACGGCACCCCGATCCGGCCCTCCGACGTCAGTGTCGGTGGCCAGATCACGGTCTTCCCGGGCGTCCCGGGCGGTGCGACGAACGAGTTCGCCGACTCGCCCACGCTGCTCATCCACCTGCGGGACCAGGACGCCGAGGCCACCCGCCAGGCGACCGAGAACGACCACCGCAACAAGGGCGTGATGTACGGCAACTACGTCGCGTACTCCAAGATCTGCACCCACGCCGGCTGCCCCGCCAGCCTGTACGAGCAGCAGACCAACCGGTTGCTCTGCCCGTGCCACCAGTCGCAGTTCCTGATCACCGACAACGCCCGGCCGATCTTCGGTCCGGCCAGCCGCAGGCTGCCCGCGCTGCCCATCACGGTGGACGCGGAAGGCTTCTTTGTGGCAAGTTCGGACTATCGGGAGACCGTCGGACCCGACTTCTGGGAGCGGCCATGAAGCGCCGGAAATTCGATCTGACCCAGGTTCCGGCAAATGTCGGCAAGGGTCTCGACGACCGTTACAAGGCGGCAACGCCGCTGCGCGGTCTGCTGAACAAGGTCTTCCCCGACCACTGGTCGTTCCTGCTGGGCGAGATCGCACTCTTCTCGTTCATCATTCTGCTGCTCACGGGTACGTTCCTGACCCTCTTCTTCGACCCGTCGATGAAGGAGGTCGTGTACGACGGCGCCTACCCGGCCCTGCGCGGCACGGGCATGTCGGCGGCGTACGAATCGTCGCTCCACCTCTCCTTCGAGGTGCGCGGCGGCCTGTTCATGCGGCAGATGCACCACTGGGCGGCGCTGCTGTTCATGGCGTCGATCGTCGTGCACATGGCCCGCATCTTCTTCACCGGCGCGTTCCGCAAGCCGCGTGAGGCCAACTGGGCCATCGGTGTCGCGCTGTTCCTGCTCGGCTTCCTGGCCGGCTTCACCGGTTACTCGCTTCCCGACGACGGCCTCTCCGGCACCGGCCTGCGCATCGCCTCGGCGATCATGCTGTCCCTCCCGGTCGTCGGCACCTGGGTTTCGTCGTCGGTCTTCGGCGGCGAGTTCCCCGGCCACCTGATCATCGGCCGGTTCTACATCGCGCACGTGCTGCTCATCCCCGGCGGTCTGCTCGGGCTGATCAGCGTGCACCTGGGCCTGGTCTTCGCACAGAAGCACACGCAGTGGCCGGGCCCCGGGCGGACCAACAACAACGTGGTCGGCGAGCGCATGTTCCCGCGCTACGCGATGAAGCAGGGCGGCTTCTTCATGGCCGTCTTCGGCGTCATCGCCCTGATGGCCGGCTTGTTCCAGATCAACCCGATCTGGCTGTTCGGCCCGTACCGCGCCTCCGAGGTGTCCTCGGCGAGCCAGCCCGACTGGTACGTCATGTTCATGGACGGCTTGGTCCGGCTCATGCCGGCCTGGCAGATCACGCTGCCATTCGGCGACGGCTACAGCATCCCGCCGCTGTTCTGGCCGGCTGTGGTCGGTCTCGGCGCGCTGACCACGGTGCCGATGGCGTATCCCTTCATGGAGGCCCGACGCCTCAAGGACCACCGCGCGCACCACCTGTTGCAGCGCCCGCGCGACGCACCCGACCGCACCGGCCTCGGCTTCATGGCCTTCACGTTCTTCCTGGTGGCGACCCTGTCCGGCGGCAACGACGTGATCGCCGACAAGTTCCACATCAGCCTGAACGCGATGACCTGGGCCGGCCGCATCGGCCTGGTGATTCTGCCGCCGCTGGCGTACTACATCGCGGTCCGCGTCTGCCTGGGCCTTCAGCAGCACGACCGCGAGGTCCTCGCCCACGGCGTCGAGACCGGCATCATCCGGCGCGCCCCTGACGGCCGCTTCTACGAGGTGCACCAGCCCCTCGGCCCGGTTGACGACCACGGCCACCCGGTCCCGCTGGAGTACGCCGGCTGGGTCGTCCCGAAGAAGATGAACCGCCTTGGCGCCCTGGCGCCCGCGGTCAAGGGCTTCTTCTTCCCGGTCGAGAAGCCGGCCGACGCTCCCGTGTCGCCCGCCGTCGGCCCGTCGGTGGCGGCCCCCGACAAGCGCGAAGAGATCACCTCTGGCCGCTGAGCACCCGCACGACAACAAGGCCCGCCCGGTTTCCGGGTGGGCCTTGTTCGTGTCCCAAGGGGTCGGCCCGCAGCTGGTGCGGCACAGGCTCGTCTTGGGTGTTCCCCGACCCAGCCCCGTTCCTGGTTCTTGTTCCGCGCTGGCCCGGTCTTGTTTCCGTGCGGCCGGGTCCCGAGGGTGTCAGTCGGCGTCGGGGAGCCCGATGGCGAAGGCGTCCTCGAGGTCATGCTTCGAGTAGGCCCGGAACGCCACATAGGTCTCGGTATTCACCACACCCGGCGTCTTCGAGATCCGCCCGGCGATGACCTCGGCAATGTCATCGAAGCGCGAGACCCGCACAATGGCGATCAGGTCAGCGTTCCCGGCCACCGAGTAGACCTCGCTGACCCCATCCTGTGCGGCCAGCGCCTCAGCCACCTCAGGAATCGAATCGGTAGCACAGTCGATGTGCACGATCGCAGTATTCACATGGTCAGCCTAGTCGCATTCGTCCTCGTCAACTTCAAGATCAAGAGCAGGATGTCGCACCCGGGTGGGCGGTGTTCGGGTGGCGGATGCCGCCTGGACCTACCCCTCGTGGTTTGCGACCGGGCGCTGGCCGCAGGAAGCGGAGGCAGGCAGCCGCGCCGTTCTCGCCCTCAGCGGGAGCCATGCACGAGTGCCCGGCAACGCGATGCGTGTGGGCGCCTCTCTCGGCGAACGATCACTTACCGGGCGGGCTCCTATTGTGTAGGCGTGGACGAAGTGCGGACTAAAGCGCAGCGCAAGGCCGATGTGCTGGCCAAGCTGAGTGCACCCGTGGCCGACTGCTGGGTGGCGACCGACGGGCCCTATCTGGTGCCGTTGACCGCGGCATGGATCGAGGAGCGGGTCGTACTGGCTACCGATCAGCGCTCGCCGACCGCGCGCAACCTGGCCGGGAAGGGCGTCGCGCGGGTGGCGTTCGGGGGCACCCGGGACGTGGTGATGATTGACGCGCGGTTGGAGCGGACCGTGGCGGTCGGCGAGTCGGGAGCGATGGGTGCGGCCTACGCGGCTCAGAACGACTGGGATCCGCGAACGGCCGGTGACTCGTACGTGTTCCTGGTGCTGCGGCCGGAGCGGATTCAGGCCTGGCGCGAGGTGAACGAACACCCCGGGCGCACGATTATGCGCGACGGGGAGTGGCTGACTTGACCCTCACGCAGGTAGAGACTCCATCATCGAGACCATGGAAATTCGACTGCGAGACGTGGCCGAGCAACACGTCGTGAGTGAGACCAAGGGTGTCGAACGGGCGACGGTCTGCCGTTCCCAGGAACTCGGCGGGCGGGCGGCGGCCTCGATGGGCGCCGGGGTGTTCGTCACCGCGGCAATCTACTGTGGCCGGTCGCCGGTCGGGCGGCGATTATGGCGCAGCGCCTCGTCCAGGCGGCTGATCAGCCACTCGAAGCTTTCGTCGACGTCGGTGTCCATCGCGAAACCGCCGGCCGCCTCGAGCGTCGCGAAGCCGTGGATGAGGCTCCGCATCGCCCGCAGCGTGTGCACGGTGTCGGCCGGATCGAGCCGGTAGCCGTGCAGCACCGCCGCCAAGGGCTCCAGGGGGAGGGGCGAGCTGATCGCGTAGCGGCCCGGATGCCGGCGTACGTAGGCCCGGATCGTGTGGGCCGCGGCGGCCAGCGCGTCCCGGCCGTCCCGGCCGCTCAGCGCCCGGCGCAGCGCGTCGGTCAGTTCGGTGACGGCCAGCACGGCGATCCGGTGGCTGAGGTCGGCCTGGCCGCCGATGTGCTTGTAGAGCGACGGCGTCCGCACCCCGAGCAGTTCGGCCAGACGGCCCATCCGGACGTTGGCCAGGCCGCCCTCGTCGGCCAGTCTCGCCGCGGCGGCGACCACGGCCGCCGCGTCGAGGCCGGCCCTAGGCACGGGCGTACGCCTTGAGGAACGGGAGAATCAGCGCCACGGTCTCGTCCGGGTACTGCGTGTGCGGGTAGTGGCCGGCGCCCTCGATCATCCGCAGCTCGGCCTGGCCGGGCAGCGCGGCCACGATCGCCTCGCCCTCGGCTCGCGGGTCGGCCCAGTCGGGGTCGAGTGTGCCCTCGATGATCAGCGCGGGGCAGCGTACGTTGGCCAGCTGCGCCCCGGCGTCGGTCGGCGCCGACTGGCCCATGCGCTGGATCGCCTTCATCCGGGCGGGCTCGCTGAGCATGGCATCCATGCGCCGCAGCTGCTCGTCCCAGTCGGCCGGTCGGCGCCCGGGCACGGCGACGTCCATGTAGCGCAGCCACTGCTTGGCGCTGCCCAGGATCGCGGTCAGCATCAGCCGGGTCAGCCCGGCCCGGTAGCGCTTCACCCGCAGGCTGCCCAGGCTGAGCGCCTGCTTGCGGGTGAACGGTCCGAGTTCGACGATGCCCTCGATCAGTTCCGGCGCCTGGGCCGCGGCGATGGTGACCGCGCCGCCCGAGATCGAGTGCCCGACCAGCACGGCCGGCCCGCCCAGGTGTCGGACCAGGGCGATCAGGTCGCCGGCGATGTCGGTGCGGCTGTACGACGGCCAGGCGGCACTCGACTCGCCGCAGCCGCGGATGTCGACCGCGGCCACCCGGTAGCCGGCCGCGACGAGCTGGGGGATGACGAAGCGGTATGCGGCCCGGCTGTCACCCATGCCGTGGGCGAGTACGACGAGCGGCCCTTCGCCGCTGACCTCGTACGCGATGGTGCCGTCGTTGACCTTCAAGTGCTGGCTAATGTTCATAGCTTTAAGCTAATAGTCTTAGCTAGAAGTGTCAAGCACAGACTTCAAGAGCGGGATGTCGTAGCTGGGTGGGTCGTGCGGACCGTTGCTCACGCCGAGGGTCGCTTCGCTCCACGTGCGTGAGCGGTTGCGCCCCAACCCCGCCAGAGCGGCATGGGCTGCGCGGGCACGGCCCCGACCCCGCCAGGGCGGCATGGGCTGCGCGGGCACGGGCCCGACCCCGCCAGGGCGGCATGGGCTGCGTGGGCACGGGCCCGACCCCGCCAGGGCGGCATGGGCTGCGTGGGCACGGGCCCGACCCCGCCAGGGCGGCATCCGCTGCGCGAACACGGCCCCGACCCCGCCGGTCTTGGCCTCGCCGAGAGCGACCCGCGCGCGAACGCGGGTCGGTGCGCGGGCGGTGGGGGATTCCGGTCAGGCGGCGGGGATGGTCAGCTCGCCGACTCGGATGGCGTCGGTCAGGACCTCGGCGGCGCCGACGGTGGCGCCGGGGAGGATTACCGATCGGATTACCGTGCCGGCCACCGTGGCGCCGGCGCCGACCACCGCGGTGGTGCAGGTGCCGGTGACCGTGGCGGTGGGGGCGATGAGGTTGGCGCCGGCGGCGGCGTGCAGGTTGGCCCGGAGGTAGAGCTGCGGGGTGCCGGTGTCGAAGTAGGTGCCCTCGAAGGGGATGAGCTCCAGTTCGCCGGCGGCTTCGGCGGGGCGCCAGACGTCGCGGACCAGGCCGGCCGGAGTGGGGACCAGGTCGCGGACCCGGTGCCACGGGAGCAGGGAGAAACCGGCGAAGCTGTGGTTGCTGAAGCCGCCGGGCTCGGAACCGGGCGGCAGGGGCTGGGCCAGCATCCGGACGGTGTGACCGGACCAGCCGTCGAGCAGCGCGGCGATATCTTTGCCGGGCGGGCGAGCGGGGTCGGACAGGTACCCGTCGGCGTTGCCGACCAGGACGCCGCGGCCGTCGATCCAGTCGCGCAGGAACGCCACGCCGCCCGAGGTGCCGAGCGGGCCGTCCGGTTCGACCGACAGATGGGCGCGCGGGCCGACGTGGGCGACGACCTGATCGGCCAGGTAGGCGGCGTTGACCGCGACGGGGGTGATGCCGGCGCCGGCGACCCGGGTCAGCGCCTGGTCGAGGAGGGGCACGTTGCCGACCGGGCACAGCGCCTTCGGCCGGTGGGTGGTGAGCGGGCGGAGACGCCGGCCCTCGCCCGCGGCCAGAATCACCGCACAGACCGCCGAACGGGACCCGGCCGACCGGGCCGCGCGAGGAGACGGGGCCGCGTCAGGGGAGAGGCCCGCGCCGGAGGATGCGGCGGCGCCAGGGGAGGGGGCCGCGCCGGCGGTCACCAGTCGACCCCGGCGCTGTCGGCGGGGTCGCGGCCGGCCGCCGGCCCGATGCCGTACACGCCCAGCAGCAGTTCGGTGTTGGGGGTGAGGGCGGGCAGCGCGTCGACCGGCCACCAGCGGGCCTCGATGACCTCGCCACCATCCACAGTGAACTGGGCGTCGGCCGCGGCCGTACCAAAGAAGACCAGATCTATCCAGCCCAGGGTGTGCACAATCGCGTTGGGGTTACCGGGCGTCAGGTCGGCGGGGGAGAGCCGCAGCCCGGACTCCTCGAAGAGCTCGCGGGCGGCGCCGACGACCGGTTCCTCGTGCTTCTTGAGCAGGCCGGCGGGCAGCCCCCAGCCCCGGCCGGGCGGCTGGCGCAGCAGCACGACCCGGTCGAGCGAGGGTGTGCGGATCACGGTGACGGCGCCGACCGAATAGCGCGGGCCGCCGATCTTGACCAGGCGACGGCGCACTCGCCCCGGCAGACGGTAGAAGGCGCGGTAGCCGTAGCCACGCAGCCGCCGGGGGATCTTCACGTTCGCCAGGCTATCGGTCGGGCCGGCAACCCTCAGTCCGGGTGGTCGACCAGGGTGATGAGCTGCTCGACGACCACGTCGGGGTCGAGGGTGCGCTCGAACACCGCCACCAGCATGGTCTCGAGGTCGGGGTAGCCGAGGTCGTCGGCCAGCCGGCGCAGCGGCACCTCGCTGGCCAGGCCCCGGTCGTGCTTGCGGAGGGTGAGCCCGATGGTGGCCCGGCCGAGGCGCATCTTGTCGGCGATGCTGATGCCGGGCTCGTTGTCCTCGGCGAAGTACTTGTTGATCTGCATCTGCGCCTGGCTCGACTTGACGAACCCGAGCCATTCTTTGCGGGGGCCGCGGGGCGCGTTGGTCTCGGTCTCGACGTGACCTTCACTCTCGGTGAAGATCTCGACGACGTCGCCGTCGGCGAGCTGGGAGCTGAGGGGGGCGAGGCGTCCGTTGATGGTGGCGGCGAGGCACTGCTCACCCTGTTCGGAGCTCAGCTCGTACGCCACATCGACCGGCGTGGAACCGGCCGGCACCTCGAAGGTGTTGCCGTGCGCGAAGATCTGGATCTGGGCCTCGGACAGGTCGCACCGCAGCGAGGCCAGGAACTGGGACGGGTCGGTGGTGTCCTGTTCCCAGTCGAGCACCCGCTTGAGCCAGGTCAGCTGGTCGGTGCCGGGAACGGTGTCGGTGCCGAACGACGACTTGGGGTAGCGGTAGCCGGCGGCCACGCCGTATTCGGCCAGGCGGTGCATCGACTGGGTGCGGATCAGCACCTCGACCAGTTTGCCGTCGGGGCCGGTGACAGTGGTGTGCAGCGACCGGTAGAGATTGTTTTTTGGCGAGGCGATGAAGTCTTTGAATCGGCCGGCGACCGGGCGCCACTGGCCGTGGATCGCCCCTAGGGCGGCGTAACAGTCGGTGTCGGGCCCGTCGACCACGACCGCGATGCGGGGCAGGTCGAGGGGCACCGCGTGCCCGCCGGCGACGGTGTCCTTCCAGATCGAGTAGTAGTGCCGCGGCCGCCAGTGCACGTCGGCGGTGACCCGCTGGCGGCGCAGGGAGCCGCGCGCCTTGCCGATCACGTTGTGCAGGTATTCGGCCCAGCCGGCGCGGTTCTTGACGTGCTCGTCGATCCGGGCGTACGCGTCGGGCTCGAGGTGGAAGAGCACCACGTCGTCGAGGTCGCGTTTGAGGGCCTGGATGCCGAGCCGGTCGCAGAGCGGCACGAGCACGTCGAGTGTGGCGTTGGCGATGCGGGCCCGGGAGGCGGGGGAGCGGACGCCGAGCGTACGCATGTTGTGCAGCCGGTCGGCCAGCTTGATGACCAGCACCCGGACGTCCTTGCCGGCCGCGACGATCATCTTGCGGATGGTCTCGGCCTCGGCCGCCTTGCCGTAGAACGCCTTGTCGAACTTGGTCACGCCGTCGACCAGGTGGGCCACCTCGGGCCCGAAGTCGCCGTGCAGCGCCTCGAGGGTGTAGCTGGTGTCTTCCACCGTGTCGTGCAGCAGGGCCGCGACCAGGGTGGTGGTGTCCATGCCGAGCTCGGCGCAGATCTGGGCGACGGCGAGCGGATGCGTGATGTACGGGTCGCCGCTCTTGCGCATCTGCCCGCGGTGCATGTTGTCGGCGATGGTGAAGCCGCGACGCAGCACGCCGGCGTCGGCCGAGGGGTGGATGGTCCGATGGGTGCGGGTCAGCTTGGTGACCGGGTCGTCGTCGCTGCCGCCCTGAAAGCTGAGGAAGGAGCGCAGCCGCTGAGAGAGCGTTGTCTCGCGGGGCGCCGCATTGACGGCGCGGCTGAGCGCGGCGCCGTGACCGGCGTCGACGTCCACCCGGACACCTCCTCACCCCTCGCGGCCGACCGGCAGTTGGCACAAAGTCTGCCGGTGCTCCACAAGTAACCGACCAAACCGGTCGGTAACCCCGTGTTGCCCTACAGCCTAAGCGAGCGAGCGTCGTCCGAACGGTCAGTTACCGATGAGCGAAAGGACGAGTCTCGTGACCCAGCAGCGGCTTCGGCCCTGGTGAGAAGGCTAGTAAAACGCGCGGCGCCACGAGCCGGTGACACCCAGTCGCCGTAAGTCTCCACCAATCGGGTGTCCGGTTTCTCCAGCCACGCGAGGATGCGTTCGGTTTCCTCGGCCGAGGCGGCCGGAACCGGTCCCGGTCCGGGTAGGACCGTCTCGGCGGTGAGCCGGATCGCCTCCAGCGTCGGCCGTGGATGTTCCCGCGGCGGGGAGGTGGCCGCGGCGGCCAGCCGGCCGTGCCGGACGACCACGATCTCCCAGCCGCCGGCCGCGTCCCGGCGGGCCGCCACCAGCTCGGACAGCCGGGTCAAGGCGCCCAGCCGCTGCATCCGCACGGTGGCCCGGAGCACCGCGATGAGCCGGGACCGGATGACCGCCGCCTCCTCGTAGCGCTGCCGGTCGGAGAGCTGGTCGATGCGGTCCATCAGGGCGTCCACGATCGGCCGGGGGTCGCCCCAGGTGGCGTCGCGGAAGGGGGCGGCGGCGCGGCGCGCGTACTCCTCGGTGGAGATCTCATGCTCGCACGGCGCCGGGCATTTCCCCAGCTCAGCCAGCGCGCAGGCCGGCGTCTTGGTCTTGATCGACAGCTTGTGGCTGCACTGCCGGAGCGGGACCGCGTCGTAGAAGCCGGCGGCGGCCAGCTCGGCGGTGCGGCGTGACGAGAACGGCCCGAGGTAGGACGCGCCGTCGTCGGCCAGGGCGCGAACCACCGACAACCGGGGGTACGCCTCCTGCGTCAGCTTGAGCCAGACCACCCGGTCGGGGTATTTCGAACGGCGGTTGTACGGCGGCGAATGGGCGGCGATCAGGCGTAACTCGCGTACCTCGGCCTCCAGTGAGTGGGCGCACTCAACCGCCTCGACCCGCACCGCCGCGGCCAGCATCTCGGAGATCCGGGCCCGCTTCTCACTCGCCGTGAAATACGACCGGACCCGCTTTCCGATGTCGCCGGACGTCCCGACATACAGCGGGCGACCATCCTGAGCTCGGAAAACATATACACCCGGGACGTGCGGCAACCCGTCGGCCAGATGCCGCTGCCGGCGCTGCTCGGGGCTGACCGCCTTGGCGAACTCGACCGCGTCACCCAGCGTGTGGACACGGTAGCTGCCCAGCCGCTCGATCAGCCCGTGCAGCACGTCGACGGTGGCCTTGGCGTCGTCCAGCGCGCGGTGGGTGGGCTCGACCCGGGCGTTGAAGAACCGGGCCAGCGTGCCCAGCTTGCGGTTGGGCACCTCGTCGCGGGTCAGCGCCCGGCGGGCCACCGCGGCCGTGTCGAGCACCCGCAGCTGGGGCCACTGATAGCCGTGCCGGGCACAGGCCGCCTTGAGAAAGCCCACGTCGTAGGGCGCGTTGTGGGCCACCAGGACGCAGCCACGGAGGAATTCGAGCAGGCTCGGCAGCACCTGCTCGATCGGCGGGGCCGGGGCCAGCATCGCCTCGGTGATGCCGGTCAGCACGGTGATGAACGGTGGCAACCGCTCGCCCGGGTTGACCAGGGTGCCGAAGACGCCCAGCTCCTCGCCGCCGCGCACCTTGACCGCCCCGATCTCGGTGATGCCGCCGCCGTCGGGCGCGCCGCCCGTGGTCTCCAGGTCGAGCACGACGAACGTGGTGTCGGCCAGGGACAACGCGGCCGGGTCGACCGAGCCGTCGGCGGACAGGAGCGTGTCCAGAGTGCCCTGGACGTATGCCGGTTGTGCCACGGCGGGGAGATTAGGACACGGGTACGACAATTCCCGGCCGCCCGGGCGAAAAGATCACTTCGCGGAACGGGCGGTTGCCGTCAACCGGGTGGGAGAATGAATTCATGTCCGCGCTCGAGCCGTTCTCCGAGACCCCCGCCGAGGGGGCCGCGGACGCTGCCGAGCCGATCCAGCCAGATCCGGCCCTGTCCGAGGCGGCCGTGCCAGATCCGGCCCTGTCCGAGGCGGGCCTCCCTGAGCCGACCCTGCCCGAGCCCGTCCGCCAGCGGGTGATGGCGCTGGCCGCGGCCGCGCTGCCCGCCCTGCCGGTCGACGAGGTGCCGGTCGTCCTGCGCAAGGTCGCCCGCTTCGCCCCCAACCGCCGGGCCCGCCTCGGTGGCCAGGCCATCGCCGCCCAGCTCACCTCCGACCCGCTGTTCCGCCAGCGGATCGGCCGCCGGATCGCCGACGACTCCGGTGACCTGGGCTCCGCCGTCGCCGCGGGCATGGTCCCGGCCGCCGCCGACCCGGTCGAGGTCGCCGCCATCGCCTACCTGTGCCGCCCCGACGGCTGGCGTGACCTGGTCGCCGACGCCGGCGAGGCGGTCCGGGCCGAGGTCGACAGCGCCGCCGTGGTCGAGCAGATCAACGAGGCCGAGCAGCGGGCCGCCCGCGCCGAGCACGACCGCGCGGTGGCCAAGGTCGAGGCGGACAAACTCCGCGACGAGCTGGCCCGGGTCCGGGAAGAGCTGGGCCAGCTGCGCGAGGAGCACCGGGTCACCGCCCGGTCGCTGCGCGAGGCCCTGGCCCAGCAGAAACGCGCCGGCGACCTGCTCGCCACCGAGAAGGGGCGGGCGGCCAAGGCGGTCGCCGACCACGACGCCGAGCTGCGCCGGCTGCGGGCCCGGCTGGCCGACGCCGAGAGCCTCGCCGCCACCGGCAAGGCCGCCGCCAAGGAGGCCCGGTCGGCCGACGACGCCCGGGTCTGGCTGCTGCTCGAGACGATCGGCCAGGCCGCCTCGGGGCTGCGCCGCGAGCTCGCCGTGGGCCCGTCCGACAAACTCCCGGCCGACTATGTCGCCGACGTCGCGGCCGAGCGCCCCGGCACCCCCGAGCGTTCGCAGGCCCGCGCCCAGGACACCGACGACCCGGCCCGCCTCGACCAGCTCCTCGCCCTGCCTCGGGCGCATCTGATCGTCGACGGATACAACGTGACCAAGCGCGGCTTCGCCGAGATGTCCCTCGAGCAGCAGCGCAAGCGCCTGATCACCGGGCTCGGCGGGATCGCCGCGCAGACCGGCGACGAGGTGACGGTGGTCTTCGACGGCGCCGAGCGGGTGCACGGGCTGCCGCCGGCCCCGCGCAACGTGCGGGTGCTCTTCTCCAAGAAGGGCGAGACCGCCGACGAGTTGATCCGGCGGCTGGCCCGGGCCGAACCGGACGGCCGCCCGGTGGTGGTGGTCTCCTCCGACCGCGAGGTGGCCGACGGCGTGCGCCGCCACGGGGCGTATCCGATGGGCGCCGACTCGCTCCTGCGCAGGCTGTCGCGCGGTTAGACCGCGTTTCGCACGCTGGCCGGGGTTGTGGCGTGGGCTGCGAAACACGGCCAGACAAAACTGTCGTACCCCCTCCGTAGCGTGATGGGCAGTGGCGGTCACCGTCACGACTTCGCATGGAGGAGGAGCCATGATCATCGACTGCGGGCGTTGTGCCGAGCGGGCCGATGAGTGCAGCGGTTGCCTGGTCCGCGTGCTGGCCGAGACACCCGAGGAGATCACCGACCTGACCCCGGGCGAGCTTCGGGCGATCGAGGTGTTCGAGCTCGTCGGCTTCGACGTGGAGTTGCTCGAGACCCCCGAGCCGCCCGTGGTGGTCCCGTTCCGGCGTGACGTGGCGTGAGAACGCGACGTGACGTGAGAGTGCGACGTGGCGTGGCGTGAGAGTGCGACGTGGCGTGGCGTGAAGAGCGGGACATGGCGTGAGAGTGCGACGTGGCCTGGCGCGAAGAGTGCGACGTGACGTGAGGGTCGTGCGGGCTGACGGGTAGGTTGGCCGCGTGACTGTGCGTGGCTGGGCCGTGGTCGCCTTCGGTGTGCTCGTGGTGGCCGGCATCGTGCTGGCCGCGGTGCTGATCCCGTGGCATCGGCCGCCGGCGCCGCGGGCCGATCAGCTCGGCGCGCTCGGCCAGTTCGACAAGGGGCAGGTCGACAAGGCCAAGGCGTTTCACGCGGCGCTGCGGCCGGGGTCGTACGGGTCGATGCTGATCGGGCTGGTCGTCGCCCTGGTGCTGGGGTTCACCCCGCTGGGCGCGTGGCTGGTCACCCTCGCGGGGCGGCCGTTCGGCGGGCACTGGGTGGCCCGGGCGCTGCTCGGTGGCCTGTTGATCGTGCTGGTCTCCGAGGTGGTCACGCTGCCGTTCGCGGCCTGGCGGCACACCATCGTGGTGCGGTACGGGATCTCCACCCAGGGCTGGGGCGCCTGGACGGTCGACCTGGTCAAGGGTTGGGCCGTCGGCGCGGTGATCGGCGGGGTGGCGCTGCTCGGGTTCTTCGCGGTGGTCCGGCTGGCGCCGCGCTGGTGGTGGGCGTGGGGCGCGGCGGGTGCCGCGATCCTGGTCGTGCTGCTCTCGTTCGTGCTGCCGGTGCTGGTCGAACCGGTGTTCAACAAGTTCACGCCGATGGCCGACGGGCCACTGCGGACCGAGCTGATCCAACTGGCCGACCGGGACGGCGTACCCGTCAAGGATGTGTTGATCGCCGACGCCTCGCGCCGCACGCGCGCGGTGAACGCCTACGTCTCCGGTTTCGGGCCGACCCGGCGGATCGTCGTCTACGACACGATGCTGACCGAGGCCACGCCGGGCGAGGTGGTCTCGGTCGCGGCGCACGAGCTCGGGCACGCCAAGGAACAGGACGTGCTGGTCGGCACCGTGCTCGGCGCGCTCGGCACGGCCGCCGCGGTGATCGGTCTCTACCTGCTCGGCTTCTGGAGCGGTCTGCTGCGTACGGCCGGGGTCGACTCGATCGCCGAACCGCGCGCCCTCGGCCTGCTGGTGGCCGTCGCCGCCGTGGCCGGCCTGGTCGCCACGCCCGCCCAGGCCTTCGTCACCCGGCAGGTCGAGGCCCGGGCCGACGACCACGCGCTGGAACTGACCCAGGATCCGGCCACCTTCGAGTCGATGCAGCGCAAGCTCGGCTCGGTCAACCTGGCCGAACCCGACCCGCCGGCCTGGGAACAGTTCCTGTTCGCCTCGCATCCGTCCACCGTGGAACGGATGGCCGCCGCCCGCGCCTGGGCCCGCGGGGAGCGCTGATGGGCCGCACCCTGCTGGTCACCAACGACTTCCCGCCCCGGCCCGGCGGCATCCAGCAGTTCGTCCACAACCTGGCGATCCGGCAGCCGGCCGACTCGATCGTGGTCTACGCCTCGACCTGGAAGGGCGCCGCCGCCTTCGACGCCGAGCAGCCGTTCGAGGTGGTCCGCGAGGCCACCGGCATGCTGCTGCCCACCCCCGCGGTGGCCCGCCGGGCCGCCGAGATCGCCCGCACCCGCGACTGCGACCGGGTCTGGTTCGGCGCCGCCGCCCCGCTCGGCCTGCTCGCCGCCGGCCTGCGCCGGGACGCCGGCATCGAGCGCGCGGTGGCGATCACCCACGGCCACGAGATCGGCTGGGCCGCGCTGCCCGGCGCCCGCCGGCTGCTGCGGCGCATCGCCCGCGGCAACGACGTGGTCACCTACCTCACCGACTTCCAGCGGGTACGCCTCGACCGGGCCCTGCACGGCCTCACCGACCTGCAACGCCTCGCCCCCGGCGTGGACGTCGACGCCTTCCACCCGGGCGTGGACGGTTCGGCCGTCCGCGCCCGGTACGGGCTGTCCGACCGCCCGGTGGTGGTCTGCGTGTCCCGGCTGGTGCCGCGCAAGGGGCAGGACATGCTGATCCGCGCGCTGCCCGAGATCCGCCGCCGGGTGCCGGGCGCCGCGTTGCTGCTGGGCAGCGGGGGCCCGTACCGGTCGAAGCTGGAACGCCTGGCCCGCGAGACCGCGATGGACGAGCACGTGGTCTTCACCGGCTCGGTGCCCTGGTCCGGTCTGCCCGAGCTGTACGCGGCGGGCGACGTCTACGCGATGCCGTGCCGCACCCGGGCCGGCGGTTTCGACGTCGAGGGCCTCGGCATCGTCTACCTGGAGGCGTCGGCGACCGGGCTTCCGGTGGTGGCCGGCGACTCCGGCGGTGCGCCCGACGCGGTGATCGAGGGCGAGACCGGCCACGTGGTCGGCGGCCGCGACGTGCCGGCGATCGCCGCGCGGGTCGCCGAGCTGCTGGCCGATCCGGTCAAGGCCAAGGCGATGGGTACGGCCGGACGGTCCTGGGTGGAGCGCGAGTGGCGTTGGGAGCGGCAGGCGGACCGGTTGTCCGAGCTCCTCACCTCACGTGAATAGTTCACTCTCCGCACGCGCATAGACACAGAGCGTTGTGCGGGCGTATCAAGGCGTCATGCAGCCCGACGATGACGACGAATCGGAACTGTCCCTTCCGTACTGGCTGACCAGCACCTCCGAGGCCGCCAGCACCGGCTTCCTGGCCATGCTGCGGCGGCTGCCCAAGCTGCTGCTCGCCGCCTGGCGGATCGCGTGGGAGGCCAGCCCGCGCACCACCGCCGCGGTGATCGTGCTGCAGGTGCTGTCCGGCGTGGTCAGCGCCATCGGCCTGATCAGCGTCGTCGGCGTCTTCGACGGCCTCCTCCGGGAAGGCGCGACTCCCGAGCGGGTGCGCGCCGCCGCGCCCTCACTCGCGCTGCTGGTCGCCGCCCTGGCCGTACGCGGAATCCTCACCTCGGCCGCGGCCAGCGCCAACGGCCGCCTCACCCCGCGGGTCTTCCAGACCGCCGAGATGCGCCTGCTGACCGTGACCACGCAGGTGGAGCTGACCACGTTCGACGACCCGGAGTGGCGCGACGCCATGCAGCGCGCCCGCGACCGAGGCATCTCGGCCGCCGAGCAGGTCGTCAACCAGGCGATCGAAGTACTCAACAACGTGGTCGGCCTGATCGCCGCGGCCGGCGTGCTGGCCGCCCTGCATCCCGTGCTGCTGCCGCTGCTCGTCCTGGCCGTGCTGCCGGTCGGCTGGTCGTCGGCCCGCGGGGCCCGCCTCCGCTACCGCAGCCTGCTCAAGATGATCGCGATGTGGCGCCGGCAGCACATGCTGGCGCACCTGCTCGCCGCCCGCGAACCGGCACCCGAGCTGCGCGCCTTCACCCTGCAGGGCTTCCTGCTGGACGAGGTACGGCGGCTGCTCGAGCTGGCCACCCGGCGGGAGGTCGCGCTGTCCGACACGGTGGTCCGCACCACGATGATCGGCAACGCGCTCAGCGGACTGATCACCGGACTGACCTACGGCGTGCTGCTCTGGCTGCTGTGGAGCGGCGAACTGGCGCTGGCGGCGGGCGGCGCGGCCGCGTACGCCATCAATGTCGGCATCGGGAAGCTCTCCGAGCTGGCCTTCTCGGCCAACCGCGTGTTCGAGCAGGGGTTGTACTTCGCCGATTTCGATGGTTTCTGCGAGATGTCGCGGGCCCGGGCCGAGAAGCCGCGGTCGCCGCACGCTTTCCCGTTCGACTCGCCGCCCGACTCCTCGGTTGACTCGCCGGGCGATTCCTCGGGCGATTCGCCGCTGGGCTCCTCGGGCGGCTCCTCGGGCGGCTCCTCGGTTGACTCCTCGGGCGGCTCCTCGCTCGACTTCGAGGAGATCACCCTCTCCGACGTGACGTTCACCTATCCGGACGCCGACCGGGCCGCGGTCAAGGACGTTTCCCTGACGGTACGAAGGGGAGAGATTATCGCCCTCGTCGGCGAGAACGGGTCCGGCAAGAGCACTCTGGCCGCCCTGATGGCCGGGCTCTACCAGCCGCAGTCCGGCACCGTGCGGTGGGACGGCGCCGACCTGCGCGAGTTCCCGCCCGACGCCATCCGCGACCGGGTGGCGGTGGTCATGCAGGAGCCGACCCGATGGCCCCTGTCGGCCCGGCTCAACATCACCATCGGCCGGTACGATCGGGACGTCGAGACCGACCTGGTGCACAGCGCGGCCCGAGCCGGCGACGCCCACGACTTCGTGATGGAGTTGACCCGGCAGTACGACACGCTGCTGTCCCGCCACTTCACCGGCGGCGCCGACCTGTCCGGCGGCCAGTGGCAGCGGCTGGCGGTGAGCCGGGCCTTCTACCGCGACGCGCCGCTGCTGATCTGCGACGAACCGACCGCCAACCTCGACGCCCGAGCCGAGCACGCCGTCTACCTGCGCCTGCGCGAACTGGCCGCCGGGCGCACAGTCATCCTGATCACCCACCGGATGGCCAGCGTGCGCGAGGCCGACCGGATCTTCGTCCTGGACCACGGCTCGGTCGTGGAGGAAGGCGACCACCCGACCCTGATGTCCCGCGGCGGCATCTACGCCCAACTGTTCACCCTCCAGGCGAGCGCCTACCAAAGCGCGTGAACCGTTGTACATTCCGGCCCTCTGCCCTTGTTCTGGGGGATGCGGCTCACATGTGTCCTGGGGGATGCGGCTCACATGGTCGTCGCGGCCCGGGCGTGTCAGAGTGAGGCCATGACCGCCGGAGTGCTCGTCGCCGTTGTGGCGCTGGTGTGCGCCACGGCGTTCGGACTGTGGTGGCGTTCGCGGGACGGGCGGCTGCGCGTGGTTGCTTCGAAGGGCGGGGCGGCGCGCTCCGGCGCCGATACGCCGCCGCCATCCGCGTCGGCTCCGGCGTCGCGATCGGCATCCGCTTCCGCATCGCCACCTGCGTCGGATTCGGTGTCGGGCCTCGCGTCGACTGGGGGGTCGCTGTCCGCGTCGGTTCCGGGATCGTTGTCCGGGCCGGATTCGGTGTCGGGCCTCGCGTCGACTGGGGGGTCGCTGTCCGCGTCGGCTCCGGAATCCCTGTCCGGGCTGGCTTCGACGTCGGGGCCCGGGTCGGCTGCGGCGTCGCCGGCCCCGTCGGATTCGGCGTCGCGGCCTGCGGCGGTCGAGGCCGGTGAGATCGCGCCGGAGTTGTTGGAGGCGCTCGGGGTGGATCGGGCGGCCGAGGCGACGCTGTTGCAGTTCTCGTCGGCGTTCTGCCAGCCGTGCCGGGCGGTGCGGCGGATCAGCTCCGAGGTGGCCGCGATCGTGCCCGGGGTGCGACATGTCGAGGTCGACGCCGAGAGTCATCTCGATGTGGTGCGAGAATTGCGCATCTGGCGTACCCCCACGCTCCTGATCCTCGACCGTGACGGCCGCGAGGTGCGGCGTGCCACCGGGGTGCCCAGTAAGCCCCAGCTGATCGCCGCGCTCGGCCAGGTGCTCACCAACTGAAAATCCACCGCGATAGTGGTGATGCCACTCACGGTTCCCCGCCGGCGCCGAGGTGCCAGAGTCATCATCATGGAGCTCGACCCCCGCGGCCAGCGCTTCGCGGCCGCCGTGACCAGCGTCGTGATCATCGCGGTGCTGATCACCGGTTCCCCGTGGCTGGCCTTGGCGCAGACCGCCGTCTTCGCCCTGACCGCGATCAACCCGCGCCGCGGTCCTTACGCGCTACTGTTCCGCTCGCTGATCCTGCCTCGCGTCGGCCCTCCGCCCGAACGCGAGCCCGCCGCCCCCGTCCGCTTCGCCCAGACCGTGGGATTGTTCTTCCTGGCCGTAGCCACCATCGGCTACTTCGCCGGCGACCCGGCCGTGGGCCTGACCTTCGCCGGCTTCGGCCTGATCGCTGCTTTCCTCAACGCGGCTTTCGGCCTCTGCCTGGGCTGTGAGCTCTACCTGGCCCTCCGCCGCCTACGAGCCCGCACCTGATCCCACCCTCCGGCCGCCGCCCGCCCCGCCCCTCAATTACGTCGAGCCGGGCGGCAGATTTGCCCGACCCCATCGCGCCTTCTCAGCGTCCGCGGTCCCGGCGCGCCATCGGCGTCCCGCGACGCCGCGCATCCAGAGGCGGTCCCCGCGCTCGGCCACGCCCGACACATCGCGCCTGGCAACGCGCATATGTCGCGCTTGGCAACGTCGACGTGCGGTGGCTCGACGTGCGGTGGCTCGACGTGCGGTGGCTCGACGTGCGGTGGCTCGACGTGCGGTGGCTCGACGTGCGGTGGCTCGACGTGCGGTGGCTCGACGTGCG
>NZ_JBICSP010000014.1:0-148993 GCF_043197135.1 Actinoplanes sp. NPDC049265 | reverse complement strand
GACGTGCGGTGGCCCGACGTGCTGCGTCCCAACATGGCGCGTCCCGACGTGTTGTGCTCGGCTACGCCCGACGTGTTGTGCTCGACGTGCCGCGCCAGGCCCTGCCCGCCGCGTTGTGATCCGCCCGCCGCGTTCGGCTGAGCCCCCGCCTGTCGCGTTCAGCGGTGTCCAATCGGCGTTCGACTCCGTCCCGCGCGGCGTGTTCGGCTCCGGCCCGAGTCTGCTGCGAAGGCGCCTCGGCCGGAATCAATGTCGGCTTACCGACGCGATGATCGCCTGCACGGGCGCACGCATTTCCGGCGAGCAATGCGCCTCTACCGGAATCGGCCGGCCGCCCCGATTCGGGATCCTCGGGACGGAGGGGCGTCGCGTTGGCGAGAGCGTGCGACGCGTACCGCGCATTGGATGATCGGACGGAAATTCCCTCGAAAGAGTGAAGCAGAAAGGTCCGAAGATCTGGGGCCGGGAAACGCCGAGGACGCGAGGTATGCCGGATAACGGTGGACGTGGCGGCGACGCAAAGGCCGGGGGCGGGGCGATGACTCGGGGCGGAAACGACGACCGCCCGGCACCTGACGGGCCGGGCGGGTCGACGGAAAGGATCAGAACTTCGGGGCGTCCGGTGCTTCCAGGAGACCGAGGCGCAGCGCGGTCATCAGGGCCTGGGCGCGGTTGGCGGCGCCCAGTTTTTCGTACAGCTTGGAGATGTGGGTCTTGGCCGTGGACTCGGAGACGAAGAGCTGCTTGGCGATGCCGGCCACGCTCATGCCATCGGCGAGGAGGCGGAGCACCTGACCCTCGCGTGGGGAAAGCTGGGGGCCGCTCGGCGCCAGGCGGCGCTTCATGGCCTCGGCCAGGTCGGCCGCGGTGAACGCGCTCGGCGCGCTGGCCGCGTGCCGGGCCGCCGCCACGACCTCGTCGGCGGGGGCCGTCTTGGGCACGAACGCGCTGGCCCCGGCCTCGAGAGCGCCGAACAGCTGGTCGTCGCCCGCGTACATCGTGAGAACCACGATGCCCATGTTGGCGTTGTTCTTTCGGAGGGCACGGGTGGCCTCGAGGCCACTACCGTCGGGCAGCCGGAGATCCATGATCACAACGTCGGGCTGCAGGGCGCCGGCCTGGCGGACGGCCTCAGCCGCGGTGGCGGCCTCGCCGACGACCTCGAACTGCCGGTCGCGCTCGAATGCGTGTCGCAGCCCCTTACGAATCAAGTCATGATCGTCGACAAGGAGGACCTTGGTGCGCGTCGTCGGCGCAGGACTGGTCGACATGCTCGGGTTACTCCCCTTCTGGAGCGGGAACGCTATCCCGCACGCTATCGCGCCTAGCGGCTGAGCCAAGCACCACGGCTACGGTTGTCCCGCTGGGGTGTCGTGGCTTGATCTTGAGCTTTCCGCGAATTCGTTCGGCCCGTTCGGCCATGATGGTGAGCCCGTAACGACCGTCGGGCCGGTCGTCCGCGAAGCCTTTGCCGTCGTCCGAGACGGTGATCTCGGCATACGGCGGGTCGATGGTGCAGGTGACCCACAGATTGGACGCCCCCGCGTGCTTCCGCGCATTGGTAATTGCTTCTTGGGCGATGCGCAGCAATTCCGCCTCGGTCGCGGCCGGCAACCGGGCGGTGGACTCGTCGAAGGTGAAATGCACGCGCAGGCCGGCCGGCGTGCCGATGGTTCGCGCGTACTCCGCGATGGCCGCGGCCAGACCGCCGTTGCGATCCACCTCCGAGCGCAGCTCGAAAAGGCTCAGCCGCAGCTCGGTGATCACCCGGGTGACCTCGGACCGCAGCGAGCGCAGTTCCTCGGCCGTCTCCTCGGCGCCCTCGGGCAGCGTCGCCTGAGCGTTGTCGATGCCGTAGCCGACCATCACCAGCTCTTGCGCGACGCCGTCGTGGATCTCGCGGGCCAGCCGCTGCCGTTCCTCGTTGGTGGCCAGCGACCGCACGTCGTCGAAGAGCAGGGCCGCCTCGAGGCGCAGCGCGGCCGGGCCGGTCACGTCGGTCACGCGAGCGACGACCGCCGACGGGTACGCCTGCGCGACATCGGCCTCGAGGATCACCAACCCGATCGTACGGACACCGGCGACCAGAGGCACCACCAGCGACGATGACGCCTCACCGCCGCGGTGCGAGCGCGCCTGGGAACGGTTGGCGGTCTGCGGCTGCTGGGTCGCCCAGGCGTCCGCGATGGCTGAGTCGGCGTCCAGCGTGGTCTCCCAGTCGACCCGCTCGGCGCCGCTCTGGGCCAGCACCACGAGCCGGCCGCCGCCGCTGGCCGACAGCACCGCCGCCCGCTCACCCGGGGCGACCTGGCGCAGCTCCTCGAGCAGGTGTTCGGAGATGCCGCCCGGGTCGAGCGTGGCGCCGGGCAGGGAACGGGCCACACTGCGCAGCTGGGTCAGCAGGCGGGTGGCTTCGGCGTACGGCTGAGGGGTGATCGGGGCCGGCGCCATGAACTGGCGCATCGCGTCGGCGGCGAAGGTGACGATCGCCCCGAGCACCAGCCACTGGCCGCCGGCGGCGAGGAAGCCCGGCTGGGTGATCGGCAGCGGGTCGCCCATCAGGGTGCCGCCCGCGACCATCGAGACGGCGGCCACGCCGAGCAGGGCGGCGCCCTCGGTCGACCGGCGGCGCAGGCCCGCACTCAGCAACGGGACAGCCAGGTAGGGCAGGATGACCTCGGCGCCGAAGCCCGCGTACACCGTGCCGGTCTGATCTGCCGCGTGCGCGACCGACCCCGCGGCGAGACCGGTGATCGCCACCTCGGCCACCCGCCCCAGCGGCGCCAGCCAGCGGTGATCTGGCGCGATGAACGCAGGCAGCGCCGCGACCAGCAGCAACGCGATCCAGCGAAGCTGGCCGAGGTCTTTGGTGGCGATCAGCGTCAGCGCCGCCACCAGGGCGAGCATGACGATGCGCGCGGCCACCGCGAGGGGCTGGGCGCGAAACGTCACGTGGGGGGATCCGGGCACGTCACGGATGGTAGCGGGAGGATCGGTGAACGGCCCATCGGCGAACCAGGGCTGTGGATAACCCTGGTCGGTCAAATTGTCGTGGGCGCGCGGTAACCTCCGGGGCATGGCGGACACCTCGACTCAGTCGATCCGGATCGCCGCGCCCCTCGATCGGGTCGCGGCGGTGATCTGCGATTTCTCGCGATATCCCGAGTGGGCCGACGCGATGAAACAGGTCGAGGTGCTGACCGAGTACGAGGACGGGTACGCCGCCGAGGTGCGCTTCGTCATCGACGCGGGCGTGATGGCCGATGACTACACGCTCGAGTATTCGTACGCCGACGATCTGTCCCGGATCGAGTGGCGTCTGGTCAAGCCCTCCAAGACGCAGAAGTCGCAGGAGGGCTCCTACGATCTGAAGTCGGAGGGTGACGGCACGACTACGGTGACTTACACGCTCGCGGTGGAGTTGTCGGTGGGGATGCTGGGCATGTTCCGGCGCAAGGCCGAAAAGATGATCATGGATACGGCGCTGAAGCAGCTCAAGCGCCGTGTGGAGGCCTCCTGACGGGGGCCGGCGAGGAGCGCGGCATGGCGGGAGACACGGGTTCGGCGCGGCAGGAGGCCGAGCGGCTGGTCGCCACCGTGCTCGCGATGACGGGCCAGGCGTCGGACGACACGCTCGCGGCGACGGCCGACCGCATCGTGCAGGGCCTCGGCCAGGTGGGGTCGACGCTGGCGGGGTTCGTGGCGCGAGCGACCGAGGAGGCCGCGCCGGCCGCGGAGCATTCGCCGGGCGGGTCGGCCGGGCCGCCCGGGGACGAGACCGCGGGCGACGCGCGGGGTCCGGCGCCGGCTGACGGGGGCGACCCGTGGGCGCGGGCGACGGCGGGTTCGGCGCCGGCCGGTGAGGGCGATGCGCGAGTGACGGCGGGTTCGGCGCCGGCCGGTGAGGGCGATGCGCGGGCGACGGCGGGTTCGGCGCCGGCCGGTGAGGGCGATGCGCGGGCGACGGCGGGTTCGGCGCCGGCCGGTGAGGGTGATGCGCGGGCGACGGCGGGTTCGGCGCCGGCCGATGAGGGCGATCCGTGGGCCTGGGCCACCGGTGCGGTGCGGCGCGTGGTGGGTCTCGCGGGTGAGGATCGTGCGGGTACGCATGTGAGCTACGGCTGGTCGACCGGCAGTGTCGAGTGTTGCGTGTGTCCGGTCTGCCGGATGATCGCGACCATGCGGAACCCGACCCCCGAGGCGGCCGAGCGGCTCGCGACGGGGGCGGGCGACTTCGCGACCGGGGTGGTCAGCCTGATGCGGGCGTTCTCGGCGATGTCCGGCAGCCGCCCCAAGACGGCTCGTCGTCCAGCGACAACGCCGCCGCCTCCGCCAGATCCGGATCTGGCCTGGTCGGCAGCCACACGACGGGGTTCGGGGCCGGTTGATGTCCCGGTCCCGCCGGATGAAGACCAGTCACCGTGGACGGCCGCGACCCGCGCCGCCAACCGCGAAGCGGCCGGGCGTGAAGCCGCCGCCAAGGCCGAACGCGACCGCGCGACCCGCGAGGCGGTGGCCAGGCAGCGCGAGGAAGCCGTAAAGCGCCGCGAGGAGGCGGCGAGGCGCGGCGAGGAGGCGGCGAGGCGCCGGGAGGAAGCCGATCGCGCCGCAACCGGACAAGGCGCCGGCCAGCCGCTCCCCGGCCCGGAAGACAGCGGAACGGGCGCGGCCGGCGGCGGCGGAACGGGCGCGGCAAGCGGCGGCGGACGGCGCGACGAGGCCGCCAACCTGTGGGGTTGGGGCGGCGGCGACCGGGCGGGTGATGTCTGGGCCCGGGCCACCGCTGATCCCGGGGTTGGCAGCGCGTCCACCGGCAGCACCGTGGATCATGATGATGCGGGCGACGCTGCCCACGAGTGATCGACGGGCGCGGAAGCGTCACAGGGCAGGACGAGCGCGGCGCGCCAGGACGAGCGCGCCGCGCCCACAAGGCAAGAGGGGACGGGCAGCGTGACGCTGACCATCGGGATTGACGTCGGTGGAACCAAGGTCGCCGGCGGGGTGGTTGACGAGCACGGCACCGTGCTGGCGTCGAACCGGAAGCCCACGCCCGCTGAGGACCAGGCCGGGACCCGGGACACGATCGTCGAGGTGGCCGCCGAGCTGGCCCGCGAGCATCCGGAGGCGACGGCCATCGGGATCGGCGCGGCCGCCTGGATCGACGCCGCGGGCTCGACCGTCCTGTTCGCGCCCAACCTGGCCTGGCGGGACGAGCCGCTGCGGGACTACGTGTCGAAGGCCGTGGGGCTACCGACCGTGCTGGAGAACGACGCCAACGTGGCCGCCTGGGCCGAGTTCCGGTTCGGGGCGGCCCGGCACGCGGCCGACTCGATGGTGATGATCACCGTGGGGACGGGGATCGGCGGCGGGATCGTGATCAACGGCGGGTTGTGGCGGGGCGCCAACGGGATGGCCGGCGAGCTCGGGCACATCCAGTCGGTCAACGACGGGCATCCGTGCGGCTGCGGGCGGCTGGGCTGCCTCGAGCAGTACGCCAGCGGCAACGCCCTGGTCCGGTTCGCCCGGGCCGGCGCGCGGCAGGAACCGGGCCGGGCCCGGCTGCTGCTCGACCTGGCCGGCGGCGACCCGCTGGCGATCACCGGGCGGCAGATCACCGAGGCCGCCCACAACGGCGACGGCGTCGCCCGGGACGCGTTCGCGCAGATCGGCTACTGGCTGGGTGTGGCCATGGCCGACCTGGCCCAGTCGTTCGACCCGGAGATCCTGATCGTCGGCGGCGGCGTGATCGACGCCGGTGACCTGCTGATGGGGCCGACCGAGCGCACGTACCGCGATCAGCTGGCCGCCCGGGGCCGTTTCCCGGTGGCCGAGATCAAGGCGGCCGAGACCGGGAACACGGCCGGGGTGGTCGGCGCCGCGGACCTGGCGAGGCGGATCTGAGATGGGCACCGTTCCGTTACGGGTGATGACGTACAACGTGCACGGTCTGAAGGACGACCGGGACGCGCTCACCAGCCTGATCCGGGACGCCGAACCCGACGTCGTGCTGGTGCAGGAGGCGCCGCGCCGGTTCCGCTGGCGGCACAAGTGCGCGGCCCTGGCCGACGACGCCGGCATGGTGGTCGGCGCGGGCGGCCTGCCCTCGCTGGGCAATCTGATCCTGGTCAGCCTGCGGCTCAGGGTGCGGCACAGCTGGTGCGTCCGCTATCCGCTGACCCCGGGCCGGCACATGCGCGGCGCCGCCTTCGCCACCTGCTCGGTGCGCGGGGCCCAGTTCACGGTGTCTGGTTCGCATCTGTCGACCGATCCGGTCGAGCGGCCGGCCCAGGCCGAACGCTGGAAGCAGGAGCTGGCGGCGATCGAGGGCATCGTGATCGCCGGCGGTGATCTGAACGAGGGGCCGGGCGGGGGCGCCTGGCGTACCGTCGCCGACGGTCTCGGCACCGACGACGCGGGCATCCTGACCTTCCCCGCGCGCCTGCCCCAGCACCAGCTCGACGCGGTCTTCGCCCATCCCGGCGTGACCATCGACAAATACACCGTGATCGACACCGACCGGGCACGTCTGGCGTCCGATCATCTTCCGGTCATCGCGGACCTGAGACTCCCTTCCACATAAGCGGGTGTCTCTGCGAGGATTCCCGGGTGCCTGACACACCGGGAGTCGCCGACCGCAGGGATGCCGTGTGCGTCATCGGCGCCGGCGCCAGCGGCCTCACCGCGATCAAGAACCTCCGCGAGCACGGGTACGCGGTCGACTGCTACGAACGCGAGACGTCGGTGGGCGGCGGCTGGAACTGGCGGCACGACCGCAGCACGGTGTCGTCGAGCACCCATCTGATCTCGTCGCGCCCGCTGACCGAGTTCCCCGACTTCCCGATGCCGGACGACTGGCCCGACTACCCGCACCACGGCCAGGTTTTGTCCTATCTGGAGCGCTACGCCGAGCATTTCGGGCTGTCCGGGCACGTCTGGTTCGGCACCGAGGTGGCGTCGGTCGTGCCGGTGGGCGACGGCCGGTGGGACGTGACCACGCACAGCACCGGCGGCGGGGCCGAGCGCACCCAGCGCTACGCGGCCGTCGTGGTGGCCAACGGGCACAACTGGGCGCCACGGATGCCCGAGATCCCGGGCGAGTTCCGGGGGCGGTTCCTGCACGCCGGCGCGTACAAGAATCCGGCGATCCTGCGCGGGCGCAAGGTTCTGGTGATCGGCGGCGGCAACTCGGGCTGCGACATCGCGGTGGAGGCGGCACAGCAGGCGGCCCAGGTGTGGCATTCGACCCGGCGCGGTTACTGGTACGCCCCCAACTACGTGCTCGGCCGCCCGGCCGACCAGTCCGGCGCCCTGATGCGGCGGCTGCGCCTGCCGATGTGGCTGCGCCGGTGGTTCTACCGCCGCACGGTGACCGCCACCTCGGCCGACGTCACGCGTTTCGGCCTGCCGGCGCCGGACCATCGCCCGTACGAGTCGCATCCGATCGTCAACAGCCAGCTGATCCACTATCTGGGCCACGGGCGGATCACCCCGGTGCCCGATGTGGCCCGGTTCGACGACGCCGCGGTCGAGCTGGCCGACGGCTCCCGGGTCGAGCCCGACCTGGTGATCGCGGCGACCGGCTACCGCCCGCAGTTCGAGTTCCTGGCCCCCGAGCTGCTCGATCTCGACGCCGACGGCCGGCCCGATCTGCATCTGCACGCGTTCGCCCGCCGGCATCCGACACTCGCGGTGGTCGGCCTGCTGCAGCCCGACGCCGGCCTGTTCCCGCTGGCGCACTGGCAGAGCGTGGCGGTGGCGCGCTGGCTCCGGCTGCGGACGGCCGACCCGGTGCGCGCGGCGGCCGTCCAGCAGGCCGAGTCGAAGCGCCCCGTGGAGCAGTGGTCCCGGGTCGGCGCGCTGCCCACCGCGCGCCATTGGTTCGAGGTCAGCGGCATCGACTACCTGAAGGTTCTCGCGGAGTTGCTCAAGCGGTTGGAGCCCTCGTCATGAGCACGTTGCTGCGCTACGAGGATTGGATCAACCCCGTTCGCCGGGTACGCCGTGAGCTGCTGACCGTGCTGCCGGACGAGGCGTCCGAGCCCCCGGTCCTGTTCGTGCCCGGCCCGGCCTTCACCGCCGGGGTCTTCGCCGAGCACTGGCTCGGTCACACGGCCGGCCGCGGCTTCCCGGCCCATGCGCTGACCGCCCGCGACAACGGCGATCTCCGCGCGTACGCCCACGATGTCGTCCAGACCGCCGCGGCTCTGCCCCGACAGGCGGTGTTGATCGGCCACGGCGTCGGCGCCATGATCGTGGCGCGGGCCGTCACCCGTTATCCGGCCCGGGCCGCCGTGCTCGTCTCCCCGGTCCTGGACCGCTGGACCACCCTGCGCCAGGCCCTGACGGTCAACCCGGCCGGCGCCCTGCCCGCGATCTTCGGCGGCCGCCTGCGCCTGAACGCCCGCCAGGTCGCCACCGCGACGAAACCGGCGAAACTGCCGTCCTACCGCGGCGCCGAGGAGCCGGTCGGCGCCCCACCGGTCCTGGTCGTGGGCAGCCCCGACGACCGGGTGGTGCCGCGCGCCTCCCTGGACCGCACCGCGTCGCGTTACGGCGGCGCGCCGCTGCTCTTTCCGGGCATGGGCCACGACCTGATGACCGGCGAGGGCTGGACCGAGCCGATCGACGCCATCCTCGACTGGCTCGGCAAGGAACTCACGGCCTGACCGATGCGGCCGTGTGCTCAGAGCAGTGGGTGTGGTGATGCGTCGGTGTGCTCAGAGCAGTGGGCGCGGTGATGCGTCGGTGTGCTCAGAGCAAAGGGGCACGGTGATGCGCCCGTGTGCTCAGAGCAAAGGGGGGTCAGAGCTGGACCGGCACCGTGGGAGTGCGAGGGTGGGGGATCAGCTCGGCGATCCGGCCGGACCGGTCCAATGTGGTCAGGTATTCGCGAGCCCAGCGCACGATGTCGTGCCGGCTCAGGTAAGCGCGCATGGCCGCCATCCGCGCCGAGAGATCGTCTGGCTGGGCGTCCATGGCCTCCAGCAGCGTCGCCTTCAGCCCGTCGACGTCGTGCGGGTTGACCAGGAACGCCTCTTCCAGCTCGGCCGCCGCCCCGGCGAACTCGCTGAGCACCAGCGCGCCGGCCCCGTCGGCCCGGGCCGCGATGAACTCCTTGGCCACCAGGTTCATCCCGTCGCGCAGCGGTGTCACGACCATCACGTCGGCGGTCTGGTAGAGCGCCGCCAGGTCGGCCCGGTCGAACGGCTGGTTCAGGTAGTGGATGGCGGGTTCGCCGACCCGGCCGTACTCGCCGTTGATCCGCCCGACCTCGCCCTCGATCCGGTCGCGGAGCGTCTGGTAGCTCTCCACCCGCTCCCGGCTCGGCACCGCCACCTGCACCATCACCGTGTCCCGGACCTTGACCCGCCCGTCGCGCAGCAGCTCACTGTACGCGGTCAGCCGGTGCTCGATGCCCTTGGTGTAGTCCAGCCGGTCGACGCTGAGCAGCACCCGTTTCGGCTGCCCGAGGTCGGTGCGTAGCTGCCGGGAGTGGTCCATCACGTCGGGCCGGGCGGCCAGCGCGCTCATCTCGGCCACGTCGATCGACACCGGGAAGGCGCCGGTACGCACCACCCGGTCGCCGAGGGTGATCTGGTCGTCGGTGGTCGCCGCGCCCAGCAGTTTGGTGGCCAGCTGGGCGACGTTGTGCGCGGCCTGCGGGCGCTGGAAGCCGACCAGGTCGGCCCCGAGCATCCCGTTCAGCAGTTCGAGCCGGCGGGGGAGTTGCATGAACAGTTCGGGCGGCGGGAACGGCACGTGCAGGAAGAAGCCGATCAGCAGGTCCGGTCGCAGTTCCCGGAGCATCGCCGGCACCAGCTGCAGGTGGTAGTCCTGCACCCAGACCGCGGCCCGCGGCTCGGCCACCTCGGCCGCCGCCTCGGCGAACCGGCGGTTGACGGCACGGTAGGTCTCCCACCAGCCGCGGTCGAAGACGGGCGGTTCGACGGCGTCGTGGTAGAGCGGCCACAGGGTCGAGTTGGCGAACCCCTCGTAGTAGCCGCGCAGTTCGTCCTCGCTCAGCCCGACCGGCCGGATCCGCAGGCTGCCGATGTCGGGCAGGGGTTTGGCGTCGCCGATGCCACCGCCCCAGCCGACCCAGGTCGCCGGCGTGCTCTGCAGGATCGCGTGCAGCGCGCTGGCCAGGCCGCCGGGGCTGCGCCGCCATTCGCAGGCGCCGTCGGGGGCCGCGTTGTCGTCCACGGGCAAACGGTTGGCTACTACCACCAGAGAGCTCTGACGCACCACGACAGGTTACGCCACAACTACACACCGAAGTATCGGCGGGGATGAATTACATGAATCACACGACCGCGCCGTCGTCGAAGTCGTCGTCGTCATCGCCGGACCGCAGCCGCCAGACCAGGGTCACGGCGCCGGCCACGATCGCGCTGAAGCCGAACAGGGTGACGATGTCGGTGTCGACCGGAATCAGCGTCGGCCGCAGGAAGAGGACGAAGCCGACCACGATCGCCAGCACCCCGGCCACCGCGTACTTGCTGATCCGGGGGAGTGGCGGAGGCGGCGGCGGGATGTAGCGGTCCTCGTCGTCGTCCGGGACGTCGGTGCCAAAGGTGTCCAGTCCGTCCAGCAACGACGGTTCCGGCGCCGGCTGCGGATCGGTACGCCGCCGGTTCAGGGTGATGCCCGAGATGTCGGTGGCCGACGGCAGCGAGGGCGACGGACGGGGCTGGTCGCCGGCCTCGGCGTCGGGCCAGGCCGGCGCGTCCCCGGGCGAGGTGTGGAAGCCGGCGACGATCTTCGCCCACTCGGCGTCGACCTCGCTCTGGCTGGCCTCGGCCCGCGGCGGCGGCGTCGGGCTCACCCCGCCGGTCAGTTTGTGCAGCTGGGCGCGGGCGGCCTCGAGCTGGGTGCGGTCGACGAAGAGGCGGTCGGTCGGCCGGCCCGGGAACGTAGTGGCGCGCAGCACCGGGTTGAGGTCGGCCGAGGGTTGCAGGTACGCCGCGATGCCCTCGGCGGCCAGCACGTCGAGCAGGTGCTCACCGACGCGCGGATCCACATCGCCGGCCACCGCGTAATCGGCCGCGTCGAGTCCGTTGTCCCGCCGCCCGCGACGGGCGCCACCCGTAGACACCCTGGCACTCTCCCTCGCCCGTCCTGACGGCAATGGTGACACGACCGAGGCCCTTTACGGGAGTGCGTCGTCGGCGCGCTCTCCCGGTACAGTCTTGTGACCCAGCGCACTCCGAAAGGAAATCGGTGTTCTACTGGCTGCTCAAGTACGTCTTGCTCGGACCCTTGTTGCTGCTGCTGTTCCGGCCACGGGTGGACGGACTGGAGAACCTACCCCGCTCGGGGCCGGTGATCCTGGCCTGCAACCACCTTTCCTTCTCCGATTCGATCTTCACACCGCTGATCGTCCGGCGCAGGGTGACGTTCGTCGCGAAAGCGGAGTACTTCACCGGTAAGGGGATCAAAGGCTGGCTGATGCGGCAATTCTTCTCCGGCACCGGGACCATCCCGGTCGACCGCTCGGGCGGCAAGGCGGCCCAGGCGGCTCTGGACACCCTGCTGCGGGTGCTGCGCCAGGGCGACATCGCGGGCATCTACCCCGAGGGCACCCGGTCGCCGGACGGCCGGCTCTACCGCGGCAAGACCGGCGTCGCCCGCCTCGCCCTGGAGAGCGGTGCCCTGGTGGTGCCGGTCGCGCACCTCAACTCCGACACGATCCAGCCCACCGGCAAACTGATTCCCAAGATCATGCGGGTACGGATGAGGTTCGGCGCCCCGCTCGACTTCTCCCGCTACTCGGACCGCCGGGGCGACCGGTTCGTCGAACGTGCGGTGACCGACGAGATCATGTACGAGATCATGACGCTCGCCGGCCGACCGTACGTCGACGTCTACGCCTCCACGCTCAAGACGACCGTGGAGGCGCCGAAGCCCGGAGCCGGCGCGGAGACGCCCAGGCCCGGGTCGACCGGGGAGGCCGCCGCGGTCAGCGAGGCGTCTCCATCCCCGCACGACGCCGGAGCGCCGAAACGTCAGTGACCACGATCCGGCGGCCCTCGGTGCGCAGCCACCCGCGGTTGGCGAACGAGCCGATCGCCTGGTTGACGCTCTGCCGGGAGCCGCCGGCCATCTCGGCCAGCTGACTCTGGTTGAGCTCGATGGTGATCATCGGGGCCTGGCTCTCGCCGGCCAGGCGGACCAGTGTCTTGGCCACCCGGCCGGGCAGGTCGAGGAACACGTGATCGGTGTTCTGTTCGGTCAGCCGGCGGATCAGCGCGCCGACCGAGCGCATCACCGCGTCGAGGATGCGGGGGTTGGAGTGCACGAGGTCGATGAACGCGGCCCGGGACAGGGCCAGCGCCTGGGTGTCCTCGATCGCCTCGGCCGAGGCCGACCGGGTCGACGCGTCCAGTAGCGAGACCTCGCCCAGGACGTCGGGCGGGCGGGCCACGGTGAGGACCGCGCGCTCGCCCGAGGGCGCGGTGCGGAATACCGCGACCGACCCGCGTTTGAGGATGATCAGCGATTCACCGGGGTCGTGCTCGACGAAGAGGATCTGTCCCTTGCGATAGGTGCGCGGAACCGCCGCACCCAGTACCCGGGCACGTACCTCGGGTTCCAGGCCGGCGAACATATCCACGCTGGCCAGCGGATCACCGGGATCCGGCAGGCGATGGTCCACGACTCCATCCTCCCCGGTCAGGGCCTTGATCGTGCTGGGTCGGGACGGCTTACCCGGGTCAGCGACGATCACTCATAGCATGAAGAGCGCCCACGTCGCCACGTGATACGTCGCTTGCAAAATTCGCGTCGCCGGGTGCTGTCCGCCTCCGATCATGCTCTCGTTCTCGCTTTCTGTATAGACGACAATCGCGAAGCGTGATTGTCGCCCACGGTGTCCGTCGGATGCACCGGACGTACCGGAATAATCGAGCGCCGTGCCCGACGACGACATCCTTCGATCGCTGCTGCGCGACTACTGGCATCTCACGCCGAGCCAGGTCACCGCGCTCGAATGGGGACAGATGTCACGCGTCTGGGAGGTGCTCGCCGGCGACGACCGGTACGTGTGCCGGCTGGTCGACGAGGACGCCGCCCGCCCGGTCGAGGCCGGTCTGGCCGCGGCGGACCACCTGAGGGAATGGGGGATCGCGGTCGGGGCTCCCGTCCGTACCCTCGCGGGCGCCCTCACCGCGAACACCCCGGCCGGCGTCCTCTCGGTCTCGCACCGCGTGCCGGGCCGCTCCCTGGCCGGCTGCGACCCGGTCGACCAGCAGTGGTGGGGCGACCGGCTCGGCGCCATGCACCGCGCGCTGCAGCACTTCCGCCACCCCGGGCTGCGCCCGTGGCAACTCATCGACCTGGACGCGCCGCACCTCGACGCCGAGGACTGGCTGCGCCCCGCGGTCGCCGACGCGGTCACCGCCACCACCCGGCTCACCGTCACCGACCGGCTCACCTACGGCGTGCTGCACGGCGACCCGGCCCCGGCCGGTTTCGTCGTCGACCCCGACACCGGGCGGGCCGGGCTGTTCGACTGCGGGGCCAGCGGCACCGGCCCGCTCGCCTACGACGTGGCGGCGGCGGTGGTCTACGCCGGCGGGCCGTGTGCGGCGGCCGAGTTCCTGGACGGCTACCTGGCCGCCGGGCCCGTGCACCGCGACGAGGTGGAGGCGGCGCTGCCGGTGCTGATCCGCTTCCGCTGGGCCGTGCAGGCCGACTGGGCCGCCCGTACCCGTGCCGCCGGCGCCCTGTCCGAGGCAAGGGTGGCCCTGGAGTCGCCCCCCGGATAGCCATCAGTCAGGATGGACCCGATGGTGTACCGGTATTTCTACGACTGCGAGTTCATCGAGGACGGCCGCGTGGTCGACCTCGTCTCGATTGGTGTCGTCGACGAGTTCGGCCGTGAGTTCTACGCGGTCTCGACCCAGTTCGACGACAGCCGGGCCGTGCCCTGGGTACGCCGCAACGTGCTGGACAAACTGCCCAGCCCGGCCGATCCGGCGTGGCGGTCCCGGGAACGGATCCGCGACGACCTGTTCGCGTTCCTGATGGAGCCGGTGCAGGGCCGCGACGAGCAGATCGAGCTGTGGGCGTGGTACGCCGCGTACGATCACGTGGTCCTCGCCCAGCTGTGGGGAGCGATGCCCGCGCTGCCCCGCGAGATCCCGCGTTTCACCAAGGATCTCCGCCAGCTCTGGGACGATCGAGGACGGCCGCCGTTACCCACCGCGACCGGCCGACATGACGCTCTGGTGGACGCAAAACATAATCTTGCCCGCTGGCAGAAGATGAACGACGGGTCGCTTTGATCCCAGGTCGCGCCGCCCACTACAGTGCGCATGCGGCCCCGGGCCCCCGGTTCGGCAACGTTGCCGAAATGTCGAGGAGGCGTGCCGGGCGTCTCGCGTTCCGTCATTGGAAGGACGAGTCAACATGCGTATCGGCGTGCTCACCGGCGGCGGCGACTGCCCTGGTCTGAACGCGGTGATCCGGGCGGTGGTGCGCAAGGGCGTCGCCACCTACGGACACGAGTTCGTCGGGTTCCGGGACGGCTGGAAGGGCCCGCTGGAGGGCCTGACGAAGCCGCTCGGCATCGCCGAGGTGCGGGGCATCCTCCCGCGCGGCGGCACCATCCTCGGCTCCTCGCGCACCAACCCGTTCAAGATCGAGGGTGGCGTCGAGAAGATCAAGCAGAACCTGGCCGACCAGGGCGTCGACGCGCTCGTCGCGATCGGCGGCGAGGACACGCTGGGCGTCGCGACCAAGCTGTACGACCTGGGCGTCAACGTCGTCGGTGTGCCGAAGACGATCGACAACGACCTCAACGCCACCGACTACACGTTCGGCTTCGACACCGCGGTCAACATCGCGATGGAGGCGATCGACCGGCTGCACACCACGGCCGAGTCGCACCACCGCACCCTGGTCGTCGAGGTCATGGGCCGGCACGCCGGCTGGATCGCGCTGCACGCCGGCCTGGCCGGTGGCGCCAACGTCATCCTGTTGCCGGAGCGCAACTTCGACGTGGAGCAGGTCGCCACCTACGTGACCAAGCGCTTCCAGGTCGAGTACGCGCCGATCGTCGTGGTGGCCGAGGGCGCGCAGCCCCTCGAGGGCCAGATGCAGCTGGTCAGCCAGGAGAAGGACTCGTTCGGTCACGTCCGGCTCGGTGGCATCGGCCAGTGGCTGGCCGAGCAGCTGGAGGAGAAGACCGGCAAGGAGGCCCGCACGGTCGTCCTCGGTCACATCCAGCGCGGCGGAACCCCGACCGCGTTCGACCGGGTGCTCGCCACCCGCTTCGGCCTGCAGGCCATCGACGCGGTCAACGACGGTGACTTCGGCAAGATGATGGCCCTGCGGGGTACGGACATCGTCCGCGTCCCGCTGGCCGACGGCACCGGCGAGCTCAAGACCGTGCCGATCTCCCGGTACGACGAGGCCGAAGTCTTCTTCGGCAGTTGATTCGGAAGGCCTCGAAGACATGACGGTTGCGGTGATCGGCACTGGGAAGATTGGCGAACTCGTTCTGAGCGGACTGCTCCGGGCCGGCCGCCAGGCGTCCGAGTTGCTGGTCACCGCCCGTCGGGCCGAACGAGGTCAAGAGCTGCGCGAGCGCTACGGCGTCCGGGTGGTCGACAACCTGACCGCGGTGTCCGAGGCCGACATCCTGGCGGTGGCGGTCAAGCCCCAGGACGCCGGCACTCTGCTCGACGAGATCGGCCCGAAGGTGCCGGCCGGCAAACTGGTCGTCTCGCTCTGCGCCGGCCTGCCGACCAAGTTCTTCGCCGACCGGCTGCCCGAGGGCACGCCGGTCGTGCGGGTCATGACCAACACACCGGCCCTGGTCGACCAGGCGATGACCGCGATCTCGGCCGGCCCGCACGCCACGGCCTCGCATCTGGAGATCGCCGAGGAGATGTTCCGGCCGCTGGGCTCGGTGGTCCGGGTGCCCGAGTCGCAGCAGGACGCGGTGACCGCCCTGTCCGGCTCCGGTCCCGCGTACTTCTACCTGCTGGTCGAGGCCATGATCGACGCCGGCATCCTGCTCGGCCTGCCCCGCCAGGTGGCCCACGAACTGATCGTGCAGACCGCCATCGGCTCGGCGATCATGCTCCGCGATTCGGGCGAACACCCGGTCAAGCTGCGCGAGGCGGTGACCTCCCCGGCCGGTACGACCATCTCGGCGATCCGCGAGCTGGAAAATCACGGGGTACGCGCGGCGCTGCTGGCCGCCCTCGAAGCCGCCCGCGACCGGGCCCGCGAGATCGCCCAGCAGTCCGCGAGCTAGTTTCGCTAGGCGCGGGCCCAGGCCACGTGCGCCTCGAACACCGGGCGCGGGTCCTGGCCGTTCTCGATCCGGCGCACCTTCTCGGCCAGCGCGGAGTCCAGTTCGGCCCGCCGCCGCGGAGTCATCGCGCGGTAGGCCGGCGACGTGACGACGAACGGCTCGAAGTCGAGCAGGAACTCGTCCGCTCGGGGCAGTTCGTACCCGGCCTCGATCGGCTCGACCCGCACGTCGGTGAACCCGGCCGCGGTGAGCACCGCGCCGAACTCGGCCCGGCCCAGGAACGGCAGGTCGACCGCGAGCTCGGTGCTCGTACCCCAGATGATCTCGGTGTAGGGCGACATATGGGGTTTGGCCCAGTGCACGATCGCCACGGTCCCGCCCGGCCGGACGACGCGGCGCATCTCGGCCAGCGCGCGCGGGCCGGCGTACATCACGGCCAGGACCGAGAACGCGGCGTCGAAGGAATCCGTCGCGTACGGCAGCGCGTTCGCGTCGCCTTGATCGGCCGAGGCCCGCGGGTACGCGGCCAGGCGTCCCTTCAGGTACGTCGCGGTCAGTGGCGCGATCTCGACCCCCACCACCTCGTGACCGCGTTCGGCGGCCGCGACGACGAGGGGCCCGGTGCCGGCGCCGACGTCCAGCACGCGGGCGCCCTCCGGCAGCTCGGCCGCGTCCAGTAGCCGGTCGGCGATCTCGGCGGTGGTGGGCTCCATCCACCGCACGGCCTGCGGCAGCATGATGTCGGTGTGCTCGGTGAAGTCGATCGGGCTGCTCACGAAGTGCTCCAGGGTCGGAAGTCGGTGTGACCCTCTGATCCCATCGGGCGGCGCGCTCCCCGGCCATGCTCCGATGCGCCGGGAACATACGATGCGTTGCCGTGGATGTCGTGAGCGAGGCGATCAGCCGGGTACGCATCGGCCGGGCCGAGGCCTGCTGGGTCACCGGCGCCGGCGAGTGGGGGCTGCGCTACCCGGGCTACCCGGTCAGTGGCTTCCACATTCTCCTGCACGGCGCGGGCTGGCTGATCACGCCCACCGGCACGCCCCGCGAGCTGGCACCGGGCGACGTGGTGTTCACCGCGGCCGGCGCCCCGCACGGCCTCAGCCATGCTCCCACCACGCTGGAATCGCTGGCTCCGGCCGTGCTCGGTGACACCGGGGATGATGCCGGCCGGGCCGACGCGGTGTTCGTCTGCGGCGCGTACTGGCTGACGCGGAGCAGCACCCACCCGTACCTGAAATCGTTGCCCGATGTCATGGCCATCACGCCCGACTACGACCGCAACCGCCAGCTGAGCGCCGTGGTCGATCTGCTCGAGGCCGAGTTGTCCGGGGCCGCGCCCGGCGCCGAGGTCTCCCGGCCGGCGCTGCTCGACCTGGTGCTCACCCAGGTCTTGCGCGAGTGGCTGACCCAGCACCCACCGTCCGGCGACCTGGACGACCCGGCCATCGCCGCCGTGGTCCGCCAGATCCGGGCCAGTCCCGAGAAACCGTGGACCGCGGCCCAGCTCAGCGAACGGGCGGGCCTGCCGCGCCGCGAGTTCAGCCGCCGCTTCGCCGGCTTCACCGGGCTGCCCCTGCGCACCTATCTGGCCGAGGCCCGCCTGACCCGGGCCGCCCACCTCCTGCGCGAGTCCGACGCGCCGTTGGCCACCATCGCCCGCCGGGTCGGCTACTCGACCGAGTTCGCCCTCGGCGGCGCGTTCCGCCGTGAGTACGGCGTTTCACCCGGCCGCTATCGGAAGAACGCGGAAGTCAGTACCAGATAGCGATGCGGGCGCCTTCGGCTTCCTCCGGCGGCGAGGGGTGCGACATGGCTGAGCCGGTGGCCATCCGGTGGGCGCTCCAGGCCACGGCGGCCGCGTCCAGGATGTCGTCCGGCGGCGCCTGCCCGGCCGGTCCGAGGTTGTCGGGGAGCACGATGCCGTTGCGCGCGAGCAGTTCCCGGCGCCGGGCCTGCCCGGTCCAGGTCTTCTTCGCGTACGCCAGGGGCTCGCCGGCCATCTGCCGGAACGACACCTCGGGATGCGCCTCGAACAGCAGACCGGGGTGGCGCTCCCAGATCGCGTTCGCCTCGAGCAGCTTGGGCCGTAACGCCCAGGACTGCCGGCTCAGGCCGGATCCGGTCAGCTCGCGGCAGCGGCGGTTGGCGGTGGCGAAGTCCGACTCCTGCCAGACCGCCCGCGGTGGCACCCGGAAGACGCTGCCGCGGCGGGGGCCGAGCTGGTCGGCGGCGAGGGTGTCCGCGGCCCGCCACCGGTCCGGCAGCATCCCCAGCGGAATGTCCACGCCGATCACCGCGGCACCCGAGCTGCCGGCCACGATTTCGTACAGGGTGGACGCGAGCAGAGCCCGGCCGAACTGTCCATCGCGCAGTTCGACACCCACCCAGCCCAGGGCATATGCGTCGACGCCGATGACGTTCACAGTCATCGCACGCCCTCGGGGGACCGACGGTGGTCGATGCCCACGACGTTGTTGGTCATGACCGCAGACTACGCGCCGTGGTGGTTTGAGTGCACGCCGTACTACTGACTGTCGAAAACTTAAGCCAGTGCTCAATCCGTGCCGACCATCTTGACTCACGTTGATGAATGTGACTACCGTCTCCTCAACTTTCGTTTTGGAAAGTTTCCTAAATGTTCGTCACGAGGAGACGCCGTGCAGAAATCCCTACGCCGCGCTCTATGGGCCGGGGCGATCGTTGCGGTCACGGCCGCAGCCCTGCCCGTGGTCCAGGCGTCTGCAGCGGAAGCTTGTGCGCCCGCATGGAGCGCCTCGCAGGTCTACACCGCGGGTAACTCCGCCTCCTACGAGGGCAAGAACTACCAGGCCAAGTGGTGGACCCAGAACGAGAACCCGGCGCAGAAGAGCGCCGAGTGGGATGTCTGGAAGAACCTCGGTGCCTGCGGTGGGACGACCCCGCCGACCGACCCGCCGACCACGCCGCCCACCGACCCTCCGACCGACCCGCCGCCCAGCACCGGCGACAAGAAGGTCGTCGGCTACTTCGCCGAGTGGGGCGTCTACGCGCGGCAGTACTTCGTGAAGAACATCGTCACGTCGGGCTCCGCCAGCAAGCTGACCCACATCCTGTACGCGTTCGGCAACACGTCCAACGGCCAGTGCTCGATCGGTGACTCGTACGCCGACTACGATATGGCCTACACCGCCGCCAACAGCGTGGACGGCGTTGCCGACACCTGGGACAACGGCGCGCTGCGGGGCAGCTTCAACCAACTCCGCAAGCTCAAGCGGCAGTACCCGAACATCAAGGTGATCTGGTCGTTCGGCGGCTGGACCTGGTCCGGCGGCTTCACCCAGGCCGCGGCCAACCCGACCGCGTTCGCCAACTCCTGCTACAACCTGGTCAAGGACCCGCGCTGGGCCGATGTCTTCGACGGCATCGACGTCGACTGGGAGTACCCGAACGCCTGTGGTCTGAGCTGCGACGCCAGCGGGCCGGCCTCGTACAACAACGTGGTCAGCGCGCTGCGCACCAAGTTCGGCTCGAACTTCCTGGTCACCTCGGCGATCTCGGCCGACGGCTCGAACGGTGGCAAGCTCGACGCGGCCGACTACGCCTCCGGCATCAGCAAGCTCAGCTTCGTGATGCCGATGACGTACGACTACTACGGCGCCTTCAGCGCCCAGGGCCCGACCGCGCCGCACTCGCCGCTGAACTCGTACGCCGGCATCCCGACGCAGGGCTTCTGGTCCGACGCCGCGATCCAGAAGCTCAAGAGCAAGGGCGTACCGGCCAACAAGATGCTGCTCGGCATCGGCTTCTACGGCCGCGGCTGGACCGGCGTCTCGCAGACCGCACCGGGCGGAAGCGCCACCGGCCCGGCGCCGGGCACCTACGAGCAGGGCATCGAGGACTACAAGGTGCTCAAGAACAGCTGCCCGTCGACCGGGACGATCGGTGGCACGGCCTACGCCAAGTGCGGCAGCAACTGGTGGGGCTACGACACCCCGGCGACAGTGGCCGGAAAGATGTCCTACGTGAAGAACCAGGGCCTCGGCGGCGCGTTCTTCTGGGAGTTCTCCGGTGACACGAGCAACGGCGAACTGATCTCGGCCATCAAGAACAACCTCTGATTCTCTCCACCCTCACCAGAAGGAGCGGGGCGCCGGTTGCGGTGCCCCGCTCCTTCGCGTCCCGGGAACATCCGGGAGCGGCCGGGAACATCCGAGAGCGTCCGGGAGCGGGCGGGCGGCGCGGTGGCGGCCCGGGCAACGGGCGTTCCGCGCGGCTCATTAGGCTTGTCACATGCGCCGTGAGTGGCATCAGCTCAGCTATCCGGGGTTCGGCAACCAGGCCCTGCAGACCTCCCGTCCCTCCACCGACTCGGAGGAGGACTCGGCCCTGGGCCTGGACCGGTGGCGCGAGCTTCCGCGGGTGCAGATGCCGCCGTGGCCCGACATGGCCGAGGTCGCCGAGGTCTGCCAGGTTCTCGAGAACGTGCCGTCGATCGTGGCGCCCTACGAGGTCGACCAGCTGCGGCACCGGCTGGCCGAGGTGTGCGAGGGCCGCGCCTTCCTGCTGCAGGGCGGCGACTGCGCCGAGACCTTCGCCGACAACACCGAGAGTCACCTGCTGGCCAACGCCCGCACGCTGCTGCAGATGGCGGTCGTGCTGACCTACGGCGCGTCGATGCCGGTGGTCAAGGTGGCCCGAGTGGCGGGGCAATACACCAAGCCCCGGTCGGCCGCCACCGACGCGCTGGGGCTGCCGGCCTACCGCGGCGACATGATCAACTCGCTCGACGCGAACGAGAAGGCCCGGGTGGCCGATCCGCAGCGGATGATCCGGGCGTACGCGAACTCGGCGGCCGCGATGAACATGCTCCGGGCGTACCTCGCCGGCGGTCTGGCCGATCTGGCCGGTCTGCACGACTGGAACAAGGACTTCGTCCGCGCCTCGCCGGCGGGTGAACGCTACGAGGCGATCGCCCGTGAGATCGACCGGACGCTGGACTTCATCCGGGCCTGCGGGATGACCGACGACGAGGCTCTGCGTACGGTCAGCCTCTACTGCTCGCACGAGGCGCTGGCGCTGGAGTACGACCGGGCCCTGACCCGCGTCTCCGACAGCCGCGCCTACGGGCTGTCCGGCCACTTCCTGTGGATCGGCGAGCGCACCCGCCAGCTCGACGGCGCCCACATCGACTTCATCAGCCGCATCGCCAACCCGATCGGCGTCAAGCTCGGCCCCGGCACCGCCCCCGAGCAGGCCATCGAGCTGTGCGAGAAGCTCAACCCGGAGAACGTGCCGGGCAAGCTGACCCTGATCAGCCGGATGGGCAACGGCAAGGTCCGCGAGGCGCTGCCGCCGATCGTCGAAAAGGTGACAGCGGCCGGCGCCAAGGTCGTGTGGCAGTGCGACCCGATGCACGGCAACACCCACGAGTCGTCCAACGGCTACAAGACCCGGCACTTCGACCGGATCGTCGACGAGGTGCTGGGCTACTTCGAGGTGCACCGCGGCCTGGGCACCCACCCGGGCGGCATCCACGTCGAGCTGACCGGCGAGGACGTCACCGAGTGCCTGGGCGGCGCGCAGGGCATCGAGGACCTCGACCTGCCCGACCGGTACGAGACGGCCTGCGACCCGCGCCTCAACACCCAGCAGAGCCTGGAGCTCGCCTTCCTGGTGGCGGAGATGCTGCGTGGCTGACCGCGCGACCAGGCCGGCCGACTTCCGCAGTGACACCGTCACGAGGCCGACGGCCGGGATGCGCGCGGCGATGGCGGACGCGCCCGTGGGCGACGACGTGTTCGGCGACGACCCGACCGTCAACGCCCTGGAAGCCCAGGTGGCGGCCATGTTCGGGCACGAGGCGGCCCTGTTCTGCCCGTCCGGCACGATGGCCAACCAGATCGCCCTGCAACTGCTCGTGGCACCGGGCGGCGAGCTCCTGGCCGGGGCCGACGCCCACGTCCTGAGCTACGAGCTGGGTGCGGCGGCCGCCCTCGGTGGCGTCTCGACCCGCACCTGGGGGTCGGTCGGGGCGGCCTGGCGCCCGGACGAGATCGCCGCGATGATCCGTCCGGCCGGCTATCCGTCCAACCCCACCCGTGCGATCGCGGTGGAGCAGACCCACAATCTGGCCGGGGGTACGATCGTCCCGCTGGCCGACCTCCGGCGGCTTCGCGAGCTGTCGGCAGAATCAGGCGTCGCGTTGCACTGTGACGGCGCGCGCATCTGGCACGCCCACGTCGCCACGGAAACACCGCTCGACGCGTACGGCCGCCTCTTCGACACCCTGTCCGTCTGCCTGTCCAAGGGTCTCGGCGCGCCGGTCGGCTCTCTGGTCGTCGGCAGCCGGGAACGCGTCGCCCAGGCGAGGATCCTGCGCAAACGCCTGGGCGGCGGCATGCGTCAGGTCGGCATCCTGGCCGCCGCCGGTCAGTACGCGCTCACCCACCACGTCAAGCGCCTGGCCGACGACCACGCCCGGGCCAAGCGCCTGGCCGCCGGCATCGGTGCGGCCACGCCCGAGACCAACATCGTCCTGGTGGACCTCACGGAAACGCGGTGGGACGCGCCATCCCTGGTCGCCGCCGCGGCCGAGCAGAACGTCCAGATCGTCGCCATGCTGCCGCGGGTGGCCAGGATCATCACCCACCTCGACGTGACCGACGACGACGTCGACCGGGCCGTCGAGGTGCTGACACGCTTAGGAGCGCTGCTCCGGAAGCAGTGACTTGAGCAGCGCGATGTCGGCCGCGTGCCCCACGTGCTTCTCGGTCGGGGTCTCGACGATCACCGGCAGCCCGGCCACCGCCGGGTGGGCCAGCAGCTCGCCGAACGCCGCCGCCCCGATCCGTCCCTGGCCGATCGTCTCGTGCCGGTCGCGGGTCGAGCCGCGGTCGTCCTTCGAGTCGTTGGCGTGGATCAGCTGCAGGCGCCCCGGCCCGGCCGCCGCGACCAGCGCGTCGAGCGTTGCCGTCATCCCGCCCGGCGTGGCCAGGTCGTGCCCGGCGGCCCAGGCGTGGCAGGTGTCGAAGCAGACGCCCAGCCACGGGTGCCGTTCCACCGCGTCCAGGTAGGGGGCCAGGTCGTGCACCTTGGAGGCCAGGCTGCGGCCACCGCCGGCGCTCGGTTCGACCAGGAGTTTTGGCAGGCCGCCGGACGCGGCCCGGTCGAGCAGCGGCAGCAGCGCCTCGTGCAGCTGGTGCATGGCCTTCGCGTCGTGGGCCGGGTCGACCGAGCTGCCCGCGTGGTAGACCACCCCGCTCGCCCCGATCGCGGCCCCCCGGCGCAGCGCGTGTTCCAGCACGTCGACCGAGCGTTCCAGGGTCAGGGCGGTCGGCGAACCGAGGTTGACCAGCAGCGACGCGTGAATGTACGCGGGCACGCCGCGCTCGCCGATGCCGTCGCGGAACAGCGTGTCCTGCTTCGGGTCGCCGGGCGGCAGGGCCCAGCCGCGCGAGTTGGACACGTACACCTGGATGGCCTGGGAGCCGGCCGCGTCGGCGTACGGAAGACCGGTCTTGGCCAGCCCGCCCGAGGTCGACGTGTGCGAGCCGATCGGCGAGGTCAGAAGCACTGGATCGCGACCTCGGACTCGGGCGCCACCTGGGTGTTCTCGGGCGGCTGCTGTGCTCGTACCGTGCCGTTGGGGTTGAAGTCGACGCGCACCTTGAGCCCGAGCGCCTGCAGCGCCTGCTGGCCCTGTGCGCATGGCTGGTCGACGACCCGCGGGATGACCACGAACGGCGGACCCTCGCTGACGTCCAGCCGTACCTCGGTGTCTTTCTCCACCCCGGAGCCGGCCTTGGGGGTTTGGCCGATGACCGTGTCGCGGGGCGCGTCGTTCTGCTTGCGCGCCTCGACCGCGGAGAGCCCGAGCCGCTGCAGTTCCTGGCGGGCGTCGTTGATGTTCTTGCCGTTCAGGTCGGGCACGGTGATCGGCGCCTTGCCCTTGCTCACGACCACGGTGACCGTGTCGCCGGGGCGCAGCTCGGTGCCGGCCTTGGGGTCGGTGGAGATCACGACCCCTTCGGCCACGTCGTCGCTGTAGACCGACTTGCCCTCTTTGATCTTGAGTTTGTTCTGGTCGAGCAGGCCCTTGGCCGCGGCCAGTTCCATGCTCGTGACGTCGGGCACCGGGTAGCGTTCGGCGCCCTTGGACAGGGTCAGCGTGATGATGCCGCCCTTGACGATCTTGTCGTTGGCCGGCGGGTCCTGGCTCAGCACGACGTCCTTGGCCACGGTCTCGTCGTACCGGCCGTCGGCGTAGAGCAGTTCGTACCCGTCCTGCCGGGCCAGCTGCTCGGCCTGGGCCTTGGTCATGTTGGTGAAGGCCGGCGTCTCGGTGTAACGCCCGAGCGCGACCCACCAGGTGCTGCCGACCACGACCAGCACCATCACGACGATCGCGGCCGGGATCAGGATCCGCCGCCGGTCGCCGCGGCCGAAGAAACCCCGGCGGACCGGCGCCGACCGGTGGACGCTGCCGCGACTCTGCTCGGGCAGCCGGGACCAGGACGGGCGGCCGTCGTGAGCGGACGGCTCGACGGCCGGGATCATGGTCGTCCGGTCGGCGGTGTGCCGGGCCGGGACCTGGCGCAGCAGCGCGGTCTCGACGTTGGCCGCGCCGAGGTCGTCGCGGACCACCTGCACCTCGGCCAGCAGCGCGCCGGCGTCGGTGGGCCGGGCGCCGGGGTCGCGGCGGGTGGCCCGGGCGACCAGGTCGTCGATCGCCGTGGGAAGCCCGCGGACCAGGTCGGACGGCTTGGGTACGTCGTTGTCGACGTGCTGCCAGGCCACCTGCACCGGGTCGTCGCCGTCGAACGGGACCCGCCCGGTGACCATCTCGTAGAGCACGATGCCGGCCGCGTAGACGTCGGTGCGGGCGTCGGCGCGGCCCTGGGCGACCAGCTCGGGCGCCACGTAGGCCACTGTCGCCATCAGCTGGCCGGAGTCGTCGTTGCTGCTCGCCTCGACCGCGCGGGCCAGGCCGAAGTCGGCCACCTTGACCACGCTGTCGACCAGGTTGGCGATGCCGCCGCTGGGTGCCTCGGCGACCAGCACGTTTTCGGGCTTGACGTCGCGGTGGACCAGGCCGGCCCGGTGCGCGGCGGCGATCGCGGAGAGCATCTGCTCGAGGATGGCCAGCGCCTCGACCGGGTTGAGCCGGCGGCGCTGGGTGAGCAGGTCGCGCAGGGTGCGGCCCTGCACGTATTCCATGACGAGGTAGGGCAGGCCCTGGTGGCGGCCCTGGTCGTAGACGGCGACCACGTTGGGGTGGGTCAGCCGGGCGATCGTCTTGGCCTCATCGGTGAACCGGTCCACGAAATGGACGTTGGTCGCCTGCGAGGGGTGGATGATCTTCAGGGCGACGGTGCGTTCGAGCCGCTCGTCGATGGCTGTGTAGACCGTGGCCATGCCACCGCGAGCGACGCGACCGGTGATCCGGTAGCGGCCGTCAATCGTCGTGCCGATCAACGAGTCGGCGACAGTGGTGTCCATCGGCGTGAAGTGTATGTGGCTTTCTGTTGGTGGCGGTTCAGGATGCCACAGCTGAGACCTAACGGGTCGGCAACAACGTCCCTGAACTGCGGGTCCGACGCATTTGTGAGGTACGCCGGACCCGGCACATTCAGCGCCGGCGGTGGGCCCGGCCGCTCTCGGACGACGCGCTCGGCTCCCCGGACGCGCTGTCGGTGGGCGTGGGGGAGGAGGCCGAGTCGGTCGGCACGGGCGGCTCCGGCTCGCTGGCGTCGGGCGACGGCGTGCTGCTGGGCACGTCGGTCGGTGTCGGCACCGGCGGCTCCAGGCAGTCGCAGGCCGGGCTGGTCGGCACGGGTGCGTTGGGCACCGGCACGGTCTTGGTCACGGTGGTGACCAGCGGTGCGGGCTGAGTGATCTTCTGCACGGGTACGCCCGGAGCCACCGCCGCCGCGGGCATGGCCGGCGCGGGTACCGGCCGCTCGGCCCGGCCCTGCCCGATCCCGGCGTTCGACGCCACCTGGTCCCGCTCCGGCTCGCCCCCGATGGCCAGCGGGTACGGCTCGGCCGCGGCCGGTTCCTCGGCCAGCAGCCCGCCCAGCCCGTTGACCACAGCGAGGTAGCTGCCGGCGGCACCGGCCACGGCCAGCGCCCCGAACGCGGTCACGGCCACCAGCCGGCGCGGCGGCCGCCGGTGCGTTCCCGCAGTGCAGCCGGGCCAGGCCGTCTCCTCCACACCCCCGAAGGTGCTCATTCCGGTCGAGGTCACATCCGGGTGGCCCGGGCGCAGGACCGGGGGTTCGTGCCCGGGTTCTTCGCGCCGGCCGAGGTCGTAGCGCAGCGACCGCCAGGCGCCGGCCATCTCGGTGCGGGTCTTCCGCCACAGGGTCATGGGTTCGGTGCTCGCAATCTCTTCGGCGGGTTGTGGCAGGCTGGATGCCGTGAGTGAGACAGCGACCACGTCGTCCGCCCCCACTGCCGGTCCAGCCGGCTGGGTCCCATTGCCGGATGTTGCCGACAAATTGGACTTGTCCATCAGCAAGGTGAACCAGATGGTGCGCGATGGCCACCTGCTGGCCGTCAGACGCGACGGCATCCGGGTCGTTCCCGCGGAGCTGGTGGCCAACAGCACGGTCCTCAAGCACCTCCCGGGCGTGCTGACCTTGCTCCGCGATGCTGGGTACAACGACGAAGAGGCGCTCGGGTGGCTGTACGAGCCCGACGATGATCTGGACGGCAACGCCGCCCGCGGTCTCGGCGGCCCCCGGGCCCGCGAGGTCAAGCGGCGCGCGCAGGCGCTCGGGTTCTGAGCCGGGGATGCGGCACTTCGCGTACCTGTTCGTGCTCGCGGGGTGTCTCGGCGCGGCGTTGTGGCTCGAGCCGGTGCTGCGGGTGGGCGTGCTCAGGCAGTGGCGGCGGCTGCTGCTGACCGTCCTGCCCGTGGTCGTCGTCTTCGTGCTGTGGGACCTGGCGGCGATCGCGGCCGGCCACTGGACGTTCGACCCCGGGCAGACCACCGGCGTGGTCTTCCCGGGGGGACTCCCGCTGGACGAGGTGCTGTTCTTCGTCGTGGTGCCGGTGTGCGCGATCCTCGGCTTCGAGGCGACCCGCAAGGTGCTCAGGAAGTGACCTACACCGTCGCGGCGCTGCTGGGTGTGCTCGGCGCGGTGCTGGTCGACCTGTTCGTGCTGCGTACCCGCCTGGTCACCCGGGTCGTGTTCTGGGCCACCTATCCGATCGTCGTCACGTTCCAGCTGCTCTCGAACGGGATCCTGACCGGCCGGCACATCGTGGTCTACGACCCGGCGGCGATCATCGGCGTGCGGCTGGCGTACGCGCCGATCGAGGATCTCTTCTTCGGTTTCGCCCTGGTGCTCTTCTCGCTGTCACTCTGGGTCTGGCGGGGCCGCCGCTCGGGGTAGCTCGTTCGCGACCTCGCCGGTCACCCACTCGGCCCAGTCGCGCTGCATCGTGTACCAGCGGATGCCGAACTCGGCGGCGTACCGGTACCAGCCGGACTCGGCCTCGGGCTTGGCGACCGCGGCCCGCAGCACCTCGATCTCCCGTTCGCTCTCCAGGGTCAGTTGTTTGACCATCGCCGCCGCCTCGGCCGGCTCCAGCGCCGTGAGCAGGAACAGGCGCAGCACGAACTCGTTGCGGGCCGGCGCTTCCTCGGGCGGCCGCATCAGCCAGGCGCGCAGCCGCGAGCGGCCCTCCGCGGTGACCGCGTACGTGCGGCTGCCCCGGGCGCCCTCGCCGACCAAGGTGACCAGGCCGTCCTCGGTCATCTTGCGCAGTTCCGGATAGACCTGGCTGTGGCTGGCGCTCCAGGCGTACCGGGAGAGCACCTTCCCGAATTTCTGGGTCAGGTCGTAGCCGGTCTGTGGGGTCTCGGCGAGCAGGCCGAGCAGGGCGTAGCGCAGTGACACGTCGCGGAGTCTATCGACATATCGAGATGGACATGTCGAGATTTACAGGTTAGCGTCGTTTCATGAGCCTCCATGTGATGGATCCGGTCCCTGACGAGATCAACGTGGTTGACCTGCCCGTCGACGGCGTACTGCCGCCCGAGCTGACCGGCCGCTACTTCCGCAACGGGCCCAACCCGCGGCCCGGCGAACTGTCCCGGCACTGGTTCGGCGGCGCCGGCATGATCCACGGCGTACGCCTGAACAACGGCCGGGCCGAGTGGTACCGCAACCGATGGGTCAAGTCGGACACGAGCACCGGCAACACCTCGCTACGCCGGCACGCCGGGCACCTCTACGCGCTGATGGAGCAGGCGCCGCCGGTGGAGATCGACCTCGAGCTCGACACGGTCGGCGACTGCACCTTCGACGGGCGGCTCACCGGCGGCATGACCGCCCACCCCAAGGACGACGTGGAGACCGGCGAACTGCACTTCTTCGGGTACGCGGCCCATCCGCCCTACCTCACCTACCACCGCCTCGACGCCGCCGGGAACCTCGTACAGAGCCTGCCGATCGAGGTGCCGGGCCCGACGATGATGCACGACTTCGCCATCACCCGCGGCCACATCGTCTGGCTCGACCTCCCGGTCGTGTTCGACCTCGAGCTGGTCGGCAAGGGCATGCCCTACGTCTGGTCGGACACCTACGGAGCGCGCATCGGTGTCATGGCCAAGGGCGGCGGCCCCGTGCGGTGGTTCGACGTCGAGCCCTCGTACGTCTTCCACGTCGGCAACGCCAGCGAGGACGCCCAGGGCCGGATCGTCCTCGACGCGGTCCGCTACGACCGCGACGGCTTCCGGGAGCTGTGGCCGGTGATCGGCCGGCACCGCGAGCTCCGCAGTGTGGTGCACCGGTGGACGCTGGACCCGGCGACCGGCCGCGCGGCCGAGCAGCCGCTGGACGACCGTCCGGTCGAGTTCCCGACCCTGCACGACGGCTACACCGGGCGCCCGAACCGCTACCTCTACGCCGTCGGCATGAACGAGATCCTCAAGTACGACGCGGCCACCGGCGCCGTGGGCAGCGATCCACTGGGCGACGACTGGCGGGCCGGCGAGGCCGTCTTCGTACCCGGAGCGGAAGCCGCCGCCGAGGACGACGGCTGGCTCATCTCGATCACCACCCACACCGACCCCGGCGTGCCGTCCCGGCTGCTGGTCCACGACGCCACAGCGCTGTCAGCCGGCCCGGTGGCCACCGTTCAGCTGCCCCGGCGGGTGCCGATCGGCTTCCACGGCACCTGGATCCCGGACCCGATCACACCTTCCGGCGAGTAGCCGCCTCGGCCAGCTCCCGCAACACCCGGCGGGCCTCGGGCTCGACGTCGGCGGCGGCCAGGGCGGCCAGCGACTGGGTGGTCAGGGTGTCGATGCGCTGCTCGGTGCGGGCCAGCGCCCCGGTGTCCCGGATGACCGTCCGTAGCCGCTCCACCCCGGCGTCGTCCAGCCCGGGGGCGCCCAGGCCCGCCTCCAGCGCCGCGCGGTCGCCGGCCGACGCCGCCTCGAACGCGGCCGCCACCAGATAGGTCCGCTTGCCCTCGCGCAGGTCGTCGCCGGCCGGCTTGCCCGTCACGCCCGGATCGCCGTACACACCGAGCACGTCGTCACGCATCTGAAAGGCCTCACCCAACGGCATCCCGTACGCCGACAGCGCCGCACTCAGCCCCGCCGGCGCCCCCGCCAGCGCCGCACCCAGCAGAAGCGGCCGCTCCACGGTGTACTTGGCCGCCTTGAACCGGGCCACCAGCCCGGCCCGCTCCAGCGACGTGTCGCCGGTGGCCTGCGTGTGCACGTCCAGGTATTGACCCACGCTGACCTCGGTGCGCATCGCGTCGAAGACCGGCCGGGCCCGGGCCAGATCGTCCAGGTCGACACCGGAGCCGTGCAGCATCTCGTCCGACCAGACCAGCGCCAGATCGCCGAGGAGCACCGCGGCGGCATCCCCGAACTGCTCGGCGTCGCCGCGCCAGCGTGCCGCCGTGTGCCGGGCGGCGAACCGCCGGTGCATCGCCGGCTCGCCCCGCCGGGTGTCCGAGCGGTCCATCAGATCGTCGTGGATCAGCGCGCTGGCCTGCACCAGTTCCAGCGACGCGACAGCGCTCACCACCGGGTCGCAGTCCAGGCCACCGGCCCCGCGGTAGCCCCAGTACGCGAACGCCGGCCGCAGCCGCTTGCCCCCGCCGAGCACGAACGCCTCCAACGCGTCGGCCACGTCGGCCAGCGCCGGGTCGATCCCGGTCATCCGGGCCCGCTGGTCGGCCAGGAACCCGGTCAGCGCCTTGTCGACGCGATCGCGCAGCCCGGCGTACTCCATGGGGGAGATGGTCACCGCGCCAACCTAGCCGTTGCACCCGGTAGAGTCCTACCGTGGCTCTCGGTCTGCCGTCCAAGCTCCCCGCCTCGCCCAGCATCGGCGAGCTGGTCCAGGGCGCCGTGCCCACCTTCTCGTTCGAGTTCTTCCCGCCCAAGACCCCGGCCGGCGAGCAGCTGCTGTGGCAGGCGATCCGCGAGCTCGAGTCGCTGCGGCCCAGCTTCGTCTCGATCACCTACGGCGCCGGCGGCACCACCCGCGACACCACCGTCGCGGTGACCGAGCGGGTCGCGACCGAGACCACGCTGCTGCCGATGGCCCACCTGACCGCGGTCAACCACTCGATCGCCGAGCTCCGCAACGTGATCGGCCGCCTGGCCGGCGCGGGCATCCGCAACGTGCTGGCGGTCCGTGGCGACCCGCCGGGCGACCCCCAGGGCGAGTGGGTCCGGCACCCTTCCGGCATCTCGTACGCCGCGGAGCTCGTCCGTCTGCTCCGCGAGGCCGGCGACTTCAGCGTCGGCGTGGCGGCCTTCCCGTACAAACATCCGCGTTCGGAGGATGTGGAATCGGACACCCGCCACTTCATCGAGAAATGCCGGGCCGGCGCCGACTTCGCGATCACCCAGATGTTCTTCGACGCCGACGAGTACCTACGCCTGCGCGACCGGGTGGCGGCGGCCGGCTGTGACACACCCATCGTGCCCGGCGTGATGCCGGTCACCCGGATGGCCACGATCGAGCGGTCGTCCCAGCTGTCCGGCGCCCCGTTCCCGCCACACCTGCTCTCCCGCTTCGAGCGGGTCGCCGACGACGAGGCCGCCGTCCGGGCGCTCGGCGTGGAGCTGTGCAGCGAGATGTGCGCCCGCCTCCTCGACGAGGGCGTGCCCGGCATCCACTTCATCACGCTCAACCGCTCCACCGCGACGCGTGAGGTCTGGCAGCAGCTGGCCCCCGCGCCCGCCGCCGTCGCGTGACCTGGGACGCCTACGCCGTCGCGTGGGCGTCGCTGCACGGTGGGTTCGACCCGCGTACGGCCTCCCCGCTGATCCGCGGCTGGATCAGGATCGCCTGGCGGGCCGGGGTGCTCCTGGCCCGGCTGGGTCTGGGCCCGATGGCGGTGACCGCCGGCGGCCTGCTCCTGTGCCTGCTGGTGCCGGTGGCCGCGCTGGCCGGCCCGGCGGGCTGGATCGGGGCCGGCATCCTGGTGGCGGCGGCCGCGTTCGCCGACTCCTTCGACGGCGCGGTGGCCGTGGTCACCGGCCGGGCCACCCGCCTCGGTTTCGTGGTCGACTCGGTTGCCGACCGCATCGGCGAGGCCGCTTGGCTGCTGGCGTTGTGGCTGGCCGGGGCGCCGGCCGGGCTGGTGGTCGCGGCCGGCGGGCTGAGCTGGCTGCACGAATACGTACGGGCCCGCGCCACCGCCGGCGGCATGGCCGACATCGGCATGGTCACGGTCGGCGAGCGCCCCACCCGCATCGCGGTCGCGATTCCGGGCCTGCTCATCGCCGGAGTGTCGAGCCTGGTTCTCCCGCTGCCGATCGCCGCGGTCGCGGTCGCGGCCGGGCTGGCGCTGCAGCTCGTCGGGCTTGTTCAGTTGTTCCTCACGGTTCGTCGGGAACTACGCTGACCTGCGCCCGGCCAAAGCCGGACCACAACGGGCCGGCCGTGCGGCTTCAGGCGACGCGCAGGTCGGCCAGCGTGGTGATGCTGCCGACCGCGGTCGGCGGCTCGCCGGTTCGGGTCAGGGCCACGCCCCGGTAGCCCAGCGCCACCGCCGCGGCCACCAGGTGCGGGTCGTCGTCGACGAACAGGCACTGCCCGGGCGGCAGGTCGATCAGGGCGCGGCCGGCCGCGTACCTCCGCGGATCGGGTTTGTTGCAGCCCATCAGCTCGGAGATCACGTAGCCGGCGAAGAATTGCGCGATGCCCAGCTGCTCGAACGTCTCGGCGAAGCCGGCCGCCCAGTTGTCCGAGACGACCGACATGCGCAGGCCGGCGGCGTGCAGACGTTCCAGCGCGGGCAACACGTCCGGGTAGAGCTCGATGACCGGGCCCGCCGGCGGTGCGTCGAGCTCGGTGAGCAGGGCGGGCGTGGCTTCGAGGCCGAGGACGCCGAGCATCACGCGGTGGTAGGAGGCGCGGTCGGCGGTCCGGTCGCCGCTGTCGAGGAAACGCTGCCCGGCCTCGATCGCCGGCGGGAACAGAGCCTCGTCGACGCCCGGGTGGTGCTCGCGGACCACCGATTCGAAGTCGTGGCGCGGATTCCAGCGGGAGGTGGTGGCCGGCCGGTCAGTCCCGGATCAGCGTCCACTTTGACAAGTGCCTAAATATCCATACTTGTCAACGTCTCGTACGGTTGCCGGGGTCGCCGGTGCCCGCCGGCGGCCAACCGTTCGGAAGGGCATCTGAATGAGAGCCACACTTCGATTCCTCGCGGGAGGGATCGCCGGCCTGGTCGTCGCCGGGCTGGCCGCCGTGCCGGCAACCGCAGCGGCCGCACCAGCCGCCGACCGCACCAGCGCCGCCGAGGCACGCCGGGTCGACCGCGTGCCGGCCCCGAAGCTCGACTGGTACCCGTGCTACGACTGGGCCGAGTGCGCCACCGCCGACCTGCCCGTCGACTATGACCGGCCGAACGGGCCGACCACCCAGGTCGCCGTGCTGCGGGTCAAGGCCAGAGACCAGGAGCACAAGATCGGCAGCCTGTTCCTGAACCCGGGCGGACCGGGCGGCTCGGGTACGTCGATCGCCCTGTCGTCGCCGTACTTCCTCGGGCCGGAGCTGCTGCAGAAGTTCGACATCGTTGGCTTCGACCCGCGCGGGATCGCGAACAGCGACAACGTCAAGTGCTTCAAGAACACCCGGGAGCAGACCGAGAAGCTGAGCGGCATGAACGTGCTCTTCCCGTGGACGCCGGAAGAGACCGCCGCCTACATCGCCTCCGCGCAGGAGCTCGGCCGCTCGTGCTCGACCACCGGCAAGAAGCTGGCCGGGGCCATGTCCACGGCCGAGGTCGCCCGGGACATGGACGTGCTGCGCCGGGCCGTCGGTGACGAGAAGCTGAGCTACCTGGGCTTCAGCTACGGCACCGCGCTGGGCCAGTACTACGCCAACATGTTCCCGGACCGGTTCCGGGCGCTCACCGTCGACGGCGTCATCGACCCGACGAAGTGGACCGGCGACCAGCAGACCCAGGACCAGACGCTGGACGACCGGATCCGCAGCGCGGACGGCGCGTACAAGGCTCTGACCGAGATCTTCAAGCGGTGCGACGCCGCCGGCGCCGAGCTGTGCCCGGAATCCGGGAAGTTCGCCGCCGACTTCGCGCTGGTCGCCGACCGGCTGCGGGCCAAGCCCCTCGAACTCGAGGACGAGGCCGGCAAGTACTACTTCCGCTACTCCGACTTCGTCGGCCAGGCGCTGGGCATGCTGTACGACCCGTCCGGCTCCGAGATCATCGTCCTGATGACCCAGGACCTGCTGACCCTCACCGACCCGGGCACCTCGGCCGACCGCCGGGACGCCGCCGCGAAGGCCCTGACCGAGCGCCTCGCCGGGCACGGCGGCCGGCCCGGCCGGGACTTCCCCTACTACAACGACGCCGAGGCCAACGCCGCGGTCATCTGCACCGACGGCCTGCACCCGGCCGGTGCCGCGCGGTGGGCGCAGCTGACCGCGGCCGCCGACGAGCGTGCCCCGTACTTCGGGCGGGCCTGGGGCTGGGGCGACGCGATGTGCGCCCGCGACACCTGGACCGTCCAGGACGAGGACGCGTACACCGGTCCCTTCACCAGGCGGACCTCGGCGCCGGTCCTGGTCGTCGGCAACTACTGGGACCCGGCGACCAACTACAACGACGCGGTGTCGTCGGCCGCCCTGCTGCCGAACAGCCGCCTGCTGTCCAACGACAGCTGGGGGCATACCGCGTACGGCACGTCGGAGTGCGCCACCGGCGCCGTCGACCAGTACCTGCTGACCGGCGCCGTGCCGGCCGAGGGCACGGTCTGCGTCGGCGACGTGCAGCCGTTCCAGCCGGCGCCGGAAGCGAAGGCCCGCGGCGCGAAGCAGACCCGCACCGAGCGGGCGCCGGCCGACCTGGCCGACGTGGCCAAGCTGACCCCGCCGGCCGCGGGCGACGCGAAGCTTCTCCCGCCGGTCACCGCCCTGCGCTGATCAGAAGGGGTGGGTCCCGTGGTCCGGGTGGCCGCGGGACCACCTCGCAAGGGAGGGCCGGTGCGCGGGACTCACCCGGCAGGCTTCGGCGACGACGGTGCGCGATTGGGTCGGTGTCGACAAGGAATTCCTGGCCCGCCACCTGCCCACCGTGGCCGAGTGAGACAGGAGAGCTCGGGGTGAGCGCCGCGCTGAGTGGGTGAGCGCCGCGCTGAGTGGGTGAGCGCCGAGCCGAGTGGACGCCGCGTTGGGCGGGACTGACCTGGTGCGATAGGTCGAGCGGCGGCTGAAGATCGACCGGCGTTTGAAGTGCACGTGAGGCGGCGGGCTGGGCATGGCAGCCCGGCTCGGCGGTTCACGGTACGGCGATCAGCGACGGTCGGCGGCGCAGGGCGAACACGGTCAGCAGGAGCGCGCCCAGCGCGAAGGCCGCGTCCACGTGGAAGGCGACCCCATAACCGGCCCGCAGTGCGTCCACTGTGGGGTGCGGGCCGGACACCGCGGCCGCCGTCGCGGCCAGCACCGCCAGGCCGAGGGCACCGCCCGCCTGCTGGGCGGTGCTGGTCAGGCCGGACACCAGCCCGGTGTCGGAGGGCGCCGTGCCGGCCATCGCCAGCATGATGATCGACGGGACGGTGACTCCGACGCCCAGGCCCATGACGATGAGGGCGGGCAGCATGCCGGCCGCGTACCCGGACGGGGTCTGACCCAGCAACAACAGACCGGCTAGCAGGAGCGACAGTCCGGCCGTGAGCACCGGCCGCGGGCCGAAGCGGGCGGTCAGGCGCGGCGCCACGAACAGTGACACCAGGCCGATCACGATCGGTGTGGGCAGGAACGCGAGTCCGGTCGCCAGTGCGTCGAAGCCCATCACGCGCTGTACGTACAGGGCGTTGAGGAACTGGAAACCCATGCCGGTCGCGAAGATCAGGATGACGGCGGCGTTGACCAGCAGCAGCCAGCGGCGGGCGAGCAGGCGCAGCGGGACGAGCGGGGCCGCGGTCCGGCTCTGCCGCAGGACGAAACCGGCGATCAACAGGAGCGCGACCAGGGCCGGCGGCCACGAGGCCCGCACGATCGCGTAGACGCCGGCGCAGAGCCCGGCGGTGATCAGCGCCGCGCCCAGGATGTCCAGGTCACGGCCCAGGCCGGGGGCGGGTTCGCGGGGCAGGGTACGCACGGCCAGGACCGCCACGACCACGCCGATCGGGACGTTGATCAGGAAGATCCAGGTCCACCCGGCCGCCTCGGTCAGGATGCCGCCGAGGACGAACCCGGCCGCGGCGCCGCCGGCCTGGACGAAGCTGTAGACGCCCATCGCGCGCGCCTGCTCGGCCGGGCCGGGGTAGAGGCGGACGATCATGCCGATCACCACCGCGCTGGCCAGGGCGCCGCCGGCCCCTTGCAGAAACCGGCCTCCGATCAGGAGGGACGGGGTGCCGGCGAGGCCGCAGAGTGCGCTGGCCACGGTGAAGACGATGAGGCCGGCGAGGAAGACGCGCCACGAGCCGACGAGGTCGCCGAGCCGGCCGGCCAGGAGCAGCAGGCCGGCGAAGGAGATGAGGTAGCCGTTCACCACCCAGGCCACGCCGGCCTCGGAGAAGCCCAGGTCGCGCTGGATGTCGGGGAGCGCGACGGCGACGATGGTGCTGTCCAGGACGATCATCAGGGACATGGCGCAGAGGACGGTCAGGGCGGCGCGGCGGTGATCGGTCGGAGCACTCATGGCTCCGACCGTAACAGATGATCCGGTAGTGGACTATCCAGTAGTCACCTATCTGCCGCGGGCCCGGCGTACCGGACCGGTGTCCCGGTTGTCGGCCAGCGTGCACAGAGCCTCCAGGAAGGCCTTGCGGGACGCGGGGGAGAGGGCGGATAGGGCCTCGGCGTGTACGGCGTCGACGATGCGCTGACCCTCTGCGGCTGCGGCCCGGCCACGATCGGTCACGGCGATGATCCGGGCGCGACGGTCGGTGGCCGACTGCCGGCGCTCGGCCAGCCCACGGCGTTCCATCTCGTCGATGGTCGTGACCATGGTGGTCTTGTCCAGGTCGGCCAGGGCGGCCAGCTGGATCTGGGTCCGGTCGGCCTCCAGGGCGTGAATCAGGACGCATTGCACGCGGGGGGTCAGGTCGATCTCGTCCAGGGCTGCGGCCAGCCGGTTGGCCATGGCGTGGCCGGCGATGTTGAGCAGGCCGGTGATGTCGCGTTCGGTGCGTTCGGGGGCGTTGGTGGCCATCCGGTGAGTCTATCGCGGGATTATCTCCTTGTAGATAATCCCGACTGGGCGTTCGCGCTGACCGATCCGCTGGGCGCGGCCCTGGTGCGGCTGGGGCGCCGGTCGTCCTCGGGCTGGCGATCATCGTGTGCGGTGCGGTGCGGTGCGGCCTGCTCGGCCTGCGGTGGTTTTCCGGCGAGAGGCGCCAATTTTTGCAGTGAACAGTCCAAGTATTGCGGGCAGGTGACGGGATTGTAATGATGGTTGTCGATCCGGCTCATCCCCACCATCCCCGCACCCGGATCGCTGGAGTTTCGCCATGGCCGTCTCCCGCCGTACCGTCCTCTCCGCAGCCACCCTCGCCCCCGTCGCCGGCCTGCTCACCGACCTGGCACCGGCCCGCGCCGCCTCGCCGCCGGGCGACGTGGTCGGCAAGATCAGCGTCGGTTATCAGGGATGGTTCGCCTGCCCCGGAGACGGCGCGCCGATCGGCGGATGGTGGCACTGGAGCCGCGACCGGTTCCAGCCGCCGTCGCCCGGCAACACGACCATCGTGTCCTGGCCGGACACCCGGGACTACGCCCACGTCTATCCCACGGCGTACCCCAACCTCGGCGACGGGCGGCCCGCGACCCTGTTCTCCTCGTACGACCAGCAGGTGGTCGACACGCACTTCCGCTGGATGCAGACCTACGGCATCGACACCGCCGCCCTGCAGCGGTTCAACCCGGTCGGCGACGAGGGCCCCACCCGCGACGCCATGGCGGTCAAGGTGCGTGCGGCGGCCGAGGCGACCGGTCGCAAGTTCTATGTCATGTACGACGTGACGGGCTGGACCAACATGCGGTCCGAGCTGGTCAACGACTGGGTCACCAAGATGTCGGCGCATGCCTCGTCGCCCGCCTACGCCCGGCAGAACGGCAAACCGGTCGTCTGCGTGTGGGGCTTCGGCTTCAACGACGACGGCCGCCCGTTCACGCCGGCCGCCTGCCTCGACGTGATCAACCGGCTTGAGGCGCTCGGCCTCTACGTGATTGGGGGTGTGCCCACCTATTGGCGGGAGGGCAAGAACGACAGCCGGGCCGGATTCCTCGACGTCTACCACGCGTTCCACATGATCTCGCCGTGGATGGTCGGGCGCACCGGCACCCTGGACGGGCTCGACTGGTTCTACACCAACGTCAACACCGCCGACCAGGTCGACTGCGACGCACACGGCATCGACTACCAGCCCTGTGTCCTGCCCGGCGACCTGTCCTCCGGCGCCCGCCGGCACGGCGACTTCTACTGGCGCAGCATCTACAACATGGTGCGGCTGGGCGCCCAGGGCCTCTACGTGTCCATGTTCGACGAATACAACGAGGGCAACCAGATCGCGAAGACCGCCGAAACCGCCGCCTCCGTCCCCGCCGGCAGCGGCATCCGCGCCCTCGACGAGGACGGCACCTCCTGCTCGGCCGACTACTACCTGCGGATCACCACCGACGGCGGCCGCATGCTCAAGGGGCAGATCCCCCTCACTCCCGTGCGCCCGACCCCACCGACCACCGGCACCCCGCCGCCGCCGACCGGCGACCTGGCTCGCGGCCGCCCCACCTCGGCCAGCGGCCACACTCAGGCTTACGTCCCCGCCAACGCGGTCGACGGCGACGGCGCGTCCTATTGGGAGAGCACGAACAACGCCTTCCCCCAATGGATCCAGGTCGATCTGGGCGCGGCGCGCACGGTCGCGCGGGTGGTGCTCAAGCTGCCGCCCGCCTGGGGTGCGCGCATCCAGACGCTCGCCGTCGCCGGCAGCACCGACGGCACATCCTTCGCGACGCTCGCCGGATCCGCCCCCCGCACCTTCGACCCGTCCTCCGCCAACACTGTGGCAATCACCTGCCCGCCGTCGTCGGCCCGTCACATCCGGGTCACCGTCACCGCCAACACGGGCTGGCCGGCCGCCCAACTCTCCGCCCTCGAGGTCCACGCCTCCTGAGCCGCCACCCCACCGGCGGCCCAGAGGTCCACGCCGGTCCCACCTCTGCTGCCAGCGGTAGCCCTGGGCGGTATCGGGCGGCCGGACCCCGCTCCTGCCGACCGCTGCTCCCGCCAGTGGTAGCCCTGGGCGGGGTCTGGGGTGACCACGCACGCAGGTGGAGCGGAGCGACCTCGGCGGGAGCTGCGGTCTGTACCACCCACCCGGCTACGACATTCTGATCTTGATTTTGATCTGGGTCAGGCGGCCTTGAGGGTGCCGCCGTCGATGATCCAGTTGGCGCCGATCACGCTGGGCATGGTGGGGGACGCGAGCAGGACGATGGCGCGGGCGATCTCGGCCGGTTCGATGATCGCGTCGACGAGCATGCCGTTCTGGCGGGGGAAAGCCTCGACCACGGCCGCGTGGTCCAGGCCCAGGTGGTCGGCGACCTGGGCGATGAAGCCCTCCTTGCTCTCGAAGACGTCGGTACGGGTGGGGCCGGGCGTGACGACGTTGACGCGGAGGCCGGCGCCGGCGTACTTCTCGGCCAGGCCCCGGGTGAACGCGGTGAGGGCCGCCTTCGCCGCCGCGTAGGGCATCGGGCCGCCGCGGGGGTCGCGGGCCGCCGTGGAGCCGATGTTGATGACGGCGCCGCGTGCGGCGAGCAGAGCGGGCAGGGCGGCGCGGGTGGTGCGGATGGCGGAGTCCAGGTTGAGGCCGAAGGCGTACGCCCAGGCCTGGTCGTCGCCGTCCAGCGGGTCGTCGAACGCGCCGTCCGGCATCGTTCCGCCGCCGGCGTTGTTGACCAGCACGTCCAGCCGCGGGCCGGAGGCCAGGACGGCGCGGGCGGGAGCGTCGGGCTCGGCCAGGTCGGCGGCGATGAAGGTGGCGCCGGTGGCCTCCAGTTCGGGGGTCTTGGTGCGGGACACGGCGACGACGTCGGCCCCCTCGGCGAGGAAGGCGCGGACGGTGGCGAGGCCGATGCCCTTGCTGCCCCCGGTGACGAGGACGCGCTTGCCGGCGAGTTTGAGATCCATGAGAGAAAGTGCATCACGTAAGTCGTAGTACGGTCAACAAATGAGTCACACAAGTCTCATTTGCTGGCCTAGTAGAGTGTGCGGTGACGCATGGAGGGTGCAGTGAGGGCGGACGCGGAACGCAGCACGGCGCGGATCCTGGAGGCGGCCGAGGCGGTGCTGGCCGAGGATGTGAACGCCTCGCTGGAACGCGTCGCCGACGCGGCGGGGCTGGCCCGGGCCACCGTGCACCGGCGCTTCGCGTCCCGGAAAGCGCTCGTCGAGGCTTTGACCGTGCAGCTCAACGAGCGCTATCTGGAGGCGATCCGGCAGGCCCGGGTGGAGACGGCGCCGCCACTGGTCGCCCTGCACCGGCTGACCGAGACGGTCTTCGAGCTCAAGATCAGCCACCGGTTCGCGATAAACGCCGCCTCGGACCCGGTGACCGCCCTCCCGACGCTCAGTCCGGCGGTCGAGCGGGGGCTGGACCGGCTGTTCGAGCGACTGCGCGCCGCCGGGGTGATCACCGCCGCGGCGCCGGAGTGGAGTCGCCGGATCTATCTGGCCGTGCTGTGCGAGGTGGACCGGCTCGCCGCCGCCGCCCCGGACCTGGCCGGTGAGAAGGCCGCCACCCCGGGCCCGGCCGGCGAAGAAGCCGGCGCTCCGGAGGTGGGCGGCGACAAAGCCGGCGATGAGGTCGGCGCGCGCACCGACCTGACCGTCCGGACCGTGATCGGCGCGCTCGGCGGCGACGCTCAGGCGCTGGTCACGCTGCGGACGTAGCCGTCCGGCCGGATCTCGAACAGGCGCGGCGACGTGGCGCCGTAGACCCGGTGGGCGTGCCCGGCCACGTCGACCAGCGCGCGCGGACCGGCGGGGGCGTCGGGCCGCACGACCCGGCGGACGTGCCGGTCACGCGTGTCGGCCGGCAGGGCGGCGTCGGGAACGTCGAAGGCCAGCACCGTCGCGTGCGGGCCGCGGAACGCGTCGAAGACCCGCAGCGAACCGCACGGCGCGTCGGGGGCCCGGTCGCCGGCCTGCACCGGGCCGGGCAGCGTGGGGCCGGCCAGCGGACCCTCCCGATAGGACAGTGACAGCTGCCGCAGCGCCGGGTCGTCGCGGTCGGTCGACTTCGAGCGGTGCAGCCGGGTGCTGATGCCGAGCACGCCGGCGGCGACGGGCAGGCGTTCGGCCTCGTACGTGTCCAGCAGCGCCGAGTCGCCGGTGGCCAGTTTCCACCCCAGGTTGTACGCGTCCTGGATGCCGGTGTTGAGGCCCTGCGCGCCGGTCGGCGGGTGCACGTGCGCGGCGTCGCCGGCCAGGAAGACGTTGCCGTGCCGGAACTTCGACACCATCCGCACGTTGGGGCGGTACTCCGACGTCCAGCCGACGTGCTCCAGCGTGACGCCGGGCGGGAGCAGGGATTCGAGCTGGTCGACGGTCGCGTCGGGAGCGAACAGCTGGTAGTCGTCGGTGCCGGGCAGCGGGCACACGCTGAGGCGGAAGTGCTGACCGGCCGGCCACACGTGCCAGAACTCGCGGTCCAGTCCGGACAGTCGCACGTCGGCGATCAGCATCCGCTCGGAGTCGGACGTCTCGCCCTCGAAGGTCGCACCGAGCAGTTTGCGGATGGTGCTGCGCCCGCCGTCACAGCCGACCACGTAGCCGGCGTGCACCTTCTCACCCGTACCCAGCGTGATCGTGGTGTCTTCCAGAGCGGTCACCGGGGAGCCGAACTCGACCCGGCCGCCCAGCTCGGTCAGCCGTTCCAGCAGCAGTTGCCCGGTGCGCCACTGCGGGATCATCAGCCCGTTGGGCCGGGGCGCCTCGGGTGTCGGCGCCTGCAGCTCGGCCATCCGCCACTCGCGCGTCCCGCCGTCGGGGAGGTGGGCCAGCATCGCCGGGTATTCGCAGCCGTGGGCCAGGAAGCGGTCGAGCACGCCGAGGTCGTCGAGCACGTCGAGGGTGCGCGGTTGCAGGCCCTTGCCGCGCGAGCCGGCGAAGGGCGCGGGCAGGGCTTCGAAGATCCGATGGGGTACGCCGCGACGAAGCAGTTCGATCGCCAGAGTGAGTCCGGTCGGACCCGCCCCGACAATGGTGACGGAAGATTCAGTGAATGCGGATTCAGTGAACATGGATTCACCGTACGGTAGGATCGAACCCGTGCGCAAGGAGCAGGCGGCCCAGACCGGGGTGGAGCTGAAAGCGGCGGCGGTGCGAGCCTTCGCCCGCCTCGGCTACCTGAACACCAAGATCACCGACATCACGGCTGAGGCCGGACGGGCGGCGGGCTCGTTCTACACGCACTTCGCCAACAAGGAGGCGCTGCTCGAGGCGCTGTTGGCCGACCTGCTGGCCGAGACCGACGCCGACGTACTGGCGGCGCCCGGGCACAGTGACGACTTCCGCGACCGGGGCGCGGTCCGTTGGCACGTCGCGTCGTACTGGGGCTTCTTCCGGCGGCACCGCACGGTCATGGTGGCGCTGCAGCAGGCGGCCGCGGTCGACGAGGCGTTCGCGCGCCGGTCTCAGGCGATGACCGAGCCCGACCTGCGGCACATCGCCGACCATCTGGCCGGGCTGCCGCTCACCAGCGATCCGCTGACCACGGCCCGGATGGTCACCACGCTGCTGCAGGGCTTCATCGCCACCTGGGAGGGCGGCGACGAGGTCGTCGACACCCTCACCGACTTCGTCTACGCGGCGATCGGCGGAAAGGACTGACCACAGTGGTAGCGCAGGCCGGTGTCGTGCCCCGGGAAACCGCCCTGCTCTACCACTCGAAAGGGCAGTGGTAGAGCAGGGCGGTGTCGCGGACGTGGATGCCGCCCGGGGCTACCACTCGAAAGGTTGGTGGGTCAGCGGTTGCGGAGGGCGTTGCGGTAGTCGGCGTTGAGGCGGCCGATCAGGGTCAGCGGAATGCCCTTGGGGCAGACCGTGGTGCACTCGCCGGCGTTGGTGCAGCCGCCGAAGCCGGCCTCGTCCTGGGCCGCGACCATGTCGATCACGCGGGTGTCGCGTTCGGGCTGGCCCTGGGGGAGCAGGCCCAGGTGGGCGACCTTGGCCGCGGTGAACAGCATGCTGGAGCCGTTCGGGCAGGCAGCCACGCAGGCGCCGCAGCCGATGCAGGTGGCGGCCTCGAAGGCGGCGTCGGCGTCGGCCTTCGGCACCGGGGTCGCGTGCGCGTCGGGGGCGGTGCCGGTCGGTGCCGAGATGTAGCCGCCGGCCTGGATGATCGAGTCGAAGGCGCCGCGGTTGACGACCAGGTCCTTGACCACGGGGAAGGCGGCGGCCCGCCACGGCTCGACGTCGATCACGTCGCCGTCGTTGAAGTGGCGCATGTGCAGCTGGCAGGTGGTGGTGGCCCGCTCGGGGCCGTGCGCCACGCCGTTGATCATCATGCCGCACATGCCGCAGATGCCCTCGCGACAGTCGTGGTCGAAGGCGACCGGGTCATCGCCGTCGAGGATCAGTTTCTCGTTGAGTACGTCGAGCATCTCCAGGAACGACGCGTCGGGGGAGATGTCCTTGACGTCGTAGCTGACCATGCGGCCCTTGTCGGAAGGGCCACTCTGGCGCCAGACGCGAACCTGGATGTCCATTACTTGTAGCTCCGCGTGCTCGGGTGGACGTACTCGAAGTTGAGGTCTTCCTTGTGGAGAGTCGGTACGTCGCCGCCGAACTCCCAGGCCGCGACGTACGAGAACTCGTCGTCGTGGCGCAGCGCCTCGCCGTCGGAGGTCTGCGACTCGGCCCGGAAGTGCCCGCCGGCCGACTCGTTGCGGTGCAGCGCGTCGATGCACATCAGCTCGGCCAGCTCGAAGAAGTCGGCGACCCGGCCGGCCTTCTCCAGGTTCTGGTTGAGCTGCTCGCCGGTGCCGGGCACCTTGACCCGGGTCCAGAATTCGTCGCGCAGGCCGCGGATCAGGCCGATCGCCTTGGTCAGGCCTTCCTCGGTCCGTTCCATGCCGCAGTACTCCCACATGATGTGGCCGAGTTCGCGGTGGAACGAGTCGACTGTCCGGTCCCCGTCGACTTTCAGCAGCTTGGCCACGCGGTCTTGCACCGCCTCGGTCGCCGCCGTCACCTCGGGGCTGTCCGAAATATCGGGGAACGGACCGCCGGCAAGATAGTTGTTGATCGTGTTGGGCAGCACGAAGTAGCCGTCGGCCAGCCCCTGCATGAGCGCCGAGGCGCCGAGCCGGTTGGCTCCGTGGTCGGAGAAGTTGGCCTCGCCGATCACGAACAAGCCCGGGATCGTGGACTGCAGGTCGTAGTCGACCCAGAGCCCGCCCATCGTGTAGTGCACGGCCGGGTAGATACGCATCGGCACCTCGTACGGATCCTCGCCGGTGATCCGCTGGTACATCTCGAACAGGTTGCCGTACTTGGCCTCCACCGCGTCCCGGCCGAGCCGCTCGATCGCGTCGGCGAAGTCCAGGTAGACCCCGAGACCGCCGGGCCCGACGCCGCGGCCCTCGTCGCACACGTTCTTGGCCGCGCGCGACGCGATGTCGCGGGGGACCAGGTTGCCGAAGGACGGGTAGATCCGCTCCAGGTAGTAGTCGCGCTCGTCCTCCGGGATGTCCCCGGGCGCACGCTTGTCCGCGGCGGCCAGGGGGACCCAGACCCGGCCGTCGTTGCGGAGCGACTCGCTCATCAGCGTCAGCTTGGACTGGTGGGTGCCCGACTCCGGGATGCACGTCGGGTGGATCTGCGTGTAGCACGGGTTGGCGAACAGCGCGCCTTTGCGGTGGGCCCGCCAGGTCGCCGTCACGTTGCAGCCCTTGGCGTTGGTGGACAGGAAGAAGACGTTGCCGTACCCGCCCGAGGCCAGCACGACGGCGTCGGCCAGGTCGGTGGTGATCTCGCCGGTGACCAGGTCGCGGACCACGATGCCACGGGCCCGGCCGTCGACCACGATCAGCTCGAGCATCTCGTGCCGGCTGTGCATCTCGATGTTGCCGGCCGCGATCTGCCGTTCCATCGCCTGGTAGGCCCCGAGCAGCAGCTGCTGTCCGGTCTGCCCCCGGGCGTAGAACGTGCGGGACACCTGCGTGCCACCGAACGACCGGTTGTCCAGCAGTCCGCCGTACTCGCGGGCGAACGGCACACCCTGGGCCACGCACTGGTCGATGATGTTCACCGACACCTCGGCCAGCCGGTACACGTTGGACTCGCGGGCCCGGAAGTCGCCGCCCTTCACGGTGTCGTAGAACAGCCGGTAGACCGAGTCGCCGTCGTTGCGGTAGTTCTTGGCCGCGTTGATGCCGCCCTGCGCCGCGATCGAATGCGCCCGCCGCGGGCTGTCCTGATAGCAGTACGACCGCACCCGGTAGCCGGCCTCGGCCAGCGTGGCGGCGGCCGATCCACCGGCCAGCCCGGTGCCGACCACGATCACCGACAGTTTGCGGCGGTTGGCCGGGTTGACCAGCTTGGCCGAGAACCGCCGCCGCTCCCAGCGGGTCTCGATCGGCCCGTCCGGGGCGGCCTGGTCGCGAATGGGGTCGCCGGTCTGCCAGAGATCCATGGCTATTTCACCAATCCCGTGAGGACGGCAAAGGGCACCGACAGATAGCCGATGACCAGGACGGTGGAGAGGGCCAGCGCGGCCTGCCGGGCGCGTCGCTCACCGCGGGGGGAGCGCTGGCCGAGGGTACGCACGGCGCTGAACAGCCCGTGCCGCAGGTGGAATCCGACCGCCACGACGGCCAGCACGTAGAACAGCGTCACGTACCACCGGTCGGGCGCGAAGCCGGCGATCACCCGCTCGGACGGCTCGCTGTCGCCGCCGGCCGGGTTCACCACGCCGACGGTCAGGTCGAGGATGTGCCAGATGACGAAGAGCAGGATGATGACTCCGCCCCAGCGCATGGTCCGGGCCGCGTAGGAGCCCTGGACCTTGGGACGGTGGGCGTACCGGACGGGCCTGGCCCGGCGGGCGCGCCGGGCCAGGATCACGGCGGCGGTGACGTGCCCGATCAGCGCGACCGTCAGTGCTGCCCGCTGGATCCACAGGAACCAGGTGTCCGGCAGGGCCGGGGCGCCGAGCGTGCGCAGCCAGGCCGCGTAGTGGTCGAAGTTGGCCGGCCCAACGAAGATCTTGAGGTTGCCGGCCATGTGCGCGAACAGGAACAGGACCAGCAGAATGCCGGTCACCGCCATGAGGAGCTTCAGCGAGACCGTGCTGCGCGCCGCGGGGACCGGGGTCCGCTTTCGAGCCGGCGCTTTCGTCATTACCGCCACGACCCGGACGGTAGGTCTCCCGTCAGCCATGCGTCCAATGCATGATGGGGGAGGTTTTCATAGACGGAGGCTATCCAGATGCAGTTGCAACAGCTGCGTTACTTCCTCGCAGTGGTAGAAACCCGGCATTTCACTCAAGCGGCTGATCTTCTGGGTGTGACGCAGCCGACCCTGAGTAAGCAGGTTCACACCCTGGAGGCGTCGCTCGGCGCGCCGCTGTTCGACCGGGTGCGCGGGGCGGTCACGCTCACCGCGGCCGGCGAGACGCTGCTGCCGATGGCCCAGCGGATGGTGGCCGACGCCGACGCCGCGGTGGGCGCGGTGGGCGACGTCGTCGGGCTGCGCCGGGGCGAGGTACGGCTGGGCGCCACCCCCAGCCTCTGTTCGTCGCTGGTGCCGGCGGTCCTGCGTACGTACCGGGAAGCCCACCCCGGCATCCGCCTGCACGTCACCGAGGGCGGATCCCCCGACCTCAGCGCCGGCCTGCTCGAACACACCCTCGACCTGGCCCTGCTGGTCGAGCCCGGCCAGGGGGCCGACCCGGCGCTGCGGGCCGAGCCGATCCTCACCGAGAGCCTGGTCGTGGCCTCCCGGCGGAGCGGTCCGCCGCCGACCATCTCGCCGCACCTCGAACTGACCGAACTCGCGCACACCCCGCTGGTGATGTTCCGGCCCGGCTACGACCTGCGCGAGGTCACCCTGGCCGCCTGCCGCGAGGCCGGTGTCACGCCCCGGTTCGCGGTCGAGGGCGGCGAGATGGACGCCGTGCTGGCCTTCGTCGAGGCCGGCCTGGGTGTCGCCCTGGTGCCGAGCATGGTCCTGGCCAACCGTCCGCTGCTCCGCGCCACCCCGCTGGCCGCGCCGGGCCTGCGCCGCACGGTCGCCCTGGCCCACCGCCGCCGGGCCGTCCTCCCGCACGCGGCCGCCGCCCTCCGCGATGTCCTGCTGACCCATATTTCCCTGCCCGGCGCACTCCCGTCCGGCGTGACAGTCCTCACGGGAGCCTGACGCTCCGACGCATTGATACTTGTCACACCCTACGTATACGGTCCTGCACGGATTGTTGGCGAACCGTGGGGGAAACGTATGTTTGGCGGCAAAAGCGGTGGGCGGATACTGGCGGCGGCGGTCGCCGTGGCCGGTCTGACCGCCCCGATCACTCTCAGCAGTGTCGCGAGTGGAGCGGTGGCGGCCGACACGTTCGCCTGTTCCGGCTCGGCGTCGGTGTTCGGCGAGCGGACCTCCGGCGACCAGCTCATGTACCCGTTCAACAACCCCGGCACCGCGCAGGGCGCTTTCGGCACGCGTGTCCCGGCCGGTCACAGCTTCAACACCTACCCCCGCCTGCTGGGCGGCCCGGGCGGCAAGATCTATGGCATCAACTCCCAGGGCCTCTGGCGCTATCGGTGGAACGGCACCAGCTTCGACACCAACCCGGACGGCAACCAGTACAAGAAGATCAGCACCGGCTTCACCCAGTACGCGACCGCGGCCTTCCGCGACAAGATCACGGTGGACGAGATCGGTGACATCTACCTGATCGACGGCAACGGTGAACTTCGCTGGTACCGCTACGACGACGCGGCGAACGGCTTCGTCATCAACCGCACCATCGACACCGGCTGGGCCCGGTACAACCTCATCGTGGCGGCCGGACCGGGCGTGCTCTACAGCCGGACGCCGGCCGGTGAGCTCTACCGCAGCCGCTTCGAGCCGAACAGCCAGCGGTGGATCGTCGAGGAGCAGCGGATCCAGACCGGGAGCTGGGACAACTTCCCGCTGGGGGTCTTCTCGGCCGGTGGCGACACGCTCTTCGGGATCCAGGCCGACGGCGACATGTTCCACTACCGGTGGCTCGAGGACGAGAACCGGTTCGTGTTCGGCGGCGTCGACGTGGGCAACGACTGGCACAACTTCGCCAACGTGTACGCCCTCACCGACACCTGCCGGCTGACCGACCGCAAGACGCCGGCCCGCCCGCCCGCGCCGCTCCAGCCGAACAACCCGACGGTGATGATCCAGGACTCGGCGACCGGCACGGCGCTGGGTGCGCTGGAGTACGTGTACGCGGACGGCATCGGCCGCCTCCGGCACGGCTACCAGCCCCAGCCGGACGTGTTCGGCAACGTGCAGTGGTCGGTCGTGCCGGGCGGCGACGAAGGTTTCACCGGCCGTCCGTCCCTCGTGGTCAACCCGCAGGGGAACGTCCGGCTGATGGCGCACAACACGGACAGCGACGCCTGGTCGTTCACCCGGCAGGCCGCGCCGAGCACGACATTCACGGCCGGTGTCGACCTCGGCGGCGCGCTGAAGAGCCGGCCGGCGATGGTCCGTCTCTCCGACGGCACCACGGCCGCGTTCGGCCTGGACGCCGCGGGCGCGCTGTGGCACCGCCGGTACGACACCTCGATCAACGACCTGCTCGTCTGGCGCAAGCTCGGTGGCAGCGGCCTGACCGGGGAACTGACCCTGGTGGCCGGGGCCGACCGGAAGGTCTCGATCTTCGCCCTGGACGCGGACGGCACGCCGGTCACGGCCACCTATGCCGACGGCGCCGTCTCGGCCTGGACCGAGCTCGGCGGCAGCGGCTTCACCGCCACCCCGGCCGTGGTCAAGCTGCCGGCCCAGGCGCTGCGGGTGTTCGCCCGGGCGGCCGACGGCCGGATCCTGGTCCAGCAGGGGGCCAACGGCACCTTCCCCGGCACGTGGACGCCGCTGGGTTCGTTCACCGCCGCGGGCCCGCCGGCGGCGGTGCTCGACTCGCCGACCGGTCGCCTGATGGTGGTCGCCCGGGGCGTGGACAACGAGGTCTACCGGGTCTTCGAGACCGCGGCCGGCTCGGGTGTCTGGGGTGACTGGACCAGGCTGAGCGGCGACCGCTCCGACCCGGCCGTCTCCAATCCCACGATCAGCGAGTTCGCCGACGGAACGGGCGACTCGTACCTGATCGTGTTCCGCGGCCCGGAGGACCGGCACCGCGTCTACGTGCGCGACAACGTGTCGGCCAAGGCCGCCCGGACGGCGACGCCGGCCTACACGCCGCACACCATCCCGGCCCCGCCGGCGTAACCGACCGGCATCGGGCGCTCGTCCCGGCGAGCGCCCGATGCCCGGTCAGCGGTTGGTCAGGCGGACGACCGGCAGGATCCGGGTGGTCTTGGTCTGATACTCGGCCTGGCCCGGGTACCGGGCGGTGATCAGCGGCCAGAGGACCGCACGCTCGTCCGCCGAGACCACGGACGCCGTCATGGCCGCCGTCTCGCCGCCGATCTCGATGGTCACGTCCGGGTTGGCCTGGATGTTGTGGAACCAGGCCGGGTTGACGGGAGCGCCGCCGAGCGACGCGACGACCAGGAGCGCGCCCTCGTGCCGCAGGTAGCCCAGCGGGCTGACCCGCTCGACGCCGCTCCGGGCGCCGCGGTGATGCAGCAGCAACAGGTCCGAATCGGCCAGCCAGCCGCTCACCTGTCCGCCGTTGGCCCGGAATTCGGCGATGACCCGAACGTTCAGTTCCTCCACGACCGCGTTGTCGGTCGGCGCGTCCTGAGCGCGATCCAACAGGTCTTCGGCGTCGTCATTCATAGATCCTCCTCGGCAGATCAGAGCCGACTCTAGCCGACAGAGCCAACTCCAGACCGTCCGCCTCTACGATGGCGTCGTGACCGCACGCCCGATCAGCCGGCAAGCCGAATACGCCCAGGCCACCCGCGAGGCGATCCGGGACGCCGCCGGGCGCCTGTTCGTGACCAACGGCTACTTCGACACCAAGGTCGCCGACATCGCCGCGGCCGCCCGGGTGTCCCCGGCCACCGTCTACGCGGTCGGCGGCGGCAAGAGCGGCCTGCTCCGGGACCTGCTCCAGGCGGGCATGGCGGACCAGCAGATCGCCGGCATCAAACGGGACCTCGAGGCCGAACCCGACCCCAACCGGCTGCTCGCCCTGCTCGTCGAGGCCCGGCAGCGGCGCTTCGACCAGTGGGCCGGCCTCCTGCGCGCGGTCGTCGCGGCCGCACCCCAGGAGGCATCGGTCCGGGAGAGCCTCGACATGACCGACGCCGCGATCCGGGCCGGCCTGGCCGGCGTCGCCCGCCGGCTCGCCGACATGGAGGCGCTGCGACCCGGCCTGACCGCCGACCGGGCCGCCGCCGTCCTCTGGTACTACACCGGCAACGCGTCGTTCTTCACGCTCGTCGACGACCTCGGCTGGTCGTTGCCGGACGCGGCGGCCTGGATCGGCCGGCAACTGACGCACGCCCTGCTGGACCGGTGACGATGGCACTTTCGTGCCATTCCGGACGTAGCGAGATACATCGATCGGCCGTCGATTCCCGGCGGGAATCTCGCGACGCTGACGGGCATGCGTTCCCAAGCATCGTTGTGCATCGTGTCGGCCGTCGTCCTGCTCGGCGGCCTCGTCCCAGCCTCACCGGCCGGGGCCGCGCCACGCCGACCGGCCGAACCGGACACCGCCCAGCTCGCCGGTGACCTGATCCACCAGCGGATCGGCTGGGAGAACTGCGAGAAGCTGAGCACCGACCCCGAGACCGACCAACTGCTGCACGCCGTACCCGGCCTGGCCTGCGCGACCGTGACCGTGCCGCGCGACTGGCACCACCCCCGGGACGGCAACACCATCACGCTTCGGGTGTCGAAGACCGCGACCAGCCGGCCCGGCGCCGATCGGCAAGGCATCGCGCTGGTCAACCCCGGTGGCCCCGGCGGCTCCGGGCTCGCCTGGGGCGCGGCCATGGCGGTCCGGTCCCCGGAACTGGCCGCGTCGTACGACTTCATCGGGTTCGACCCGCGCGGGGTCGGCGCCAGCACGCCGCTGAGCTGCTCGTACCAGATCGACCCGGCCAACACCGACCCGAACGTGCAGACCAAGGCGGTGGTGTCGGGCTGCCGGACGATGACCCCGCTGGCCCGGTACATCACCACCGAGCAGACCGCCTACGACATGGACTTCCTCCGCGCGCTGCTCGGCGAGCGGCAGACCAGCTACGTCGGCTACTCGTACGGCACCTGGCTCGGCACCTGGTATGCCACGACCTTCCCGAGCCGCGTACACCGGATGCTCCTGGATTCTTCCACCGACGTCTCCGAACCGTCCCTGCAGAAGACCTGGGACCTGCAGACCCGCAGCCGGGACCGCGCCTTCCAGAACCAGTTCCTGCCCTACGTCGCGCGGCACGATGCGACCTACCACCTCGGCACCGACCCGCAGGCGATCCGCCGGCAGTTCGAGCGGTACGGCGGCAACCGCGGCCTCTACGGCAAGCTGATCACCGCCCTGATCATCATCCCGGCGATGTACAGCAAGGAGATCTACCCGCTGGCCGCCGAGGTCCTGCAGGGCTTCATCGCCGACAAAGGGCAGATCGGCGGCGGTGACCCCGAGGACGCCGCCGTCGCCGCGTTCCGCGAACTGGTCGACCGGGCCCCCGCCACCGGCGTCGAGCGGACGTTCCTGAACAAGGCGCGCAGCCGGGCCGAGCAGGAGACCCGCCAGACCAACGCCGTCTTCGAGGCGATCCGCTGCCAGGACGGCCAGTGGAACCAGAGCCTCGCCCACTGGCGGCTCAACCAGCGCGACCTGGACCGCAACTACACGTTCATCGCCCCGCTCAGCCGCAACGGCGACGACACGCTCTACCCCGCGTGCGCGTTCTGGCCGACCCGCAACCGGATGCCGTTGCCCAACCCGAGAACCTTCCCCAAGGTGATGGTCGTGCAGAGCGAGATGGACGCGGCCACCGCCTATGAGGGCGCTCACGACACCGCCCGCTACCTGCCCGGTGCCCGCATGATCAGCGTCGACAACGAGGGCAGCCACGGCGTCTTCCCGTACCTCACCACGTGCGTCGACGACCCGGTGATCAGCTACTTCCGGCACGGCTCGATCCCCGCCGCCAAGTACAGCGCGTGCCCCGCTCTGCCGCTGCCCGGCGAGGACCGCGCCTACGACGTCGGTGGGCGGATCGGGCCGGGCGGGACCATCCACATGCGACTGGTGACCGGCGAGGTGCGCCGGGCCAACCTGATGGTCCACCGGATGCTGCGCGACCAGGAGCTCGACCCGAACACCGGCCAGCCGTCGCCCACACCGTGAGGGGAGCCGGGAGCAGGCTCGATCATCGGGCCTGCTCCCGGCGCTTCGCGTCACGCCGCTGCCACCGCGGCCCGCGCTCTCGTGCAGCGGGCGCGACTCGCCCGGCCGCGCGAGGTGTCCGAGGCCGGTGTCGGCAAGGTGCTCAGGGACACCCCGAGATGCGGGGCCGGGGCCGGGCCGCCGACGCGCCGTCGGCCGATCAGAAGGGCAGCACCTCCGGCTACGGCAGCGACTCGGATGCGGACGCCTCCGTCTCGGACGCCTCGGACACCGATGTCCTGGACAGCGACGGCTTGGATTCGGACGCCTCGGACACCGATGCCTTGGACAGCGACGGTTTGAACTCGGACGCCTCGGATTCGGACGCCTCGGACGTCGAGATGGAGGACTGAACCGGCGCCAGCCTTGGCCACAGCACGGCCGTGGCCAGCAGCGACGCCACGCCGGCGACGGCCATCACCCTGCCGGGGGCGAGGACCTCGGCCAGGGCGCCCGCCCCGGCCATGGTCAACCCCTGGAAGGTCATCATGCCGGTGTTGAGCAGCCCGAACGCCTGACCGCGGTGGGCCTCGGGCGCCGCCTCCAGGAACCGCCGGGCCAGACCCAGGTGGTAGGACATGCCGGCGGCGGCCAGGCCCAGGGCGACCGCGGCCACGAGCACGCCCGGCCGCGCCAGGAAGATCAACAACGGTACGCCCAGCAGCACGGCCAGCCACGGCGTGAGCTGTTCCCGGCGCCGCGGCGGCAGGAAACGGCCGACCAGGAACTCGCCGCCCAGCATCCCGCCGGCCGCCACGGCCAGCAGAACCCCCGACGCCGACTCCCGTCCCAGCCCGGCGGCGTAGGGGACGACCACGCCTTCGGCCCCGACCATCAGCACCACGGGACCCCAGTGGGCGAGCAACAGTCCCCGCATCCGCTCGTCCCGCAGCAGCATCCGGTTGACCCGCCACGTCTCCCGAACCGCCCCGGAGGGAGACCCGCCCGTCCCGCTGGGAGGCCGGACCGTCGTGTCGGCCGAGCGGACCGGCCAGTCGCGCACGCCGAAGCGACTCATCAGGGCGGACGCGGCGCAAGAGGCCGCCGCCAGCCACAACGCGCCGGTCGGGCCGGTGACCGCCAGCAGCAATCCGCCGACACCGGCGCCAACTACCTGCATTCCCGCCGAGACCAGGGTGAACAGCGAACGCCCGAGTACGAATTCGTCGCCCGACAGCAGGTCGGGCAGGATGGCCGTGCGGGCGGCCATCGCGATCGGGGCGAGGCCGCCGGTCAGGAACACCACCAGCATCATCCCGAGCGGCGGCAGCCAGCCCGCCGCCAGCACCACGCCCGCGGCCAGGCGCAGCAGGTCGTAGCCGACCAGCACCGTCCGCGGCCGCCAGCGGTCGGCCAGCGACAGCAGCAGAGTGCCGCCCAGGGCCTGGGGCAGGAACCCGGCCACGTAGGCGAGCGCGGCCAGCAGCGGCGAACCCGTGCCGGCGTAGACCAGCACGGCCAGGGCCAGCATCTTCACGGTCTCGCCGGTCAGCATCAGGGCGAAGCCGCCGAGCAGGGCACGGAACTCGCCCACGGCGAAGATCTGCCGGTAGGTCGTCATGGGAACACTGTCGGCACCGCGTACCCATCAGGTCTAAGGTTTTGATCGTGGCCGAAACATGCTGATCAAGCTGGACGAGAGCGACCTCGCCTCGTGTTCCTACGCGATCTCGCCGATGATCGAGACGCACCTGGGCCTGCGCCTGCTCAGCGGCATCGACCCGGCCGGCGTGCTGAGGCCCTGGGTGGAACGCCACCGGCCCCGGCTGGCTGAGCTGCGCCACACCGACCCGCACGTGAACGCGCTCATCGCGCTGTTCCGCAAGGGCGGATACAACGCCGACTTCCTGCTGCCGCCGCCGGTCGGGCCGCACGGCACCTTCGCCGAGGAGCTGGCCGGCCTGCGGGCCACGCCGCCCGCGCTGGCCCGCACCGAGATCGGTTGCACCCTCGACGGGCACCGGCGTCCATCGGCCGAGACCCAGCGGATCCTCGACGGCCCGGACGTGGTCGACCGCCTGGCCGACGCCATGGAAGCGGTGTGGCGGCAGCTGATCGAGCCGGAGTGGTCGCGGCTGCGCGCCGTCCTCCAGCGGGACATCGTCCAGCGCGCCGGGCGGCTCGCCGCCTACGGGTGGGGCGCCGCCGTCGACCAGCTGCACCCGCGGGTGACGTGGGCCGGCGGCGGCATCACGCTCGGCATCTCCGACCGCGACACCTACCAGGTCGCCGGCCAGGGGCTGATGCTCGTGCCCACGGTCTTCGGGGAGCTGGTGGTCCGGCACAAGCCGCCGCAGCCGTTCACGATCGTGTACCGCGCCCGCGGCGTCGCCGACACGATCGGGCCGCCGTCCCCGCCGCGCGACGACGCACTCGGCCCGCTGCTCGGCGGCGGGCGCGCCTCGGTGCTGCGGGCACTGGCCGCCCCGGCCACCACCAGCCAACTGGTCGCGCAGCTGGGGCTGAGCCTCGGCACGGTCAGCGGGCACCTGTCCGTGCTGCACGGGGCCGGGCTGGTCGACCGCACGCGAACCGGGCGCTCGGTCACGTACGCGGCGAATGATCTGGGTCTTTCCCTGCTGTCCGCCCGAACCTGACCGCTCTCCCGATGTCTGGTGCGGAGGTTCCCCCGAGCCCGCCATGGGGCCGTGCGGGGGTCGCCGGGCGGGCGGGTTGCGTGCCCAGTCTGACTGCCGCCCGCCCGGCCCACGCGCCGTCGTGGCTCGAACAGTGGTAGCCCAGGGCGGTGTTGTGGTCGTAGATGCCGCTCGGGGCTACCACTGGTGGTGAGGGTGGTAGGCCAGGGTGCTGGGCGTGCGGGGCTGGTGGCGTCAGGCGACTACGCGGTCGCGGCCGGCTCGTTTCGCGGCGTACAGGTTGCGGTCGGCGTCGGCCAGCAGGGCGGCGACCGTGGTGGTGCCGTCGGCCGTGGTGGCGACGCCGATGCTGGTGGTCACCGGGAGGGAAGCGGTGATGGGGGACCACGGGAAGTCGCGGATCTGGCGCCGCAGCCGTTCGCAGTAGAGGGTCGCCGCGGCGGCGTCGAGGCCGGGCATGATCAGCAGGAACTCCTCGCCGCCGAGCCGGGCCGCGACCGCCGGGCCGGCGGTGCCGTCGGGCAGCAGCCGGCCCAGTTGCTGCAGCACGGCGTCGCCGGTCGCGTGCGACAGCGTGTCGTTGATCTGCTTGAAGTGGTCCAGGTCGAGGATGGCCACGGCCAGCGGCTCGCCCCGCCGGAGCAGGGCGGGGAGCTGCTCGTTGATGTACCGCCGGTTGTAGATGCCGGTCAGCGCGTCCCGCTGGGCCATCTCGCGGAACTCGTTGGCCTCGTAGATCGCCTGCATGGCCAGGGCGCGGGCCTCCCGCTGGGTGCTCTGCAGCGTCGCCTGGCCGGCGTTGAAACGGAGCAGTTCCTCGTACGCGTCCTGATAACGCCCCATCGCCGCGTAGAGCGCGGCCTGCTCGCGCTGCACCTGCACGCGTACCCGGGTCAGGGTGTTGCGCTCGCACAACGCCACCGCACCGTCCAACGCGGCCTGCGCCGCCGCCGGCCGCCCGGACTCGCGACGCGCCTCGGCCAGGGTGAGCAGGCACTCGGCCGCGCCGTCGCCGTCGGTGTCGAGGATGGTGCCGTCGAGCGCCCCGGCCAGCGCCGCTTCCAGTTCGTCGTAGCGGCCGGCCATCATCGCCACCCGCGCGATGGTGTCGAGTTCCTTGGCCGCGAGCGGGCGCCCGCGCCGGGCCACCTCCCACATCCGCCCGGCCAGCGCGCGGGCGGCCGGTTCGTCGCCGGCCTCGTACGCGTTGTACGTCATGTTGTTCAGCGCCCGCAGCGTCAGCCCGTCGTCGCCGAGCTCACCGGCGATCCGCAGCACCTCGCGATAGCGCAGCTCACCCTCGTCGAACGAGCCGTTGTCGTCCAGGGTGCAGCCGAGCATGACCAGGTGCCGGGCCCGGACCGCGGGCGGCGCGTCGGCCGGCAGGAACGACACACCCTGCAAGGCGTGGGTGAGCGCCTCGGTGAAGTCGCCGAGGAGCCGGTAGAAGTTGGCCAGGACGCGGTGGGCGCGGGCCCGCACGTACGGTTGGCCGTGCTGCTCGGCCCAGGCCAGCGTCTGGTGGGCGCTGTGGCCGCCCGCCCCGAGCTGCCCTTCGCGCAGCAGCACGTCGGCGATGAGCATGTCGCACCGGCGCACGGCCTCGTCGTCGCCGGCCGTGGCGGCGAGGAAACGCAGCTCGATGGCGCGCGCCCGGACCGTGGCGAACTCGTCGATGCTGCTGTCGCACTCGAGCTCGATGAGATCCGTGAGGTGGTCGCGAGCCGCCACTTCCGCCGTCATCTCACCCGCCTCCGTCACTCATCGCCGCGCACCGCGGATGGCATTCCAGGTTCACCCAGGTTGCCGTCGCGTTGCCACAACCGTAGCGTGACGACTCCCTCTACGGTGAGTACGACCCCCTGCGTGTGGCCAAGGTCAAAGGTGTTTCGTGAGGGGCGTCGGCGTGTCGGCCGCGGGCCGGGTTGGAAGGATCAGGCAAGAAGGTGGGAACGGCGGACCTGTGCGATCACCGTCGGCGGCCATAGCTTTTCTCGCATGACCGCACCATCGAGCACCATTGACCAAGATCGGGATGCGACCCTCGATGCCTTCGCCCGGGGACTGGCGTACACCTCACGGTCGCCCGTTCTGCGCGCGCCCTCGGACGAAGGACTCGACTACCAGGATCTGACCTACCCGTCGGCCGACGGCGTGCCCCTCGAGGCATGGTTCATCCCCCGCACCGGCTCCACCAGGCTGATCGTGGCCATGCACGCCTTCGGCTTCAACCGGTACGGCTTTCCCGCCCACGTCGAGCCGTGGCGGTCGGCCTTCGGCCCCGGCAACGACACCGAGATCGACTTCATCCGGGACTACAAGATCCTCCACGAGGCCGGGTACAACGTTCTGGCGTTCGACTTCCGGAACCACGGCCGCAGCGCCGACGCCAACGGCGGGCTGTCGCTGAACAACCTGTTCGAGGCGCGCGACGTCATCGGGACCATGAGGTACCTCCGGGAACGAGCCGATCTCGCCCGGATGGAAACCGGGATCTTCGCCCGATGCATGGGGGCGAACGCCACGTTCCGCGCGATCCACACCGACCCGGCCGCCTTCGAGGGTGTGCGCTGCCTGGTGGCGCCGCTGCTGCTCTCCCCGCGGGCGTTTCTGGAGACGGGTCTGGACAGCGCCGGTCTCGGAGCGTACGCCGACGAGGTCGACCACCGGTACCACCTGATCACGGGCGCCCGGCTGACGGACGGCGCAACCAGCGCGTGGGCACCTTCGGTGCTGATGCCCACTCTCACGTACGGCGTCCACGATGATGTGCTGACCAGGCCGTCCGACCTCGAAGAGGCGTATGCGGCGATCGGCGCGTCCGAGAAGGACATGTTCTGGATTCACGACACCCCGCGCCGCTGGGACGGCTACAAATGGTTCCAGCGTCACCCCGGCCGCATCCTCGACTGGTTCGCGGCGTATCTGAAGTGACGCGCACGGGAAGTAGCGTGACGTGAGCCTGGAAGAGATCAACCGGCAACTCGCCGACCTCGCGCCCAGCACCACCACCGACGTTCCCCAGCTGGGCGTCCGGGTCCACGTGGCCCTGAGCCCCGCCCCGCCGGCCGCGGTCGTCTTCGACCCGATGCTCTACCTGGTCTTCCAGGGGGCGAAACGACTTCTGCTGGGCGCCCGGGAGATCCGTTACGGCGCCGGCGACCTGGTGACCACGGCCGTTCACATCCCCGCCCTGGCCGAGGTGGTGGTCGCCTCGGCGGAGAGGCCGTACCGGGCTCTGGAGATCCCCTTCGACCGGCAGCTGGTCTCGGCCCTGATCGCCGAACTGGGTGAGCTGTCCCCGGCCCCGGCCGAGGCGGTCTCGGTCCACCCCCTGCCCGCCCCGGTCCTGGATCCGGTGTTCCGGTTGCTGAAGCTGGCCGGCGACCCGGGCGCGGCGAGGATCCTGGCCGACGGCGTGAAGCGGGAGATCTGGTACCGCATCCTCACCGGGCCCAACGGCGCGACGTTCATCGACCTGACGAGAACCAATTCCGTTCTGGGCCGCGTTCACGAAGTGACCACGTGGATGCGGGGGCACCTGGGCGAGCCGTTCGACGCCGGCCATGTCGCGGCGCTGGCGAACGTGAGCGTCACGTCGCTGTACCGCCTCTTCAAGGCCGCGACCGGCGAGAGCCCGGGCTCCTACCACAAGCGGTTGCGGCTCATGGAGGGCCGGCGCCGCGTCGCCGAGCGGTCGGACACGATCCAGCGAATCGCGGCCACCGTGGGGTATGCGAGCCCGGCACAGTTCACGCGCGACTATCGGCGACTGTTCGGAGCGGCGCCGACGATCGACTTCCCGCTGTCCGCGCCTCTGCCACGGTGAGAGCCAGCGCCGCGTGCGGCCAGGGTCGGCTCTCGGTCGCGCCGGGCGGTTGCTCCGGCCGTCGGTTGCGTCCGGGGTGGTGGCTCCGACTCTCGGTCGTGCTTGGGATGGCGGTCGTGCTTGGGATGGCGGTCGTGCCTGGGATGGCGGTCGTGCCTGGGATGGCGGTCGTGCCTGGGTCGGCGGTCGTGCCTGGGTCGGCGGTCAGGGTCGGGTGTCGGTGGCCAGGGGTGGGTCAGCGGCGCCGGTCGGCGGCGATCTGGCCGGCGACGATGCGGGCCGACAGGGTGACCATCGGCAGGCCGCCGCCGGGGTGTGTGGAGCCGCCGACCAGGTGGAGGCCGGGCACGGGGCCACGGTTGGGCGGCCGCAGCAGGCCACCGGCGGTGCCGTAGATCGAACCGCCGGGGGCGCCGGTCGCCGAGGCCAGATCGGCGGGGGTGCGGATCTCGGCGAACTCGAGCCGGTCGCGCACGTCCAGGCCACGGGCGGCCAGCACCGCGAGGATCCGGTCCCGGTACGCCTCCGGCAAACCGGGCCGCCGCCAGTCGACCGCGTTCCCCCCGGTGCCGTGCGGCGGTGCGTTGACCAGCACGAACCAGGCTTCCCGCCCGCTCGGTCGGACGGCCGGGTCGTTCGCCCGGGTCACGAAGACGGCCGGGTCGCCGGCCGGGCGGGCGCGCCGCCCTCGCCCGGGGTCGCCGAAGATCGCGTCGAACTCGGCGTCGTAATCGCGCGGGAAGAAGACGGTGTGATGGGCCAGCGCCGGGGTCTCGCCCCGCACCCCGAGCAGCAGCACGAAGCCGGCCAGGCTCCGATCGGCGAGCCGCCCGAGACGGCCGGGCGTGGGCAGCAGATCACGGTACGTCGTCAGGGCGTCCACGTTGGACACGACGAAGTCGGCGGGCACCAGCGGAAGGCTGTCGGGTGTGAGGTCGGCGGGTGCCGGCGGAAGGCTGTCGGGTGTGAGGTCGGCGGGTGCCGGCGGAGGGCTGTCGGTGGCTGTCGGTGGCGGAAAGGAGTCGGCGGCGGTGAGCGGAGGGCTGTCGGCGGCGGTGAGCGGAAGGCTGTCGGCGGCGGTCGGTGGCGGAAGACCGGCGACGGGTGGGCGGGCGAGTCGGACGCCGGAGACCCGGCCGCCGGAGACCGTGATGGCGGCGACCGGGGAGTCGAGCACGATCTCGACGCCAAGGGCACGGGCCCGGGCGGCCAGCGCCGACGCGATGGTGCCGAGGCCGCCGGGCAGGTACCAGCCGCCGAAGGCGAGCTCGGCGTAGGGGATCGCGGCCAGGGCGGCGGGTGCTCGGCGGGGGTCGGTGCCGGTGTACGTGGCGTAGCGGTCGAGCAGCATCCGCAAGCGGTGATCGCGCAGGTAACGCCGGCCGAGCGCGCGCAACGACGTGCCAGGGGCGATCGCCCGCAGGTCGCCGAGCCGCCAGGAGAGGCGCAGGAGCGTCGCCGCGGTGACCGGCTGCTGCAGCACCGGGCCCCAGGACGCGGCCCAGATCCGCTCGGCGCGGACCCAGAAGGCGGCCCAGTCGTCGGCCGCCGCCGGCCCGAGTACGTCGGCGATGCGGGTCAGGAACACGTCGTGGTCGGCGGACGAGTCGAGCACCGTGCCGTCCGGGAAGACGTGCCGCACCACCGGATCGAGCCGTTCGGTGTCCAGGCCGAGCTCCAGGTCCTCGAACACCTGCGGCAGCGTGAGCAGGCTCGGCCCGGTGTCGAAGCGGTAGCCGTCCCGCTCGTGGACGCCGAGTTTCCCGCCTACCACACCGGATCTCTCGTGGACGACCACCTGGTGCCCGTCCTGCGCGAGCCGGATCGCGACGGCCAGCCCGCCGACCCCGGCGCCGATGACGACGACGCGACTCATCGAGGCCGCCCCGGGTGGGCGGGAAGGTCGCCGGTGTGGGTCATACGGCTCGGCCTCGCCAGGTCAGGGTGCCTTGACGGTGGCGGTGGAAGGACAAGGTGATCAGGTAGGCGAAGCCGATGATCGAGGCGGGATGGGCGAGGGCGCCGGGGAGGGCGCGGCCGCCGGTCGCGCGGGCGGTGACCAGGCGGCCGGCCACGCCCAGCAGGTACGCCGCGGCGGCGACCGGCCACCACGGGGTGGCCAGGAACGCGACCGGGAGGGCGTACAGCAGAAGGAGGAGGACCACGACGGCGCCGGCGATGAACGGCGTCGGGAACGATGCCCAGAGGGATTTCGTGTAGCCGTCGACCAGGCCGGTCCAGGAGTCGTACATGCGGCAGGTGGCCAGCGCCGAGCCGTCGGCCAGGGCGACGCGGCCGCCGGCGCGTTTGACCGCCCGGGCCAGGGCGATGTCTTCCAGTACCTGGTCGCGGACCGCCGTGTGGCCGCCGGCGCGGTCGTAGCCCGCGCGCGTCGCCACCAGCCACTGCCCACCGGCCGCGGCCAGCGACGGCCGGGGCGACCGCTCCATCGCGCGCAGCGGTAGGAAGGTCAGCCACGACCACTGCAGCAGCGGCTGGATCAGGCGGCCGGAACCCACGATCCGGGGGTACGGCGAGAGCAGGTCGAAGCCGTCGGCCGCGATGACGCCACCGGCCACCGCGTCGGGCGCGAGCACCACGTCGGCGTCGACGAAGACCAGTATCTCGGCCGACGGCACCGCGGCGGCGAGCTGGGCGCAGGCGTGCGGTTTGCCCAGCCAGCCGGCCGGCGGGGCGGCACCGGTCAGCAGCCGCACCTTGTCGCCGGCGACCGACCGCACGACCTCGGCCGTCCCGTCGGTGGAACCGTCGTCGAGCACGACGATCTCGAGGCCGGGCACCCCACGCTGGCCGAGCAAGGCCTCCAGGCAGGGCGTGACCCGGGAGGCCTCGTCGCGCAGCGGGAGCAGCACGGCCACCCGCCGGTCGGTCACCGCGTCGCGGGGCGGCCGCCGGAGCAGCGTCGCATTGACGATCGTGTGCGCGGTCAGCAGGAGCAGCGGCGCCAGGAGCAGCCACATCATGAGGGCCGCCGGAGCAGCGGCGCCAGGAACGGCCACATCATGAGGGCCGCCGGAGCAGCGGCGCCAGGAGCGGCCGTCATGAGGGCCGCCGGAGCAGACGGACGGCCAGGGGGATGACGACCAGGCCCATGGTGACGCCGCCCCAGGCCGCGGAGGCGGGGAGGTCGAGGAACACGGCGTGGGCGAGCACGGAGGAAGCGTACGTCCAGAACCAGAGGGCCAGGGCCGGCCGGTCGTCTCCTGTGGATAACCCGCTGACCTGCGACAACAGGATCATCACGAGCACCGCGAAGCCCAGCCAGCCGAGAAAGTTGGAGGCCGGGATGCCGGGCAGGCCGGGCAGGGCGGGCACCGGGTCGAGCCACCGCCAGTAGCCTTCGGCGACCATCTGCGGGTCGAGGAACAGATCCCAGGCGGCCAGCCCGAACGCCGCCACCGCGACGCGGGGAAAGCGGCCGGAGCACAGGCGGGTCGCCGCCAGCCAGGCCGGCCAGGCCATCCAGGTCCAGGCCAGCGGGATGATCAGCGGCACGCCGAGCAACTGCGGGCCGAGGGCGCCGGAGTACGAGTAGGAGCCGAAGGGGAAACCGGTGGCCACCCCGAGCGCCTCGATCAGGAAGCCGCCCACGGTCACGGCCAGGAGGGCCGGGAGTCCGCGGCGCGGAAACGCGTCGGTGAGCGAGAACAGGTAGCCCAGGACGACCGTGATCACCGAGAACAGCGCGCGGTCGGACGCCAGTGGATAACCGATCTGGACTCCGACCAGGGCGCCGAGCAGCACCCAGGGCAGTCGGCGCATCAGATGCCGACGATGCCCGGCGCGTCCACCGGGCGTTCGGCCAGCGGCAGTTCCCGGCCGAGGATGGCGAAGGCACGCTCGTCGCCGGGGAACATGAAGTCGCGCAGCACGTCGACGAACCCGAAGCGACGGTAGAGGCGCCAGGCCCGGGACTTCTGCTCGTCGGCCTCGGGGGTGGAGAGCAGCACCGTACGCCCGTCGGCCATGGCCAGCAGCGCCCGCAGCTGTCGCGCGCCAACGCCGTGCCCCTGCGCCGCCGGCTTGACGTGCAGCTCGACCACCTCGAAGCAGTCGGCCAGCCACTGTTCGCGGGCGTCGGCGGGCAGCGCCGCGCGGACCTGATCGTGCCACCACTGGCCGGGGCCGGACGCGTAGCCGTACCCGAAACCGGCGAGCGCCCCTTCGGTGGTGAGCGTGGCGACCGACCGGAACCCGGGCCGGCGTACGTGCGCGGCGATGTACCCGCGACGGGTCTGCAGCAGTTCGGAGCGATAGCCCATCGCCTCGCCGTATACCGCCACCACGTCGTCGAGCCGCCGGAGCAGATCGTCCGGTTGCCACGGCACGAGCCTCATCGCCGCTCCCGCCCCTTCTGTTCGGTGATCCAGCCCAGCACGGCCCGGTCGCCGGTGACGTCCCGTACCGCGAACCGTGCGAACAGGTCTTCCGCATACCACTTGTCCGTGGGTGTTCGATCGATCACCGCACGGTGTTCCGGCTGACGGTACGCGAAGTCCCGGAGGTCCGCCGCGCCTCGCCACACGCTGACCGTTCCCTGCCAGCCGATCGGCGCTTCGCCGATTCCGAACCGGGCGAGCAGCCCGGGCGCGCGGTCGAGTTCGGCCACCACCGGGGGTACGGCGTTGTAGAAGGTCAGCGCGCGCAGGGGGTGCAGCCGGGCCCGGGTCAGGGCCAGCACCATGCCATCCGATTTGTCGGCATTAGGGGTAAACGGCGCACGTCCCGACCACGTGCCGACGCTGTGCAGCGGAGTCAGGGAAACAACTGCGGACGTCGATGAGAGGTGATCCCATTCAGGGAGGGCCACCGGCGCCGCCGACACGATCACGGCGGCGAACCGCGTGAGGTCAGCGTCTCCCGGCCCGAACGTCACGCCTTTACCCGTACCCAGGAATTTGGCGAAAGTGACACCCGGCAGCGTGCGCACCCGCCGCGGATCGCGCGCCATCCGCAGGAAGGCCGCGCCGAGCCGGCGCCCTGGCACCCGCCAGACATGGAGACGAACCGGCACCCCGCCATCATGCCCCGGCCGGCGCGCGTCAACCCTTTCTACCGCGCCTGAACCGCCTGCTCGCTGGCCTCCCACAGCCGCGCCGCCAGGGCCGGATCGGCCACGCTCGACGACGGCCGGACCGGTCTGCCCCGCAAGTAGTAGGCGCCGTTGACAAGGGTGGGCTCGGTGATCAGGTGCACCAGGTCGGCGCCGGCCGAACGCGTGCTGCGCAGCCATGGCGTGTACCGGAAGGCGAGCTTGAGCAACGGCCCGCCGCCGAAGTTGGACCGCACCACGCCCGGGTGGAAGCTGACGCTGGTGACATCCGGCCAGCGCCGCGCCGCCTCGGCCGCGAACAGGATGTTGGCCGCCTTGCTCTGGCCGTAGACCGGGAAGCCCAGGTAGCGGCCGATCGGGCCGGTGAACGACGACGGCTCCACCCGGGCGCCCTTGTGTGCGTCGGACGCGGTGGTGACGATCCGCCCGCCGCGCAGCCGTTCCCGCAACAGCTCGCTGAGCAGGAACGGGGCCAGGTGATTGCCCTGCATGGTGGCCTCGAAGCCGTCCTCGGTGATCCGGCGTTTCGGCACCAGCGCGCCCGCGTTGTTGGCCAGAACATCGATCCGGGGGTACGCGGTGAGCAGCTGATCGGCGAGCGCACGGACGTCGGACAGGCGCTCGAAGTCGGCCCGGAACCACCGTGGCGTGATGCCCTTCGCGGCCGCCGTGACCCGCTCGACCGCCGCGGCCAGGCGCGCTTCGTCGCGACCGACGAGCACCACGTCGTCGCCCAGCGCGACGAGTTGCTCGGCCGCGGCCAGGCCGATCCCGGAACTACCGCCGGTCATCACGATCACGCGTGCCATGCGTACCCCCATGGGACTCCTTGGTGCATCCTGGCACCGAACGATCAGTCTCGCAGCTGATCCGTAACGGAATGAGCACAGTGAGTACCGACATCAATGTTCCGGCGTCCGTCGACAGCCCGGTCCGGCCGTACGTCCCGCGCCGCGCGCTGAGCCGATGGCTGCTCGCCCACCGGGTCCAGCCGGTCGGGCCGGAGTCCGGCGAGGGCACCCACCAGCAGGCCTGGTGGAAGGTCATGTGCCTGACCGGCGTGGACTACTTCTCCACACTGTCCTACCTGCCGGCCATCGCCGCGCTCGCCGCCGGCGCGCTGTCGCCCCTGGCCACGCTGCTGATCGTGGCGCTGACCCTGGTCGGCATGCTGCCGATGTACCGGCGGGTGGCCCACGAGAGCCCGAACGGCCAGGGCTCGGTGGCGATGCTGGAGAAGCTGCTGCCGTTCTGGTGGGGCAAGCTGTTCGTGCTGGTCCTGCTCGGTTTCGTGGCGACGTCGTGGATCGTCACGATCACCCTGTCGGGCGCCGACGCCACCGTGCACATGGCCGAGAACCCGATGCTGCCGGGCTTCCTGCACGGACACAACGTACTCATCACGATCGTCCTGCTCTTGATCCTGGGTTTCGTCTTCCTGCTCGGTTTCACCGAGGCCGTCGTGGTGGCGATCCCGCTGGTCGCGATCTTCCTCGGCCTCAACGCGGTGGTCACCGTGGTCGGCCTGACCCACGTTCCGGCGCACCTGACCGACTGGACGCAGGCGTTGACCCAGGGCCACGGCGGCTTCTTCGGCATGTTCGGCCCGGCCGTGCTCGCCTTCCCCGCGCTCGTGCTCGGCCTGTCCGGCTTCGAGACCGGGGTCAGCATGATGCCGCTGATCAAGTCGGCCGACAAGGAGGAGCGGATCCGCAACACCCGCAAACTGCTGACCACGGCCGCGCTGATCATGAGCGTCTACCTGATCCTGACCAGCTTCGTGACGACCGTGCTGATTCCCTCCGAGCAGTTCCAGCCGGGTGGTCAGGCTAACGGGCGTGCTCTCGCGTACCTGGCGCATCAGCTCCTGGGCGAGGGGTTCGGGACCGTCTACGACATCAGCAGCATCCTGATCCTGTGGTTCGCGGGCGCCTCGGCCATGGCCGGCCTGATCAACATCGTGCCGCGCTACCTGCCCGGGTACGGCATGGCGCCCGAGTGGGCCCGCGCCGTCCGGCCGGTCGTGCTGGTCTATACCGCGATCAGCATCGGCATCACGCTCGTGTTCAAGGCCGACGTGAACGCGCAGGCCGGTGCCTACGCCACCGGCATCCTGGCGATGATGGTCTCCGGGGCGGTCGCGGTGATGATCTCGGCGATCCGGTCCCGCAAGCGCGGCGCGAGCATCGGCTTCGCCGCGCTCACCCTGGTCCTGCTGTACGCCCTGGGCGACAACATCATTGAGAAGCCGGACGGCATCGCGATCTCCGCCGTCTTCGTGGGCGGGATCATCGTCGTGTCGCTCGTCTCCCGGGTCGCCCGCACCACCGAACTGCGCGCCGACAAGATCGAGTTCGACCAGGCGGCGCGTACGTTCGTCGCCGACTCGATCGCCCACGACGGCGAGCTGAACATCATCGCCAACCGCCGCCAGGCCGGCGACCAGGCCGAGTACACCGGCAAGGAACGTGAGCAGCGCGGCATGAACCCGGTGCCCGGCGTCGCCGACATCATCTTCCTCGAGGTCGACGTGGTCGATCCGTCCGAGTTCAGCGACACGTTGCAGGTGCGTGGGATCGAGGTCGGCGGCTACCGGATCATGCGGGTGCAGAGCCCGGCCGCGCCCAACGCGATCGCCGCGGTGCTGCTGGCGCTGCGTGACGCGACCGGGGTACGACCGCACTGCTACTTCGAGTGGGCCGAGGGCAGTCCGTTGGTGCACCTGTTCCGGTACCTGCTCCTCGGCCGGGGCGACACCGCGCCGGTCGTACGCGAGATCATCCGCTCGTGCGAACCGGATCCGGCTCAGCGTCCCGGAATCCACGTCGGAGGATGATCAGTTCTCTCGTCGCGCGGGTCATCGCGACGTAGCGGTCGGCCGCGCTCCACCGCTCCGGGTCGATCAGCACGACCAGGTCGAACTCGAGGCCCTTGGCCAGCTCCGGCGTCAGGTGGTCGGGTCCGCCGATCACGCAGCGGGTGCCTTCGGCCGGCGCGGCCAGAATCGCCTCGAGTTCGTCCACGTCGCCGTACCGGACCGGGATGCCGCCGGTGCGGATCGAGGTAGGCACGTTGGCGTCCGGCAGGGCGGCCCGGATCACCGGCTCGGCCGCGGCCATGATCTCGGCCGGTGTCCGGTAGTTGATGGTCAGCTCGGTCATCGTCACGTGATCCAGGCCGACGCGCTTGAGTCGTTCCGCCCACGACTCTCCGAAGCCGCGCCGCGCCTGGGCCCGGTCGCCGACGATCGTGAAACTTCGCGACGGGCAACGGAGCAGCAGCATCTGCCACTCGGCGTCGGTCAGCTCCTGCGCCTCGTCCACCACGATGTGCGCGAACGGGCCGGCCAGCACATCCGGATCCTTCCGCAGCAGCGCGGGGTCGTCGTCCAGCACCTCGCGCAGATCCGGCTGGACCAGCATCGGCATCAGACCCTGGCCGTCGTCCATCTCGTGCGCGGCGATCAGCTCCTCGACCACCCGGTCCATCCGTCTGCGCTCGCTGCGCCTGCTCGTCTCGCGCTCGCGTTCCCGCTCGCTGCGGGTGGGGTCGCCGAGGCGCTGCCGGGCCGCGTCCAGCAGCGGGAGGTCCGCGTCGGTCCAATCCGTGGGGGCCTCGCGCTGGAGTTCGCTGATTTCCTCGGTGGTGAGCCAGGGCGCGCATCTGCGCAGGTAGGCGGGCACCGACCAGAGGTCAGCGACGATGTCGGCCGGGTCGAGCATGGGCCAGGCCCGGTTCAGCCGGGTCCGCAGCTCCCGATCACCCGCACCGGCGATCGCGACCAGTTCCTCCCAGATCTCCTCGCGGGCCTCGTTGTGCGGGGTGCCGGGGGACACCGACGCGAACGCCTCGGCCCAGTGCTCTCCCGTCGGAGGTTCCTCGTAGAAGCGCACGGCTGCCTCGATCGCCCGGACCATGTCCGCCGACGACTTCAGCCGGGCGACCTCCGGATCGGTCTCCGGTTTCGCCGTGCGGCCCTCGGGCAGCAGGTCACGCAGCGTGCAGGTCTGCACGTCGTCCTCGCCCAGGCTGGGCAGCACGTCCGACACGTAGGCCAGGTAGGGCTGGTGCGGGCCGACGAACAGCACACCACCGTGCCGCTGACCCAGACGAGGATCGGCATACAGCAGGTACGCGGTGCGGTGCAGCGCCACCACCGTCTTGCCGGTGCCCGGGCCGCCGTCGACCACCAGGGCGCCGTTCGACGACGCGCGGATGATGGCGTCCTGGTCGGCCTGGATGGTGCTGAGGACGTCGCGCATCCGGGGCTCACGGGCGCTGCCCAGGCTGGCGATGAAGGCCGACTGGTCGTCCAGCGCGGCGTTGCCCTCCAGCCCCTCCAGGCTGCTCAGCGAGAACACCTCGTCCCAGTAGTCGGTGATCCGTCCCCGGGCCCAGCGGTACCGGCGCCGGCTGATGAGATCGAGCGGGTTGGCATGGGTGGCGGCGAAGAACGGCTCGGCCGCCGGGGAGCGCCAGTCGACCAGCAGGCGGCGCCCGTCCGGGGCGGTCAGGCCGAGGCGGCCGACGTGGACGGTTTCCTCCTCGCTCACCATGCGGCCCAGGCAGAGGTCGAGGCTGAAGCGGCGGAGGGTACGCAGCCGGGCCGAGAGCCGTTGCACCTCCTCGTCGCGGTCCACCGCCTGCCGGCCCTTGCCCGCGGGCCGCTTGCGCTCGGTCTCGAGGCGGGTCTCCAGGTCGGCGATGATCCGGTCCAGGCTCTCGGCCATGACCGTGAAGTGCTGCTCGTCACCGGCGATGAGATTCGGTCCGGCCTTGGCCATGGGTACGTCGAAAACGCTCACGGTTGACCATTTTGCGAGGTCATGGGGGTCTTGCGGCAAGACCCTATGTCTGATATACGTTCGAAGTGGCGGGGAGTGCTGTTGTCCTCCTTCTGCCACCTTCCCCTCGGTCCTCTTTCCGGCCTTGCTTTTTTGTCGTACCCGGGTGTTACTCTCTTCCGTAGTTAGAACGTCTGTTCGAATCATTCGAACGGCCGTACTAGCGATCGGGGATGGAGATTCGCGGCTCCCGCCCCGGTGCGGCGCCCGCGAAGCGTCGCGTGGCGGTCCGGATTTTCGCGGATCCGGGCCTGCTCAAAGGCAGGACCGTCGTCCGCCCCCTCCGACCCCCGGGGGCGGGCGACGGATCCCGCCGGCGCTGTCCGGCCGGGTGTGGTTGTGGGGAAGCTCCCGCACCCGGCCGACGGTCTCTCCGCCGTGTTCTTCCTCCGCGGCGGCCGCTGCCATCGATGCGACGTAGTCATCGGATGCGACGTAGTACAGAGGAGAACGACCATGGCGAGCAACCCGGCTCCCGGCCTGGCCCACGCGCCGACCGCCGCGGCCCGATCCGCGGACGCGCCCACCGTGCCCGCCCACATGCTGCCGCACCGCACGCCCGCCCAGCTGCTGAGCATCGCGCGCGGTGGCCTGGCCGAGGCGGCCCAGACCGGTCCCGACGGGCTGCGGTACGCCACCGCGCACATGGCCGCCCTGCGCGCCGCCGCCGCGGTGCTCGCCGCCCGGGCCCGTCCCGCCGCGCCCGGCCGGCGTACCCGGGTGACCAGCGTGTGGTCCCTGCTGGTGCTGGTCGCCCCCGAGTTCAGCGAGTGGGCCGGCTACTTCGCCCTCGGCGCGGGCAAGCGAGCGGCCGCCGAGGCCGGCATCCCGCGCGTGGTCAGCCCCCGCGAGGCCGACGATCTCCTCCGCGCCGCCGAACAGTTCGTGGCTGTCGTCGAGTCGGCCCTGGGCATCGCCTACCAGCCCACCCTGCCGGCCGCCGGTCGCCTGGCCGCCTGACGGTTCGTGGCCACCGGCCGCGACCGGTGACCCGGCCGCGACCCATCAGTTCTTCCGAGAAGAGGCGAGCTACATGGCGGGACGCCTGATCAAGGGGGCGGCCGCCCTGTCCGAGCTGGTTCGTCCGGCGAGCGAGACCGACGCGCCCGGCCTGCACCGGATGCTGCCGGTGGTGCCCGAACTGGGGGCGTTGCTGCCCGGCCGGGGGCTGCGCCGGGGCAGCACGGTGGCGGTGGCCACGAGCAGCGGCTCCACGTCGCTGATGCTGGCGCTGCTGTCGGCGGCTTCGCGGGCGGGCTCCTGGTGCGCGGTGGTCGGCCTGCCCGACCTGGGAGCCCTGGCCGCCGAGGAGAACGGCGTCGCCCTCGATCGGCTGGCCCTGATTCCCAACCCCGGGCCCGACTGGCCTACGGTGACCGGCGCCCTGATCGACGGGGTCGACGTGGTGGTGATGGCGATCCCCGGCCCCGTCGCCGCGCCGGTGGCGGCCCGGCTGGTGGCCCGGGCGCGCCAGCGGGGCAGCGTCCTGATGCCGTTCGGCACCTGGCCCGGCGCCGACGTCACCCTGCGCGTGACCGCCGGCGCCTGGGAGGGACTGACCAAAGGCCACGGCCGCCTGCGCCGCCGCCGCGTAACCGTCCTGGCCCGCGGCCGAGGCGCCGCCGACCGCCCGCGTGAGCTGACCATGTGGATGCCCGGCGCGACCCGTCCGCCGTCGGTCCCGCCGCTGACCCCGGCCGGTCCGATCACCCTCCCGGGGACGCAGGCCTCGGCCGATCCCGCTCCCTCCTTGCCTGCCGGCCCTTCGGCGTCGCCCTCGGCGTCTTCCGTTTCCTCCGCGTCGCTTCCGCCTTCCGTTGCTCCCGGGTTGCTTCCGCTCTCGGCTTCCTCTGGGGCGCTTCCGCTCTCGGCTTCCTCCGGGGAGCTTTCGCCCTCTGTTTCTTCCGGGCGTGGCGGGTCCGGGGCGGGTGCCGGGGGGCTTGAGCCGGATGGGCCGGAGTGGCCGGACAATGTGGTGGATTTGTCCGTGGATCATGTCGCGGATCGGGGAGTGCCGGGTTCGCCGGACTTCGGGTGGTGGGTGCCGAGACGGGTGACCGGTGTTCGGCGGTGGGTTCGTCCGGTGGGGGCGCGACGGCCTGACACCCGTGACCGGTCGATCATGAGCCGGCTGCTCATCGGTCCCGCTTCGCGGCTGGGCGCTCATCGTCGTCCGGCTCGGGCGCGCCCCTGCGCTGTTCCACGCCCTCGGCCTGTTCCACGCCCGGCTGCGCTGCCGCGTGCTGGGCGCCCTGTTGTGCGGCCGGGTGGGTTGCCGCGTGCTGGGCGTTCTGGTGTGCGGCCGGGTGGGTTGCCGCTTGCTGGGCGTTCTGGTGTGCGGCCGGGTGGGTTGCCGCGTGGCGGGCGTTCTGGTGTGCGGCCGGGTGGGTTGCCGTTTGGGGGGCCTCCTGGTCCACGGCGGGATGGGGTGTCGCTTGGTGGGCGCTCTGGTCCGGGGCCGGGCGGAGTGTCGCGGGGTGGGAGTTCGGCGTATCCGGCGCCGGCCGTACCCGTGTGGTGGGAGTTTGTTCCGGCTCCGGTCACTGTCGTCGAGGCGGGGTGAGTGAGGGGGCCGGGGTTCGGACGCTGATGATCTGGTGTCCGGACTGGCCGGTGGTGGCCGCGGAGATCGTTGACGGGGTGGCTTCGGCCGGGCCGGTGGCGGTGCTTCACGCGAATCGGGTGGTCGCGTGCTCGGAGGCGGCCCGGGCGGAAGGAGTGCGCAGGGGACTGCGGCGGCGGGAGGCGCAAGGGCGGTGCTCGCGGCTGGTTGTTGTCGACCATGACGCGGGGCGGGACGCTCGGGCGTTCGAGCCGGTGGTCGCCGCCATCGAAGAGGTCGCGGTGGGGGTCGAGGTGATTCGGCCGGGGGCCTGCGCGCTGGCCGCCCGGGGGCCGGCACGGTACTTCGGGGGTGAGGAGGCGGCCGCCGAACGGATAGTCGAGCAGGTGGCTCAGGTCTGTGAGGTGGAGAGCCAGGCCGGGGTGGCCGAAGGGGTCTTCGCGGCGGGGCTGGCGGCCCGGGCGGGGCGCATCGTGGCGCCGGGGCGTACCCGGGAATTTCTCTCCGGGGTGGCCGTGGAGGCGCTCGACCGGCCCGAACTGACCGACCTGCTGCGGCGGCTGGGCGTGACGACGCTGGGGGAGTTCGCCGCGTTGCCGCCGTCCGACGTGCTGACGCGGTTCGGCTTCGACGGGGCGCTGGCTCATCGGCTCGCCGCCGGGTTCGACCATCGGCCGCTGGCGGTGCGCCGGCCGCCGCTGGACCTTGATGTTTCCGAGACGTACGACGAACCCCTGGAACGGGTCGACGTCGCCGCGTTCGCGGGGCGGGCGCTGGCCGAGAAACTGCACGAGGGACTGGCCGCGCACGGGCTGGCCTGCACCCGGCTCGGCATCGAGGCGGTCACCGCCGACGGCCAGGAACTGCACCGGGTGTGGCGGCACGACGGCACCCTCACCGCGGCCGCGATCGCCGAACGGGTCCGCTGGCAACTCGACGGCTGGCTCACCGGCGCCCGGCGCGGGGCGGTCAACCGGCCCACCGCCGGACTGGTGCGGTTGCGGCTCGTACCGGACGGGGTGCTCGTACACCTCGGACTGCAACCCGGCCTGTGGGGCGACGCCGGCGCCGAACGGGAACGCGCGCACCGCGCCCTCAGCCGTATCCAGGGACTGCTCGGCCCCGAAGCGGTGATGACCGCGATCCGCACCGGGGGCCGCTCCGCCGACGACCAGACCGCCCTCATCCCCTGGGGCGACGAACGCACCCCGCCCCGCGCGACCGCCCCACCCCGGGACCCTTACCCGGGCCTGACCACCATCCCCGTCACCGCCGTGGCCCCCGACCCGATCCCGTTCCCGCGAACCACCCAGCCCGATCCCGCCGGTGAGGCGGACGCCGATGCTGATGACGCCGACGGGTCCGGCGCGATCCCCGGCAGGGCCGGATCGGACAGGGACGCCGGTGGCCTGATCGCCGAGCCCGTCGCGGTCACCAGCCTGGCCGGATCGCGGGCGTCGGCCGAGAGCGAGGAGGAGCCATCGGGGCGGCCCGCGCTTCGGGTCATCGACGGGCACGGGAAGCGCGGCGCCGGTGGCCTTCATCTGGTGTCCTCATCGGACACCGAGGATCGGCGCGCGGCTCTGTCGCTTCTCCCCCAGCCCGAGAGAGAAGGAGCGGCGGAGGGTGATGCCGCGGCGCGGGGCGCGGAGGTGAGCGCGGGGAAGGGTGTGGAGGTGAAGGGCGCGGAGGGAAGCGGTGCGGGGGACGCCCGGGTGGAAGGCGGGAAGCGGGGGCGGAAAGGGCGCGTGGTGGCGGCGTTGGCGCCGTGGCCGGGGCGGCTGCCCAAGCCGGCGCCGGCGGTGGTGTTGCTGCAGCCGGTGGGGGCGGTGGTGGTGGACGCGGCGGGGGAGGCGGTTCGGGTCAGTGCCCGGCTGGAGCTGACCGGGGAACCGGCCGCCCTGCTGCTGGAGCGGGCGCCCGCGGTGGAGATCGTCGGGTGGGCGGGACCCTGGCCGGTGGAGGAACGGTGGTGGGCGGCGGCGGAGACGCGGCGGCGGGCCCGGTTCCAGGTGGCGCTCGCGGACGGGCGGGCCCTGCTGCTGTCGCTGGCCGGAGGGCACTGGGTGGTGGAGGCCGTCTATGACTAGGGCGGTGCGGTGATGGGCTTCAACAATCCCAGGGTGCCCTGGTCGGAGCTGGAGAAGACACTGTCGGGGGGATGGCCGCGGGGTGAGCCGGCGGTGGTCGATCCGTTGGCGGGCGACGGGGACGGCGGGGACTCGCCGGCCTGGAGCCGCAAGCGGGGGCGTTACGAAGCGCCGGCCCTAGTCCGGTCCGCCGCCACTGTGGACTACGCGGAACTGCACTGCCACAGCAACTTCAGCTTCCTGGACGGGGCCAGCCATCCGGAGGAACTGGCCGAGGAGGCGTCGCGGCTGGGGCTGACGGGGCTGGCCGTCACCGACCACGACGGGTTCTACGGCGTGGTGCGATTCTCCGAGGCCGCCCGGGAGCTGGGACTGCCGACCGTGGTGGGTGCGGAGCTGTCGCTCGACCTGACCAGACCGCAGAACGGCGAGGCCGACCCGGAAGGCCGGCACCTGCTGTGCCTGGCCCACGGCTCGGAAGGCTACGCCCGGCTGGCCCGCACCATCTCCCGGGCTCAGTTGCGGGGGGCCGAGAAGGGCAAGCCCGACTACGGCGACCTGGAGGAGGTCGCGGCCGAGCTCAAGGATCACGTGCTGGTGCTGACCGGCTGCCGCAAGGGGAGTGTGCCGCAGGCGCTGACCGAGCGGGGGCCCGAGGCGGCGGCCCGGGAGCTGGACCGGTTGACGCGCCTGTTCGGCCGGGAGAACGTCGCGGTGGAACTCAGCTCGCACGGCGACCCGTACGAGGACGACCGCAACGACTTCCTGCACGACCTGGCCCGCAGCCGCGGCCTGCTGAACGTGGCGACGAACAACGTGCACTACGCCACCCCGCGCCGGCGGCGGCTGGCCACCGCCCTGGCCGCGGTGCGGGCCCGGCGCAGCCTGGACGAGCTGGACGGCTGGCTGCCGGCGGCGGGCACCGCGCATCTGCGGTCCGGCGCCGAGATGGCCCGGCGTTTCCGGAACTGGCCGGGGGCGGTCGAGAACGCCGCCATCTTCGGCGGGGACCTGGCCTTCGACCTGCGGCTCGTCGCCCCCCGGCTGCCCGACTTCGAAAGGCCCGCGGGGCACACCGAGATGAGCTGGCTGCGGCACCTGACCATGGAGGGGGCCCGGGAACGCTACGGGCCGCCGGAAGCGCATCCCCGGGCGTACGCGCAGATCGAACACGAGCTGAAGATGATCGAGGAGCTGAACTTCCCGGGGTATTTCCTGGTCGTCTACGACATCGTCCGGTATTGCCGGGAGGAGAAGATCTACTGCCAGGGGCGGGGATCGGCGGCCAACTCGGCGGTCTGCTACGCGCTGCGCATCACCAACGTCGACGCGGTCGAGTACGACCTGCTGTTCGAACGGTTCCTGGCGCCGGAGCGGGACGGGCCACCGGACATCGACGTGGACATCGAGTCGGACCGCCGGGAAGAGGTCATCCAGTACGTCTACCGGCAGTACGGGCGGGAACACACGGCCCAGGTCGCCAACGTGATCACGTATCGCCCACGGTCGGCCGTACGCGACGTGGCCAAGGCCTTTGGATTCTCACCCGGGCAGCAGGACGCCTGGAGCAAGCAGATCGACCGCTGGGGCAGCATCGCGACGCTGGACGTGGACGACATCCCGGAGCAGGTGGTGGAGTTCGCCAACGAGGTGCAGAGCTTCCCGCGGCACCTGGGCATCCACTCCGGCGGCATGGTCATCTGCGACCGGCCGATCATCGAGGTGTGCCCGGTCGAGTGGGGGCGGATGCCGGGGCGGACCGTGCTGCAGTGGGACAAGGACGACTGCGCGGCGATCGACCTGGTCAAGTTCGACCTGCTGGGGCTGGGCATGTTGTCGGCGCTGCACTACGCGTACGACATGCTGGAGTCCGATCTGGACATCAGCACGATGCGCCTGGACGACCCCGAGGTGTACGAGATGCTGTGCCGCGCCGACTCGGTGGGCGTCTTCCAGGTCGAGTCCCGCGCCCAGATGGCCACCCTGCCCCGCCTCAAGCCGACCGAGTTCTACGACCTGGTGGTCGAGGTGGCGCTGATCCGGCCGGGCCCGATCCAGGGCGGCTCGGTGCATCCGTTCATCCGCCGCAAGAACAAGAAAGAGCCGATCACGTACCCGCATCCGTTGATGCGCAACGCCTTGGAGAAAACCCTGGGGGTGCCGCTCTTCCAGGAGCAGCTGATGCAACTGGCCATCGACGTGGCCGGCTTCGACCCGTCCGAGGCCGACCAGCTGCGCCGGGCCATGGGCTCCAAACGGTCGATGGAAAAGATGGAGCGCATCAAGAAGCGGCTCTACGACGGCATGGCCGAGCGGGGCATCACCGGAGAGCTGGCCGACGACCTGTTCCTCAAGCTGTCCGCGTTCGCCAGCTACGGCTTCCCGGAGAGCCACGCGATGAGCTTCGCCTACCTGGTGTACGCGAGCGCGTGGCTGAAGCGGTACCACCCGGCCGCCTTCTGCGCGGCCCTGCTGAACGCCCAGCCGATGGGCTTCTACTCGCCGCAGACGCTGGTCGACGACGCCCGCCGGCACGGGGTGGAGGTGCGCCGCCCCGACATCAACCTGAGCGACGCCGCGGCCACTCTCGAGTCGGACGAGCGCACCCGGTGGGGGTCGATGGCCGGGGAGCCGCCGCACGCGTGGGGGTTGCACGGGCCCGCGGTGCGGCAAGGGCTTCAGCGGGTACGCACGATCGGCGACGATCTGGCGAAACGCATCGAGGAGGAACGCCGCGCGAACGGCCCCTACCGTGGCATGTCTGATCTGGCCCGGCGTACCGGATGCTCCACCGCCAACCTGGAGGCCTTCGCCACCGCCGACGCCTTCGCCGGTTTCGGGCTTTCCCGCCGCGAAGCGCTGTGGGCCGCGGGCGCTGCCGCACAGGACAAACCCGACCGATTGCCGGGTACGGTGACCGGCACCGACGCCCCGGCCCTGCCCGGGATGGACGACGTGGGCAAGCTGGTGTCCGACGTCTGGGCCACCGGCCTGTCCCCGGACGCGCACCCGGCCCAGTTCGTGCGAGAGAAGTTCGACGCGGCCGGGGCGCTGCCGATCGCCCGCCTCGGCGCGGTGGAGGCGGGCACCCGGATCCGGGTCGGCGGGATCGTCACGCACCGGCAGCGGCCGGCCACCGCGGGTGGGGTCACGTTCGTCAACCTGGAGGACGAGACCGGGATGCTCAACGTGACCTGCTCGCCGGGGTTGTGGCAGCGCTACCGGAAGGTGGCGAAGACGGCCGCGGCGCTGATCGTGCGGGGGCGGCTGGAAAAGGCCGAGGGCGTGCTCAACCTGGTCGCGGACCGGCTCGAAGGGGTCACGCCGCCGATCGTGGGGCCGTCCCGCGACTTCCGCTGAACGGTCGGAGTTCTGCGGGTTCCGCAACTTTTGCACCTTTGGTGCCCTATACCGGATGCGGACCATCCGCTCCTGCTGGTGAGCAGAGCTGCTCTGCCTACCGGGAGTGGCCGCCGCTCCTGCTGGTGAGCAGAGCTGCTCTGCGCACCAGGAGTGGCCACCGCTCCTGCTGGTGAGCAGAGCTGCTCTGCGCACCAGCGAGTGGCCATCTACGGGGGAGACGATCATGCGCACGATGGCGATCGCGTCGGTGACGGCGATTGTTCTGGCAACGGGAAGCGTGGCGGCGGGAAGCCCGGCCCACGCGGCCGGCGGCGGCCCCGACCAGGATGCCCGGGCCGGAAAGACCACGCTCACCCTGGCCTACACGGCCGGCGCCGGTTACACCGCCGCGGTGGTCGTCACCTGCGACCCGGCCGGCGGCGTACACCCGAAGGTCAAGAAGGTGTGCAAGACGCTGCGCAAGGTGAAGGGCGACCCGGCCCGGCTCAAACCTGTCAACGGCATCTGCACGCTGCAGTACGCCCCGGTCACCGCCGAGATCACCGGCACCTGGCGCGGCCGGAAGGTCGACTGGTCGAGGACGTTCGGCAACACCTGCGAGATGGCCCGGGCGACCGGCGTGCTGTTCACGTTCTGATCAGATTCCTGTCAGCTTTGTCGCGGCCGGGCGTCTGATCGCCCGGCCGACCTATAGTCGCGGGCGTGTGTGCGCACGTACTGGTGGCCGAGGACGACCGGCGGCAGGCCGAGGTGCTGCGGCAATACCTGCGGGCCGGCGGCCACGAGGTGACCGTGGTGCACGACGGAGCGGCGGCGCTGGAACGCGCCCGGCAGCAGGCACCGGACCTGCTGATCCTCGACGTGATGATGCCGGGGATGGACGGGTTGGAGGTGTGCCGGCGGCTGCGCCGCGACAGCGACGTGCTGGTGCTCATGGTGACCGCCCGGACCACCGAGGACGACCTGCTGACCGGGCTCGACGTCGGCGCCGACGATTATCTGACCAAGCCGTACAGCCCGCGGGAGCTGGTGGCCCGGGTGCGTACGCTGCTGCGCCGCCGGCGGACCACGGCGCCGGCGGGGGGCGATGTGCTGTCCGTCGGAACGCTGACCATCGACCTGGGCCGACGGCTGGTCGAGGCCGACGGCGTACCCGTCGAGTGCACGCCCGGTGAGTTCGCGATCCTGGCCGCGATGGCGGGGCAACCCGACCGCGTCTTCACCCGGACGCAGTTGCTCACCCGTACCCGCGGTATCGATCGCAATTCGACCGGCCGGACCATCGACGTCCATGTGATGAACCTGCGTCGCAAGATCGACCCCCAACTGCTGCAGACCGTGTACGGCGTGGGCTACAAACTGACCGGTGGCCCACCGTGAGACCGGGCCGTGTGCCCCTGCACCGCAGCCTGCTCGGGCGCCTGCTCGCCACCTCGGTCCTGATCGCCGTCGCGGCCATCGTGGCCACCGCCTGGCTGGCCGTCCAGTCGACCAGCCGGGCCATCCGGCAGGAGCAGGGCCGCTCGCTGGCCGACGACAAGAGCATCTACGACACACTGATCGGGTACGCCGCCACCCACCAGGACTGGACCGGCGTGCGGAAGACCGTCGACGCCGAGGCGGCGCGGCTGGGCCGGCGGATCACCCTGATGACCGACGAACGGCAGGTCATCGCCGACTCCCATCCGGGTACGCCGCTGGCCACGACCCGGGCCTCGGCCACCGTCGACCCGCTGCGCCTGGACCCGGGCCTCACCGACACCGCCGACCGCATCGACCCGCGGGTGCTGGGCCCGTACCGGCTCACCGCTCAGGAACACCGCAAGCTCACCCGGCAGGCCCAGATCCAGCTGGACTGCATGCGGCAGTCGGGCGGGGTGGACGGCAAGGTGATGGACGATCCGAGCGGCCGGCCGGTGGTGCGGACCACCACCGGTGACCCGCAGTTCACCGCCGGGCTCTGCCGGCTCAAGTGGCCGATCGGTCCGGCCGGCAGCGAGCAGCAGGCCCTCGAGGAGCTGGAGTGGAACACCGAGGAGTGCCTGGGCGTCCGGCACGGCGTGCTCATGCTCGACCGGACCTTCGCGGTCGTCGCGCTCAAGGTGCGGCCGGTCGACCCGAACAAGCTGACGTCGTGCGTGACGCAGAGCCGCCTGCGCCAGCTGCGGCCGTACACGACCCAGCCCGCTCTGCTCTACGTCACCGACCCGAACGCCGGCACCGCCGACGAGCCGGTGTTCAGCCTGTCCCGGGAGAACCTGCTGCGGATCGCCTGGGTGACCGGCGCCGTGCTGCTGGCCACCGTTCTGCTCACCGTGCTGACCGGCCGCCGGCTGGTCCGGCCGCTGCGGGCGCTGACCGAGGCGGCGATGGCGCCGGCGGGCGAACCGGCGCCGATGCCGGTGCGGGGCAAGGACGAGATCGGTTTCCTGGCGCGGGCCCTCAACGACGCCACCGAACGCCGGGAGCAGGCCGAGACGCAGCGCCGCCTGATGGTCAGCGACGTGGCCCACGAGCTGCGCAACCCGCTGACCAACATCCGGGCCTGGCTGGAGGCGGCCCAGGACGAGGTGGTGCCGGCCAACCCGGCGCTGCTCGACTTGCTGCACGACGAGGCGATCATGCTGCACCACATCATCGACGACCTCAGCGACCTGGCCGCCGCCGACGCGGGCGACCTGCGGCTGCACCGGGAACCGATCTTCGTGCGCGACGTGCTGACGCACGTCTGCGAGTCGCAGCGCGGTGCGGCGGAGAAGGCGCAGGTCACGCTGACCGCGGACCTGCGCGGTGACCCGGTCGCCGACGCCGATCCGGTACGCCTGCGGCAAACCGTCGGCAATCTGCTGTCGAACGCGATCCGATACACCCCGGCCGGCGGCACGGTCACCCTGTCCGCCGCCGCGAGCTCCGACGAGCTCACCATCGCCGTCCAGGACACCGGCATCGGCATCGCGCGTGAGGACCTGCCCAGGATCTTCGACCGGTTCTGGCGGGCCGACTCGTCCCGGACCCGGGCGACCGGCGGCAGCGGGCTGGGCCTGCCGATCGCCCGGAAGCTCGCCGAGGCACACGGGGGGACGTTGTCCGCGGCGAGCCGTCCCGGTGCGGGCACCACGATGACGCTGCGGCTGCCGCTCAGTTCCTGAACGCTTCGACCCGGCACGCCTCGATCCGGGGCGATTCGAAGTCGCCGTTCGGTCCGATCTCGGTCAGGCCGAACTCGCCGTCCTCGTTGGGCGCGGTGAGCTTGTAGCCGGCCTTCTGCGCGCACTGGTACCACTGCCGCTGGTTGTCGCGGAACGCCGAGATGTCGGTGCGCTTCTGCCGTTCCTCGTACGACTCGGGCCTCTTCTTCGCGCAGACGGCCAGCACCTTCTTGGCCTTGGCGTTGCCCTTGTAGGCCAGGTTGTCGACGATCTTGGAGTTCTCGTAGCCGGGGCCGAAGGTCTTGGCGACGCAGTCCATCCAGACGTTCTGCAGGCGTTCGCGTTCGTCGTTGGTCGCGTCGACCGGCACGAGGGGGCGCTGGTCCTCGCCGGTGGCCGCCGTGCTGGCCGGCGGCGGGGAGGTCCGCAGGGACGCGACCCGTGGGAAGTCCTCATCGGAGCCCGAGCAGCCGCCGAGCAGACCGGCGACGGCGAGCGCGGCCACGGCGTGACGTAGCGGTCTCACTCGCGGAACGCCTCCTTACGGCAGTTCTCCATCTTCTCCGAACCGAAGTCGCCCTGCGGCCCGATCTCGCTCAGCCCGAACTCGCCGTCCTCGTCCGGCGGGTTGAGCTTGAAGCCGGCCTTCTGCGCGCACTGGTACCACTGCCGCTGGTTGTCCCGGAACGCCGTGTTGTCGGTGCGCTTCTGCCGCTCCTCGAAGGTCTCCGGGAACTTGTTGTGGCAGGCCGCCTCCACCCGCTTGGCCTTCGGGTCCTTCTCGCTGAGGTACTTGTAGATCATCTTTGGCTCCTCGTAACCGGGACCGCCCTCCTTGGCCACGCAGTTCCCCCAGACCTTGAGGAAGGCGGTCCGCTCCTCGTCGGTCGCGTCCAGCCGGACAAGCGGGCGCAGGTCGTGGGGGGGGGGGGGGGCGGGGGGGGGCGGGGGGGGGGGCCGGCGCCCCGGCCCCCCCCCCGGGGGGGGGGGGGGGGGGGGGGGGGGCGCCCCCGGGCGGGGCCCCCCCACGGGGCGGCACTCCGCAGTGTCGCCACCGGCGGGGCTTGCGCGTCGCGGCCGGATTCCGAACTGGAGCAGCCACCGAGCAGATAGGTGACGGCGAGGGCCGCGGAGGCCCCGCCGATAGCGACGCTGCGGACCGTGAACTCAGGCATGGCGAGCACGATCACAGAGCATTGTCAGAGGGCTGTCAGGTTCGGCGAAACTAACGGCGTCCTGACAATCGGTCGGCATGATCTCGGCGTGCATCCCGACCAACCCCTGTCCCCGGCGCCCCGCCGGACCCGTCGCCGGCTCGTCGTCGTGGTCCTGGTCGTCGTGCCGGTCCTGGTCGCCGCGGCCGGCGTCACCTGGTTCCTGCGGCGTGACACGCCGGGGCCGGCCGCCGATGCGGCTCCCGCGGTGAAGACCGTGCCGGTGGTACGGACCGACCTCTCGGTCACCGAGTCGCTGACCGGCACCCTCGGCTTCGGCAAGGCGCAACCGGTCAAGGGCGGCAAAGAGGGCATCGTCACCTGGCTGCCCCGGTCGGGCGCGTCGGTCAAGCGGGGTCAGCAGCTGTTCCGCGCCGACGACCAGCCGGTGCAGCTGTTCTACGGCTCGATGCCGCTCTACCGCGACCTGGCCGAGTCCGGGACGGTGGGCCGGGACGTGCGGATCGTCGCCACCAACCTGAAGGCGCTGGGCTACCCGATCGGCTACCAGCCCGAGCCGGGGGCGAGGGTCACGCGAACGGTTCCGGTGACGCCGGCCCCGGCCGCCCGCACGGACGACGCGAAGACGGACGACGGGACGGCGTCGGATGACAAGGCCGGCAAACCCCAGACCGGGAAGACCGAGACCAAAACCGTGCGGACCACCGTACGTACGGGGGAAGGGGTTTTGACCTCGGGTCTGATCAAGGCGGTCAAGCACTGGCAACGCGACGCCGGGCTCCCGGAGACCGGCCGGATCGGCGTGGGTGATGTCGTGGTGCTGCCCAGCGCGGTCCGGGTCGACTCGGTCACCGCGCAGAAGGGCGACAGCTCGACCGGCCCGCTGCTGACCGTGACGTCGACGGCCAAGGTGGTCACCGCCTCGGCCGCCGTCGCCGACGCCGGCAACATCCGCCCCGGCGACAAGGTCAGCGTGGTGCTGCCGGGCGACAAGGCGGTGCCCGGCGAGGTGTCGGCCGTCGGCACCGAGGTGCAGCCGGCCGAGGAGGGCGGCGCCGGTACCGACGAGCCCAAACGGTCGGTCACCGTCACTCTGGACAGTGTCAAGGAGCTCAAGGGCATCGACCAGGCCAACGTGCAGGTCGACCTGGCCGGCGAGACGCACGAGGACGTTCTCGCGGTCCCGGTCGGCGCGCTGGTCGCGCTCAGTGAGGGCGGGTACGCGGTCCAGCTGGCCGGCGACCGCCTCGTCGCCGTCGAGACCGGCCTGTTCGCCAAGGGCCTGGTCGAGGTCACCGGCGACGGTGTCGACGAGGGCGTGCCGGTGGTGACCACCTCATGACCGTCCTCTCGGTACGGGACGTCACGATGCGCTACCCCGGTGGCGTCGCCGCGCTGGCCGGGGTGACGCTCGACATCGAACCGGGCGAGATGCTGGCCATCGTCGGCCCGTCCGGTTCCGGCAAGTCGACGCTGCTCAACATCATGGGCACCCTCGACCGGCCGACCACCGGCACCGTCGAGCTCGGCGGGCTGGACGTCGCCGGGCTCTCCGACCGGCGGCTCTCCGCGCTGCGCGGCCGGTGGCTGGGCTTCGTGTTCCAGCAGTTCCACCTGACCGCCGGGCTCAGCGCGGCCGAGAACGTCGCCACCGGGCTGCTCTACGCCGGGGTGCCCCGCCGCAAACGCAGGCCGCTGGCCCTGGAGGCGCTCGACCGGGTCGGGCTGTCGCATCGCGTCTCGCATCTGCCGCACCAGCTGTCCGGGGGCGAGCGGCAACGCGTGGCGATCGCGCGGGCCCTCGTACACCATCCGGCTCTGCTGCTGGCCGACGAACCGACCGGCGCGCTCGACACCCGCAACGGGCAGGTGGTGCTCGACCTGCTCTACCGGCTGCATCAGGAAGGAACGACGATCGCGGTGATCACCCACGACCGGGACATCGCGGCCTCGCTGCCCCGGCGGATCGAGATGCGCGACGGCCTGGTGGTCGCGTGACCTCCGTGCACTCGGCGTCGGCGGCCACCCGGCCGGTCCGGCTGGCCGTCAGCGACCTGCTCGGCCTGGGGCTGCTCGGGTTGCGTACGCGCAAGGCCCGGGCCGCGCTGTCGGCCCTCGGCATCGCGATCGGCATCGCCACCATGATCGTGGTCACCGGCATTCCCGCGTCCAGCCAGGCCCAGCTGATGCGCGAGCTGTCCGCGCTGGGGACCAACATGCTCGAGGTACGGGCGATGCCCGACCGCGATCCGCCGGTGCTGCTGCCCGAGGAGTCGGTCGGCATGGTGCGCCGGATCGGGCCGGTGCAGCGGGCCAGCGCCGTCGCCAACACGCACACCGTGGTCCGCCGCTCCGACCGGACCGACCCGGCGGACGGCTCCGGGCTGACCGTGCTGGCCAGCCAGCTCGACCTGTTGCCGGCGATCAACGCGCACATGCGGGCCGGGCAGTGGCTGAACGGCGCGACAGCCACCTTCCCGGCCGTGGTGCTCGGCTCGATCTCGGCCGCCCGCCTCGGCGTCACCGGCACCGGCCAGCAACTGATGATCGGCAAGCGGTGGTTCACCGTCGTCGGCATCCTCGCCCCGGTCCCGCTGCTGCCCGAGATCGACCGGGCGGTGTTCGTCGGCTGGCCCGCGGCCAAGGCCCAGCTCGGCTTCGACGGCCACCCCACCGTGGTCTACGTGCAGTCCGACGAACCGTCGATCGAGCAGGTCCGCGGGGTGCTGCCGGAGACGGTCAACCCGGCCCAGCCGGCCGACGTGGTGGTCAGCCGGCCCTCCGACGCGCTGGCCGCGAAACGGGCCACCGAGAACGCGTTCTCCGCCCTGTTCCTGGGCCTGGCCGGGGTGGCGTTGCTGGTCGGCGGCATCGGGGTGGCCAACACGATGGTGATCTCGGTGCTCGAACGCCGCGGCGAGATCGGGCTGCGCCGCGCCCTGGGCGCCAACCGGGGCCAGATCCGCGGCCAGTTCCTGACCGAGGCGGTGGCGCTGGCCACGCTGGGCGGGATCACCGGGACGATGCTGGGGGCGCTGGCCACCGTCGGCTATGCGGCGTACCACCACTGGCCGGTGGTCATTCCGCTGTGGTCGACGATGGCCGGGCTCGGCGGCGCGGTCGTGGTCGGCGTGGTGGCGGGCGTCTATCCATCGATGCGTGCGGCCGCGCTACCCCCGACGGAGGCACTCGCCCTATAGATTGCCCCGTGTGACGGAGGGGAACGCCGCCCGGGTGATCGCCGGCCGCTACCGGCTGGACAAGATCCTGGGCCGGGGCGGCATGGGCGCGGTCTGGCAGGGCCGCGACACGCTGCTCGACCGGGACGTCGCGATCAAGGAGCTCTATCTGCCCGGCGCCGGCGACGCGCCGGTCGACAGCGACGACCCGCGGGTACGCCGGGCGATGCGCGAGGCGCAGGCGGCGGCCCGGCTCCGGCACCCCGGCGTCGTGGCCGTCCACGACGTCGCGGTCGACGACGGCCGGCCGTGGATCGTCATGGAACTGGTCGACGGCCCGTCGCTGGCCGACGTGATCGCGACCGGCGGCGCGCTGACCCCCGCCCGGACGGCCGAGATCGGGTTACAGGTGCTCGACGCGCTGGTCGCGGCCCACCAGCGCGGGACCGTGCACCGCGACGTCAAGCCGGCCAACATCCTGATCGAGACCGGCCGGGCGATGCTGACCGACTTCGGCATCGCGGCCGTGGACGACGCGTCGGCGCTGACCATGACCGGGCAGATGATCGGCTCGCCGGCCTTCATGGCGCCGGAGCGGATCAACGGGGTGCCGGCCGCGCCGCCGGCCGATCTGTGGGCGCTGGGCGTCACGCTGTACACCGCGGTGACCGGCCGGTCACCGTTCCAGCGCGAGGACACCCAGGCCACGATCGCCGCCATCCTGACCAGCCCGCCGGCCCCCACCCCCGACATCGGGCCGCTGTGGCAGGTGATCGCCGGGCTGCTGGAGAAGGACCCCGGGCGCCGTTCGACCGCCGCGCGGGCCCGGGAGCAGCTGACCCTCGCGGCGGCCCATCAACCCGCCTTCACGCCGCCCCCGATCTCACCGCCGCCGGCCCCTCCCGCCTATCAGACCCCGCCACCCGCCGATCAGCCCCCGCCGCCCCCTTACGCGGCGCCGGTCTCGTCCTTGCCGCCCCCTTACGCGCCGCCGGTCTCGTCCTTGCCGCCCCCTTACGCGGCGCCGGTCTCGTCCTCGCCGCCCCCTTACGCGCCGCCGGTCTCGTCCTCGCCGCCTGCTTATGCCGCGCCGTCCTTGCCGCCGTCCTATCAGACGCCGCCGGCTCACCAAGCGCCGATTCCGTCCATGCCGGTTCCGTCCATGCCGCCCGGTCCGCGGCCCGGGTTCCTGCCGTCCGACTTCCCGGTCCAGCTGGTCGAACTCACCGTCGGTGACCGCGTCGGCTACACCCTGCGTGCCTACGTGCCCGAATCGGACGGCTGGGCCACACCCGTCTTCGCCGGCACCGCCGGGCGGCTCCCGCTGATGCCCCGGCCCGAGATGGCGGCCGGGTACGCGCTCAGCACCCCCGAGCACGACCTCACCCGCATTCCCCACTGGCACTGGCTGCGCGACGCGATGACCCGGGCGTACCTCCCGCTGCTCGACCCCAACCGCTACGACCTCGGCCTGCCCGCGGTTAACCTGGAACTGGAGCCGGAGCGGTGGCTGCCCGACCTGATGGTCAAGGCCAACACCATCGCCAACGAGCTGGTCCTGGCCCTGGACATCGAGGACGCCTACCGGATCCTCGAGCCCGGCACCGCGCTCGACCACCTCGACGACCTGCTGCGCACGGCCGGCGACCGCCCCCGCCGCAACCACATCAGACAGTGGCAGCAACTCGACCGCCGGATGCTCGCCGCCTGGTGGCAGCACGCCGCCGACATCATCGACACCCGCCTCGACTGGCACTAGCGCGCATCTGACGGAATCACCCAGGGCTGGACCTCGCCTCGCACTTGGATGATCCGTCAGATGCGCCCTGACGCCCCGTTCCCGGCGGCGGGGGCCTGGGCGGTAGCCGGGGCTCGGATACCGCGACCCGCCCCCTTTGCTCTGAGCACAAATATGCATCGGGCGATGGGTGATGCAAATTTGTGCTCAGAGCAAAGGGGCTGCGGTGGGTGGCTGTGGGTGCTCGGCTGTGGTGCGTGGTTGTGGGTGCTTGGCCGCGGTGCGTGGTTGTGGGTGCCTGGTTGTGGGTGCTCGGCTGTGATGCGTGGCTGTGGGTGCCAGGTCGCGGTGCGTGGCTGTGGGTGCCCGGCCGCGGTGGGTGGCTGTGGGTGCTCGGCTGCGGTGCCTGGCTGCCGGTGCCCCGGCGGCGGTGCCATGTGCCAGCACTACGGTGGCGGCGCGCTGTGCAACCACTACGGCGGCGCTTCATCCCGCGCTATCGCAGGCCCGCTACGCTGCGCGGGTGGAGAGCACACCGACGCGCCAGCCCGTCGTCTCGGCGCGCAACGCCGCCGTCTGGGCCGTCCTGCACCGGGAGATGGCCGGCCGCGAGCTGACCGTGCTGGATGTCGGCGGCGGCACCGGCGGCTTCGCGGTGCCGATCGCCGAGGCGGGCCACCGGGTCACCGTGGTCGACGCCAGCCCCGACGCGCTGGCCGCGCTGACCAGGCGGGCCGCCGAGGCGGGGGTGGCCGACCGGGTCAGCGCCGTGCAGGGCGACGGCGAGTCGCTGGCCGGCCTGATCGAGCCCGGCAGCGTCGACCTGATCCTCTGCCACGCGGTGCTCGAGGTGGTGGACGACCCGGCGGGGGTGGTCGCCGCGATCGCGTCCGCCCTGCGTTCTGGGGGAGCGGTCAGCGTGCTGGTCGCCGGGCGGGCCGCGGCGGTGCTCGGCCGCGCGGTCAACGGCCAGCTGGGCGCGGCGGCCGCGCTGGTCACCGACGCCGACGGCCGGTCCGGGCCGCGCGATCAGCTGCGCCGGCGCTACGACGCCGAGGGCGCGGCGGGGCTGTTGCGCTCGGTGGGGCTCGAGGTGGAGCAGATCCATGGGGTACGGGTGGTAGCCGACCTCCTGCCGGCCGCGGTGATCGAGGCCGACCCGCAGGCTCTGCTCGACCTGGAGATGTCGTTGTCGTCCCGGCCGCCGTTCCGCGACATCGCCTCCCAGCTGCACGTCTTCGCCCGCCGCGGATGACCTCGGACGGCGCCCGACCGGGGGAAGGGCGTGCGGCGCCGGGCGGTGGTCCGCCCCGGGAGGTGCCACGGTCGGGCGTGATGCCGGACGACGGGCTGCCGGCGGAGGCGTTCCGGGAGGGGCGGCCCGCGTACGGGACCGGCAGCCTGGCCGATCTGCTGCCCAGCGTGGCGGCGGTGCTCGGCGGGGCCGGCGACGACCGGCTCGGGCTGGGCGACGAACTGGACGGCGTCGATCGGGTCGCGGTGCTGCTGGTGGACGGGCTGGGGGCGTACCAGCTGCCGTTGCTTCCGGGATTGAGCGGGCTTCCCGCTCGTACCCTCACATCGGGGTTTCCCTCGACCACACCGGTCAGCCTGGTCACTCTGGGCACGGGGCAACCGCCGGGGCAGCACGGCGTGCTGGGGTTCACCGCGCGGATGCCGGACGGCCGGATCCTCAACCACATTCGCTGGAACGACGATCCGCCGCCGGCCGAGTGGCAGCCGCGGCCGACCGTGTTCGAGAGCGCCGGCGTCCCGTCCACCCAGGTCACACGGCCCGAGTTCGAGGGCACGGGGTTGACCGTGGCGGCCGGCCGGGGCGCGGCCTTCGTCGGCGCGTCGACCCTGGAGGAGACAGCCGCGGGCATGCTCGGCGCGCTCCGGGCCGGCCCGGGAATCGTCTACGGATATCACCCCGACCTGGACAAGGCCGGCCACGAGAGCGGCGTCGGCTCGTCCGCGTGGACGGCCGCCGCACGTGACGTCGAACGGCTCGTCGGCATCCTCACCGACGGGCTGCCGCCGCGCTCGGCGCTGCTCGTCACCGCCGATCACGGGCAGCTCAACGTGCCCGGCAACGAACGTATCGACATCTCGGCCCTCCCCGGCCTCGCCGCGGTCGCCGGTGAACCGCGGGTCCGCTACCTCCACGTCGTCCCAGGCGCGCTGGACGACGTCCGAGCCGCCGCGACGGCGCTGTTCGGCTCGTCGGCGGCGGTGCTCACCCGGTTCCAGGCGATCAGCCTCGACCTGTTCGGGCCGGTGACCCGGGACAACCTGGAACGCATCGGCGACCTGGTGATCATCTGCACGGGGCGGACCGTCGCGCTCGCGTCCGCGTACGAGCCGCCGGCGGTCGGGCGGCTGGTCGCCTACCACGGCTCGGTGACCGCGGCCGAGCTGACGATTCCGCTGCTCAGTTTTGTCAGGGGGTCGGACTAGCCTCTGCAGATCATGGGGCGTAGTCAGGCGGTCGGCACCGGTCGTGACCCGCGGTTCGGGCCGGGGGCCGACGACACCGGTTGCACGATCCTGCACGCCGACATGGATTCGTTCTTCGTGTCGGTCGAGGTGCGCCGCCGGCCCGAGCTGCGGGGGCGGCCGGTGGTGGTCGGCGGGGCGGGTCCGCGTGGGGTGGTCAGTTCGGCCAGCTACGAGGCACGGCGGTTCGGCGTACGCAGCGCGATGCCCGGCATGCGCGCCCGCGCCCTGTGCCCGCAGGCGGTCTTCCTGACGCCCGATTTCGCGGCATACGAATCCGCCTCACGGGCCGTCATGCGGGTTTTCCGGGACGTGACGCCGCTGGTCGAGCCGCTGTCGCTGGACGAGGCGTTCCTCGACGTGGCCGGTGCGCAGCGGTTGCTCGGGCGCCCGGCCGAGATCGCCCGCGACATCCGCCGCCGGATCCTCGAGGAGGAGCAGCTCACGGCCTCGGTCGGGGTGGCGCCGAGCAAGTTCGTGGCCAAGCTCGGCTCGACCCGGGCCAAGCCCGACGGCATGATCGTCGTACCCACGGGCATGGTCCTCGATTTTCTGCACCCGCTGCCGGTGGACGCGCTCTGGGGCGTGGGGGAGCGGGCGGCCGAGTCGCTGCGCCGGCTGGGCCTGAACACCGTCGCCGACGTGGCCCAGGCGCCGGTCAGCCTGCTGCGCTCGGCTCTCGGCGAGGCGTCCGCGACCCACCTGCACGAGCTGTCCTGGGGCCGCGACCCGCGCCGGGTCGAGCCCGAGCAGGCAGAAAAGTCGATCAGCGCCGAGATGACCTTCGACATCGACGTCGGTGACCGTGAGCTGCTACGACGCAGCCTGCTGGCGCTGTCCGAGAAGGTCGGGGCGCGGCTGCGGGCGGCCGGGCTGGTCGGGCGTACGGTCGCGATCAAGGTCCGGCTGGCCGATTTCAAGACCGTCAACCGGTCCCGCACGGTGGCGACGTCGACCGATGTGGCACGTGAGATCTTCGAGATCTCCTGGGGGCTGTTCACCGCGCTCGGGCCGGCCGACAAGATTCGGCTGATCGGCGTACGCGTCGAAGGCCTCTCCGCCGCCGCGACCACATCGCGGCAGCTCACCCTGGGTGAACCCGAGCGCGGCTGGCGTGAGGCGGAGGCCGCGGCCGACGCCGTGGCTGCCCGTTTCGGCCGTTCTGTCGTCGGACCGGCCAGTCTTCTCGGCCGTCGGGATCTTCGCAGAACCGAAAATCACCCGCACTCGGCGGTCGTCCCGCTTTCCGACCCGCCGACCCACTCGTAGACTTGCGGGAGGGGCAGCCGGTGGGTTGTCTCCTGTCAGCGGTGTCACACTGGTACATCCGCCACAGCGATGTTGCGGTCTGAGTGGTTATATCAGTCACACTGGTTGTGTCGGTCAGACTAGGCCGGACCCGACCCCGGCCTCGGGGCCGGCTATGCGCCCGGGGAGGAAAGCCGTGCCGCTCTCTGAGCACGAGCAGCGGCTGTTCGATCAGATCGAGCGGTCGCTTGCCGAGGATCCCAAGTTCGCCTCGGCCGTACGGGCCAGCGACCCGCGATTCCATGCTCGGCGTCGCCTGGTGATCGCCGCGTTCATGATCATCGCTGGGCTGGCTCTTCTCGTCTATGGCACCGTGAGCAGCAACACGCTGCTAGGTGTGGGCGGTTTCGTGATCATGCTGGGCTCCGCCGCCTTCGCCATGCACAGCCGCCGCAAGGGGCAGACCACCGACCTGCACGCGGTCGGCGGGACGGCCAGCCGCCGCCCCGGCCGCTCGCGCAAGTCCGGCGGGCTGCTCGACCGGCTCGAGGAGCGGTGGAAGAACCGCCCCGAGGGCCACCGCTAACCACAGCCGTCCTTCCCCCTCCGCGCCTGCGTTCGCGCCCTCCTCCGCCCGCTCTTCCTCCCGGCCGGGTGATCGGGATCATCGCGATCCCGGCAGGGTCGGCGAGGCCCGGCCGTGGCTGCGAGACCGGCGTCCTCGACCCGCACGCGAGTCGGGCCTGGCTGTCCCGCCTCGCGGCCGGTCCGTTCGTGGTGACGTTCACGCCTGGCGGTGGCTGTCCGCGGCTGTCTGCTCCATCCGGCTGCGCGGTCCCGGTTTCCTCGAGGCGGAGGTCTCAGATGCGTTGCCGGTGTCGGTGGTCATGCGGGATTCGGTCGTTCGAGATCTCCGGCTGGCCGTAGGGAACTGAAGGCGCGGTCCAGCAACGCCGGCCCGCCGGCGGGATCCGGGTCGGTCGACCACTGCATCAGCGTCGTCTCGAAGCAGACGATCGCCGCGTTGACCAATACCGACACCGACAGATCGTCGGCCCGTCGGCCCAGACGGTCGCGCACGGCCGGAGTGAGCAGCACGGCGAAGCGCTGATGTTTCTCGAACAACCGGGCGCGCAGGCCGGGGGTGGCGAAGACCACCGCCAGAGTCCGTTGCCCCTTGTTGGTCCCGTCGCCGTACGGCGGGCTCAACAGCATGCGAAAACCGCGCCGCAGGCTCTCCCAGATCGGCTCGCCGGCCGGCCGGTCAGCGACCGCGTCGCGAAGCGCCCCGGCCCAGTGCTGATGATCACCAACCACGAGGTCCTCCTTGGCCGGGAAGTGGCGATGGACGCTGCGGACGGAAGTGCCGACCGCGGAGGCCACCTGGTCCATGGTGACCGCGTCGAACCCGTGTGTCTCGAACAAGGAGAGCGCCGCGTCGGAAATGGAGGCGCGCACCGCTTCCCTGGCGATCGCTCTGGTCGCGCCGGCTCGCGGCTTCTCCTCACCCGGCATGCGCCGAGCCTAACATCTTCGGCATGTCCAGACTAACTTGTCAGAGTCTGACAGAAACGATGTACTGTGACGGCTTCGGCGACCTAAGGAGAGCAACGTGCGGCAACGCCATCTGGGTAGTCAGGGACTCACGTCGTCCGCCATGGGGTACGGCTCCATGGGAATTACCGGGTTCTACGGCCCAAGCGATCGGCAGGAGGGAATCGCCGCGGTGCGGCGAGCGTATGAACTCGGCGTCACTTTGTTCGACACCGCGGAGATGTACGGCTGGGGAGAGAACGAGAAGGTCATCGGTGCGGCGGTAGCGGGTTTCCGGGACGAGGTTGTGCTGGCCACGAAGTTCGGGATCACGCCCACCTTCGGGCAGGACAGCCGGCCCGAGCACATCCGCGAGGTGGCCGACAACAGCTTGCGGAACCTCGGGGTCGAGCACCTCGACCTCTTCTACCAACACCGCCCGGACCCGGACGTGCCCATCGAGGACGTCGCCGGGGCGGTCAAGGAACTGATCCAAGCCGGCAAGGTCCGCTACTTCGGGCTCAGCGAGGCTGGACCCGACACCATCCGCCGGGCCCACGCCGTCCAGTCCGTCTCGGTCCTGCAGACCGAGTACTCCTTGTTCGCGCGTCAGGTGGAAGCGATCTTCCCGACCCTCGACGAACTCGGCATCGGATTCGTCGCCTACTCACCGCTCGGCCGCGGCTTCCTGACCGGAGCCGCCCGCCCGGCGTCGGCCTATCCGGAGGGGGACATCCGACGTACGGATCCGCGCTGGCAACCGGGCAACTTCGAGGCGAACGCCCGCGCCGCCGATCGGCTGGCCGAGTTCGCCGCGATGAAGGGCATCGCCGTGTCCCAACTCGCCCTGGCCTGGCTGCTGACACGCCGAAACGACCTCGTGCCGATCCCCGGCAGCCGCAACGCCGCCCGAGTGGCCGAGAACGTCGCTGCCGCCGGCATCATTCTCGACCAGGCCGACATCGACCATATCCACCGCATTCTCCCGGACGGTGCACGCGGTGAACGGTATGCGCACGGCAGCCCGGTCTGGACCTGAGCCGCCGGCGGACATCGACGTCGTTCAGCGCTGAGAAACGACCCGCCCACCGGCCCACCCGCACGCTGCGGGTGGGCCGCGAGGTCAGCGTGCCCGGGACGTCAGCAGACGGCGCGGACTGAAGCGGACCAGCGACTCCCGGATGCGGCTGAAGAAGCCGACCGTCCCGGCCGACGCGTCGCCGAGGGCGAGGCGCCAGCGGAGCATGACCGACGGCGGCAGAAGGGCGGCCACCAGGCGGGTGCGGCGGGTCGCGGTGCGGGACAGGCCCTTGCGTACGCGGCCCAGGGCCTCGGTCAGCTCGCCGCCCTGCAGGGGGCGCCGGGCGTAGCGGGCCCGTTCCTCGGCCCGGCCGAGCAGGGTGGCCGACTCGGCCGGCTCGGGGTCGAACTCGGCCTCGCGGATCAGGCGCTGGGCGGTCACCCGGGGGGTTTCGGTGGGGTCGATCGGGACCCGGTAGTCGATCATCGTGTCGATGAGTTCGTCCCAGGCGGCGTGGGCGTCGGCCCGGGCCTGGCCGGTCTCGGTGGTCACGGTGATGTCGGCGGCGCCGGTGGCCGAGACCACGGCGGGGGCGGCCGGCTTGACCGTGGCTGTGTGCCGGCGGCGGCGAATCAGGCCGCGGCGTAGCGCCGGCACCAAGAGCAACGCGATCAGCAAGGCGACCAGGGCGACGCTCCACAGGACCGTGGTCGAAATGCCGGAGCCGGTGGTGCCGGAGCCACCCGCGAGGCCGGGGTCGTCGAAGTTGCGGTTGGGGCGGTCGGCGCCGGCGGGGCCGGCCGAGGAACTGGCGCCGGGGGCCACGGGGGCGGTCGACGCCGAGGTCACCGGGTCGGGGGAGTCGACGTCGGGGGCCCAGTCGGTGCGGCTGGCGCCGACCACGCCGGAGGTCGGGGTAGCGTCGAACGGGACCCAGCCGAAGCCGTCGAAGTAGACCTCGGTCCAGGCGTGGGCGTTGCGGTTGGTGATGGTCCAGGTGTTGCCGTCGCGGTCGCCGCCGCGGGTGAAGCCGAACGCCACCCGGGCGGGGATGCCGGCCTCGCGGACCATCCAGGCCAGCGCGGCCGCGTACTGCTGGCAGTAGCCGGCCTTGTTCTGCAGGAAGTCGGCGATCTCGGAGCCGCTGGTGCCGCTGCTGGTCTGCAGGCTGTACGTGAAGTCGTTGTCCTTGGAGAAGTAGTTGTAGAGGGCCATCACCTTGTCGTACTGGGTGGTCTTGCTCTTGGTCAGCCGCTCGACCAACGGGTCGACGTACCGGTCCTGGGGGACAGTGGTGAGGGCCTGCAGCGAGCCGTCGCGGACCGCGTCGGCCTGGCGCAGCGCGTTCGGCCGGTAGCTGGCCCGGACGTAGTCGAAGTCGTACTCCTTGTTCGCCGTGGTCGTCCGGGTGGAGTAGACGATCTGCGAGCCGGCGTCGTAGTTCCAGGTGCCCTTCAGGTCGTCGCTGGCCACGGGGGTGGCGTAGATCGGGGCGAACGCCATGTTGAGGTCGAGGATCTTGACCTTGGCGTGGTAGCGGTCGTATTGCACGCCGGGGCGGCTGTTCTGGGACGGGTCGGGCAGGGTGCCGGTGATCCGGCTCCCGTTGGGGGTGCGGTTGGCGAAACCGGAGGCGGTCACCGTGTCGGCCACGGCGAGGCGGAGGTAGAACGGCTCCTCCTCGTTGGTGGTGACCTGGATCATGTCCTTGGTCTCGCTCTGCTGCAGCGAGCCGCTGAGCGAGGCGAACAGGTTGACCTTGCCGTTGCCTCCGCCGCCGAAGCCGCTGCCCGCGCCGGTGCCGACCTGGGTCAGGCTGGACAGCAGGCCGGTGTTGAGGCCGGGTACGACGATCGGCAGCAGGATCGCGGCGGCGACCCCGATGACGGCGAGGCGGCGGCCGGCCGCGGCGAGCGGGGACGGCTCCCAGACGTCGACGTCGCGGCCGTCGCCGGTGAAGCGGCGCCCGAAGCGGCGTACCCGATCGACGTTGTCGGCGACCAGCAACCAGAGGAACCCGACCGCGCCCACGATGAACGGGATCACCGGGACGCTGTCGACGTAGATCGCCACCGGCACCGAATAGATGGCGAGCATGGGCAGGCCGGCCAGGGCGGGCTTGCGCAGCAGGACGGTCATCACGTCGACCGCGACCGCGCACGAGCCGACGCCGAGCACGGCGATGAACTGCAGCGCCTCGCGGTTGGGGACGGGTACGCCGTAGTTGCGGGTGTCCTCGCCGGCCTGGGTGAACAGCTGCCCGAAGTGTTCGAAGGTGTCGGGGCTGGGTAGCAGCGCCAGGAACTCGTCGCCGCTGGAGAACATCCAGGTCAGCGCGAACAGCAGGGTAACCACCTGGGCGAGGACCTGGGCCCAGGGCGGGAAGCGGAGGGTGCGGGTGAGCACCGCCGCCCCGGCGGTCAGCCCGACCGCGAGGATGCACTGCATCAGCCACACCCACGACTCGAAGATCGCGGAGAGCGGCGCCGCCGCCAGCAGGGTGGCGCTGGCCGCCACCAGCCCGAGTCGCCTACGCCCGGTCACGTCGCGGGTTCCTTTCCGTCAAGGTCATCGCCGGCCGCCACCGACGAAGTGATCGCCGCCCGCCGCCACAGACAACGTCATCGCCGGCCGCCGCCACCGGCCACCGTCTCGGCCATCGCCGCCCGCCACGCGAAGCCCTGGGAGCCGCGCGCCGCGGCCGGCCACAGCGTCGGCAGGGTGTCGCCGTGCCGGACCGGCAGCGACCGCCAGCCGCTGCGGACCAGGGCCAGCGCCGCCGCCTCCTGGGCGCGGTCGGCCTCCTGGCGTTCCGCCTCGGGCAGGCTGATCCAGGTGGTGCTGTCGATCGCGAACCCGATGCAGGTCGCGCCGTTGCCACGCAGCCCGCTGAGCACCTCGGCCTCGGCCACGGTCAGGTTGCCGAACAGGCCGATGACCAGGCCACCGTCGGAGCGGCGGCGGACCTGCTCGACGAGCACCGAGATGTCGCCGTTCTGCGCGGTGCTGACGTCGGCCAGGGTGTCGAGGATGACGCCGTCGCCGGCCGCCTCGGTCGCGTCGACGTCGATGCCGGTGCCGGTGACCAGGCGCAACTTGTAGCCCGCCTGGCGCAGGTGCACCGCGATGCTGGCCGCGGCCGACACCGCCCACTCGAAGCTGGCGGCCGGGCCCTCGCCGCGGTGCGCGTACACCCGGGTGTCGAGGACCACGGTGGCCCGGCTCTCCCAGGGCTGCTCCTCGCGCCGGACCATGAGTTCGCCGGTACGCGCGGTCGACCGCCAGTGCACCCGCCGCAGGTCGTCCCCGCGGCGGTATTCGCGGGTGGCCGCGTCGTCCTCGCCGTGCACCGCGACCGAGCGGGCGCGGCTGTCGCCCGTACCCGCGTACTCCCCGGCTAGCCGCACCGCCGGCAACGCCAGCACCTGGGGGATGACGGTGAGCCGGTCGATGCTGGGGAACGAGCGGTTGAGCTCGCACAGCCCGAACGGGTCGGTCAGGCGGATCACCAGCGGGCCGACCGGGTAGCGGCCGCGGACGTCGGCCCGCACGGTGTACGCCACCGAGCTGGCCTGGTGCGGCCCGAGCCGTTCGAGCACGACCCGAGGGCGGGACCCGAGCGCGAACGGCAGCCGGTCCTCCAGCATCAGCGTGCCGGTGGGCAGCCGGGAGAGGTTTTGCAGCCGCAGGATCACCCGTGCGCTGGAGCCGACCGGGGTGCGCCCGGGATCCAGCGATCGTGTGCAGGCGAGCTTGTAGCGGCTGCGCCCCACGTAGGCGGCGGCCAGCAGCGGCAGCGCGGCCAGCAGGATCGCCACCCGCAGCAGGTCACGTTCGCCCAGGATGAAGGCGGACAGCCCGGCCGCCGCCGCGGCGGCCAGGAACGATCGGCCGCGGGTGGTCAGGCCCCGCATGGCCTCTCGCATGCCTCACCGCCCCCGGGTGTCGTACGTGCTCCCCCGATCGCCGGCCTGGCGGGTGTCGTACGGCGACCGCGCCCGGTCGAGCGGCAGCGGCAGCCGGTGGAGGAGTTCCGACACGATGGCGTCGGTGGTACGCCGGTTCAGCTGTGCGTCGGTGGTGGGGATGATGCGGTGGGCCAGCACCGGGACGGCCAGCGCCTGCAGGTCGTCGGGCAGGACGTAGTCGCGGCCTTCGAGCGCGGCGACCGCCTTGGCCGTACGCAGCAGCTGGAGGGTGGATCGGGGGGAGGCGCCGAGACGGATCTCGGGGGCCTCGCGGGTGGCCGTGACCAGGGCGATCGCGTACTGCTGGACGGTGTCGGCGGCGTGCACGTCACGGACCGTGGCGATCAGCCGCCGGACCGTCGACGCGTCGGCGACCGGGCGCAGGCTGTTCAGCGGGTCGATGGCGCCGTGCCCGCCCAGCATGGCCAGTTCGGCCCGCGGGTCGGGATAGCCCATGGCGATGCGGGCGGTGAACCGGTCGCGCTGCGCCTCGGGAAGGGGGTACGTACCCTCCATCTCGATCGGGTTCTGGGTCGCGATGACCATGAACGGCGCCTGCAGCTCGTACGTCGTGCCGTCGACCGTGACCTGCCGCTCCTCCATGCACTCGAGGAGGGCCGACTGGGTCTTGGGTGACGCCCGGTTGATCTCGTCGCCGACGACCAGGTTGGCGAACACCGCGCCCGGCTTGAACTCGAAGTCGCGCTGCTCCTGGTTGTAGACGCTCACTCCGGTGACGTCGCTGGGCAGCAGGTCGGGCGTGAACTGGATGCGGCGGACCGAGCAGTCGATGCTGCGGGCCAGCGCCTTGGCCAGTTTGGTCTTGCCGACGCCGGGCACGTCCTCGATGAGCAGGTGGCCCTCGGCCAGCATCACCGCGAGGGCGAGCCGCACGGTGGCGCTCTTGCCCTCGATGACGTGCTCGATGTTGGCCATGATGGCCTCGGTCGAGCGGCGGAATTCTTCCGGCGGCATCGCTCCGCCGGGCTCATCCCAGGTGGGGGTTGTCACGGGCCTCCTCCATGTCGTCCTCGCCCTTTCCTACGTGTGTACGCCGAAAGGGCACCGAAGGTTCGCGGGCGGCCGGCGGTCCGTGGGCCTCCGGCGCTCGCCGCCCGTTCTCCACAGGTTATCCCGGTCACAGCGAAGCGCCGAGTCGGGCGCTGGACAGGATGCCAGGCCCGGTCAACCGGACGAACATCACGGTCAGGTAAAGAATCGGACATCGATCTGGTTACCTAAGTCGATGGAGCGCAACGATCTGCGATCGATGGACTACTCAGTCGGGGTCATCGGTCGCCGGTTTGCTCCACGAGGGCAGGCGGCTTGCCCCGAGAGGTCAAGGGGACCTGAATGAAGAATCTGTATGCACCATCCAGCCGGCGGTGGCTGGCCTCCGCCGCAGGCGTGGTGTTACTCGCCGGACTGCTGCCCGCCACGGCCCAGGCAGCACCGGCTCCGGCTCCGCCGCAGGCGAACGCCCAGCACCCGGAGCTGCCCAACTTCGACTCCCGTGAACTCGCCCCGGCCAAGCCCGGAACCGCCGCGGCCAAACGCTCACTGGCCGCGGACAGGACCGGTTCGCCGGCCCGCGATCTGAAGACCGCCCTCGGCGTCCAGGGCATCGTCGAGATCGACAAGACGACGGGTACGCCGCGCCAGGTCGCCAAGGTCGACGGCTTCCTGACCACGGCCAGCACGGCCGCCCCGGAGAAGATCGCCCGCGACTACCTCGCCGCGCACCGCGACGTCTTCGGCCTCAGCTCGGCCGACGAGTCCGGGCTGAAGCTGCGCAAGGACTACGTCGACGTTGAGGGCACCCACCACCTGAGCTTCACGCAGAGCGTCGGTGGCGTGGAGGTCTTCGGCAACGGCGTCAAGGCCCACGTCGCCAAGAGCGGCAAGCTGATCTCGGTCGACGGCGCCCCGCTGGCCGGCCTGCCCGCCTCGGCCGGCTCGGCCAAGCTCGACGCCGTGGCCGCCCGCAAGGCCGCCGTGCAGGACGTCTTCGGCGCCTCGGCCGCCGCCGTACGCACCAGCTCGGCGACCGCCGCGACCTTCGCCGACGGCGGCAACGCCCGTCAGGTCGTCTTCAACACCGCCGCCGGCCCGAAACTGGCCTGGCAGGTCCTCAACATGACCGAGGGCTTCCTCAGCGTGGTCGACGCGGCCGACAGCAAGGTCCTGTTCCGGCAGAGCATCGTCGCCAACGACCACGCGCAGACCTGGGAGAACTACCCGGGCGCCCCCAACGGCGGCACGCAGCACACGGTCAACCTGAACAAGTGGCTGCCCCTCGGCGCGCCGAAGCTCGAGGGCAACGTCGCGCACGTCTACTCCGACGTCAACGACGACAACACCGCCCAGTCCTCGGAGGAGGTCCTCCCGGCCGGCAAGCGCAGCTTCGACTCCCCCTTCGTCGACTTCTCGGCCCAGGTCGGCGGCCGGTGCTCGGCGCAGTACAAGTGCTCCTGGAACCCGACGGTGCCGAACTCGTGGCAGACCAACCGGGCCCAGAACGCGACCCAGATGTACTGGTTCCTCGGCAACTGGCACGACCACCTGGCCGCCGCCCCGATCGGGTTCACCCGCGCCGCCGGCAACTTCGAGGCGGTCGACGGTGACCCGGTCATCGGCAACGCGATGGACGGCGCCAACACCGCCAACGGCCTGCCCGACGCCGACCACGACGACAACGCCAACATGGCCACGCCGCCCGACGGCACCTCGCCGCTGATGCAGATGTACCTGACCAAGCCGAGTGCGACGTTCATCGCGTCGAACACCGGCGACGAGGCCGACGTGGTCTACCACGAGTACACCCACGGCCTGTCCAACCGCCTGGTCGTGGACGCGACCGGCAACTCCACGCTGAGCAGCCAGCAGGCCGGCGCCATGGGCGAGGCCTGGAGCGACTGGTACGCCATGGACTACCTCGCCACGCAGGGCCTGCTCCCGGACACCGCCGCCGACGGCGAGATGCGGGTCGGCGTCTACTGGGCCGCGGGCGGCACCATCCGCACCGAGCCGGTCGACTGCACGGTGAACAGCACGGTCGCCGACTGTGCGGGCACCCCGGCCGCGGGCAAGGGCGGCTACACGTACGGCGACTACGGCCGGATCCGTTCCACCGGCACCCCCGAGGTGCACGCCGACGGCACGATCTGGGCGCAGACCCTGTGGGACCTGCGCAAGGTGGTCGGCAGCCAGAAGGCCCGCTCGCTGGTCACCCGGGCCATGGAGCTGTCGCCGGCCGACCCGACCTTCCTCGACATGCGCAACTCGATCCTGCAGGCCGACCTGGTCGTCGAGGACGGCAAGCTGCAGAGCAAGATCTGGAAGGTCTTCGCCGACCGGGGCATGGGCTACTTCGCCGGTGCGCTGAACGCGGCCGACACCCAGCCGGCCGAGGACTTCTCGCTGCCGCCGAACCCGGACAGCCCGCGCGGCTCGCTCTCCGGCACCGTCACCGACCAGGACTCCGGCCGCCCGGCGGCAGGCGTCACGGTCGCCTTCGGTGGGCACGCCTCCGGTTTCGCCGGTGACTACTCGGCCGTCACGGCGGCCAACGGCACGTACACCATCAGCGGGATCATCCCCGGCACCTACCCGAAGGTGTTCGCGCAGGGTGCGGGCTACGACCCGAACTCGATCGCGGCCATCTCGATCCGGTCGGGCAACGTCAACCGCAAGGACTGGGCGGTACGCCGGGACTGGGCCGCCGCCAGCGGTGGCGCCTCGATCGTGTCGGCCACCGGCCCGGACTACACGTCCTTCGGCTGCGGACCGATCGGCCTGATCGACCAGAGTCAGGGCTCCGGCTGGGGCTCGGACGTCGCCGCCGGCGGGCAGAACGCGGTGATCAAGCTGCCGGCCGCGGTGAACATCAGCCAGCTGGTGATCAACCCGTCGGCCACCTGCGGCGACGACAGCACCGCGGGCACCGGCGACTTCCGGGTGGAGACGTCCGCGGACGGCGCCACCTGGACCGTCGCCGCCAGCGGCCGGTTCCCGCTGAACACGGTGACCCCGCAGGTCGTCCCGGTCACCGCCGGGGGCACCAATGTCGGGTACGTCCGGTTCACGATGGTCAACTCGCAGGCGCAGGCGGCGGGCCTCTGCCCGGCCGCGGTCAGCGGCTGCACCTTCCTCGACTCGACCGAGCTCGCGCTCTACGGAGCACCCACCGCATAGGTGAGCTGAGGCAAGGGTGATACCGGTCGCCGTCGCGAGGCGGCGACCGGTATCATGCAACGCATGGTCCGGTCGTTCCTGCTCCTTAGCCGGCCGTGCTGACCCGTCACTCCTGACGGCAGCGCGGCGCCCCCTCCTGCGAGAGGGGCTTTTTTGTGCCCTGAAGCAGGCCTGAAACGACGTCCGAGGCCTATTGACTTGAAGACGAGATGGTGACGATGAGCGACCCCGAGACCCCGCCGTTCCGCTACACGGCGGCGACCGCGAACGAGATCGAGCCGCGCTGGCAGACGTTCTGGGCGGAGCACGAGACCTTCGCCGCGCCCAACCCGGTGGGCGACCTGGCCGACCCCGGCCACCCCCGGTTCGGAGCGCCCAAGCTGCACGTCCAGGACATGTTCCCGTACCCGTCGGGGTCCGGTCTGCACGTCGGGCACCCGCTGGGCTATATCGGCACCGACTGCTACACCCGGTACAAGCGGATGGCCGGGTTCAACGTGCTGCACCCGATGGGCTTCGACGCGTTCGGGCTGCCGGCCGAGCAGTACGCGGTCCAGACCGGCACGCACCCGCGCACCACGACCGAGGCGAACGTCGAGCGCTACCGCGGCCAGCTGCGCCGGCTGGGTCTGGCGTACGACAACCGCCGCGCCTTCGCCACCACCGACCCGGACTACTACCGCTGGACCCAGTGGATCTTCCTGCAGGTCTTCAACTCGTGGTTCGACCCCGACGCGCGCAAGGCCCGGCCGATCGACGACCTGATCGCGGAGTTCGAGACCGGGGTACGCGAAACGCCCGGCGGCCGCGCCTGGGCGAGCCTGTCCGCGGTCGAGCGTCGCAAGATCGTCGACGGGTACCGCCTGGCCTACGTCAGCGAGGCGCCGGTGAACTGGTGCCCGGGGCTGGGCACGGTGCTGGCCAACGAGGAGGTCACGCCGGACGGGCGCAGCGAGCGCGGCAACTTTCCGGTCTTCCAGCGCAGCCTGAAGCAGTGGATGATGCGGATCACCGCGTACGGTGACCGGCTGGTCGAGGACCTGGACGTGATGGACTGGCCCGAGCCGGTCAAGCACATGCAGCGCAACTGGATCGGCCGCTCGCGTGGCGCCCACGTCGACTTCCCGGTCGCCGACCAGGCCATCACCGTGTTCACCACGCGGCCCGACACGCTGTTCGGCGCCACCTACATGGTGCTGGCGCCCGAGCACGAGCTGGTCGACCAGATCATCCCGGCGGCCTGGCCCACGGATGTCAACCAGAAGTGGACCGGCGGGCACGACACGCCCGCGGCGGCGGTGGCGGCCTACCGCGCCCAGGCGGCCGCCAAGACCGAGGAGGAACGAACCGCCGACGGCAAGGTCAAGACCGGCGTCTTCACCGGGGCGTACGCGGTCAACCCGGTCAACGACGCCCGCGTGCCGGTGTTCATCGCCGACTACGTGCTGGCCGGCTACGGCACCGGCGCGATCATGGCGGTGCCCGGCCAGGACGAGCGCGACTGGGCCTTCGCCGAGGTGTTCGGCCTGCCGATCATCCGTACGGTACGGGCACCGGAAGGCTTCGAGGGCGCGTTCACCGGCGACGGCCCGGCGGTCAACAGCGACTGGCTGGACGGCATGGACGTGGCCGACGCCAAGGCGGCGATGATCTCCTGGCTGGAGGAGCGGGGCAAGGGCCGCGGCGCCACCACCTACCGCCTGCGCGACTGGCTGTTCAGCCGGCAGCGCTACTGGGGCGAGCCGTTCCCGATCGTGTACGACGAGACCGGCCTGCCGGTGGCGCTGCCCGAGTCGATGCTGCCGGTCGAACTGCCCGACGTGGACGACTTCTCCCCGCGTACCTTCGACCCGGACGACGCCGACACCGAGCCCGAGACCCCGCTGTCGCGCAAGAAAGACTGGGTCGAGGTCGAACTGGACCTGGGCGACGGGCCGCGGATGTACACCCGCGAGACCAACACCATGCCGCAGTGGGCCGGCTCGTGCTGGTACGAGCTGCGCTACACCGACCCGCACAACCAGAAGGTGCTGGCCGACCCCGAGAACGAGGCCTACTGGATGGGCCCGCAGCAGCCCGGCGACTGCGGCGGCGTCGATCTGTACGTCGGCGGGGTCGAGCACGCCGTGCTGCACCTGCTGTACGCCCGCTTCTGGCACAAGGTGCTGTACGACCTGGGTCACGTGTCGTCGTTCGAGCCGTTCCGCAAGCTGTTCAACCAGGGCTACATCCAGGCGTACGCCTACCAGGACGCCCGGGGCTTCTATGTGCCCGCCGAGGAGGTCGTCGAGCGCGACGGCAAATACTTCTACGGCGAGCAGGAGGTCACCCGCAGCTACGGCAAGATGGGCAAGTCGCTGAAGAACGTCGTTACGCCCGACGAGATGTGCGACGCCTACGGTGCCGACACCTTCCGGGTGTACGAGATGGCGATGGGCCCGCTGGACGTCTCCCGGCCGTGGGAGACCAGGGCGGTGGTCGGTTCCCAGCGCTTCCTGCAGCGAGTGTGGCGCCTGGTCATCGACGAGGAGACCGGCGCCGTCCGCGTGACCGACACCGAGCTGGACCCGAAGCTGCGCAAACACCTGCACCGCACCATCGCCGGGGTCCGCGAGGACATGGACGAGCTGCGGTTCAACACGGCCATCGCCAAGCTGATCGAGCTGACCAACGCGCTGACCCCGCAGGCCGTGTCCACCCGGGAGGCGGTCGAGCCGCTGACTCTGATGCTGGCGCCGTTCGCCCCGCACATGGCTGAGGAGCTGTGGGGCAAGCTGGGCCACCAGGGCACGCTGACCTACGCCGACTTCCCGGCGGCCGACCCGGCCCAGCTGGTGGCCGAGTCGATCACCTATCCGGTGCAGATCAACGGCAAGGTCCGGGGCCGGGTCGAGGTGCAGCCGGACGCGTCCGAGGATTCGGTACGCGAGGCCGCCCTGGCCACCGTGGCCGAAGCGCTGGCCGGTCGCGCCCCCAAGAAGGTCATCGTCGTCAAGGGCCGCCTGGTCAGCGTCGTCGTCTGACCTGCTCCACGCGGTTCGCCGGCGGCCCCGCACCCGGGTCCGCCACCCGCGGGTTCGCAGGCCGCATCGCGCTCGAGCCCGTCGGCTGGTTCGTGCGCGGGTTGGCTGGCTGTTTCGCGCGCGGGTTGGCAGGCTGTTTCGCGCGCGGGTTCGCCGGTCGGTTCGTGCGCGGGTTCGCCGGTCGGTTCGTCCGCCGGTCGGCCGTGCTGGGGGCCGTCTTCGGAGTGGTTGGCAAATCGGGCATCCGTGACACGGATGCCCGATTTGCCAACCACTGGCTCGTCAGCTGATCACCGAATAGCGGTCGGGGAGCGCGGTGCGTCCGGTCAGGGCCCGCAGCAGCAGCGGGCCGTCGCCGACCGCCACGGCCACGAACGTCGCCTGGGTCACCGCCTCGGCCATCGCGTCCAGACCGGGAGCGAAGTCCCGGCCGGCCGCGTCGGCCACGTCCTGACCGTGCACCACCAGCTCGAACGTGCGGGTCGGCAGCCAGTCGCGGACCCGCATGCCACCGGCCGCCGTGCTCACCACGTCGTTGTCCTTGGTCCCGGCCAGCGCCTGCGTGGCCCGGCCGATCAGCTGGTTGACCACACTCGCCGGATCGTCCCCCAGCGCCTGGCCGGCCTCACGGGCGGCCCGCCCCGACTCGGCGTGCGCCTTGGCCACCACGTCGACCGGCGTGACCCGGGCGAACGCCCAGTACGCCTCGGTCGACGGCACCTCGACCGCGTCGGCCGGGGTGGCCAGGACCTCGGGGACGTCGCGCAACTCGGTGGTGACGTGCCCGACCAGGTCGCGCAGGCTCCACTCGCCCAGGGCGGCCGCGTCCCACCGGTCGGCCGGGACCCGGGTGATCAGATCGGCGAAGGAGACGGCGGCGGCGCGGTAGGCGTGACGGAAGTTCATCCGCCCACCCTGTCAGAAGAGCACCAGCCCGAAGGACCCCGTCAGTGGTAGTCCAGAGCGGTATTTCGGGCCCGGATACCGCCCAGACCTACCCCGCTCGGGCCCCTTTGCTCTGAGCACAAATATGCATCACCCCGGCCCGATGCGTATTTGTGCTCAGAGCAAAGGGCGAGGCGCGGTGTGGCGGTGAGGACGCGGCGGGTGGGGCGTGGCGTGGTGGAGGCGTGGTGCGGGGGCGCGGCGTGGTGCGGGGGCGCGGCGTGGCGCGCGGGCGCGGCGTGGCGCGGGGGCGTGGCGTGGTGCGGGGGCGTGGCGTGGTGCGGGGGCGCCGCGAATTAGATGGTGGGCGGTGGGCGCGGCGGGTTAGGCGGTGGGCGCGGGAGCGGGGCGCGGGGGCGCGGCGCGGGGGCCCGGCGGGTTAGGCGGCGGGGCGATGGGCGCGGCGCGCGGCGCGGTGGGGCGTGGCGGGTCAAGCGGAGGGCGCGGGGGCGTGGCGGGTTAGGCGGTGGGGCGCGGCGGGTTAGGCGGTGGGGCGGTGGGCGCGGCGCGCGGCGCGGTGGGGCGTGGCGGGTCAAGCGCTGGGCGCGGGGGCCCGGCGGGTCAAGCGGAGGGCGCGGCGTGGCGCGGAGGCGCGGTGGGTCAGGCGGTGGCGGTGGAGGCGAGGGCGGCGTCGCGGCGGGCGGCTCGGCGCCAGCGGACGACGATGGTGGTGGTCAGGGCGAAACCGATCAGGGCGGGGGCCAGGGAGAGCGGGTTCAGCGAACCGGGGGCGGTCACGGCGGCGCCGATCACCGCGTACGACACCGCGGACGGGATCGACGCCAAGGTGGTGCCGAGGAGGTAGCGCTTGCGGCAGACGCTGGTCGTGCCGTAGGCGTACCCGATCAGGCCGAACGGCGCCAGCGGGAGGAAACGGACCAGGAGCACCGCGGCCAGCCCGCGGCGGTTGAGCCAGCCGTCCAGGCGCTTCATCCGGCCGTCGGCCTTGGCGCCCAGGGCGCCCCGCCCGGCCCAGCGCCCGGCGTAGTAGGTGGCGGCGGCGGCGATCACCGCGGCGGCCAGGGCGGCCGCCGCACCGGTGGCCGCGCCGAGCAGAGCGCCGCAGGCCAGCGTGATGGCGGTGCGGGGGACGAGCACCGAGAGGAGCAGCCCGCCGACCACGGCGACCCCGACGGCGGCGGCGGGGCCGAGCGCGGCGACCGAGTCGGCGATGTCGCGCAGCGGCAGCACGGCGGCGGCCACAGCCAGCCCGGCGACGACCAGCCCGAGGATGCCGAACCGGACCAGGCGACGCCGCCAGGTCAGCTTGGGCTCCGGGGCTGCAACCTGAGGGTCCGCGGGGGTGATGGCCTGCGGGGCGATCAGGGTGTCAGTCATAAAGGCTTACCGCTCCTGGTGTCGTCGGGCTGTTTGGGCTGGTCAGACGCTTGCTGCGGCGAGTCGTTCGGCTCTGAGCGCGTCGGCCCAGGTGTCGTCGACGGGGGCAAGACTATCCGCGCCGGTCGCCCAACGCAGTAGCAGGTCGGCTATCGCTGGGTTGCGGGCGAGCGCGGGGCCGTGGCTGTAGGTGCCGAGGATCTTGCCGTGCCAGGCCCCCTCGGTCTGGCCGTCGTTGCCGATGCCGGCGGACACTCGAGCCAGGGGCGAAACGCCCGGCCCCAGGTGGGTACGCCCGCCGTGGTTCTCAAAACCGGTCAGCGGAGGCAGCCCGAGCCGCGGGTCCATCTCGCCCTGGAGCTCGCCGACGGCTCGGGTCTCGCCCCGGTCGGAGTCGAGGTCGAGCAGGCCGAGGCCGGCGTACTTGGCCCCCTTGGCGAAGAAGGAGTGCCCGAACAGTTGATAACCGGCACAGATCGCCAGCACGGCCGACCCCTGGGCGACCGCCCGGTGCACGCCGCCGTCGGCGATCAGCCGCTGGGCGGCCAGCGCCTGCGGGCCGTCCTCGCCGCCGCCGATCAGGTAGATGTCGGCGGTGGAGGGCATCGGCTGGTCGGAGCGGACCTCGTAGGTCTCGGCCGGGATGCCGCGCATCCGTGCCCGGTGGGCCAGGATCAGCATGTTGCCGCGGTCGCCGTAGGTGGACAGCAGGTCCGGGTAGATCCAGACGATCCGCAGGACGCTCTCAGTTGACACGGTCAAGCTCCGCTCGGATGTCCTGGAACGCGGTGTAGTTCGCGATCACTTCGAGCCGTCCGGGTGGGGATGCCTGGATCGCCTCGTCGAAGGTAGTTACGTGGCGGAAGGGCACACCGTTCACCGTGAGGCGGACGGCCAGGTCGTAGGCACGGTCGCCGGTGATCAGCACGGGCCGGCCGTCGCGCAGGGGCGAGAAGTCGACGTCGTAGAGCCAGGAGGTGTCCAGGCCGTCGGGGTCGCGGGCGTTGATGGAGAGCAGGGTCGGCGCTTGCTCGGCCATGTCGAACGCCTCGAGCCAGCTGGCCGGGTTCTTGGCCAGCAGCAGGCGGATGTTGCGGCCGTCCCGGTCGACCTGCGCGTACCGCCCGGCCACGGAGCTGACCGTGGCCAGCCGGGGCACGGCTTCGAGCGCGCGTACGCCGAACTCGGCCGCGGTGGCCAGGGCGGCGGCCGCGTTGCCGAGGTTGACCCGGCCGGGCAGCTGCAGCTTGATCAGGTGCCAGTCGCCGTTGGGGTCGGTGACGCCCTCGTCCTCGACGACCCACTGGGCCCGCGGGCGGCGCAGCGGGCAGCCGACGCACCACCACTCGCCCTCGCGGCGTTCGATCGAGGAGCCGCACTCGGGGCAGACCCAGGAGTCGTCGTGCCAGCGCTGGCCGGCGCTGAACCAGACGACGTGCGGGCTGGCCGTCGCCGCCCAGACCACCATCGGGTCGTCGGCGTTGGCGATCACCCGGATGTCCTGGTGGTCAGCCAGGGCGGTGCGCCAGAGCTGGGCCATCATCGACACCTCCTTGGCCCGGTCGAGCTGGTCGCGGCTGAGGTTGAGCAGCGCGACCGCGCGCGGGGTGGTCTCGTCGATCACCCGGGCCAGGTAGTGCTCGTCCACCTCGAGGACCGCGAACGGCGTGGTGCCGGCCTTGGCCAGCGCCGAGGTGTGCCCGGTGGGCATGTTGGCGCCGAACGAGTTGGTGGCCACCGGGCCGAGCACGCCGAGCGCGGCGGCGGTGAGCCGGGTGGTGGTGGTCTTGCCGTTGGTGCCCGAGACCAGCGCGATGGCACGCCCGGAGGCAAGGTTTTTCAGCAGGTCAGGGTCGATCTTGAGACCGATCCAGCCGCCGATGACCGAGCCGTCGCCGCGGCCCGCGGCCCGTGAGAGCGCCGCGGCCGTCCGCGAGACGGAGCTCGCCACTTTCGCGCGTAGAGGCATCTTCCCGTCCGTCACGGTGGCGACAGTACCCGAACCGGACAGACGGTCGATGGGTGCGGCGGCGGGACGGAAGTAGCGGACATTCCGCCCTTCAAGATCATTGCAAAGTTTGTTAATTGTGTGGCGAGACTCACCCGTTACCTTCGACGTTCTGTAGCCGTGGCATCGCGTACCGCATCGGCATTTGTTTTGAGGGGTGCCCAAACCGGACAACGGGCGGAATGCCAATCACGCTGAGTGACTGGTCACCGTCTGCAACCGTACGGAAATTCGGTTATCAAGGTCTGGCCGCGAGCAACCGCTCACGGCTCGTGGAGATGCGGGTCAACGCCGAGCCCTGCCCCGACCGGTCCCACGACCCGAGAACGATGACCACCACACAAGGCAACGAGGGGCAGGGACGGGGGACCCATTTCCGGTCCTCTCACGGCTCCGCCATTACCGGCGGTGACCTGAGGACCTTGGGGTGAAGCCGCGCGAGCGGCCGGGCACACCTTCCCGCCCGAACCCGACAGCTAACCTCGCAGGCGTGCCGGAGGGATCTCTCTACCGTGCACGGAAACACCTCGAGTCGGCGCCGCAAGTTCGGCACCGGCGGCATCGCCCTGTCCCTGGGTCTCTGCCTCTGCGCCGGTCAGCTCGTGGCCGCGCAGCCGGCCGTCGCCGCGACCACCTCGGTGGTCACCGCCGCTCAGGCGGCGCGGCCGAAGGCGAAGGTAGCCCAGTCGGCCAGCGCGAAATCGGTGAAGTGGGGCTCGGCCGTCAAGATCACCGCCAAGGTGACCAACTCGGCCACCGGTAAGAAGGTCACCACCGGCCGGGTACGCCTCCAGGCATACTCCGGCGGCAAGTGGAGGACCTGGACGACCAAGTCCCTCGGCAAGTCCGGCGCCTACGCCTTCTCCTTCAAGCCCACGGGTCTCGGCAGGTACCGCACTGTCTTCCTGGGCAGCTCGGGAGTCGGCGCGGGCACCAGCGGAACCTCGCTCGTCAAGGTCACCAACAGTGGTGCGAAGGTTCTGGCTGAGGCCGCGAGGCACAGGGGCGCGCTGTACCTCTACGGTGCGGCCGGTCCGAAGCGCTTCGACTGCTCCGGCTTCACGATGTACATCTACCGCAAGACCACCGGGCGCAAGCTGCCGCACAAGGCCAACTCGCAGCAGAAGTACGGCCGTGCGATCCGCAAGGGCAGCAAGCAGGTCGGTGACCTGATCATCTATCGCTCCGGCTCCTACGGCTACCACGCGGCGGTCTACGCGGGTAACGGGCGGATCTGGGACTCGCCGCACTCCGGTGCCCGGGTCTCCAAGCGCAAGATGTTCGGTGGCAACTACGTGGTGCGCCGCCTGGTCTGATCCAGTGGCCCTAGTAAGTAAGGCGTAACCACTTTCGCACCGGCGGGGTGCGACCCGGGGTTCCTGGGTCGCACCCCGCCGGCGTTCGTCTGTCCTCCCTTTTCCTCCCCGATCGTCTTCCGCCGCGCTCAAACCTGCGAATCGGGCAGCTTTTCATGCCCGCCTGGGCGTCATGTCGGAAAGCGGACGCCATGATCGCCGCTCCGCCCTCCACTGGCACTCCACCGCGTCTACCAGCGCTTTCGTCTGCGAATGGGCCTCATGGACGGCACGATTCCGGTTGCGGGTGGAGGGAAGTGGAGTAGAGTGGAGCGCAGTGGCAGGGGGGACCTGCCGGCCCGATTCGACTCGGCGGACCGCGAACCGCCGGCAGGGCGTTGGGGGGTTGGCCGATGTTTCTCGGCACGCACACCCCACGCCTGGACGAGAAGGGCCGGCTGATTCTTCCGGCGAAGTTCCGGGACGAGCTGGCGGGAGGTGTCGTGATCACCAAGGGGCAGGAACGTTGCCTGTACGTGTTCCCGATGCCGGAGTTTCAGCGCATCGCTGGGCAGCTTCGCGAGCAGCCGGTGACGCACAAGGCCGCCCGGGCCTACAGCCGGGTGTTCTTCGCCAGCGCGCACGACGAGGTTCCCGACAAGCAGGGCCGGGTCACCATCCCGGCGCACCTGCGGGAGTACGCCGCACTCGACCGTGAACTGGTGGTCATCGGGGCGAGCACGCGGGTGGAGATCTGGGACAAGCAGTCCTGGGAGCAGTACCTCTCGGCGAGCGAGGACGACTTCGCCGACATCGAGGAGGGGGTGCTGCCCGGAGGACTGTGACGGCGTGACACGGACGGGCCTCGAGAAGACGTCGCTGCCGCCCGTAACGCGAGATCTCCAGCCGCTTGAGTTCCTGGCGCCTCTTCCCCGGTGCCAGGCGCGACGCCCGCCGGCAGCGGGCACGAGCGGATGGGGATCTGGCGGTACGGATTCGACGTCGGTCGGACCGGGTGACGCAGGAAGCCTGGCGACTGGGGGTCGACGTGGGGGAGCAACGTGGCACGCATGTGCCGGTGCTGCTCGAGCGCTGTCTCGAGCTGCTCGCTCCCGCGCTGGCCCGGCCGGACGCCGTGCACGTCGACTTCACGCTGGGCCTCGGCGGTCACGCCGAGGCGGTGCTCGAGCGCTACCCGGACGTGGTCCTGATCGGACTCGACCGGGACCCGGAGGCGCTGGAACACAGCCGGCGGCGATTGGTGCGGTTCGCGGACCGTACGCACCTGGTGCACGCCGTCTACGACGAGCTGCCGGCGGTGCTGGCCGATCTGGGTCATGGGGCGATCCAGAGTGGCCTGTTCGATCTGGGTGTGTCGTCGCTGCAACTGGACGAGCCCGACCGGGGGTTCGCCTACGCGCAGGACGCGCCCCTGGACATGCGGATGGACCAGTCGCGGGGGATCACGGCCGAGGAGGTCGTGAACGGCTACCAGCCGGGCGATCTGGTCCGGGTGCTGCGAACGTACGGCGAGGAGAAGTTCGCCTCGCGGATCGTCTCGGCCGTCGTCCGGGAGCGGGAGCGGGGACGGATCACGTCCACGACCCGGCTCGCGGACCTGATCAAGGACGCGATCCCGGCCGCCGCGCGACGAACGGGTGGAAATCCCGCGAAAAGAACGTTTCAGGCACTACGCATTGAGGTAAATGGCGAACTGGCCGCGGTCGAGTCCGCGGTGCCCACGGCTCTCGACTCGCTGGCCCCTTATGGGCGCCTTGTGGTGATGAGCTACCAATCGTTGGAAGACAGGATCGTCAAGCGCGCCATCGCCGCGAGGGCGCGCAGCACCGGGCCGATCGATCTGCCGGTCGAGCTGCCCGGTACCGGTCCGACCGTGCGGCTTCTGACGAAGGGGTCGGAGCCGCCGAGCGCGGAGGAAGTGGCGGCGAACCCGCGAGCGGCTTCGGTGAAGCTGCGGGCGGTCGAGCGCGTCGAACAGAACCAGGCACCGGTGACCGGCCGCGAACGGCTCCGGATGCCCGCACCACACGGGGGAAGAGGGCGGCGACGCCCGGGGGAACGCACGGAGGGGGAGGGGTCATGAGCGAGCGCACGTACGCTTCGCGGTCGGGGGGCCGGACCGCGGACCAGACCAGCACGACGAGTACGCCCGGCGCGCGCCGGCACCCGGCCAAGGTGACCCGGACGGCTCAGCCGGTCCGCACCGAGGGCACGGCCGCGCTGCGGCTGGACCAGGCGCCGGCCGAACGGTCGCGGGTCAAAGCCGACAGCCCGGCGCCGCGGCTGCGGGTCGCGCCGCCGGCGGCCATCCGGGCGCCGCGGGCGCCGTTCATCGCGCTGGTCATCGTCGTGGTGGTCGCCGGGGTGCTGGGCATCCTGCTGATCAACACCAAGACCATGGAGAACTCGTTCGAGCTGAGCCGGCTCGAGGACGAGCAGTCGAACCTGGACAAACGGCAGCAGCAGCTGGAGAACCAGCTGGCCGCCTACGAGAGCGCGGGCAACCTGGACGCGGCGGCCAAGCGGGCCGGTCTGGTCAAGGGCGAGCCGGCCTACATCCGGCTGCCCGACGGGCAGATCATCGGCGTCGCCGTGCCGGGTCAGGGCAAGCCGGCGGTGACCGCGCAGGACGAGGCGGACAAGCCGGCCGGTGGGACCAACGCCGGCGATCCGGCCGGGGGGACCAGCCCGGGCGGCCCGGCCGGTGGCAACGCCGCGGGTGACACCGCGGCCGGCGCGCCGGGCACCGGGCGGTAACCGCCATGCCGCCGAGAAACGACGAGCCACCGCGCCGGGGTCAGCAGCCCCGGCGCGGTGCGTCGCGTGACGTACCGGCCGGCGACGAGGAGGGCCGGCGCGGCTTCGGCGGCATCGGCGAGGCCCGGGCCTACACCCCGCGCGGACGGACGGTGGCCGAACGCGACCAGCGGACCCGGTCGCCGCGGGCCGGTCGCAACACCGACCCCTTCCGGCCGGCGCTGCAACTGCTCGAGGGGGGCAAGCCGCGCGAGCGCCGGGCGGCCCCACCCCAGGAGACCCGGGACGAGACACCGGCCAAGGCGGCGCCCCGGAAGCGGGCCACGGCGGGCGCCGGGCGTACGCGTACCGAAGCCACCGGTCGTGCCGCCCGGGAGCGCAAGGTCGCCGTCCCACCCGCACCCCGGCGGACCGCGGGCGGACGGCCGGCCAAGGCCGCGCCGCCTCCGCCACCGCGCCGCCCGGCCAATCGGCGTCCGCTCCCGGTCGTGCCGGCCGAACCGCCCCGGCTGGCCAACAGCACCCGGCGGCTGCGGCTGGGCACCGTGCTGGCCCTCGCCCTGTTCGCGACCATCGGTGTACGCCTGGTCGTGCTGCAGTCGGTCGAGTCGCCGGAAAGCCTGGAGCAACTCAACAAGCAGCGCCGCGACCGCCTCACCGAGGTGCTGCTCCCGGCGGCGCGGGGCAGCATCCTGGACCGCAACGGCGAGGTGCTGGCGCACAGCGTCGAGGCCCGCTACGTCTACGCCGACCCCGAGCTGGTGAAGGACCCGGTGACGGTGGCGGCCCGGTTGTCGCCGCTGCTCGGCGTCGCGCCGTCCAAGCTGACCAAGCTGATGGCCAAGAAGCGGCCCGGCGGCGGCGCGGTCCGCTTCGTCTACCTGGCCCGGGGCGTCGACGTCGGGGTGGCCGACCAGATCCGGGCGATGAACCTGGCCGGCATCGGCGAGGACCGCGACGAACGGCGGGACCTGCCCGGCGCCGACCTGGCGGCCAACCTGATCGGCTTCACCGGCGAGGACCACACCGGCCTGGAGGGGCTGGAGGCGCGCTACGACCAGCTGCTGCGCGGTGTCGACGGCAAGAAGGTGTACGAGGCCGGCCGTGGCGACCTGGACAAGGAGATCCCGGGCGGCTACCACAAGGTGACGCGCGCCTCCCCGGGCACGTCGCTGCAGCTGACCATCGACCGCGACCTGCAGTTCGAGGTGCAGCGGATCCTCGCCGCCAAGATGCGCGACGTGAACGCCAAGATCGCCGGCGCGGTGGTCATCGACGCGCACACCGGCGAGGTGATGGCCCAGGCCAGCTATCCGGCGTACAACGCGGCCAAGCCCTTCGACGCCAAGGCGACCGACCGGGAGGACGTGGTCAGCAGCGTGATCGCCGACCCCGGCTCGACGCACAAGGCGCTGGTCTTCGGGGCGGCCCTGCAGGAGGGGCTGATCACGCCCGACTCGGTCCAGGTCATCGGACCCAGCCTGACCATCGGCGGCAAGCCCTTCGCCGACACACACCCGCAGCCCAAGGGCACCAAGATGACGATGTCGGGCCTGCTCGCCTACTCGTCGAACGTCGGCACCATCCTGGTCGCCCGCAAGCTCGGCCCGCAGAAGCTGTACGAATACCAGCAGCGGTTCGGCCTGGGCAAGGCCACCGGCGAGGGCATGCCCGGCGAGGCCGAGGGACGGCTGCTGGCGCCGGACGAGTGGAGCGGCTCGGCCGCCGGGTCGATCCCGGTCGGGCACAGCGTCGACGCCACCGTGCTGCAGATGGCGGCCGCCTACGTCGCCATCGCCAACAACGGCACGTACATCCAGCCGCACCTGATCAAGGCGACCATTCCGTTCGAGGGCCCGGCGGTCTCCGCACCGGCCGCGGCCACACGCCAGGTGCTGCGCCCGGAGGTGGCCCAGCAACTGCGCGTGCTGCTGGAGTCGCCGGTCTACGCCAAGGGCGGCACCGGCTCGCTGGCCCGGGTCGACGGGTGGCTGGTGGCCGGCAAGACCGGCACCGGCAAACGGCTCATCGACGGTCAGTACACGAAGTACAACGCGGGGTCGTTCATCGGCATGGCGCCGGTCGACAACCCCCGGTTCGTGATCGCGGTCTTCGCCGACGTGCCCACCGGCGCCGGCGGCGGCGTGGCCGGACCGGCCTTCAGCGAGATGATGAAGGCGACGTTGCTGCACTACCGGGTGCCTTTTTCGGCGACCAAGCCGCCCAATGTGAAGCTGTATCCCTGACGCCGGGTAGGGTCTGACGCCGTGCCCGGCATTCCCCGCCCCCAGAGTGTTCCGCCGCACCGGCTGGCCGCCCTCGCGACCCTGCTCAGAGCCGATCTGACCGGTGGTGATGTCGAGATCACCGGTGCCACCCACGCCTCCGGCGAGGTGCGTCCCGGTGATCTCTACGCGGCGCTGCCGGGCGCCCGGCGGCACGGCGCCGAGTTCGTCGCGCAGGCCGCCGCGGCCGGTGCCGCGGCGGTGCTGACCGACCCGGCCGGCCGCGACGCCGCGGTCGCCGCCGGGTTGCCCGTCCTGGTCGTCGACGACCCGCGCGCGGTGCTCGGCGAGGCCGCCTCGGCCGTCTACGGCGACCCGACGGCGCGGCTGACGATGATCGGCATCACCGGCACCGCCGGCAAGACCTCGACCGCGTACCTGATCGAGTCGGGACTGCGCGCCGCCGGAATGACCACCGGGCTGATCGGCACCGTCGAGACCCGGCTCGGCGACCTGACCGTCGACAGTGTCCGGACCACGCCCGAGGCGACCGATCTGCACGCGTTGCTGGCCGCCGCGCTCGAGCAGGGTGTGACCGCCGTGGTCATGGAGGTGTCCAGCCACGCGCTGGCCATGGGCCGGGTCGGCGGCGTGCGCTTCGACGTCGGCGGCTGGACCAACTTCGGCCTCGACCACCTCGACTTCCACGCCGACGCCGACGACTACTTCGCGGCCAAGGCCAAGCTCTTCGACGGCCGCTGCCGGGTCGAGGTGCTCAACCTCGACGACACGGCGCTGACCAGGCTGATCAAGCCGGCCACGGTCACCTACTCGGCCGGCGGCGACACCGGGGCGTCCTGGTGGGCCAGCGCGATCCGGCCCTCGGCGTACGGCCAGCGTTTCACCGCGCACGGCCCGGCGGCCCAGATCGAGGCCGGCGTCGCGATGCCCGGCCGGCACAACGTGGCCAACGCGCTGCTCGCCCTGGCCGCGCTGACCGCCGCCGGGGTCGACCCGGTCACCGCGGCCCGCGGCGTCGCCGCCTGCAAGGGGGTGCCGGGCCGGCTGGAGCAGGTGGAGGCGCCGGGCGAGGTGCTCGGGGTGGTCGACTACGCCCACAAGCCCGACGCGATCGTCGCCGCCCTGGCCGCCCTGCGCGAGCTGGCCACCGCCCGCGGCGGCCGGCTGCTGTGCGTGATCGGGGCGGGCGGTGACCGCGACACCGGCAAGCGGCCGGTGATGGGCGCGGCGGCGGCCCGCGGCGCCGACGTGGTCGTGGTGACCGACGACAACCCGCGTACCGAGGACCCGGCGGCGATCCGGGCCGCGGTCCGCGCCGGCGCCGAGGAGGCCGGCTCGGCTGCGAAGATCATCGAGGTGCCCGGGCGGCGGGCCGCGATCGACGAGGCGGTCCGGATGGCCGGCCCCGGCGACGTGGTGGCCGTCCTGGGCAAAGGACACGAACGTGGCCAGGAGGTGGGCGGCGCGATGCTGCCGTTCGACGACCGGGTTGAGCTGACCGAGGCGCTCGGAGGTGCCGCATGATTCCGCTGACCCTCGGCGAGATCGCCACGATCACCGGCGGCCGGCTGGTCAACGCCGCGCCGGACACGCTGGTCGACGGGCCGGTCGAGTTCGACAACCGGCGCACGTTGACCGGTGGCCTGTTCGTCGCCTTCGACGGCGAGAAGGTCGACGGGCACTCGTTCGCAGGCGCCGCGGTGGCGGCGGGCGCGGCGGGCGTGCTCGGCGCCCGGGACACCGGACAGCCCGGCGTGGTGGTCGACGACCAGATCGAGGCGCTGGCCCGGCTGGCCCGGCACTCGGTCGACCGGCTGCCCGGCCTGACCGTGGTCGGCGTGACCGCGTCGTCCGGCAAGACCACGACCAAGGACTTCATCGGCCAGCTGTTGAGCCGGCTGGGCGAGACGATCGCGCCGCCGGGGTCGCTCAACAACGAGCTCGGGTTCCCGTACACGGCTCTGAAGGCGACCGCGAGCACCCGCTTCCTGGTGCTCGAGATGGGCGCCCGGAACGTCGGGCACATCCGGCACCTGGCCGAGATCGCCCCGCCGAAGATCGGCGCCGTGCTCAACGTCGGCGCGGCGCACATCGGCAAGTTCGGCTCGATCGAGCAGACCGCGCTGGCCAAGGGTGAGCTGATCGAGGCGCTGCCGGCCGACGGCGTCGCGGTGCTCAACGCCGACGACCCGCTGGTGTCGGCGATGGCCACGCGGACCCAGGCGCGGGTGGTGTTCTTCAGCGAGTCGGATGTCGCCGGCATCCGGGTCGACGAGCGCGACCGCGCCTCCTTCACCCTCGACGGCCACCCGGTGCACCTCAAGGTCAGCGGGCGGCACCAGGTGTCGAACACGCTCGCCGCCGCCGCCGTGGCGGTCGCCGCCGGGATGCCGGTGGCCGACGCCGCCGCCGCGCTGAGCGAGGTCACCATCCGGTCCGAGCGGCGGATGGACGTCTTCGACCGGCCCGACGGCGTCACCGTCATCGACGACACGTACAACGCCAACACGTCGTCGACCGTGGCCGCCTTGCGATCATTGGCCACACTGGGTGCCGGCCGGCGCACGGTGGCCGTGCTCGGATACATGGCCGAGCTGGGTGATCAGGAGGACGCCGGGCACCGCGAGGTCGGCCGGCTGGCCGCCGAGCTGGGCGTGGACCGGCTGATCGCGGTGAGCGAGGAGGCCCGGCCGGTGCTCGACGGCGCGGCCGAGGTGCCGGGCTGGACCGGTACGGCCGAGTTCGCCGCCGACCAGCCGGCGGCGATCGCGTTGCTGCGGCCCGAGCCGGGCGACGTCTTCCTGGTCAAGGCTTCTCGTTACCGGACGTGGGACGTGGTCGACGCACTGCGGCCCGAGGGGGTTCGCCCGTGAGGGCAGTCATCGTCGCGGCCGCGGTCGCGTTCATCATCTCGCTGTTCGGCACACCCATCGCCATCCGGGTGTTCACCGCGCTCAAGGCCGGACAGCCGATCCGTACCCTGGGCCCGCAGACCCACCAGGGCAAGCGGGGTACGCCCACGATGGGCGGCGTGGCCTTCATCGTGGCCACGGTGCTGTCCTACGCGGCCGGTCACCTGGCGCTGACGACGCTGCCCGAGCGGCAGATCGCGCAGGAGAAGCCGACCATGACCGCACTGGTCCTGCTCGGCCTGTTCGTGTTCTGCGGCGCGATCGGCTTCCTGGACGACTTCCTCAAGGTCCGCCGCCGCCACTCCGGCGGTCTGAGCGCCCGGGGCAAGCTGTTCGGCCAGCTGCTGGTCGGTGTCGGTTTCGCCGTGGCCGCGCTCTACGTGCCCAGCACCAACCGGCAGACGGTGGCCAGCGAGCACATCTCGTTCATCCGGGACATCAGCTGGCTCGACGTCGGCAAGGTCGGCTCGGTGCTGGTCTTCGTCTTCGTGATCATGTCGATGTCGAACGGCGTGAACCTCACCGACGGCCTGGACGGCCTGGCCACCGGCGCGTCGATCGCGGTGCTGGGCGCGTACAGCCTGATCGGGTTCTGGCAGTACCGGCACTGGTGCGGTGACACCGACTACTCGCGGGCGGCCACCTACTGCTACGAGGTGCGAGATCCGCTGGAGGTCACGATGATCGCGGCCGCGGCGGCGGCGGCGTGTGTCGGCTTCCTGTGGTGGAACACCAACCCGGCCCGGATCTTCATGGGCGACACCGGCGCGCTCGGCCTGGGCGGCCTGATCGGCGGCCTGGCCATGGCCACCCGCACCACGCTGCTGTCGATCATCATCGGCGGGCTTTTCGTGATCATCACGATGTCGGTGGTGATCCAGATCATCTCGTTCAAGACCACCGGTAAACGTGTGTTCCGGATGTCGCCGCTGCAGCACCACTTCGAGCTGGCCGGCTGGTCCGAGGTCAACATCGTGGTCCGGTTCTGGATCGTGGCCGGCATCTGCGTCGCCATCGGCCTGGGGCTGTTCTACTCCGACTTCCTGGCGGTCATGGGCTAATCGAGACGCGACACGCCAACGAGGCTGAGCCGTACCGACCCCGGCGAAAGCGATGATGTTTCTCATGGGGGAGGACCAGAAGCCTAGGCAGTCGCTCAGCCGGCAGTACCTGCCCGCGATCCACGGGTTGCTGGCCCGGCCACTGTCGTCGTACTACCTGCTGATCGCGAGCAGCGGCCTGCTGCTCCTGATCGGCCTGACCATGGTCTTCTCGGCGACCAGCGTGAAGTCGTACGGCGAACACGGCAACGCGTTCAGCGCGATCCGCAGCCAGGCCATCTTCGCCGCCCTGGGCCTGCTCGGCTTCTGGGTCTGCCAGCGGCTGCCCGCGCGTACCCTGCGCGTCCTCGGCCGGTACGTGCTGGTGCTGGCCATCGCGCTGCTCGCCCTGCTCGACCTGCTGGTGGCGCTGAAGTCGGCCAAGGTGATCGGCACGGCCAAGCTCGGCCCGTTCTCGGCCAACCTGCTCTGGCTCTACGTCGGCCCGATCGCGATCCAGCCGTCCGAGCTGGCCAAACTGGGCGTGGTGCTGTGGGGCGCGGACGTCATCGCGCGCAAGGGCGCCGCCCTCGGCCACTGGCGCGAGCTCGCGATGCCGCTGTTCCCGCTCGTCGGCCTGCTGTTCGTCCTGGTCGGCTACAACGACCTGGGCACCATGCTGGTGATGCTGGCGCTGATCGTCGGCCTGCTCTGGGCGGCCGGGGTACGCCTGCGCGTCTTCGCCGCGCTCGGCGTGCTCGGCCTCTCCGGCGTCGGCCTGCTGGTCGCCGCCGCGTCCCGGGGGGCCGGATCCGGCGCCGTCGGCGAGGACAACTACCGGCTGGAGCGGCTCACGGCCTGGCTCGACCCGCCGCCGGACTGCGTCCAAGGTGCCTGCTACCAGCTGATGCAGGCCCGCTCGGCGATCTACGAGGGCGGCTGGTTCGGCGTCGGGCTGGGCAAGAGCGCGCTCAAGTGGGACTGGCTGCCGCAGGCGGACAACGACTTCATCTTCGGCGTGGTCGCCGAGGAGCTGGGCGTGGTCGGCTGCTTCGTGGTGCTGGCGTTGCTGTCCGTGCTCGCGTACACCGGCTTCCGGATCGCCCGCCGGGTCGACGACCCGTTCCGCCGGCTGGCCGCCACCGGGATCACCACCTGGCTGGTCGCCCAGGCCGTGATCAACATCGGCGGCGTGGTCGGTCTGCTGCCGATCACCGGCCTGCCGCTGCCGTTCATCTCCGCAGGCGGCAGCGCCCTGGTCGTCACCCTCGCGGCGATCGGCATGCTCGCCTCCTTCGCCCGCTCCGAGCCGGACGCCGCGCGAGCTCTGAACGCCCGTCCGCCCGCCCGATGGGTACGGCTAGTCTGGGCCCCGCTGCCGCCGCTCCCCCCGCCGCGGCAGCCGCGCCCGCCGGCCGGTCGGGTTCCCGCCAAGGCGGGGGGAGACAGGAGACGGTGATGGCTTCGCTGCGGTCGGTGGTGGTCGCCGGAGGAGGCACCGGTGGTCACATCTACCCGCTGCTCGCCTTCGCCGACGCGCTGCGCCGGGCCTTCCCCCAGGTGCGGATCACCGCGCTGGGCGGGGAGAAGGGCATGGAGAAGGAGATCGTCCCGGCCGCCGGGTACGACCTGCGCATCATCCCCGTGCACCAGTTGCCGCGGTCGCTGAACCTGAACCTGATCCGCACCCCGGACCGGATGTGGAAGTCGGCGCACGCCGCCGGCCGGATCATCGACGAGGTCCAGGCGGATGTGATCGTCGGCTTCGGTGGTTACGTGTCGGTCCCGGCCTACCTGGCCGGCTGGCGGCGCGAGCTGCCGATGGTGATCCACGAGGTGAACGTCCCGGCCGGTGTGGCCAACAAGCTGGGCATGAAGTTCACCAAGAATGTGGCAGTCGGTTTCCCGCACCAGCCCCAGCAGTCCGAGGCGTTGCGGGATGCTCGCGTGGTGGGCGTACCCATCCGCACCTCGATCTCGCGCCTGGACCGGGCCGCGATGCGCCCGCAGGCGCTGGCCCACTTCGGACTCCGCCCCGATCTGCCGGTGCTGTTCGTGTTCGGCGCGTCGCAGGGGGCCGGGTCGATCAACGACGCGGTGTCCGGCGCGGCCAAGGCGCTGACCCACGCCGGCGTCCAGGTGCTGCACGTCCAGGGTGGCCGGCGCGACCCGTTCGAGGTGCCGCCGGGCCTGCCGGCGCCCTACGTGGTGGTGCCCTACCTCTCCGACATGCAGCTCGGGTACGCGGTGGCCGACCTGATCGTCTGCCGCGGCGGCGCGATGACCGTCGCCGAGGCCACGGCGGTCGGCGCGCCGGCCATCTACGTGCCGCTGCCCTGGGGCAACGGCGAGCAGAAACGCAACGCGCTGCCGGTGGTCGAGGCGGGCGGCGGCTTGATGGTCGAGGACGGCGACCTCACCCCGGAGTGGGTCGAGCGTACGGTGATCCCGCTGATGCGCGACCCGCAGCGACTCACCGCGATGAGCCGGGCCGCGGCGGGCTACGGCCGGCGCGACGGCGACGACGCGCTGGTCGACTTCGTGTGCGAGGCAGTGGCGAACCGATGACGACCAAATCGATGACGGGCGGTTTCCGTGTGCGCGGCGGCGGGTCGATGACGGGCGGCTTCTGTGTGCGCGGCGGCGGCGGGTCGATGACGGGCGGTTTCCGTGTGCGCAGCGGCGGCGGGTCGATGACGGGCGGTTTCCGTGTGCGCAGCGGCGGTGGATCGATGACGAGCGGTTTCCGTGTGCGCAGCGGCGGTGGATCGATGACGAGCAGGGGAGTGGCAGCGTGAACACGGCGGAACTGACGCCGGCCGGCGAGTTGACCGCCGAGGATCTGGGCAGCGTGCACCTGATCGGCATCGGCGGGGTCGGCATGTGCGGGCTGGCCCGGCTGCTGCTGACCCGGGGCGTACCCGTCTCCGGCAGCGAGCTGCGCGAGTGGCCGGCCCTGGCCGCGCTGCGGGCGCTCGGCGGCACCGTGCACATGGCCCACGTCGAGTCCAACCTGGACGGGGTCGACACGGTCGTCTACTCGACCGCGATCCCGCACGACCACGTCGAGCTGGCCGAGGCGCGCCGGCGCGGGCTGCGCGTGCTGCACCGGTCCGAGGCGCTCGCGGCGGCGATGACCAACCGGCAGACGATCGCGGTGGCCGGCACCCACGGCAAGACCACCACGACGTCGATCATGACGGTGATCCTGCAGCACGCCGGTCAGGACCCGTCGTTCGTCATCGGCGGCGAGATCTCCGAGGCCGGCTCCAACGGGCACCACGGCACCGGTCCGCACTTCGTGGCCGAGGCCGACGAGAGCGACAAGTCCTTCCTGATCTACCGCCCGCACGTCGCGATCATCACCAACATCGAGGGCGACCACCTCAACAACTGGGGTGACCTCGACGGCCTGAAGGCCGGGTTCCTCGACTTCGCCCGGCTCACCGACGCCGACGGCTTCGTGGTGACCTGTGCCGACGACGACGGCACGCAGGAGCTGATCGCGGCGCTGCGCGCTGAGGGCCGGACCGTTTACACGTACGGGGTGAGCGAGAGCGCCGACCTGCGGATCTGGGACGTCTCCTCGGCCACCGGCGGCGTGCGCTACCAGGCGTCGCTGGACGGGCAGCCGCTGGGCGAGCTCAAGCTGGCCCTGCCCGGCACGCACATGGGCCTGAACAGCGCCGCCGCCGTGCTGACCGCCCTCAAGCTGGGCATCCCGCTGACCTCGATCGCCGAGGCGCTGCGGTCGTTCCCGGGGGTCCGTCGCCGGTTCGAGCGCAAGGGCATCGCGGCCGGTGTCCGGGTCTACGACGAGTACGCGTACCACCCGACCTCGGTCAAGGCGGCGCTGCGGACGCTGCGTGAGGTGGCCGGGGACGGGCGACTGCTGGTGGTGTTCCAGCCGTACCGCGTCTATCGCACCCGCGACCTGCAGGCCGAGCTGGCCGAGGGGCTGGCGCTGGCCGACGAGGTGATCTGCATGGAGGTGTTCGGCCCGGGCGAGACCCGGCAGCCGGGCGAGGGCGGCGTCGCGCTGACCGCGGCGATCGATCTGCCCGCCGAGCACAAGGTCTTCGTGCCGGGCTGGGAGCAGGTGCCGGCCGAGGTGGTCGAGCGCAGCCGCCCGGGCGACGTGGTGGTGACCATGGGCGCGCCGCCGATCTCGCTGATGGGCGACGAGCTGCTGGCCGCGCTGGCCGCCGCGCCGGATCTCCCGGGTGGCCCGGACGGCTCGGCCGCAGTTTCTCCGGGCGGCTCCGCCGCGGCCGCGGACCGGGGCTGACGTCATGATGGCCGGCGGGGGCGGGCGGAACTGGCGGCTGGTCCGGGCCGACACCGACGCGGTGCCGTCGTCGGTGCGCCGGTTCATGGCCCGCGCCCGTCAGCGCCGGCTCCAGGCGGCCCTGCCCTGGGCTGTCGGCTTCGGCATGGTGCTGGTCATCGGCGGTCTGCTCTGGATGGTGTACGCGACCCCGGTGCTCGGCGTTCGCGAGGTGCGGGTGGTCGGCACCGAGTCGCTGACCGCCACCGAGGTCGAGACCGCGGCGGCGGTGCCGATGCGCGAGCCCCTGGCCCGGGTCGACCTGGACGCGGTGCGCGCCCGGGTGCAGAGCCTGGCCGCGGTCGACCACGCCACCGTGTCGCGCAGCTGGCCGACCTCGGTCGTGGTCGAGGTGGTCGAGCGGACGCCGGTGGCCGCGATCCGGGCCGGCAAGGAGTTCCGGCTGATCGACGGGCAGGGCGTGCCGTTCCGGACGGTCGCGCGGAAGCCGTCCGGCATTCCGCTGGCCGCCCTGCCCCAGCCCGGTCCGTCGGACGTCAACACCCGGGCGATGCTGACCGTGCTGGACGCGCTGACCGACGACCTTCGCGGTCAGCTGCTGCAGATCTCGGTGCCGGCGCCGGCCCGTATCGAGCTCACCCTGCGTAAGGACCGACGGGTGATCTGGGGTGACGACTCCGCCAGCGAGACGAAGGCCCAGGTCTCGACGGCTTTGCTGAAACGGAAGGGGCAGACGATCGACGTCAGCGCCCCGACGGTCGTGACGATCCGTTAGTCCGTAGGATCAACCGGACACTCGCGCACAAACGGAGCTTTACGGCGGAGGTTACGGCTTCGTCGGAATTCCGCCACGTAAGCGGTCAACGACACGCCGCGCGGGTCCTTGGTTTGCGGAGTGACGGCTGCTTACGTAGCGACCAGAGGTTCGATGGTTGACATAAGACTAAGCCTCTAGTAGAGGGTGAGGGTTTCCTCGCCCTCCCTTGTACGGCAGCGGCAGTCGAAGTGCGGCCCGGTTGGAGAACCGGTCCGCAGGGGCCTTCTTCTGCCACTAACCCTGGAAGGGAAGGCTGAGCCCGATGACTCCTCCACACAACTACCTTGCCGTTATCAAGGTCGTCGGCATCGGGGGCGGCGGCGTCAACGCCGTGAACCGCATGATCGAGGTCGGGCTCAAGGGCGTCGAGTTCATCGCGATCAACACCGATGCGCAGGCGCTGTTGATGAGCGACGCCGACGTCAAGCTCGACGTCGGCCGCGAGCTGACCCGGGGCCTCGGCGCCGGCGCCCAGCCCGAGGTCGGCAAGAACGCCGCCGAGGACCACCGTGACGAGATCGAGGAGGTCCTCAAGGGGGCCGACATGGTCTTCGTGACCTGCGGCGAGGGCGGCGGCACGGGCACCGGCGGCGCGCCCGTCGTGGCCAACATCGCCCGCAAGCTCGGCGCGCTGACCATCGGCGTGGTCACCCGGCCGTTCTCGTTCGAGGGCAAGCGCCGCCAGGTGCAGGCCGAGGCCGGCATCGACGAGCTGCGCAACCAGTGCGACACGCTGATCGTCATCCCGAACGACCGGCTGCTGGCCCTGGGCGACCGCGGCATCAGCATGATGGACGCGTTCCGGCAGGCCGACCAGGTGCTGCTCTCCGGCGTGCAGGGCATCACCGACCTGATCACCACGCCGGGCCTGATCAACCTGGACTTCGCCGACGTCAAGAGCGTCATGTCCGGGGCCGGCAGCGCGCTCATGGGCATCGGCTCGGCTCGCGGCGACAACCGTGCGGTCGAGGCGGCCGAAAAGGCGATCTCCAGCCCGCTGCTGGAGCAGAGCATGGACGGCGCCCGCGGCGTGCTGCTCTCCATCGCCGGCGGTTCCGACCTCGGCCTGTTCGAGATCAACGACGCGGCGCAGCTGGTCACCGACGCGGCCCACCCCGACGCCAACATCATCTTCGGTGCGGTCATCGACGACGCGCTCGGCGACGAGGTGCGGGTCACCGTGATCGCGGCGGGCTTCGACGGGGGCGCGCCCTCGTACAAGCCGGCCGAGCCCGCGCGCAAGGTGGTGCAGCAGCCGTCGACGCCGCCCGCCGCCGCGCCGGCCTCGCCGGTCCCGGTGCCCTCGGCGCCGCCGGCCGCCACCACGCCGCCGCCGCGCCGGGTCCTCTTCGACGACGTGGACGTGCCGGATTTTCTGAAGAACGGGTCCTGATGCTCGAGCCCGAAGGGTCCTGATTCTCCATGCCGTCCGGAGGACCGGGCATCGGTGGTTGACATCGACAGGCGCGCCGAATTGGCCTCGAACCTCGACGAGGTGCGGGAGCGGATCGCGCGCGCCTGTTCCGCCGCCGGCCGGTCCGTCGACGAGGTCACGCTGGTGGCCATTACCAAGACGTACCCGGCCAGCGATGTTGTTCTTCTCCACTCACTCGGCATTACTGATGTGGGCGAGAACAAAGATCAAGAAGCAGGACCCAAAGCCGCTTCGGTACGGGCGGAAGGCGCGTCGCCGCGCTGGCACTTCGTCGGGCAGTTGCAGCGCAACAAGGCTCGCTCGGTCGTCGGCTACGCGGACGTCGTGGAGTCGGTGGACTCGGTCCGGCTGGCCGCCGCCCTGGATCGCGCCGCCGCCGAGCTGCGCGACGCACCACTCGACGTGCTGGTCCAGGCCAGTCTCGACTCGTCGCCCGGGCGTGGGGGCGCCCACGGGGACGAGCTCTGGGAGGTCGTCGACGCCGTCGCTGAGTCCGCGTCGCTCCGGCTGCGCGGACTGATGGCGGTCGCGCCTCTGGGCGTACCCCCCGGACCGGCCTTTGAATTGTTGCGGTCGTTCTCCGGTCGACTGGTGGCCGGCCACCCCGACGCGACGGTCGTCTCGGCCGGCATGAGCGGGGACCTGGAGGAGGCCATTCGGCACGGAGCGACACACGTGCGGATCGGCACTTCTTTACTCGGGATGCGAAACAGCCTGCGGTAGCCTTGCGGCGGGCAGCAAACTACATAGGTGTTGTTTACGCGCTCTCCCTCGGGGGATGCGCCCGGACAGCGCAGCGCACGTGTGCGTAAGGCGCGTGCAAGGGGGGATGCGGCCCCGGCATGGGGGTTGCGGGCCGCGATGGAAACGAGGTGGGGGCAATGGACGGTCGGTTCGGCGCCGAGCGGAACGAGGTGACAGCGTGAGTGCTCTGCGTAAGGCCGGTGTGTGGCTCGGTCTCGTCGAGGAGGACGACGATCGCGCGTACGACGACCGTGGCTATCGCGAGACCAGCGGCTACCGGGAGCGCGACCGCGACTCGGGCTACCGCTACGCGGACGAGTTCGCCGACGAGGACGAAGAGGTCGAGGAGCCGGCGCCGGTGCAGCGGACCCGTCCGTCCGGCCGCGAGCGTGACCGCGACCGCGGCCCCGGTCGGCTCCAGCGCGCTGTCGCCGAGCTCGAGGAGGAAGAGGAGCGGGCCGCCGCCCAGCGTGAGGAGCGGGCCACCGTGCGTCCGATCACGCGTTCGCACAACCACAACTCGGGCTCCTCGAACTCCGACAACTACCCCACCCGGGGCGATCTGGCCCTCGCGCCCCAGGTGCAGGTGCACCAGCGGGCGGCCGAGGAGGACCAGCGCTACCAGATCACCACTCTGCACCCGACCACGTACCGTGAGGCGCGGACGATCGGTGAGCACTTCCGGGACGGCGTACCCGTGATCATCAACCTCACCGAGATGGACGAGGGCGACGCTCGCCGGCTGGTTGACTTCGCCGCCGGACTGGCCTTCGGCCTGCGCGGTACGATCGAGCGCGTGACCAACCGGGTTTTCCTGCTCTCCCCGGCGAATGTCCAGGTCACCGCCGAAGACAAGGCCAAGATCGCTGAGGGTGGGTTCTTCACCCAGAGCTGACCCGAACGAGGGAAACCGCCCAGGTGCTGTCGATTTTGTTCCAGGTTCTATATCTACTGGTTTACGTCTTCTTTCTGACTCTGCTGGCGCGCTTCGTCCTGGGCGCGGTGCTGCAGTACGGGCGCCGTTGGCAGCCCGGGCGGGGCGCGTCGGCGGTATTGGAGTCGGTGTGGAGCGTCACTGATCCGCCCCTCAAGGCGTTGAGGCGTGTGATCCCACCGCTGCGAATTGGTAACGTGAGCGTGGACCTGGCGTCCCTGGTCCTGCTGGTTATCCTGTTCGTGCTTTTGAACTTCGTGTTAGCGAGCCTCATCGCGACCTTCAGCGTCTGATGAGGTCCGCCCCACGCGGCCGCGACTGACCCGAGGAGTTTCGATGCCGCTGACCCCGGCCGACGTGCACAACGTCGCCTTCAAGAAGCCTCCGATCGGCAAGCGGGGGTATGACGAGGAGGAGGTCGACGCCTTCCTGGACGAGGTCGAGCGCGAACTCGCCCGTCTGATCGAGGAAAACAACGAGCTGCGCGCCCAGGTGGAGCGCGGTGGCCGGGGTGGCGCGCCAGCCGTCCCGGGTGCCGACCCCCGCATGGCCGCCGAGCTCAACGACATGAAGGCCCAACTGGACCGCATCCAGCGGGACAAGGCGGCCGCCGAGCAGGCCGCCCGGCAGATGCAGGCCGAGCTCGACCAGGTGCGCGCACAGGGTCCGGTCGGCGCCGGAGCCACCTCAGCCGGCGGCGACGGCGAGCAGCAGGCCCTCCGGGTCCTGATGATGGCCCAGCGCACGGCCGACGACCACGTGTCCGACGCCCGGCGCGAGGCCGACAAGCTGCTGTCCGACGCGCGGTCCAAGGCCGAGGAGGTCACCCGCGAGGCCCGCGCCAAGGCCGACGCCCTCGAGCGGGACGCGCGCCAGCGTCACCAGGAGGCCATGGGCGGCCTCGACGCCAAGCGGTCCGCGCTGCAGAAGCACATCGAGGAGCTGAAGCAGTTCGAGCGGGAGTACCGCACCCGCTTGAAGGCGTACCTGGAGAGCCAGCTGCGCGACCTCGACGGCCGTGGGCAGGGCCTGGAGGCCGAGATCGCCCGCGCCGACGCCGGTCGTTCGGTCGGCGGTTCCGGTGGCCTCGCCGCCGCCGGCCTCGCCGGTTCGTACGGCGGCAGCCGCGCCAACTCCATCGAATCCGGCCGCTGACAGCTCCTGTCAGTCGGTCGGCTGCACCTCGACGAGGATGAGCCATGATCGTTGTTACCCTGCTGCTCATCCTCGTCGCGGTGACGCTGCTCGTCCTGGGCCTGGCCGACGGCTCGAGCCTGCTGCTGATCGGCTCGATCGTGACAAGCCTGCTGGCCGCGGTCGCGCTGGTCATCGGCGCCCGCCGAGCGGCCACCCGCCGCCGTGCCGCCGCCGGCCCGTCCGCCGCAGGCCCCTCCGCCGCTGAGGCCGCACCCGCCGAGGAATTCGCCACCGCCGGTGCGCGCACCTCGACCGGCCCCGGCCCGTCCAATGCCGCCGCCGGCTCCCGCCCGGCCCCCGACGCCGGCCCCGGTCCCGCCGGCACCCACACCACGCAGGGCGCCCGTGCGGCCCGTCGCTCGGCTGCCGAGGCCGCCTTCGACGACTTCCCGCCGCCCCCGCCGCCGGCCGCCGGCCTCCACGAGGACTTCCCGCCCCCGCCGAAGCCGGCCGCGGCGCGCCTCCACGAGGACTTCCCGCCGCCGCCCGGCCCCGTCGCCGACTACATGCCGCCCGGCCGTGAGGACCTGCTTCCTCCGCCGCCCGGCTCGACCGAGGGCCGCCTCCACGAGGACTTCCCACCCCCGCCACAGGCCGAGCCGTCCCGTCCTGAGCAGTCCCGCACGTCTGGTGCCCAGCAGTCCCGCGCGTCCGGCAGCGAGCAGTCCCGTGCGTCTGATGCCGAGCAGTTCAGCGCTTCTCACGCCGAGCAGTCCCGTGCCGGCGCCCCGCTGGGTGGCTACTCGGCGTCCTCGACCCGCGCTGAACGTGACGTGGATTCCGATTTCTCCGCGTCTGACCCGATCTTGGACGACGAGGACGACGACCTCCTCGACCCCGACCCCACCCGCCGCACCCCGCAGCCGGCCGACTACAACCACGCCTCCTCAACCATCGACGCGGCCCGCGCCACCGCCTCCGAGGCCTGGCGCACCGACCCCACGCTGACCGACCCTGGCACCCGCAAGGCCGAGCCCCTCGACGACGACCTCCCCCTCCTGCTCGACGACCCCGACCCGGCCCCCACCAGAGCCGCCGCCGACCCTGCTTCCTCCACACCTCCCGCCGCCTCGGCCTCCTCCGCCGATTTCGCTGCCTCCGACTCCTCCGCCGATCCCGCCGATCCCGCCGATCCCGCCGCTTCCGCCTCCTTTGCCGGTCCTGCCTCCCCTCCCGGTCCTGCCTCCTCTGCCGGGTCGGCAACCCCCGGCTCCTCGACCGCTCCGGCCGAGGAGGAGTTCGCCGAGGCCGACGATGACGACCCCGAGGACGAGCCCCTGCCCCAGGCGGTCCGCCCCGGCGACGCCGTCCAGGTGGCCCGGATGGACGCCGAGGTCCTGGTCGTCGACGGCCGCCCGCGCTATCACATGGCCGACTGCCCGCACCTGGTCGGCCGCCTGACCGAGGCCCTCCCGGTGAGCGAGGCGGTCGAACTCGGGTTCAACCCGTGTGGGCTGTGCCGCCCGGTCGACCGCCTGGTCGCCCATTCCGCCCAGCGCTGACCGCTTTCCACAATCCGCGCCCCTGTGGACAACCGCGACTGACGCCATTCCCGCCGGGCTATGGTGACGCCCACCCAGTGATGGGCGGGGGGAGGTGGCGGCGCGGCGGCAACAATTGTCGATTTCGACGCTGACCCCGCTGACCCCGCTGACCCCGCTGACCCCGCTGACCCCGCTGACCCCGCTGACCCCGCTGACCCCGCTGACCCCGCGTCGCGCCACGGCGCCCGCGCCGCGCGCGTCGCGCGTCGCGCTACGGGCATAGCGGTGATCCGCCAACAAGCGGTGCGGCGGACGCGGTCGTGGCGGGAGTGCTGGGCCGCCACGCCATCCCGGTCGATCGGCGTTACGGATCGTCGCCTCGTGACCCCGGTGCGCTGTCGATGACAAAGATCGAGACAATGGGGCCATGGCCAAGCGGCGGAGTCCGGACCGGAACGGCCCCGATGCCGGTCTGACGGTCGCCGTTCGAGTGCGGCCGGGTGCGGGCCGCACGGCGGTGGGTGGACGCTACGACGGGCCGCACGGGGCGGCACTGATCGTCGCCGTCGGTGCGCCGGCGGTGGACGGGAAGGCCACCGAGGCGGTGCGGAAGGCGTTGGCCGAGGCTCTGGGGCTGCGGCCGGCTGCGGTCGAGCTGAAGGTCGGCGCCACCAGTCGGGACAAAGTCTTCGCCCTCGATGCCGACGGGTCGGTTGTGGCCGGCCGGATCGCCGCTCTGCGTGATGGTGCCGGCGGGCGGGGCGCGGCGGATGGGTGACGGCGGCGGGTGAGCGGGAATCTCGACCAGGGGCTGCTGATCGGGGCGGCGGTACTGCTGGTCGCGGTGGCCGCGGTGCGGTTGTCGACGCGGCTGGGGCTGCCCAGTCTTCTGCTTTACCTGCTCATCGGGATGTTGCTGGGGGAGTCGGGCTTCGGGATCCGGTTCGATGATGCGGAGCTGACCCGTACGCTCGGCTTCTGCGCCCTGATCATGATCATCGCCGAGGGTGGCCTGACCGCGCGCTGGACCACGTTGCGGCCCGTGCTGGGGTTGTCGGCCGTGTTGGCGACGCTGGGGGTGGCGGTCAGCATCGCGGTCGTCGGGGTGGCCGTGCATCTCGTGCTCGGTCTGGGCTGGCGGCTGTCGCTGCTCTACGGCGCGGTGCTGTCGTCGACGGACGCGGCGGCCGTGTTCGCCACGTTGCGGCGGCTGCGGCTGCCACCGCGGCTGGTGGCGACGCTCGAGGCCGAGTCGGGCATGAACGACGCGCCGGTCGTTCTGCTCGTGGTGCTGCTGTCGACGGCGGGGCCTATGCCGCACCCGTGGTGGTACGAGCTGATTCTGGTGCTCTACGAGCTGGTCGCGGGCGTCGCGGTGGGCTGGCTGGTGGCGACCGTGGGGCGCTGGTTGCTGCGCAACGCCGCGCTGCCCTCGTCGGGGCTCTATCCGATCGCGGCGGTCGGGCTGATGATCCTCGCGTACGCCGCCGGCGCGGTCACGCACGCCAGTGGCTTCCTGGCTGTCTACGTGGCGGGGGTGGTGCTCGGCAACGCGCGGCTGCCGCATCGCCGGTCCATCCTCGGGTTCGCCGACGGGCTGGCGTGGGTGGCCCAGATCGGTCTGTTCGTGCTGCTCGGGCTGCTGGTGTCGCCGAGCCGGCTGGGCGGGGCGCTGGTGCCGGCCCTGGTCGTCGGCGTGGCTCTGGTGCTGCTGGCCCGGCCGCTGTCGGTGGTGGTGTCGGCGGTGCTGGCCCGGCCGGTGCGTGGGCCGCGGCGCCCGGAGTCGCGGATCGGCTGGCGGGGGAGTGCCTTCCTGTCGTGGGCGGGCCTGCGCGGCGCGGTGCCGATCGTGCTCGCCACGATTCCTCTTTCGCTGGGTACGCCGGGCGCCGACCGCCTGTTCGACGCCGTCTTCGTCCTCGTGATCATCTTCACTCTGGTGCAGGCGGGCACGCTGGCCCCGGCGGCCCGGCTGCTCGGGGTGACGGCACCGGGCGAGGCGACGGAGCTGCATGTTGAGACGGCCCCGCTGGAGAAGATGAACGCCGACCTGCTGCAGGTCGACGTCCCGCCGGGGTCCCGGCTGGCCGGCGTGTTCATCGATGAGCTGCGGCTGCCCGTGGGCGCCGCGATCACGCTGGTCGTGCGGGAGGGTGCCGGCTTTGTCCCGGGCCCGGACACGCGGCTGCGGTCGGGCGACGCGCTGCTGATCGTGGCGACCGCCGACGCCCGGGACGCGGCCGAGAGGCGGCTCCGGGCGGTGAGCCGCCGTGGCCGCCTCGCGAGGTGGTTCGGGGAGAAGGGCGAGGAGCCCCGCGCGTGAAGCGAGACGGCGGGGAGCCCCGCGCCTGAAAGGAGCGACGGGGAGCGCGGCGCGTGAAAGGGACGGCGGGCCGCGACGCGTAAAAGAAGGAGCCGCGCGTAAACCGGACATCGTCGGGTATCCGACGTGAGAGGGCCGGTGAGCAGGGCGTTTCACCCCGGTTGGGAACCCCGGGGCCGGTGCGCCGTGTTGTCGCTGGTCTTCACGTTCCGTATCGTTGCGTGCCATCGGTGTGTGCGACCCTGTTCGCCGCGCCGTTTTGGTACGTAGGGGGCAGAGATCCGCGCCGGGCGCGCGGCCGAGGGAGCGACCATGGCCAAGGCAACCGAGACGAAGCCCGCCACCAAGCGGACCCGTAGCGCGGCCGAGACGAAGAAGATCAGGACCGCGCTCGAGGAGCGTCGCCACGAGCTTCAGACGGAGTACGACCAGACGCTCACCGAGATCGCCGAGCTGCAGCGGGACCGCCTGGACGACTCGGCCGGCGACGACACCGCCGACACCGGGACGAAGACGTTCGAGCGTGAGCAGGAGATCACTCTGGCGAACAATCTGCTCGAACGGATCACTCAGGTGGAACGCGCCATCGACCGCCTCGGCGAGGGGAACTACGGTTGGTGCGAGAAGTGCGGTAACGCCATCCCGGTCGAACGGCTGGCGGCGTTCCCGTCCGCGACCCTGTGTGTGTCCTGCAAGCAGCTTGAGGAGCGACGCTGAACGACGCTGACGAGGCCACGGTGACCGACGAGCCGGTCGCCGGGCGACGGAGTGCCGGCCATGTCCTGCTGGTGCTCGCCGTGATCGCGGTGCTCGCCGTGGTCGTGGACCAGTTGGTCAAGGAGGTTTCGACCAACGAGCTGGTGGAGGGCGAGCCGGTCAAGATCCTGGGCGGCCTGATCTACCTGTCGCTGCTGCGTAACAGCGGCGCGGCGTTCAGCCTGGGCACCGGCTACACCTGGGTCTTCCCGCTGGTGACGGTGGCCGTGGTGGCCTGGATCGGGGTCATGGCCCGCAAGCTGCGCTCGGTGCCGTGGGCGGTGGCGCTGGGTCTGGTGCTCGGCGGGGCGCTGGGCAACCTGGGCGACCGGCTGTTCCGGGCGCCGGGCTTCCTGCAGGGCCACGTGGTCGACATGATCAGCCTGTTCGGCCCGTACGCGAAGTATTTCGCCGTGTTCAACATCGCCGACGCCTGCCTGAGCGTCGGTGTGGTGCTGGCCGTGCTGCTGGAACTGACCGGGCGGCAGCGCGACGGCAGCCGTACCCCTGCGAAAAAGAAAGCACCGTGACCTCCAGATCTCTCCCCGTGCCCGACGGCCTCGACGGCATGCGCCTCGACCAGGCCGTCTCGCGGCTCTTCGGCCTGTCCCGCACCGCCGCCGCGACGCTGGTCGAGGCGGGCGACGCGATGGTCGACGGCGTGCCCCGGCCCAAGTCCGACAAGGTCTCGGCCGGCGCCTGGCTCGAGGTCACGCTGCCGGCGCCGGTCGCGGCCCCGGCGGTGGTGGCCGAACCGGTGCACGGCCTGACCATCGTCTACAGCGACGACGACATCGTGGTGGTGGACAAGCCGGTCGGTGTGGCCGCGCACCCCAGCCCGGGCTGGACCGGCCCGACCGTGATCGGCGGGCTGGCCGCGATGGGCCAGCGGGTCGCCACCAGCGGCGCGGCCGAGCGGCAGGGTGTGGTGCACCGCCTCGACGCCGGCACCACCGGGCTGATGGTGGTGGCCAAGAGCGAGCAGGCCTATTCGCACCTCAAGCGCGCGTTCAAGGAGCGCGAGGTGGAGAAGCGCTACCACGCCGTGGTGCAGGGCCACCTCGACCCGCTGCGGGGCACCATCGACGCCCCGATCGACCGGCACCCCACTTCGGACTGGAAGTTCGCGGTGATCTCGGCCGGCAAGCCCAGCGTCACGCACTACGACACGCTCGAGGCGTTCCGCTCGGCCAGCCTGATCGACGTACGGCTGGAGACCGGGCGTACCCATCAGATCCGGGTGCATTTCTCCGCCCTCCGGCATCCGTGCGCCGGCGACCTGACCTACGGCGCCGACCCGGCCCTGGCCACCCGGCTGGGCCTGACCCGGCAGTGGCTGCACGCTCGCGAGCTGGCCTTCGAGCATCCGGCCACTCGGGATGTCGTCCGCTTCGTATCGGACTACCCTGATGATCTGCAGCACGCGCTCAACGTGCTGAGGGAAGCGAACTGACACCCAGGGGGTTGTCCGATGACCGCGGCCGGTCAGCGCATCGCGACCGGCTTCGCTCTGTCCTCCGCGGCGTCGCTGCTGGTGCTGATCATCTGGGCGGCCGACCGCAACCATCCACCCTCCACGGCCGCTCCGCCGGTCGGTGACGTGGTCCGGGTCGGGGTGGTCGAGGGCCAGACCGTGCCGGGATACCTGAAGAACAGCCGGGGCGAGCTGGCGTCCCTGACGCCCGGGGCGCCGACCTGGGCGCTGGTGTCGCTGACCGGGTACGTCCCACCCGCTGAGCTGTCGTCGGTGCTCAGCGGCGGTGCCGTGGCGCAGGTCTACGCCCGGGCGCCACTGCCCGAGAGCGAGACCAGGGTGGTACGCATTTCCGCGTACCGGGTGCCGGACGACGTGGTGGCCGGGATGCTGGCGACGGCCGGTCAACGCGATCAGGAACGCGCCGACTACGGCCGCCTGAGTCAGGGTCTGCGGGGCGCCGGGAACGATCAGGAGCGGCTGCGCCGGGCGTACGACGACGCCGCCAGCACCGCCGCAGCCGAGGCGCACGCCTACCGCGCCCACTGCGCCTGTGTGTTCGCGGCGGTGGTGCAGGCCGACCCGGCCGCCCTGCGCGGCATCGCCGGCCGGGCCGAGGTCCGCGCGGTCGACCCGGCGCCCGAAGTGCGGCGGTTGGACCGGGTTGAATTTCGCCCACCTTTGCCCGAGCAATCCACGTCTGACCAGGATGTGGATCGACAGACGGCGATCAGCCCGGCACCCGGGGGCACTTCGACGGTTGCCGCCGCAACCCCGACGCCAGTACCCTCGTCGCTCGGGGCGACTGTGAAATCTGCCTCACCCCCGCAGCCCGCTGTCCCCTCGGCGGGACCCGGTTCTTCACTCCCGAGTTCGGAGGAAAGCCCTGCCGTACCCGCCGAACCTGCCCCGACCTCCCCTCCTGGCGCATCAGCGACCGCGGCGGGCGAACCCGGCGGGGCTTCCGCGCGTTAAGAACCTCGTCGGCCGAGATCACGATGGACCGCCCGGCGGCCAGGGATGGTCGGCCGGGGAGTGGCCCGAACGGGGTTCGGCTCCGTAGCCTGTTGCGTGGCGGCGACGCCCGTGGCCCCGAGGAAGAACCGAGTCGAGCAGGGAGGATGACCCGTGGACGGGACCGAGTCCGGCTGGGGCCGGCCTGCGGACTCCGGGCCCCGCTGGCGGGCTCTGCTCGACCGCGCCCGGCATGGGTCACGTCCCCACCCCGACGAGACCGACGATCCGGAGCCCGAGTCGGCGCCGGAGCCCCGCCGCCCGGCGACGCCCGCGCAGCCTCTGCCGATGCGCCCGCTCGACCGCCGCTCGTGGTTGCCCGAGACGGCCCGCCCCGAGGGGCCCGGTCAGCAGCCGGCTCCGGCCCCGCAGCCGAACGGCTACGACCGCCCGGTGAACCCGCTCGACCGCCGCCCGGTGAACCCCTTGGACCGGCGTACCCAGGCCCGGCCGTTGCCGCCACCGGCCGAGCCGCGCCCCAAGAACCCGCTCGAGCAGCGCCCGGTCAACCCGCTCGATCAGCGCCAGAACTCGCTCGATCAGCGCGCGAATCCGCTCGATCAGCGCGCGAATCCGCTCGATCAGCGCGCGAATCCGCTCGATCAGCGCCAGAACTCGCTCGATCAGCGCGCGAACCCGCTCGATCAGCGCCCGGTCAATCCGCTGGAGCCGCGCCGCTCGCGGATCGCCGAGGGCTTCCAGGGCCGGGCCGACGCCGCGCCCACCTCGGCATCGGCCCCGCAGCAGCCGCACAGTTACTTCAACCCGGGGCCGCAACCGCAGGCCTACCGCGCGGCCGCCGCTGTGCCGTCGCCCGCGCCGCCGGTGACGCCCCCGGTCGCCAAGCCGGCCGCGCCGCCGGTCGCTCCGCCCACGCGCCAGCCGGCCGCCTTGCCCACGCGTCCGCCGGTCGCGCAGCAGTCACCCGCCCCGGCCCGGATCGAGTGGCGGCAGGCGGCGCCGGCCCAGGAGTCCGACCGGGCCGTGTCGATCCTGCGGCGCAAGGTCGGCCAGCCGCGGGTGCTGGCCTTCGCCAACCCCAAGGGCGGCGTACACAAGACGACCGCGACCGTCCTGGCCGCCGCGACCATCGGCAGTGTCCGCGGCCGCGGCGTGCTCGCCTGGGACGACAACGAGCTGCGGGGCACGCTCGGCCTGCGGGCCGGCAGCGCCCGGCACGCCCGGACCATCCGGCACCTGCTGCACGACCTCCTCCAGATCGAGAACATGCACGGCGACGCCCTCCTGCAGGAGCTTGACGGTTATCTGCGCCACGCGGCGGACGGTTCGTACGACGTGCTGGCCGGCGAGGAGAACCCGCGGTTCGCCCAGCGGCTCGACCAGCACACCGTGCGCCGGGTGATGGACCTGCTGCGCCGCACCCACGACGTGATCTGCGTGGACACCGGCAACAACGTCGAGAGCGTCAACTGGCAGACCGTGATGCGGGCGGCCGACCAGCTGGTGGTGACCACGGTCCCGCGCGAGGACGCGGCGTTCACCGCCGACTGGATGCTCGACCTGCTCGACGAGACCGGCCAGGAGGATCTGGTCAAGAACGCCGTGACGTTGATCTCCTGCCCGTCGCAGGGCAAGCCTCCGCTGCTGGACGATCTGGTCAAGCACTTCGGCACCCGGACCAGGGCCGTCGCGGTGGTTCCGTACGACCCGTCGCTCGAGGTCGGGTCGTCGATCGAGTACGGCGACCTGCAGCCGGAGACCCGCGCCGCCTGGATCAAGGCGGCGTCGATGATGATCGAGCCGTTCGCCGAATAAGGGCGCGCCCGTCCGTCGGCCGGGCGGTGATCGGGTTTAGGCTCGGGGTCGTTCAAAACCGGCGAGAGGGGCCCCAGGGTGTCTGACTCCTTCGTGCATCTACACGTGCACACCGAGTATTCGATGCTCGATGGAGCGGCCCGGGTCAAGGAACTCCTCGCCGAGGCGAAACGGCTGGGCATGCCGGCCGCCGCGATCACCGACCACGGCAACATGCACGGGGCGTACGACTTCTACACCCAGGCCAAGGCGGCCGAGGTCACGCCACTGATCGGCGTCGAGGCGTATGTCGCACCCGAGTCCCGCTTCAACAAGAGCCGGATCAAGTGGGGCCGCCCCGAGCAGAAGAGCGACGACATCTCCGGTAACGGCGCGTACACCCACATGACGATGTGGGCCCGCAACGCGGTCGGCCTGAAGAACCTCTTCCGCCTCAACTCCCGGGCGTCGATGGAGGGCCAGCTCGGCAAGTACCCGCGGATGGACTTCGACATCATCGCCGAGCACGCCCAGGGCATCATGGGCACCACCGGGTGCCCGTCCGGCGCGGTGCAGACCCGGCTGCGGCTGGGCCAGTTCGACGAGGCCCTGAAGTCCGCCGCCATGTACCAGGAGGCGCTGGGCCAGGAGAACTACTTCCTCGAGATCATGGACCACGGGCTGTCGATCGAGAAGCGGGTCCGCGACGGCCTGCTCGAGATCGGCCAGAAGCTCGGCATCCCGCCGCTGGTCACCAACGACTCCCACTACACGCACGAGGAACAGTCGGCCGCGCACGACGTGCTGCTGTGCGTGCAGACCGGCAGCAACGTGGCCGACCCCAACCGGTTCCGCTTCGACGGCAACGGCTACTTCGTCAAGTCGGCCGATCAGATGCGCGCCGTCGATGAGTCCGAGGCCTGGCAGGAGGGCTGCCGCAACACGCTGCTGGTGGCCGAGCGGGTCGACACCGACGGCATGTTCACCTTCAAGAACCTGATGCCGAGGTTCCCGATCCCGGACGGGTACTCCGAGGAGGAGTACTTCCGGCACGAGGCCTTCGAGGGGCTGCGGCGCCGCTTCCCCGACGGCATCCCGGACACGCACATCAAGCAGGCCGAGTACGAGCTCGGGGTCATCATCCAGATGGGCTTCCCGTCGTACTTCCTGGTCGTCGCCGACTTCATCCAGTGGTCGAAACGCAACGGCATCGCGGTCGGCCCGGGCCGTGGTTCGGCAGCGGGTTCCCTGGTCGCGTACGCGATGGGCATCACCGACCTCGACCCTCTCCCGCACGGGCTGATCTTCGAGCGGTTCCTCAACCCCGAGCGCATCTCGATGCCGGATGTCGACATCGACTTCGACGAGCGCCGGCGCGGCGAGGTCATCAAGTACGTGACCGACCGCTGGGGCGAGGACAAGGTCGCCCAGATCGCCACCTTCGGCACGATCAAGGCGAAGGCCGCGATCAAGGACTCGGCCCGGGTGCTGGGCTACCCGTTCGCGGTCGGCGACCGGATCACCAAGGCGCTCCCGCCCGATGTGATGGGCAAGGGCATCCCGCTGTCCGGCATCTTCGACAAGGACCACAAGCGCTACGGTGAGGCCGGCGAGGTCCGGACGCTGTACGAGCAGGACCCGGATGTCAAAAAGGTGATCGACACCGCGCGCGGGATCGAGGGCCTGATCCGGCAGACCGGGGTGCACGCGGCCGGCGTGATCATGAGCGCCGAGCCGATCATCGACCACATCCCGCTGATGCGCCGCGCCTCCGACGGCGTAATCATCACGCAGTTCGACTACCCCACCTGCGAGACGCTCGGCCTGCTCAAGATGGACTTCCTGGGCCTGCGCAACCTGACGATCCTCGACGACGCGGTCAAGAACATCAAGCTCAACCACGACCTCGACCTCGACCTGCTGGCCCTGCCACTGGACGACAAGGCGTCGTACGAGCTGCTGGCCCGGGGCGACACCCTGGGCGTGTTCCAGCTCGACGGCGGCCCGATGCGCTCGCTGCTGCGACTGATGAAGCCGGACAACTTCGAGGACATCTCGGCCGTCCTGGCCCTCTACCGGCCCGGCCCGATGGGCGTCGAGTCGCACACCAACTACGCCCTGCGCAAGAACAACCTGCAGGACATCACGCCGATCCACCCGGAGCTCGAGGAGCCGCTGCGCGAGATCCTCGAACCGACCTACGGCCTGATCGTCTACCAGGAGCAGGTGCAGCGGGCCGCGCAGATCCTGGCCGGCTACACCCTCGGCCAGGCCGACCTGCTCCGCCGCGCGATGGGTAAGAAGAAGAAGGAGATTCTCGACAAGGAGTTCGGCCCGTTCCAGCAGGGCTGCATCGAGCACGGGTATTCCAAAGAGGCCATCCAGGCGGTGTGGGACGTGCTGGTCCCGTTCGCCGGGTACGCGTTCAACAAGGCCCATTCGGCGGCGTACGGTCTGGTCTCCTACTTCACCGCGTACCTGAAGGCGCACTACCCGGCCGAGTACATGGGCGGGCTGCTGACCAGCGTCGGCGACGACAAGGACAAGATGGCGATGTATCTGGCCGAGTGCCGCCGGATGCACATCCAGGTCCTGCCGCCCGACGTCAACCAGTCGGCCGGGCCGTTCACCCCGGTCGGCAAGGACATCCGCTTCGGCCTGGGCGCGGTCCGCAACGTCGGGGCCAACGTGGTCGAGGCGATCGTCCGGTGCCGTCAGGAAAAGGGCGAGTACCAGGACTTCTACGACTTCCTGTCGAAGGTCGACGCGGTCGCCTGCAACAAGCGGACGATTGAATCGCTGATCAAGGCCGGCGCCTTCGACTCGCTCGGGCACACTCGGAAGGGCCTGCTGGCCATCCATTCGGAAGCGATCGACGGCTACACCGACGTCAAGCGCAAGGAAGCCACCGGGCAGTTCGACCTTTTCGGGTCCGGCAGTGACGTCGAGATCTCGACCAGCGCCGTGATGCCGGTCATCCCCGACGGGGAGTGGGACAAGCGTGACAAGCTGGCCTTCGAGCGCGAGATGCTCGGCCTGTACGTCTCCGACCACCCCCTCGCCGGCCTGGAGCAGATGCTGGCCAACGCGGCCGACACCACTATCGCCTCGCTCAACGAGGAGGGTTCGGTCCCGGACGGCTCGGTCGTCACGCTGGCCGGCATCCTCACCGGCGTCCAGCGGCGGATCACCAAGCAGGGCCGGGCGTGGGCGTCGGCGACGCTGGAGGACCTGAACGGTGGCGTGGAGGCGCTGTTCTTCCCCAACACGTACGAGGTGATCGGCCAGTACATCGCCGAGGACGCGATCGTGGTGGTCAAGGGCCGGGTCGACCGGCGCGACGACACCCCGCGGATCATGGCCATGGACATGTCCATGCCGGACGTCACCCACAACCCCGACACCAAGCCGGTCACCCTGACCATGCCGATCACCCGGTGCACGCCTCCGCTGGTCAACGAGCTCAAGGAGATCCTGGTCAGCCACCCCGGCAGCTGCGAGGTGCACGTCAACCTGGTGAACGGCAGCCGCACCACGGTGATGCGGCTGGGCGGCTTCAAGGTGGCGCCGACCCCGGCGCTGCGGGCCGACCTGAAGATGATTCTCGGCCCGTCCGCGGTGGCCTGAGCGGGCCTGGCAGGATCGAAGGGTGAATCCGGAGGCCCCGTACTCGTGGGTGGCTGAGCCACCGCCCCCGCCGCCCCGCCGCCCGATCGGCCGCGAGCTGCTCGTGGCCGTCCTGACGGCGGTGGTGCTGGCGGTGGCCGGCGCCGCCCTCGGCCTGCTGTGGCACTACCTCTCGCCGACCGTGCCGGTGATCAACGTGGGCCAGGGGCGGATCGTGGTGAACGACCCGTCGCCCGAGGAGTACATCGCCGCCGACGGCTGGTTCAGCATCCTGGGCCTGGCCTTCGGTGTGGTCGCGGCGGTCGTGGTGTGGCTGACCCAGCGCCGGCACCGGGGGCCGTGGCTGCTCGGCGGGGTGATCCTGGGCACGCTGGCCGGCCCGGTGGCGGCGTGGCAGGTGGGGCGGTTGATCGGTCTCGGCGCGTACCGGGACTGGCGGGGCTCGTCGGCCGCCGGCGCCACCTACGCGGCGCCGCCCGACCTCAGCGCGCACGGTGCTCTGCTGGTCGCCGCCTTCGGCGCGGCGATCGTGCTGACCCTGATGGCCGGCTGGGCCAACGACCCCGATCTGGAACAGCCCGGCTCCCGCCCGGGCTACGGGAACGACCTGGCCAACGAGCCCCTTCCCGCACCGCCGGTCGCGTCCGGGCCGTCGCCGGAACCGCTCAGTTCGGGCTCGCCGGCCGGGCCAGATCCGACAGCGGCACCGGCACCGCCCGGACCCGAGCCAGCAGGCCCGCCTCGCGGTTGAGCAGTTTGAGCTCGGTCCGCAGCCGGCTCGCCGTGTCCGGTGCCGCCAGCAGCAGCTGCCGCTCGTCGGTGGTCAGTTGCGCGGTCGCCGCGACCAGGTGGGACAGCACGGTCGGGTCGTCGGGCACGGTGTCGAGCACCTCGGTGGCCGGGCGCAGCAGGTCGAGGTAGGTGCGGAAGGCGGCCAGCACCCGCGGGGCCAGCAGGTCGGCCGTCTCGCCGGGCGCGTCCTCATCGGGCAGCCACTCGACCTCGGCGGTCAGGTAGGGCTCCGGCCCGGAGTTGACCGCCAGCACCCGGAACCGTCGCCGGCCGACCGTGACGATGTCGAACCGCCCGTCCGGCAGCTCGGTCACCTGGCGCAGCTCGGCCGTGCAGCCCACCTCGTAGAGCTGTTCGGCGGTGACCGGCGACTCGTCGACCGGCGGCCCGGCCTCGCCGTCGGCCTGGGCCTGCACCTCGGAGCCGTGCCGCAACGTCACCACACCGAACTCGTGCGGCCCGTCCTCCGGTTTGGCGACCAGCTCACGCACGAGCGCGCGGTATCGCTCCTCGAAGATGTGCAGGGGCAGCACGAGCCCGGGGAACAGCACCGTGCTCAACGGGAAGACCGGGAGAATCGTGCCCACGAGGGGAGCGTATCGGCATGGTCGCTGTCCGCGCCCGCCCCGGGTGGAGCGATGTCTCCGCCTTTCGGGCATACCGCCGATCTCGTTGCCCTTCTCGGCCCTTCGCGCCGCCCAACTCGGCTTTCTCGATGGCTTCCCGCTGGCTGGAATCGCCCCGATACTGGATTTGAGACAGGCCATAGACTTGCCCCGTGCTGAATCGGATCGACCTGCGCGGCTCCCAGGCGGACCCGCGCGACCTGCTGCCCCGCGCTCAACTCGACGTCTCCGTCGCGGTCGAGCGCATCCGCCCGACCGTCGAGGCGGTCCGGGAGCATGGTTTCGAGGCGATCCGCGAGGCGACCCATCGGTTCGACGGGGTGGAGCTGTCCCGCCTCCGGGTGCCGCCCGCCGCCATCGCCGCTGCCGCGGAAGAGCTCGATGACGATGTACGAGCGGCGCTCCTGGAAGTCATCAGCCGCGCCCGCCGGGTGCACGCCGACCAGCGGCGGACCGACGTCACCACCCAGGTCGTCGCGGGCGGCACGGTCACCGAGCGGTGGGTGCCGGTCAGCCGGGTCGGCCTCTATGTCCCCGGCGGCCTGGCCGTCTACCCGTCGACCGTGGTGATGAACGTCGTACCGGCCCAGGAGGCCGGCGTCGGCTCGCTGGTCGTGACCAGCCCGCCGCAGCCGTCCAACGGCGGCCTGCCCGACCCGCGCGTGCTCGCCGCCTGCGCCCTGCTCGGCGTCGACGAGGTCTACGCCGTCGGCGGCGCCCAGGCCATCGCCATGCTGGGGTACGGCTCGACCGGCGCCGACGAGGCCGACCGCTGCGCCCCGGTCGACGTGATCACCGGCCCCGGCAACATCTGGGTCACCGCGGCCAAGCGCCTGCTCCAGGGCCGGGTCGGCATCGACGCCGAGGCCGGCCCGACCGAGATCGCGGTGCTGGCCGACGACACGGCCGACCCGGTACACGTGGCGGCCGACCTGATCAGCCAGGCCGAGCACGACCCGCTGGCCGCCTCGGTGCTGGTCACCGACTCGCTCGACCTGGTCATCGCGGTCGAGGCCGAGCTCGAACGCCAGGTGCCGGCGACCAAGCACGAGGCCCGGGTACGCGAGGCGCTGACCGGCCGGCAGTCCGGGGTGGTGCTCGTGGCCGACCTCGACCAGGGGCTCGCCGTCGTCGACGCGTACGCGGCCGAACACCTCGAGATCCAGACGCGTGACCCGCGCGACCTGGCCCTGCGCGTCCGCAACGCCGGCGCGATCTTCGTCGGCGCCTGGTCACCGGTGTCGCTGGGCGACTACGCGGCCGGGTCCAACCACGTGCTGCCCACCGGCGGCTGCGCGCGGCACTCGTCCGGGCTGTCGGTGCAGTCGTTCCTGCGCGGCATCCACGTCGTCGACTACACGCGCGACGCCCTGCGCGAGGCCGCCCCGCACGTCGTCGCCCTGGCCAACGCGGAAGATCTGCCCGCCCACGGCCAAGCCGTCACCGCACGGTTCCCGTCATGAGCGCCGCCTCCGCAGCTGCGTCCTCCGCCTCGGTAGCCTCCTCTGCCTCGGCGGCTGCGTCCTCCGCCTCCGCCCCCGCCTCGGGAGCCGCCTCGGCCTCGGCGGCCGGCTCCCCGACGGCGCGCCCCACCCTCGACGACCTCCCCATCCGCGACGATCTTCGCGGCCAGCAGCCTTACGGCGCCCCGCAGCTCGACGTGGCGGTGCGCCTCAACACCAACGAGAACTCGTACCCGCTGCCGGACGAGGTGGTGGACGCGATCGGCAAGGCGCTGCGGGCCGAGCTGCGCGACCTCAACCGCTACCCCGACCGCGACGCCTCCCTGCTGCGCGCTGACCTCGCCGCCTACGCCGGGCACGGTCTGACGGCCGCCCACGTGTGGGCGGCCAACGGGTCGAACGAGGTTCAGCAGCAGCTGCTGCAGGCCTTCGGCGGCCCGGGGCGCACGGCACTGGGATTCGGCCCGTCGTACTCGATGCATCCGCTCCTCTCCGCCGGGACCGGCACCCGCTGGGTCGGCGCCTTCCGCGACCCCGACTTCGGTCTGTCGCCCTCCGCGGCCGCCGAGGCCGTGGCCGAGCACGATCCCGACCTGGTCTTCCTCTGCTCGCCCAACAACCCGACGGGCACCGCGCTCGACCCCGCGGTGATCGACGCGGTGCTGGACGCGGCCCGGGGCATGGTGATCGTCGACGAGGCCTACGCGGAGTTCGCCCGGCCCGGCACGGTGCCGGCGCTGACGCTGCTGCCCGCGCACAAGCGGCTCGTGGTGACGCGGACGATGAGCAAGGCGTTCGGGTTCGCCGGCGGCCGGCTGGGCTACCTGGCCGCCTCGCCCGCCGTGGTCGACGCCGTGCAGCTCGTACGGTTGCCGTACCACCTGTCGTCCCTCACCCAGGCCGCCGCCCGCGCCGCCCTCGCGCACCGCACCGCCCTGCTCGCGAACGTCGACGCGATCAAGGCCGAGCGTGACCGCATCGTCGGCGCCCTCCGCGCCCGCGGGTTCCGGGTGGCCGACAGCGACGCCAACTTCGTGCTCTTCGAGGTCGGCGGTGACCAGCGCGTCGCCTGGCAGCAGATGCTGGACAATGGGGTGCTGGTGCGTGACGTCGGCCTGCCCGGCTGGCTGCGCGTGACCGCCGGGACCCCCGCCGAGAATTCAGCGTTTCTGGAGGCACTGCCGTGAGCCGCACCGCGCGCGTCGAGCGCGTCACCAACGAGACCAAGGTGCTCGTCGAGATCGACCTCGACGGGACCGGGCAGGGCGACCTGGCCACCGGTGTCGGCTTCTACGACCACATGCTCAACCAGCTGGCCAAGCACGGTGGCTTCGACCTGCTGGTGCGCTGCGAGGGCGACCTGGAGATCGACGCCCACCACACGATGGAGGACACCGCGCTGGCGCTGGGCGAGGCGTTCGCGCGTGCGCTCGGTGACAAGGCCGGCATCCGGCGGTACGGGTCGGCCACCATCCCGATGGACGAGGTGCTGTGCCGGGCCGCCGTGGATCTCTCCGGCCGGGCGTACGTGGTACACGACGAACCGGAGCTGGCGCCGTACATCGGCCCGGTCTACCCGACCAGCATGACCCGGCACATCTTCGAGTCGTTCGGCCTCGCCGCCAAGGTCACCCTGCACGTCAGCGTGCTCCGGGCGGCCCGTGACGGCGGCAAACCGGACGCCCACCACGTGGTCGAGGCACAGTTCAAGGCGTTCAGCCGGGCGCTGCGCGAGGCCGTCGAGATCGACCCGCGCAACGCCGGCCAGCTGCCGTCGACCAAGGGCGTGCTCTGATGGCGATCGCGTTGTTCGCCCTCGCCGGCATCCTCCTCGGCGGCGTGATCTCGCTGGTCAGGCAGGGCGCCACCAAGTTCAGCATCGGGGTCGTCGCGGTGCTGGCGGTGCTGGCCGCGACCGGTGGCGTGCTCTGGCTGATGCCCGGGGACAGCTGATGCCACCCTCCGTCGTGGTCCTCGACTACGGTTCGGGCAACCTCCGCTCGGCCGAGCGGGCCCTCGCCCGCACCGGCGCCGCGGTGACCGTCACGTCGTCCCTGTCCGAGGCGGCCACCGCCGACGGCCTGGTCGTACCCGGGGTCGGCGCCTACGCCGCGTGCATGGCCGGGATCGAGTCGCTCGGCGCCGGGCCGGTCATCGCCTCCCGGGTGGAGCGGGGCCGGCCGGTGCTGGGCATCTGTGTCGGCATGCAGATCCTGTTCGAGTCCGGGGTCGAGCACGGGGTCGAGACCAAGGGCATCGGGCTGCTGCCCGGGGCGGTGACCCGGCTCACCGCCACGCGCATCCCGCACATGGGCTGGAACACTGTCTCGGCGCCGTCTTCCTCCAGGCTGCTGGGTGACGCGCCGGCGGGGGAGCGGTATTACTTCGTCCACTCGTACGCGGCCTCGGATCTCGATCTGCTCACCGGGGCCGGCGCGCTCGTGACGACGGCGGCCCACGACGAGCCGTTCGCGGCGGCCGTCGAACTGGGGTCGCTCAGCGCTGCCCAGTTCCATCCCGAGAAATCCGGCGACGCCGGGTACGCGCTGCTGCGCAACTGGGTCGCGCAGCTGTCATGAGGCGGCCGGTCCTCTCTCGTGGTGCGGCCGCGCGTGCGGGTTCCTTGCGCGCGGTGGCCGGGGGCGCGGATTTCTTGCGCGTCGACCCGGAACTCGCCCGCGGTGACGCGCTGGTCGTGGGTGCGGGGTTCTCGCGTGGGTTGGTCGGCGGTGCGCGTTCGTCGCGCCGAATGGTCTTGGGTGCGGGGTTCTCGCGTGGGTTGGTCGGCGGTGCGCGTTCGCTGCGCCGAATGGTCTTGGGTGCGGGGTTCCCGCGCGGGTTGGTCGTGGGCGTCTCGCTTGCGGGGCTCGTTCGATGAGCAAGGAAAGGGCGAAGCGGCGGGCCGAGCGGCTGGCCGTGCTGGAGCGGGAGAAAGCCGTGCGGGCGCGCAAGGTCGCCCGGCGGCAGGCGCGGCGCGAGGTGGTGCGCAAGATCACCCCGAAGCGGCGCGGGCGGACCGGGACCGTCTACCGATTCCGCCGGGCCGAGCGAATCGGGCTGGTCGTGGTGCCGTTGGTGGCGGCCGCGGCGGTCTGGTCACTGGTGCCGGACATCGCGCTCCGCATCGTACTCATCGCATTGATCTTGTTGGTTCTGCCCGCTCTGACGGCCGTCATCCTCGGCCGCCGGTGAAAAAGATGGAGTTGTTGTGACGCTCGAACTGCTGCCCGCTGTCGATGTCGCTGACGGTCAGGCCGTGCGCCTGGTCCAGGGGGCGGCCGGGTCGGAGACGGCCTACGGCGATCCGCTGGACGCGGCGCTGGCGTGGCAGTCCGACGGTGCCGAGTGGGTGCATCTGGTCGACCTCGACGCCGCGTTCGGCCGCGGGTCCAACGCGGCGTTGCTGGCCGGCGTGGTCGGCCGGCTGGACGTGAAGGTCGAACTGTCCGGCGGGATCCGGGACGACGAGTCGCTCACCCGGGCGCTCGCCACCGGCGCGGCACGGGTCAACATCGGCACGGCCGCCCTCGAAGACCCCGAGTGGTGCGACCGGATCGTCGGCGAGTACGGCGACCGCGTGGCCATAGGGCTCGACGTGCGCGGGCGTACCCTCTCGGCCCGGGGCTGGACCCGCGACGGCGGTGACCTGTACGAGGTGCTGGCCCGTCTGGACAAGGCCGGCGCCGCACGCTACGTCGTCACCGACATCACCAAGGACGGCACGATGCGCGGCCCCAACGTCGACCTGCTGCGCTCGGTGTGCGAGCAGACCGACCGCCCGGTGATCGCCAGCGGCGGCGTGTCCACCCTGGACGACCTGCGCGCCCTGGCCGCGCTGGAGCCGGTCGGGGTCGAGGGCGTGATCGCGGGCAAGGCGCTCTACGCCGGCGCGTTCACCGTCCGTGCCGCGCTCGACGTGCTGGCCGGCGCATGAGCAGGTGGGAGTCGCTGTACGGCTACCAGCGGGCCGTGCGTACCGGTGACCGGATCATCACCTCCGGCACCACCGCGCCCGGTCCCACCGCCGCGGCGCAGGCGACCGCCGCCTTCGGCATCGCGCTGGACGCCCTGGCCGCTCACGGCGCCTCGGCCTCCGACGTGGTGCGGACCAGGATGTACATCACCGATCGCGCGTTCGCGGACGAGGTCGGGCAGGTGCACAGTTCGCTGTTCGGCGCGGTCCGGCCGGTCACCACGATGGTGGTCGTGGCCGGCCTGATCGACGAGTCGCTGCTGGTCGAGGTCGAGGTGGAGGCGCAGCTGTGACGGTCGCGGTGCGGGTCATCCCCTGCCTGGACGTGGACGCCGGCCGGGTGGTCAAGGGCGTCAACTTCGTCGACCTGCGCGACGCGGGCGATCCGGTCGAGCTTGCTTCCGCGTACGATGCGGCCGGCGCCGACGAGCTCACCTTCCTCGACGTGACCGCCTCGTCGGACGCCCGCGGCACCATGCTGGACGTCGTACGCCGCACGGCCGAGACGGTGTTCATCCCGCTGACCGTCGGCGGGGGAGTCCGCTCGGTCAACGACGTCGACGTGCTGCTCCGTGCCGGCGCGGACAAGGTCGGTGTCAACACCGCCGCCATCAGCCGCCCGTCCCTGATCAGCGAGATCGCCGACCGTTTCGGCAACCAGGTGTTGGTGCTGTCCCTGGACGTCCGCGAGAAGGACGACGGATCATGGGAGGTCACGACCCACGGCGGCCGCCGCAGCGCCGGCCTGGACGCGATCGAGTGGGCCGAGCGGGTGGCGACCCTCGGTGCCGGCGAGATCCTCCTCAACTCGATGGACGCCGACGGCACGAAGGCCGGTTTCGACCTGCCGCTGATCCAGGCGGTCCGCTCGGTGGTCGACATTCCGGTGATCGCCAGCGGCGGGGCCGGGGCGGTGGCCCACTTTCCGCCGGCGGTCGAGGCCGGGGCTGACGCGGTGCTGGCGGCGAGCGTCTTCCACTTCGGAGACCTCTCGATCGGCGAGGTGAAGGACGCGCTACGCGAGGCGGGCAGTCCGGTCCGCTGACGGTATCCGCGGGCGGCCAATCGGTCAGGGTTCTCGCCGGGCGCCGTGCACTTTGCCCGCTTTCCGCACTGCCGCCTGGCTCTTCGATCGCGTTGCTTTCGCGCCGTTCAGGCAGCGGTGACGGTTTGATGGCCTTGCTTTTCGCGCCGTTCAGGCAGCGGTGACGGTTTGATGGCCTTGCTCTGCCCGCCGCTCAGGCAGCGGTGACGGTTATCGCCGGACCGGACAGGTGGTTGAGGATCCGGGTGTTGCCGGCCTGATCGGTCAGTGCCAGCCGGGCCGGCGTCCAGGTCCCCGCCGGCGTACCGGCCGGAATGTCGACCTGGGCGGCGCATTCGACCCGGTCGTAGATGTTGTTGATCAGACTCCCGAAGCCGCAGGTCAGGTGACGCCCGTCGGACGCGACCGAGAACAGCGAACTGACCCGCCGCCCGTCCGGCCCCGCCAGCGTCAGCCGTCCTTTCCACAGCCCCGCCTGCAGATCGGACGCCGTGATCCGGTAGTCGAGCGTCACCCCGCCGCCGGTGTCGACGACTTTCGCGTTCTGGCCAGGGGCGAGCGCGATCTGGTCGAGCACCGGCCCGTCCGTCTCGACCAGCTGGGTCACCCCGAACTCGGCCACCCCGTCACCTCGCAATGCCCGGAAGTTCCCGTTCCCGTCGTGCGCGGTCAGCTTGGTGACCCGCCAGACCGCCTCGGACGTGGAACCGTACCGTGGCACCGGCAGGTGCACCCGCGACGTGGCCCGGGGCGCTTCACCCGGCGCGACACCGACCAGCACCGCGTCGTACGGGATGAACGTGGTCGCCCCCACCGCCGTGGCCCCCGCGAACTGCCGAAGCTCCACCGACCCGCTGACCTCGAGCGCAGCCGGGTCGACGTCGGTAACCGTCCAGGTCAGCACCACATCGGCGTCGCCACTCGTCACGTCGACGTGCGCAACGCTGAACGACACCCCCGTGATCTCGATGGCCCGATCCTCGGCGCCAGCCGCCGTCGCACCGACCAGCACAGCCGCAGCCGCGGCGGTCAACGCGACAGGCACCCGCGAACGCAACGACATCAGGTCTCCTCCCATGGGCAGACGAGTCCACAGCAGAGCCTAGAAGCCCACCCCCATCCAAACCGTCGCCGATCCGACATCCCGCCGAACACTCAGCACCCTCACAGCGAGAGCCACGCAACCCCAGTCACGCCGCACATCCGCTACCACCCCCTCGCCCGCCGCACCGGGTCCGTAACGTGGACGGTGTTTCTGGCTCTTCGGTTAGTAAGTTTCGGCGGCCGGCCAGCGGTCACCGAATGTGATGGCGAAGGCGTTGATCG